>NZ_QORY01000008.1:0-686735 GCF_008368755.1 Bacillus sp. AR2-1
CGATAATGGATAATAATCAACCACCGAATATGATGCCATATCAAATACCATACCAACAGCCTATGATGCCGCCAAATCCGTATTATCAACAACAAAATCCATATCAAATGCCATATCAGCAAGGGGCACCGTTTGGACCGCAATATACGTCTATGCCAAATCTAAATATGATGCCAATGGATAATAATATGCCACCGCTCGTGCAAGGAGAGGAAGATTGTGGATGCGGAGGAGAGAGTAGGCTATATAGTCCGCAACCTGGAGGACCACAATACGCGAATCCTTTATATTATCAACCAACTCAATCGGCATATGCGCCACAGCCAGGAACGATGTATTATCAACCAGATCCACCAAATGTATTTGGGGAGCCGGTTTCAGAAGAAGAGGACGAAGAGGAAGTTTAAAAAAGGCGGGATTATTCCCGCCTTTTTTGTATGTAGAGTCGTTCTGAAAATGGAAGATTTACATCAAATGTTAGAAAATCCCCAGTGAAATATTAACAGTGTAAAAACCTTCTCTGTTACTCATCATAAGAGGGAGCTTTTCAGAAGAGAAGTTCATTCTAACAGAGGGGGTTTTTGTATTGAATACGAAAGTAAAAGTGATTGCTGCTTCTTTGTTAGTTACCAGTGCATTAGCTGCATGTGGTACACCAAAAGATAACAATGCAATGGATGGACGTAACTACAACTATAAGCATACATCTTATAATGATACACACCAGTATCGTGATAATGTAGCGCGTAATGATCGCTATACAGATTATGTAACATATAGAAATGGTCGTAACGATACAGGATATAACAATTATTACCGCGATGTAAATTACAACGGACAAATTGCTAATCCGCATCCAACTCGTAATATTACAATGAACAATTCATACATTAACAATGATGGTAAAACAGCTGAAAGAATAACGAATCGTGTGAAACGTATGAATAACGTAGACCGCGTGTCTACAGTTGTATATGGAAACGATGTAGCGATTGCAGTAAAACCACGTAATACAGTGACAAATGAAACGGCGATGGCGAACGAAATTCGTCAAGCGGTTTCAAATGAAGTTGGAAACAGAAACGTATATGTTTCTGTAAGAAATGATATGTTTACTCGTGTCGATGCAATGAGTACACGCCTACGTAATGGTACAGTTACAAACGATTTTAATCGTGATATAGGGAATATGTTCCGAGACATTCGTTACGGTTTAACTGGTACTATGCGATAGCAAAACAAAAGAGGAAGGGGTAGCCCTTCCTCTTTATTCATCGTTGTCGTGTAAACGACGTTTTTTAATGAAATAACTAATGGAATAAGAAATTAAAAAGCATATAAAGAAAATACTACCTGTTAGAATAGCCTCAAAGAGAGGTCTTTTTGGACTGAAAATGATATAAATAATGGCTATAATAGTTCCTGCAATAAGAGAGCGTAAAATAATTTTGTAATAAGGAGTTAACTTTATATCCTTTTCGCCTTCTTCTACATCGATAGAAACGCTTAACTGTAAATAACTAAGTACGATACTTGTAAGGATAAATAATAACCATAATGGAGATTTCGTAGCTTGATCCATTCCTTCAGTGAATCCGATATATCCTAAAATGCCAATTATACCAAGCGATTGAAAAAGAAAGGCAATACGTATGTTTTTTAATGTTTTCAGAATGAGACGTTCATCCTTTATTTTTTTCACAATATCCATCTCCTGTTTATTATGATTTCGCTATTATATTAATTGTAACATATATATTGCATTTATCAATTTATAATTTACACGAATTTCGTTTGAGTAAAAGAGGAAATAAAATATTTTTATAAACATGTTGCACTTATACTTTATTAATGTTATATTAGCAAAGCGATGAGCTAATTTACGTAAGACGAGAGATATGCTTAAGTGCTAAACACGCGAATGTGGTCGCCTGGTCTCTCGCCGTAAACGCATCAAGACGCCTGCTTTGCAGGCGTCTTTCATTTTATATGAATGTAAAGGGAAGAATGGAGGAATCCAATCTTCCCTTTTTTATTGAAATGAAAGTCGGAAAATAAAGTTATTTACAAGTGTATATGAAAGAGTTACTATTTAATGGTAATATATTACATGTTTTTTAGATATAAAAGGTTGGGATGAATAGGATATGGAGAATTTTGAATGTAGAAATACAGAAGTTGTATTAGAGAAATTTAAGGTCGTAACACCTATATTTCAGGCGTTAGGAGATGAGAATCGTCAGCAAATTATTATGTTTCTATTAGAAAACAAGCAGATGAATGTAACACAAATAACAGATAAAATGGGGATTTCTAGACCGGCTGTTTCACACCATTTGAAAATTTTAAAACAAGCAGAATTAATTGTAGCGGATCGAAATGGAAAAGAAATTTTTTATTCTATAATAGCAGGAGAATTTTTAAAACAGGTGAAGGATTTACTTCAAGCAATAGAGTCAAATTATTAATTTTTTTTAAATAACAAGTAAACGAGTTTAAACCTTTAAACCTATTTGCTTAAAAGGGGTAATAAAAATGAAAAGAATAAACCGTATGTATGTAATTATGTTACTTGTTCCTTTGTTTTGGGGTGGATCTTTTGCAACAGCAGAGCATGTTATTACTGAAATTCCACCGATTACTGCAGCAACAATTCGTTTTGGTTTAGCTAGTTTTATTTTAATAGGCATAATTTTTATGAAATCTGAGTGGAATACAAGTTTGTTATTAAAGAATTGGAAAGGGCTGTTATTTGTATCGCTAACAGGTATTTTTGGTTATAATGTTTTTTTCTTTATGGGACTTAACTATACTTCCAGCCTGAATGGCTCGCTTATTATTGCTACAATGCCCGTTTTTGTAACATTGGGAGCAATATTATTTTTTAAAGAGTCTTGGAGTATAAAAGTGGGAATAAGTTTAATGTTGTCCCTTATAGGTGTAATAGTTGTTATTACGAGTGGTTCAATGAATATACTTATGTCTTTGTCATTTAATAAGGGAGATCTTTTATTTATAGCTGCTTTAATCTGTGGGGTGTTATATAGCTTAACAGGGAAAAAAGTTATGAGTGGTGTATCACCTTTGTTAACTACAATGAGTATGACCGTATTAGGAACCGTTTTTTTAGCAGGATTTTCTCTATATGAAGATGGGTGGGGAAAGGTTTTAACGCTTTCTTTACAAGGATGGCTAGAAATGTTGTATATGGTCATATGTGGGACGTTAATTGGGTATATCGTGTTTAATAAAGGAGTAGAAGAGTTAGGTGCAAGTAAAGCGAGTATGTATTTGAATTTAACCCCCATCGTAGCTACTGGCATAGCAGTTATAGTATATGGAGCAGTTGTTACGTGGCAACAAATAGTTGGGATGATAATCGTATTAATTGGAGTTTATATAGCAACGGTACAATCAAATAAAGGTATAAAAAAGTTTTCACGTAATCAATACGTTTCGAAATAGGTAGAAATCATTGGACTCTATAAGTCTTAATGAGAGTAATCTATGAATTAGGGATAAAACCTCCATTTCCGGAAAAACTACTAATGAAAGTTTGATCTTGCCTAAAAGAGGTGAACGGAAATGAAATGGATACTGATTACGATGCAAGCTTTCGTTATGATGTTTTGTTTCGTTTATGAAACGAATGTGAAGGCGGAAGGGCCAGTACCAGAAGTAACAGAAAAAGAGCCTGAAGTTACAATTTTATTAGAGCGAATGTATGTTGATGGAGAAGTAAGTGAGGAAATCTTTACAGAAAAAGTAGCGGACTTAGAAAAGTTTTTACAGCAGTATAAAGAATGGCAGCTCGTTGATCGTGATGATGTACAAATTGTATTACAAAAGAAAGTTGATGATATTTCTCCGTTATTAAAGACGAGCGGTTATTTTGGTGTGTCAGAGGAAGGGATATTACAAATTTTCAAAGGTGTACCGAAAAGTGATAATGCGATTCATTCCTTCTTTCAAATTGATATGAAAAAGCTTGAGAGCTATGAGCGTGCGAAGTTGAAGCGTGGTATTCGTATTAAATCAAAAGAAGGTTTTGTGAAGACGATTGAAAAAATGAAGCAATACGCAGTGCAAAATAAGAAAAAAAGCAGCTCATGGTGAGCTGCTTTTTTTACTTGTTTTTATCTAAAATTTGTTTTGCGATTTCATCAATTAGCATATCTTTTCCGATTGGATTGAAAGCTTTCGTATTGAAGAGTTCATTTGATACTTCATATACGTGATTGTTTTTAACTGCTTTATTGTCTTTCCAAACGGCACTGTTTTTGTAGTCTTCGTAAACTTTATCAGCTTCGCCGCCAAAGTTTACAATAAACATTTGATCAGGTTGGAATGCAACAAGACCTTCTAACGATACTTGTGCCATCGTTTGTTTTAAATCTGTACCTTTTGTTGCTGGAAGTTTTAAGTCATTAAAGATGATGTCACCGTATCCGAAGCTACCGTATACACGGAAGTTTTGTGGTGTAACTGCGACGAACATAAAGTTCTCATCTTTTGTTTTTTCTTTAATTTTTTTAGATAAAGAGTCTGCTTTTTTATCGTAGTCTGCAATCCATTTGTCTGCTTTCTTTTCTTCGTCAAATAGTTTACCTACTTCTTTAAACTTACCGCGCCAGTCTTCTAAGTTTGTTTCTAAAACAACTGTTGGTGCAACCTTTTCTAATTGATCATAGATCTTCAATTGACGATTATTTAAAATAATTAAGTCTGGTTTTAATGCAGTAACAGCTTCTAGATCAACTTTAGGTGCCCAGTACCACCCTACTGCTTTTACTCCGTCTAATTTTTCTGTTAAATGATTTTGGATTTTATCTTTATATGTGTTTGCTGTACCAACAGGTTTGTGTCCAAGAAGTAATAATTCTTCTGTTGATCCAGACAGGTCAACAATTCTCTTTGGATTTACTGGAATTGTAGCTCCCCCTTTAGCGTGTTTTACAACTTTTGTTTTCAGTTGTTCTTTCGCTTTCGATTCTTCTTTTTGAGAAGAACAGCCAACGATAGAAAGAACAACTAGCATAATAGTAAATAAAATAAATAGCTTTTGTTTCATCCTGATGTAACCCCTTTAATTAATATTGATAATCATTATCGACTTCTGTATATTAAGGTGCTTCATACTTTCTGTCAATGGAAAATAACAGAAGTTTCAAATAGGGAACATTTGTTGGGGTAGTCTCGCTTTTCTATCATTAAATATGTTAAAATGGAATACATGATTTAAGAGGGAGAGATTGTATTTTGTTTGAATATGTTACAGGTTACGTGGAGTATGTAGGACCGGAATATGTCGTAATTGACCATAATGGAATTGGTTATCAAATTTTCACACCAAATCCGTATGTATTTCAAAGAAATAAGCAAGAAATCCGTGTCTATACATATCATTATGTGAGAGAAGATATTATGGCACTTTACGGGTTTAAAACACGTGAAGAGCGTTTATTATTTACAAAGTTGTTAGGTGTGTCTGGTATTGGACCAAAAGGCGCTCTTGCAATTTTAGCGTCTGGTCAAACAGGACAGGTCGTTCAAGCGATTGAACACGAAGACGAGAAGTTTTTAGTGAAGTTCCCGGGCGTCGGAAAGAAAACAGCACGCCAAATGATTTTAGATTTAAAAGGAAAACTAGCTGATGTCGTGCCAGATGCATTTGTTGATTTATTCTCAGACACAGAACGTTTTGATGAGAAGAAAGGTTCATCAGTTGAGCTTGATGAGGCGCTGGAAGCTCTGCGCGCACTTGGATACGCAGAACGAGAAGTTTCTCGCGTTGTACCAGAGTTATTAAAAGAATCATTAACGACGGATCAGTATATTAAAAAGGCACTTAGTCTTTTACTAAATGGTAAGAGGTGAGTATAATGGACGAACGTCTCCTTTCAGGGGAATCTGCATATGAAGATTCGGATTTAGAATATTCATTACGGCCACAGACGCTCCGTCAGTATATTGGCCAAGATAAAGCGAAACATAATTTAGAAGTGTTTATTGAAGCAGCGAAAATGCGTGAAGAAACGTTAGATCATGTGCTTCTATATGGACCACCAGGACTTGGTAAAACGACGCTTGCCAATATTATTGCCAATGAAATGTGCGTAAATGTTAGAACAACTTCAGGTCCAGCAATTGAAAGGCCGGGAGATTTAGCAGCTGTATTAACAGCACTTCAGCCGGGTGATGTATTATTTATTGATGAAATTCATCGTTTGCATAGGTCAATTGAAGAAGTGTTATATCCTGCGATGGAAGATTTTTGCCTTGATATCGTAATTGGAAAAGGGCCATCAGCACGGTCTGTACGTTTAGATTTACCGCCATTTACATTAGTTGGAGCAACGACCCGTGCGGGGGCATTATCAGCGCCGCTTCGTGACCGTTTCGGTGTACTTTCAAGATTAGAGTATTACACAGTAAATCAGCTTTCTGAGATTGTTGAACGTACAGCAGAAGTATTCGAAGTTGAAATTGATTCGTTAGCCGCACTAGAAATTGCAAGACGTGCTCGTGGTACACCTCGTATTGCGAATCGTTTATTACGACGTGTACGAGATTTCGCACAAGTTCGTGGTAACGGAACGGTTACGATGGAAATTACACAAATGGCGTTAGAACTACTGCAAGTAGATAAATTAGGTCTAGATCATATCGATCATAAATTACTGCTTGGTATTATTGAGAAATTCCGTGGTGGCCCAGTCGGGTTAGAAACGGTTTCGGCAACGATTGGAGAAGAATCTCATACGATTGAAGATGTATATGAGCCATATTTATTACAAATTGGCTTTTTACAACGAACGCCAAGAGGCCGAATCGTAACGCCGCTTGCATATGAGCATTTCGGAATGGAGATGCCAAAAGTATGACGGAGATGCCAAAGCTGCTTATTACAGCTGGTATTTTGCTCATTGTTGTTGGATTAGCTTGGAAGTTCATAGGAAGGCTTCCAGGCGATATTTTTGTGAAAAAAGGTAACGTTACCTTTTATTTTCCTATCATTACATGTATTGTGTTAAGTATTGTATTATCTTTTATTATGTATATAATAAATCGATTTAAATAAGAAATAGGTGGATATAGTTATGGATATTAATCTGTTTGATTTTCATTTACCAGAAGAACTTATTGCACAAATCCCATTAGAAGATCGTGAAACATCAAGATTAATGGTGTTAGATCGTGAAACAGGCGATATTGAGCATAAACATTTTACAGACATTCTTTCTTACTTACATGAGGGGGATTGCTTAGTTTTAAATGAAACGAAAGTTATGCCTGCTCGTTTGCACGGTGTGAAAGAAGATACAGGCGCGCACATTGAAGTACTTCTTCTAAAACAAGAAGAAGGCGATAAGTGGGAAACGCTTGTTAAGCCAGCGAAACGTGTAAAAGAAGGAACTGTTATCTCTTTTGGCGAAGGGAAATTAAAAGCAACTTGCATAGGAACTGCAGATCAAGGTGGACGTCATCTTGAATTTTCATATGACGGCATCTTCTATGAAATTTTAGATGAACTTGGGGAAATGCCACTTCCTCCATATATTAAAGAGACGCTAGAAGATCGCGATCGCTATCAAACAGTATATGCGAAAGAAATCGGTTCAGCAGCAGCGCCGACTGCGGGACTTCACTTTACAGAAGAGTTACTGGAGAAGTTAAAACAAAAAGGCGTCGGGTTAGCTTTCATTACACTTCACGTAGGACTTGGAACATTTAGACCAGTTTCTGCAGATACGATTGAAGAACACCATATGCACGCAGAATATTACCATATGTCTGAAGAGACAGCTGCGTTATTAAATCGCGTGAAAGAGAATGGTGGACGTATTATTACGGTAGGTACGACTTCAACTCGTACGTTAGAAACAATTGCGACAGATCATAACGGTAAGCTTTGTGCTGCTTCTGGATGGACAGACATTTTTATGTACCCAGGTTATGAATTTAAAGCAATTGATGGTTTAATTACAAACTTCCATTTACCGAAATCAACATTAATTATGCTTGTAAGTGCATTTGCAAATAGAGATAATGTACTTCATGCTTATAATGAAGCAGTAAAAGAAAAATATCGTTTCTTTAGCTTCGGTGATGCAATGTTCGTTGCATCTCACGCTAAAATGGGAAACAAATAAAAGGAGTAAATTATGACAGCAATTCGTTATGAATTTATTAAAACTTGTAAACAAACAGGTGCCCGTTTAGGACGTGTACATACGCCGCACGGTTCATTTGATACACCAACATTTATGCCAGTTGGTACACTTGCAACAGTTAAGACAATGTCACCAGAAGAATTAAAAGCAATGGATTCTGGCATTATTTTAAGTAATACGTATCATTTATGGCTACGCCCAGGTCACGAAATTATTCGTGAAGCAGGTGGTTTACATAAATTTATGAACTGGGATCGTGCGATCTTAACGGACTCTGGTGGTTTCCAAGTATTCAGTTTAAGTGACTTCCGTCGTATTGAAGAGGAAGGCGTTCACTTCCGTAACCACTTAAATGGAGATAAATTATTCTTATCACCAGAAAAAGCGATGGAAATTCAAAATGCATTAGGATCGGATATTATGATGGCATTTGATGAGTGTCCACCTTTCCCGGCTACTTTTGAATATATGAAGAAATCTGTAGAACGTACAAGCCGCTGGGCAGAACGTTGTTTAAAAGCGCATGAACGTCCACAAGATCAAGGTTTATTCGGTATTGTACAAGGCGGAGAGTTCGAAGAGCTTCGTCGTCAAAGTGCAAAAGACCTTGTTTCAATGGACTTCCCTGGTTACGCTGTAGGTGGTTTATCTGTAGGTGAACCGAAAGATATTATGAACCGTGTACTTGAGTTTACAACACCACTTCTTCCAGATAATAAGCCACGTTACTTAATGGGAGTAGGTTCTCCTGACTCGTTAATCGATGGTGCAATTCGTGGTATTGATATGTTTGACTGCGTACTTCCAACTCGTATCGCTCGAAATGGTACATGTATGACAAGTGAAGGCCGTCTAGTTGTAAAAAATGCGAAATTTGCAAGAGACTTCGGTCCGCTTGATCCAAATTGTGATTGCTATACATGTAAAAATTACTCTCGTGCGTACATTCGTCACTTAATGAAATGTGATGAAACGTTTGGAATTCGTTTAACGTCTTATCACAACCTTCATTTTCTGTTAAACTTAATGGAGCAGGTGAGACAAGCTATTCGTGAAGACCGTCTTGGCGATTTCCGCGAAGAATTCTTTGAACAGTATGGCTTTAATAAACCGAATGCTAAAAACTTCTAATACATAATTTAAAAGGAGGAACAAAAGATGAATCCAGGTATGATGAATATCGTTATGATCGTTGCGATGTTTGCGATTTTCTATTTCTTATTAATTCGCCCGCAACAAAAGCGTCAAAAAGCAGTTGCTCAAATGCAAAATGAGTTAGCAAAAGGTGATGCTATCGTAACAATCGGTGGTTTACACGGTACAATCGAATCAGTAGATGAGACGAAAATCGTTATTAAATCTGGTGGTTCACACTTAACTTTCGATCGTAATGCGATTCGTGAAGTTGTGAAAAACTAATGAGAAAGGCCCTGCATGAAATGTGCAGGGCCTTTTTTAGTTGTTTTGTTTTGACATATTTACCCCGAAAATACCACCGAGTGTACTCGCGCCCATTAATGCTAGTTGATAAAGTAACTGGGAGTTCGATAAAGTTTGAGAGAAGCCTAAATAGTTAACTAGAAAAACAAGTATAGCGAATGTAAGACCTGTTGTGAAACCTACTAGCCAACCTTTCCCTTGTGCTTTTTTGCCGGCAGTAAATCCGGATATAAGCATAGATAAAAGAGCTAGTATAAAAATAGTAACGGCTAATGTCTCTTCAGTCATATCTGTAAACTTTAATAAAAGAGCCATAACCATGCTAATAATTGATGCGAAAATTAATAAGGTAATGATACCAAAGCCGATTGCGGTTGATAATTTTTTCGTTCCATCCATTTATACATTCCCCCTTTTTAATACAAGCATATTTTCTTTTTGCCCAAGTTAGACTAGTTTATTTTTTATAGGGGAGTCTATACGTAAAAAAGGAGATGTAGAAATGGAATGGGTATCAATCATTGGCCGGACGATGCTTTTGTATATCATCATATTAATTATTTTTCGTCTTATGGGTAAACGTGAAATTGGAGAGTTAAGTGTATTAGATTTAGTCGTATTCATTATGCTTGGGGAAATGGCTGTAGTCGCAATTGAAAATACCGATAAATCACTTTGGCACCAATTAGTTCCGATGACTTTTCTTATGTGTATACAGATTATTTTGTCAGTCATTTCATTAAAGTTTCAACGATTTCGGCATTTAATAGAAGGTGAGCCGGCTATTCTTGTAAATGCGGGGAAAATTGATGAAAAGAAGATGAGAAAGCAGCGTTATAATATAGATGATTTATTGATGCAATTAAGGGAGCAAGGAGTTGGAGATATCCGAGATGTAGAATACGCTATTTTAGAACCATCTGGGAAGTTATCTGTCTTTCAAAAACAAAAAGGTAAACAGGATACATTGCAGTTTACTCTTCCTCTTATTATTGATGGAGAAATTCAATTGAATCATTTACAAATGATTGAACATACAGACGAATGGCTCATTGGAAAATTAAAAAACTTAGGTTATAACGATATCACACAAATTTTATACTGCAGCTTTCAAAACGGACAATTTTTTGTTGATTTGAAAGAAAACTAGAGGCTTACTATATGAAATAGTAAGCTCGTTTACTTCAAAAATGAAAGTTTTCGAATGATTGGAAGTCGACTTAACTCTTCTTTTCGAATGAGTTTGAAAGTGAAGAGGAGGATAATATAAACGATTGTTGTTAAAGTGATTTCCCATAATGTTTGTACGCCGAGTGAATGAGAGAAAACTATATATTTATGAAGGTAAAAACCGAAAGCGCCTGCAATACCGATAGCAAGTCCGCCGAAAATGTAGTCTTTTGCGTAAATGGTAAATGTAATTTTCTTTAAAACAGTAGCGTAATGAAGGAATGTTACCGTCACTATATTTGCTGCAATTGCAAGGGCAACCCCCATCATTTGAAAATCTGGCCTTGAAGCTAGTACAAAAATAACGATTAATTTCACGATGGCGCCAATAAATGTATTCATCATTGCAGCTCTTGCTAAGTTTAAAGCTTGTAAAACAGAGGTAAGTGGACTTTGAAAGTAATGAAATAAAAAGCAAGGTGCAAGAAGCTGGATAAATGCTGTTGCACTATCCGATCCATACATAAGAGTTAAAATAGGAGAAGCGAATACGTATAATATAACGACTGACCACCCACCAGTAATTAATGAGATCCGAAGAGCTTGTTGGAGGCGGTGTTCCACTAATTTATGCTGTCTTTTAGCCATCGCTTCACTAATAGATGGAACGAGTGCTGTAGAAAGAGCGTATGTAATAAAGGCTGGCAGTGATAGAAGTGGGAATGCATAACCGTTTAATATACCGTATTGCTGGGTTGCGACAGAGGCAGCAACTCCGGCAATCGCTAAGCTTTGCATAACAACGATAGGTTCAAAAAAATATGAAACGGAACCGATTAAACGACTTCCTGTAGTTGGAAGAGCAATATCCATAAGAGAATAAAATGTACCCTTGCTCTCCTTTACAGTAGTGAAAAATCCAGAGCGTATAGATAAATGTTTTTCGCGCTGGAATAAAGTGAGTAAAAATAATAACGATGCAACTTCACCGAGAACGGCTGATAACATAGCGCCAGCTGCAGCATATTCTACACCGTAAGGTAAAAATAACTGAATGCATATAGCGATAATTGTAATGCGGACAACTTGTTCTATAACTTGAGCATAAGCGCTAGGTTTCATATTTTGTTTCCCTTGGAAATAACCGCGTAAAACAGAAGAAACAGCAATAACAGGAACGACAGGTAAAATGGCCATTAATGGATAGTACGTTCGTTCATCAGTTAATAATGTTTTTGCTAAAATAGGTGTGAGGAGCATAATTCCAATTGTTAAAATGATACTAATAACGGATGTAACAGCTAATGATACTGTTAATATTTTTTTAACTCTTTGTTTATCGTTCACAGCTTCCGCTTCTGCTACAAATTTTGCGATTGCGACAGGAAGGCCGATTTGTGTTAATGTAATTGCTAGAATGAATGTAGGAACGGCCATCATATAAAGGCCAACACCTTCTTCCCCTAAAATACGTGCCATTACAATCCGGTTAATAAATCCAAGGATTTTGGTAATAAATCCGGCTATCATTAAAATAAATGCGCCTTTTAAAAAGCTTTGTCTCGTCATGGTCTTCTCCTACCTTCTCAAAATCAGTGGAATGATTTACAATAATTTATATGCACGTATGAGACAAGAATGACAAGCATTTAAGAGAGTGAAGTATGAGAGTGCTCTTGAAAGTAGTTATTGCTGTCCATTAGAGCGGGATTAAAAGCGACTTTTCGTGCTGAAATAAGAAGGAGATGTTTATGTATGTTAGAAAAAGAGGCTTTGGTAGAATCATACCGCGGACAGTTACAAGTCGTTTTAGAAAGCAAAGTAGAAGAGTTTCACATGTTCGGTTATGACCGAGTAACAGATGATGATATTTGGAAGTTTCTTAAAGTGAAGAAGTGGAAAAAAATAAACGGTGATGTTAGATTATATGAATTAGTAAATGATGTATTAAGAGTAAGTACTAATGAATATATGAATTATTTAACTGTTGAAGCATATCAAGCGCCACTTTGGTCATTTGATGAATATGAAAATAAATAACCGACTGCAATTGGTTTGTTCTTCCTTTTGCAGTATAATGATAGGTATTGATAATGAGGAAATAATTATGTCTAAGATTATATATAAAGGGGGTAGTGAAGAGAAAAAATAAATAATGAAAGTGTAGGTATTGTGAAAAACTTACCGACACAGCTAGTGATGAACTAGCAAAATTATAGAAAGGAAGTCTACTAACTAGGCGTATGCACACGTGTAAAAGTAAATCGTAAGAGATTTATTTAAAGTGTTAGTAGCAGAAAGAGGGTACATATGGCAAAGCGTGGTACGAGAATTGCCGCCTTTTTCCTCATCGTTTTATTAATCGGTGGAGTAATTGGTGCGGCAGGAAAAGACATAGCAAAAGGAATTAGTCTAGGACTAGACCTTCGCGGTGGTTTTGAAATTCTATATGAAGTAAAACCAGCCAAAAAAGGTGATAAAATCGATCGAGACGTACTTGTAAGTACAGTAGGCGCTCTTGAAAATCGTGTCAATGTTCTCGGTGTAAGTGAGCCGAACATTCAAATCGAAGGGCAAGATCGAATTCGCGTACAGCTTGCTGGTGTACAAGATCAGCAAAAAGCACGTGAAATGTTATCAACACAAGCGAAATTAACATTCCGTGATGTAGATGACAACCTTCTTATGGACGGAACGGATTTAAAAGGCGGCGGAGCGAAGCAAACATTTGATGACCAAGGCCGTGCGAGCGTAGGTCTTACACTAAAGAGCGCTGAAAAATTCCGTGAAGTAACTGAAAAAATTTCAAAAATGCCACCACCAACGAATTTAATGGTAATTTGGCTTGATTTTGAAGAAGGAAAAGATTCGTACAAAGCAGAATCTGCAAAACCGAATCCAAAGTTCTTATCAGCAGCAACAGTAGACCAAGTATTTAACCAAGCTGAAGTATCTATCGTAGGTGGAAACTTCACAGTTGAAAGTGCGAAACAACTTTCATCTTTATTAAATGCAGGTGCACTTCCTGTTGATTTAAAAGAAATGTATTCAACATCTGTTGGAGCGAAGTTTGGTCAACAAGCGTTAGAGCAAACAATTTTCGCTAGTGCGATTGGTATCGCTCTTATTTTCTTATTTATGCTTGTATTCTACCGTTTACCAGGAATTGTAGCGGTTATTATGTTAGGTTTATACATTTTCGTTACATTACTTGTCTTTAACTGGATGCATGCAGTTCTTACGTTGCCAGGTATTGCGGCGTTAGTGCTCGGGGTAGGTATCGCAGTTGATGCGAATATTATTACGTACGAGAGACTGAAAGAAGAGCTGAAAATTGGTAAGTCAATGATGTCAGCATTTCGTGCGGGTAACCATCGTTCATTAGCAACAATTCTAGATGCGAACATTACGACACTTGCAGCAGCTGGTGTGTTATTTGTTTATGGTAATAGCTCTGTAAAAGGATTCGCAACAAGTTTAATCGTAAGTATTTTAGTTGGTTTCGTTACGAACGTATTCGGTACTCGTTTCTTACTAGGATTACTTGTAAAGAGCCGTTACTTCGATAAAAAACCAGCATACTTTGGTGTGAAACAAAAGGATATTATTCCATTAACAAAAGGTGTAGTACATCCACCGACAAGATTTGATCGTATTAACTTCGTAAATATCGGTCATAAATTCCTTGTTTTCTCGATTGTAGTTGTAATTGCAGGTGCAATTATTTTACCAATTTTCAAATTGAATCTTGGTATTGATTTTGCGAGTGGTACACGTATCGACTTGCAATCAAAACAATCAGTTACTGTATCAGATGTTCATAAAGATTTTAAAGAATTGAACATTGATGTGAAGGAAGAAAATATTGTACCTACTGGAGATGACAATAAAGGTTTCGCCGTTCGTACTTTAGGTGTTCTATCAAAAGATGAAATTGCGAAAACAAAAACATTCTTCCATGATAAATACGGTACAGATCCAAACGTAAGTACAGTTTCACCGACAATCGGTAAAGAGATTGCACGAAATGCATTTATCGCAGTATTAATTGCTTCTGCGGTTATCATTTTATACGTAAGTATTCGATTCCGATTTACGTACGCATTATCTGCAGTGCTTGCATTATTACATGATGCGTTCGTTATGATTGTTATATTTAGTATTTTCCAATTAGAGGTAGACTTAACGTTTATCGCTGCGGTATTAACAATCATCGGTTATTCTATTAATGACTCGATTGTTACATTTGATAGAAACCGTGAATTATACAAACAGAAAAAACGAGTTCGCGATATAAAAGACTTAGAAGAAATCGTAAATGCAAGTATTCGCCAAACGCTTGGTCGTTCAATTAACACCGTATTAACAGTGTTATTCCCAGTAATTGCGTTACTTATCTTCGGTAGTGAGTCACTACGTAACTTCTCGTTTGCGTTACTTGTTGGATTAGTTGTAGGTACGTACTCTTCTGTTTTCGTTGCTTCTCAAATTTGGTTAATGCTTGAAAACCGTCGTTTGAAAAAGGGTAAAAACAAGAAAAAGGTTGAGAAAGTAGAATCTGAACCGCAAGTATAAAAAAGATGATGTCTCTTTATGAGGCATCTCTTTTTTCGTTTGTGGATACAATAAGATAGCAACTTTTTAATAGAAGGGATATGGAAAAAATTGGTGTTGTTATCACTGTTTTTGTTACAATAAAAAGATAGGTTAAGAAAAGAAGGGATTTTAATTATGGAAAAAGATGAACGTTTTAAACAGGCCGAGTTTGGTGCTATTGTCGGGATCGTTGGTAATATTATATTAGCGATTGTAAAGGCGGTAATTGGTTATATTGGGAACAGTAAAGCGCTATTAGCGGATGCCGTGCATTCTGCATCAGATGTAATTGGTTCGCTAGCTGTATTGTTTGGATTGCGAGCAGCGAAGCAACCGCCCGATGAAGATCATCCGTACGGTCATGGTAAAGCGGAATCGATTTCAGCAATTATTGTTGCAGTATTATTATTTATTGTGGGAATCGAGATAGCGATTTCGTCTATAAAAGCTTTTTCGCAGGAACTAGAACCACCGAAGGGAATTACGATTTTTGCTGTTGTTCTTTCAATTATCGTGAAAGAAGGAATGTTTCAATATAAATTCCGATTAGGGAAGAGGGTAAATAGTGATGCAATTATTGCAAATGCATATGAACATCGTTCGGATGTATTTTCTTCAATTGCAGCTTTAATCGGTATTTGTGCAGCGATTATTGGTGGTAAGTTCGGGTTAGATTGGCTTGTATATGCCGATCCAATTGCAGGATTATTTGTTTCACTTCTTGTTGCAAAAATGGCATGGAGTATTGGGGCAGAAGCAATTCATGCAACGCTTGATCATGTTCTTCATGAGGAAGATGTTGTTCCGCTTAGAGAAGCAGTACTTCAAATAGACGGTGTGAAAAAAATCGGTTCTTTATATGCAAGGGAGCATGGTCATTACGTTATTGTCGATATTAAAGTTTCTGTAGATCCATACATTACTGTAGAAGAAGGGCACCGCATTGGAAAGCATGTGAAAGAAACGCTTATGGAACAAGATAACGTACAAAATGTGTTTGTACATATAAATCCGTATTCTCCAAATTAAACATTATTAACATTTTAGTATATAGATATTGCAGCGTAGTTTGCATTATATTGTCACCCCTTAATCTGTCTTGTATAATGAACAGGTTAAGGGGTGATTTCGTGTTACAACCGAAGACGCGTTGGAAAGAAAAAGAATATAATGACGAGCGAGTGAGTGAATTAGCAAGTAAATTAAAATTATCATCACTTGTCGTTTCGTTATTCCTCGGTAGAGGACTAGATACAGAAGATAAGATTTTAGATTTTTTAAATACAGAAAATCAAGAATTTCATGATCCATTTTTATTAGAAGGAATGGATAGAACGGTAGAACGTGTCAATAAGGCGATTCAAAATGGAGAGCAAATATTAATATTTGGTGACTACGATGCGGACGGAGTAAGTAGTACGACTGTGTTATATCTTGCTTTGCAAGAATTAGGTGCAAATGTAGAATTTTATATCCCAAACCGTTTCACAGAAGGTTATGGACCAAACGAAGAAGCATTTCGTTGGGCGCATAGCGCAGGATTCTCACTAATTATTACTGTCGATACTGGTATCGCAGCAGTACATGAAGCGAAGGTAGCGAAGGAGCTTGGAATAGATCTTATTATTACAGATCACCATGAGCCACCACCAGAATTGCCAGAAGCACTTGCGATTATTCATCCGAAATTAGATGGCGGTGTATATCCGTTTCACTATTTAGCTGGTGTAGGTGTTGCATTTAAAGTTGCACATGCACTACTAGGTCGTGTACCAGAACATTTATTAGAAATTGCAGTAATTGGTACAGTAGCCGATTTAGTGTCACTTCATGGTGAGAATAGATTGCTAGTGAAGCGCGGTTTAAAACATATGCGCATGACGAAAAATATCGGACTAAAGGCGCTATTTAAAGTTGCTAACGTTTCGCAAAGTGAAATTACAGAAGAGAGCATTGGATTCTCACTCGCACCGCGTATTAATGCAGTTGGCCGTTTAGAAGATGCTACGCCGGCTGTACATCTTTTATTATCAGATGATCCAGAAGAAGCGAAAGAGCTAGCTGAAGAAATTGATGAGCTGAATAAACTGCGAAAAGATATTGTAAAGCAAATTACAGAAGAAGCTATCGCTGAAGTGGAAAATAATTTCCCCCCAGAAGACAATAAAGTACTAGTACTGGCAAAAGAAGGCTGGAATCCAGGTGTAATTGGAATTGTCGCATCTAAATTAGTGGAACGTTTTTATCGTCCAACGATTGTATTATGCATTGATCCTGTAAAAGAAACAGCAAAAGGTTCAGCACGTAGTATTGCAGGATTTGATTTGTTTGCAAACTTGTCAGATTGTAGAGAGTTATTGCCACACTTCGGAGGGCATCCGATGGCAGCGGGAATGACGCTACATATGAATGATGTAGATGAATTGCGCCGCCGCTTAAATGAACAAGCAGAGGTAATTTTAACAGAAGAAGATTTTATTCCAATTACAGCTGTTGATGTCTTTTGTAAAGTGGAGGATGTAACACTGGCAGCAATTGAAGACATGCAAAAGTTAGCGCCATTTGGTGTTGGAAATCCAAAACCGCGTATTGCAGTGAAGGATGCAGAGTTAGAAAGTATTCGTGCAATCGGATCAGATGGCTCTCATTTGAAAATGGCTCTTCGCGATGGACAAGCGACACTGGATACAATCGGATTTGGATTTGGTGCGTATGCGAAAGAAATTTCTCCAGTTGCAAAGGTATCTGTAATAGGAGAAGCATCTATCAATGAATGGAATAATTTTAAGAAGCCGCAATTAATGGTACAAGATATTGCTGTAGAGGCGTGGCAATTATTTGATTGGCGTAGTATGCGTAACGTAGAAGCGAATGTATCAGAACTTCCGAAAGAAAAAATAACGATGGTGTATTTTTCTGAAGAGGTATTGAATAAATTTTCTTTAGAAGACTTTAAAGAGCATATGATGCATGCATCAGAAGTAACTCATTTAGACGATCAATACATCGTGTTACTTGATTTGCCAAAAGGAACAGATGAATTACGAGATTTATTTAAAGTGGGGTTCCCGTCGCGAATTTATACGCTATTTTATCAAGAGAATAATCATTTATTTAGTACTGTTCCAACGAGGGAACATTTTAAATGGTACTATTCTTTCTTGAGCCAAAAAGCACCATTTTCTTTAAGACAATATGGAGAACAACTATGTCGACATAAAGGTTGGTCAAAAGATACAGTAAATTTCATGACACAGGTGTTTTTTGAGTTAGAATTTGTTACAATAAAAGATGGCGTCATTTTTATGGCAGACAAAAAACAAAAGCGTGATTTAATTGAATCGAACACATATCGTGAGAAAATGAACCACTTACAATTAGAAAAAGAATTGGTTTATAGCACATATCAGCAACTATATACATGGTTTGAAACGATTCGTAATCATAAAGAAGTAGAACAGTTAGGGTAAAGGATTTGTATTTACAAACCTTTTAGATCTGAGGAGGATTCAGAAATATGGATTTCAAGCAACATATCGCAATTGTACCGGATTATCCAAAAGAAGGTATTGTATTTAAAGACATTACACCGTTAATGAACGATGGTAAAGCATACAAAGCAGCAACAGATGCAATCGTTGAGTATGCAAAGAAAAGAGACATTGACGTTGTAGTAGGGCCAGAAGCACGTGGCTTTATTATCGGTTGCCCAGTTTCTTATGCGTTAGAAGTAGGTTTTGCACCAGTTCGTAAATTAGGGAAATTACCACGTGAAGTAATTACAGTTGATTACGGTAAAGAATATGGTAAAGATGTTTTAACAATCCATAAAGATGCAATTAAGCCAGGTCAACGCGTATTAATTACAGATGATCTATTAGCTACAGGTGGAACAATTGAAGCGACAATTAAGCTAGTTGAAGAACTTGGCGGAGTTGTAGCAGGAATTGCATTCTTGGTAGAGCTTACTTACTTAGATGGTCGTAAAATGTTAGATGGTTACGATGTATTAGTATTAGAAAAATACTAATCACTATATAGGTAAAACTACGGTGATAAAAAGTACCCGTGAATCTCTTGGAGAGGAGCGGGTACTTTTGTATAATTGCACAAAAAAATAAGGTAAAATGTCAGTAAAATCTTTTCCTTTTCACAATTCACAATCATTAGGTTATAATGATAGAATATAATTTATTCTACTTAATTAAGATAAAGTCAATTTTCAATAAAAGGTGATTCGATGGCAAATGAGCAGGTACTAACAGCTGAACAGGTACTCGAGAAAGCAAGTCAATATTTAGCAGATGAAGATATTGAGCTAGTGGCACGTGCCTATGAATATGCACGTGATGCGCATAGCGAACAATACAGAAAATCGGGTGAACCGTACATTATTCATCCAATTCAAGTTGCAGGTATTTTAGTTGATTTACACATGGATCCAGCTACAGTATCAGCAGGTTTCTTACATGATGTAGTGGAAGATACAGAAATTACATTAGAAGATATTGAACGGGAATTTAATAAAGAAATTGCTATGCTTGTCGATGGTGTAACAAAGCTCGGAAAGATTAAATATAAATCTCATGAGCAACAACAAGCAGAAAACCATCGCAAAATGTTTATTGCAATGGCTCAAGATATTCGAGTTATTTTAATTAAACTAGCTGATCGTCTTCATAACATGCGTACATTGAAACATTTGCCTCAAGAGAAGCAGCGTCGCATTGCAAATGAAACGTTAGAAATCTTTGCACCTTTAGCACATAGACTCGGAATTAGTACTATTAAATGGGAGCTAGAGGATACGTCACTTCGCTATTTAAATCCACAGCAATACTATCGTATTGTAAATTTAATGAAGCGTAAACGTGCAGAGCGTGAAGAATATTTAGACGAAGTAATGACTGGTATTCGTGAGAAGTTAAAAGAAGTTGCAATTCAACCTGAGATTTCTGGAAGACCAAAGCATATTTACAGTATTTATCGTAAAATGGCACTGCAAAATAAACAGTTCAATGAAATTTACGATTTATTAGCTGTACGTGTCGTTGTAAATAGTATTAAAGATTGTTATGCGGTACTTGGAATTATTCATACGTGCTGGAAGCCGATGCCAGGTCGTTTTAAAGATTATATTGCGATGCCGAAAGCAAATCTATATCAATCTCTTCATACGACTGTAATTGGGCCGAAAGGTGATCCGCTTGAAGTGCAAATTCGTACGAAAGAAATGCATGAGATTGCAGAATTCGGGATCGCGGCGCACTGGGCGTATAAAGAAGGAAAAACAGCAGAAACAACAGGTACATTAGAGAAGAAACTTACATGGTTCCGTCAAATATTAGAATGGCAAAATGAAGCTTCTAATGCAGAAGAGTTTATGGAGTCATTAAAAATTGATTTATTCTCTGACATGGTATTCGTCTTTACACCGAAAGGCGACGTAATGGAATTGCCACTTGGATCTGTTCCGATTGACTTTTCGTATCGTGTCCATTCGGAGATTGGAAATAAAACAATTGGTGCAAAAGTAAACGGCAAAATGGTGACGCTTGATTATAAATTAAAAACTGGTGACATCATTGAAATTTTAACATCGAAACATTCGTATGGGCCAAGTCAAGACTGGGTGAAACTTGCTCAAACATCTCATGCGAAAAACAAAATACGTCAATTCTTTAAGAAGCAACGTAGAGATGAAAATATTGAAAAAGGCCGTGAACTTGTTGAAAAAGAAGTGCGTAGCCTAGAGTATGAGATGAAAGAAGTGTTAGCTCCTGACAATTTAAAACGTGTTGCCGAGAAGTTCAATTTTGCAAATGAAGAAGATATGTTTGCAGCAGTTGGATATAGCGGGATTACAGCGTCGCAAATTGTTACGCGACTAACGGACAAATTCCGTAAGCAACGTGAAGAAGAAGAAATCGTTGAAGTTAAAGAAGTTCGTAAACCGATGAAAATTCGAAAATGGGATTCTGGCGTTAAAGTAAGTGGTGCGGATAATTTATTAATTCGTTTATCAAAATGCTGTAACCCAGTACCAGGTGATGATATCGTTGGGTATATTACGAAAGGCCGAGGTGTATCGATTCACCGCCGTGATTGTGTAAATGTTCATACAGAAGAAGCTATAGAACGTTTATTGGAAGTAGAGTGGGAAGGTAGTCCTGAAAAAGAAATTGAGTATAACGTTGATATTGAAATTTCAGGTTACGATCGCCGTGGCTTATTAAATGAAGTATTACAAGCTGTTACAGAGACGAAAACGTATATTTCGGCAGTTTCTGGTAGAAGTGACCGTAATAAGATGGCGACAATTAATATGTCAATCTCTATTCGTAACTTACAGCACTTGAAAAAAGTAGTAGAACGCATTAAACGTGTTCCAGAAATTTATGCAGTACGACGCATGATGCATTAATAGGGAGTGTAGAAAAGATGAGAGTTGTTTTACAACGATCAAAAGAAGCGTCTGTCACAGTAGACGGTGAGATCGTAGGACAAATTCCGTTCGGTTTAACATTACTAGTTGGCATTACGCATGAAGATACAGAAAAAGATGCAACTTACATTGCAGAAAAAATTGCGAACTTACGTATTTTTGAAGATGAGAGTGGAAAGATGAACCATTCTGTACTTGATGTAGAAGGACAAGTTCTATCAATTTCGCAATTCACATTATACGGAGATTGTCGCAAGGGAAGACGTCCCAACTTTATGGATGCTGCCAAACCTGATTATGCAGAGCGTTTATATGATTTCTTTAATGAGGAAGTTCGTAAGCAAGGATTGCATGTAGAAACAGGGAAGTTCGGAGCAATGATGGATGTTTCTTTAATCAATGATGGTCCGGTGACCTTAATTGTGGATAGTAAATAGTGTTGCTTAAAAAAGAGGGGATTATATAATCCCTTCTTTTTTATACATTGTTGTATGTTTTGTTCATTTATCTCGCTATTTGTGGGAGATCCACTGCCCGTCGAAGCCTGATTAGTGAGGGCTAATAATGAGTGGCGATGGACAAAACCCTTATTCATTAAAGTTTTACTTTATTTGGAATTAATAGCTATTTCAGTTATGTATAACTCTTTCATCAATATGGAACAATAAAAAGTAAAACATCTATATTGAATGTGAGGGATATACGTATGCGTATGAACGAAAAAGGGCATTCTGTTACAAATGGTGCAAATCAACTGTTTAACGTAAATTTTCATGATTTTATTTCAAAAGAGCAAAACAATACTTCAATGGAACTTGCTTCTGAGTTTGGGATTTCTCTTCAAGATGTAAAGCGTCTAAAGAAGCAGATTGAACGCTCTTAGAGTACTTGACAATCCTACTCAACAAACGTATAGTAATTTTATATTTACATATGAATATAACCGTTGATAGAGAAGAGTAAATGAGACACACATGGAAAGAGAAGAAATGTCTTAGGCTGAAAACATTTCTGCATGATGACTTATTGAATGACACTCTAGAGGTTTCAACTTGAACGGCATATATGCTTAGTAGGGATGAACGCACATTTAAGCGTTATTAAAAAAGTGGAAGCATACGTGCTTCAATTAGGGTGGCACCACGGGTATAATACTCTCGTCCCTACTGTTCAAACAGTAGAGGCGGGAGTTTTTTTATTTTTATTAAGATTAAAACAATTTGAGGAGGAACTGAATATGTCTATTCAAATTCCACGCGGAACGCAAGATATTCTTCCAGGTAGCGTTGAGTTATGGCAGTATATCGAAGGGCAAGCACGCGAAATTTGCCGTCGTTACAACTATAAAGAAATTCGTACACCAATTTTTGAACACACTGAGCTATTTTTACGTGGTGTTGGTGATACGACAGATATCGTACAAAAAGAAATGTACTCATTCCAAGATCGTGGAGAGCGCAGTTTAACATTACGTCCAGAAGGTACTGCACCTGTTGTACGTTCTTACGTTGAAAACAAAATGTTCGGTGATGCAACACAACCAACGAAATTATACTATATTGGTCAAATGTTCCGTTACGAAAGACCACAAGCAGGTCGCTATCGTCAATTCGTACAATTCGGTATTGAAGCAATCGGTAGTAACGATCCTGCGATTGATGCAGAAGTAATTGCACTTGCTGTAGAGTTTTACCGCGGCATGGGCTTAAAAAATATTAAAGTTGTATTAAACAGCTTAGGTGATGCGGCGAGCCGTCAAGCGCACCGTGATGCGTTAATCGCACACTTCGAGCCACGTATCGGTGAGTTCTGTTCTGACTGCCAATCTCGTTTAGAAAAGAATCCTCTTCGTATTTTAGATTGTAAGAAGGACCGTAACCATGAATTAATGGGAACAGCACCATCTATTACAGAATACTTAAACGAAGATTCAGCAGTATACTACGACAAAGTTCAAGAACTATTAACGATGATGGATGTTCCATTTGAAAAAGATCCGAACTTAGTACGTGGTTTAGACTACTACCAACACACTGTTTTTGAAATTATGAGTGAGGCAGAAGGTTTCGGTGCTATCACTACATTAAGCGGTGGTGGACGTTATAACGGGCTTGTACAAGAAATCGGTGGACCAGAAATGCCAGGTATCGGTTTTGCGATGAGTATCGAACGTTTAATTATGGCGCTAAAAGCTGAAAACATCGAATTACCAATTGAACATAGTATTGATTGCTACGTTGTAGCGCTTGGTGAAAAAGCGAAAGACCATGCTGCGAAAGTTGCGTTTGATCTTCGTAAAGCTGGATTATCAGTTGAAAAAGATTATTTAGACCGTAAAATGAAAGCACAATTTAAATCAGCAGATCGTCTAAAGGCGAAATTTGTAGCTGTATTAGGGGAAGATGAGCTAGATAAAGGCATCATTAACTTAAAAGATATGGCAACAGGGGAACAAGAAGAAGTAGCATTAGATGTATTTGCTTCATACGTAGCAGAGAAATTAATATAGGGGGAACTTACAGTGGCTGAAAGAACACATGCATGTGGAAAAGTAACAGTAGAAGCAGTTGGACAAACAGTTCAATTAAAAGGTTGGGTACAAAAACGCCGTGATTTAGGTGGATTAATCTTTATCGACTTACGTGACCGTACAGGTATCGTGCAAGTTGTATTTAACCCAGAAACATCAAAAGAAGCGTTAGAAATAGCAGAAACTATTCGTAGTGAATACGTATTGCACGTAGAAGGTACAGTTGTTGAGCGTGGTGAAGGCGCAATTAATGACAATATGGCAACGGGTCGTATTGAAGTACAAGCAACGAAAGTAAACGTATTAAATGCAGCAAAAACAACGCCAATCATTATTGCTGATGATACAGATGCATCAGAAGATGTGCGTTTAAAATATCGTTATTTAGACTTACGTCGTCCTGCAATGTTTAACACATTCAAAATGCGTCACGACGTAACGAAAACAATTCGTAACTTCTTAGACACAGAAGAGTTCTTAGAAGTGGAAACACCAATTTTAACGAAGAGTACACCAGAAGGAGCTCGTGACTATTTAGTACCAAGTCGTGTACATGATGGTGAATTCTATGCGTTACCACAGTCTCCACAATTATTTAAACAGCTTCTTATGGTCGGCGGATTTGAGCGTTACTATCAAGTAGCACGTTGTTTCCGTGACGAAGATTTACGTGCAGACCGTCAACCAGAATTCACGCAAATCGATATCGAAGCTTCATTCTTAACACAAGATGAAATTTTAGATATGATGGAGCGCATGATGACGAAAGTTATGAAGGATGCAAAAGGTGTAGAAGTGAGTGCACCATTCCCTCGTATGAAATATGCTGATGCAATGGCTCGTTACGGTTCTGATAAGCCAGATACACGCTTTGAAATGGAATTAACAGACCTATCTGAATTTGCAGTAGGTTGTGGTTTTAAAGTATTTACAAGTGCTGTAGAAAGCGGCGGACAAGTAAAAGCAATTAATGCAAAAGGTGCTGCGAGCAAATACTCTCGTAAAGATATCGATGCATTAACTGAATTCGTAAAAGTATACGGTGCAAAAGGTCTAGCTTGGCTTAAAGTGGAAGAGGACGGCTTAAAAGGACCGATTGCGAAATTCTTCGGTGAAGAAGAAGCAAACGCGTTAATGGCTACATTAGAAGCTACTGCTGGCGACTTATTACTATTCGTAGCAGATAAGAAGAGCGTTGTTGCAGATAGCTTAGGTGCACTTCGTTTACGTCTAGGTAAAGAGCTTGAGTTAATTGACGAAAGTAAATTTAACTTCCTATGGGTAACGGATTGGCCACTTCTTGAGTACGATGAAGATGCAGATCGTTACTTCGCAGCTCACCACCCATTCACAATGCCATTCCGTGAAGATGTTGAGTTATTAGAAACGGCACCAGAAAAAGCACGTGCACAAGCATATGACCTTGTATTAAATGGTTATGAGCTTGGCGGTGGATCACTTCGTATTTACGAGCGTGACGTACAAGAAAAAATGTTCAAAGCACTTGGATTCTCACAAGAAGAAGCACAAGAGCAATTCGGATTCTTATTAGAAGCATTCGAATACGGTACTCCACCACACGGTGGTATCGCATTAGGTTTAGACCGTCTTGTTATGTTACTTGCAGGCCGTACGAACCTTCGTGATACAATTGCATTTCCGAAAACAGCAAGCGCAAGCTGCTTATTAACAGAAGCTCCAAGCCCAGTAGCAGAAGCACAGCTTGAAGAGTTAAACTTAAAATTAAGCTTAAAAGAAGAAAAGTAAGAATAAAGTCTAGATGGTTATACTATAGCCGTCTAGACTTTTTTTGAGAGGTTGTTTAAAAAGTCCGGTTTAGATAACTGTCGCATCTCATCGTTACGTATGCTAGTCCGGTGCTCGAGTAGTACTCCTACACTGCGCTCCTCCTAGCATACGTGCCTCGATCTGCTTGGTTCTCTAAATCCTCCTTTTTAAGGGTATATTGAAAGGGTTGTTTAAAAAGTCCAGTTTACACTATGTTTTTATTCTCGAAATATGTATTTTTAGGAATTCTATAACTTTTTCTATACAAATAGTCGGAAAAACGCTAGAATACATGATAGACCATTTTTGTAATAGGAGTGTAGAGCTGAATGTTACATCAATTTTCACGTAATGAATTAGCCTTTGGTAAAGAAGGACTTGAAATATTAAAAAATAGTACAGTCGGTATTTTAGGAATTGGCGGCGTAGGGTCATTTTCGGCAGAGGCGTTAGCACGTTCTGGCGTAGGACGTCTCGTATTAGTCGATAAAGACGTTGTAGATATTACAAACGTAAACCGTCAAATTCACGCGTTAGTATCTACTGTAGGACGTTCAAAAGTAGAATTAATGAAAGAGCGTATCGCAGACATTAATCCAGAGTGTGAAGTAATTGGACTAGAAATGTTTTATACTGATGAAACATATGAAGAGTTCTTCAAACATGGATTGGATTTCGTAGTAGATGCATCTGATACGATTACGTTCAAAATTCATTTAATTAAACAATGCTTACGTCGAAAAATTAAAATTATCTCATGCATGGGTGCAGCAAATAAAATGGACCCAACTCGTTTCCGTATTGCGGACATCTCTAAAACACATACAGATCCAATTGCGAAAGTAATTCGTACGAAGCTTCGTAAAGATGGTATTAAAAAAGGTGTAAAAGTTGTCTTCTCTGACGAAAACCCAATCGTAATTCGTGAAGAAGTACGTAAAGAAATCGTACCAGACGAAAATGCAAAAATTCGTAAAGCGAAATTACCACCTTCATCAAATGCATTCGTACCATCTGTGGCAGGCCTAATCATGGCAAGTCACGTTGTACGTGAACGTATTAAAAACGTTGAAGTGAAGCGTGTAGGGCAAGAATAAAAAGAAAGCATATATCCGTCAAGGGTATATGCTTTTTCTATTATGTTTTAAAGAATTGCATATATTTGCAATACTAATAATTCGAATGTAAGTAATCCTAATAAAGAATAATCGTATTTATCCGACTTATAGGCGGAAGTCTTTTTTAAACTCTTAATGGTAAAAAGACCTAATATTAGAACGAGAATACCGAGTGTTATTTTGAAGACTATTAATGAAATAGCAACCATCTCCTTTCAAACATATATCTTTATAGTAACATTTAAGTAAGTAATATCCAATTATTCCCTGGTGTTTCCTTGTGTGAACTTGAGGTCTATTGTTGTCAATTTTTTCTATAAATCTATATAATTATATTCACAAATATTATTTTTACCGAAGAAAAAAAGATGCCACACAGTCAGAAACCCCGACTAGGTGACATCCTTTTTAATTTTCTGCAGAATAAATAATATCTAAATTTCCATTTTGATCTGTTTTGAAAATTGGAGCGATCTGTTCCTCTTGTTCTTCAACCGAAACGAGTTTTCGAGCACGGTCCATAATTCTAACAAGCATTGCATAATCTTCTTCGATTGCTTGTTGTTTTTTTGAGAGTACCGCTAATTTTGCTTCCAGTTCATGATTCGTTTTTTTCAAAGTCGTGAGCTGAGCTTGTAATACTTCATTTTCAGTTTGTAACTTTGTGAGTGAAGGGTTGGTATGCTCTAAGTTTTGCAAAAACGAGATGACATGTTGCATTGTAAGATTCTGTTTGTTTGGCATAATATCTTCTGAAAACTCGGCATCAATTACGAGTTGTTTCGTTTGCGTGAAATGCTCTTTTTCTATTTTAGCTTCAGAGCGTTTTAATTCTTTACGTTGTTTTTTTGCAAGTTGCACCGCATCTTCGTAATTCGGTCTTACTTCAGCATTCCATCTAAATCCGCAAGCTGCGGAAGTGCGGTTCAATGTATCGCCGACTTCATCGAATGCTTTTATTTGTGTGCTACCGCTGCGAATATGTCGTAAAACAGTTTCTGCTAAAAGGAGATCGTCTTCTTTTGTCCATGCATCTTGACGTGTTTTCATAAGCGAAGCCTCCATAATGGTGACGTTTTCGCTTAGGTTACCCTTTATTTTTCGTTTTATTCGAACTTTGTAATCTTTCATATACAGTAGAAAGTGCTTGCTCAAATTTCCCTGTCGTTTTCGGTTTATAATATTGTTTGTTTTTTATTTTATCAGGTAAGTATTGTTGTTGTACCCATCCATTTGGATGGTCGTGTGGATACAAGTATCCAATGCCTCTTCCAAGTGATTCTGCGCCTTTGTAATGACTATCTTTTAAATGACTTGGAATGTCGCCTGTTTGACCGTTACGTAAATCGTGTAATGCAGTATCAAGTGCTTTGTAAGCTGAGTTTGATTTTGGTGATAAGCAAAGCTCGATAACAGCATTTGCAAGTGGTATGCGTGCCTCCGGGAATCCAACTCGTTCCGCTGATTCTATAGCTGCTAGTGTACGCGGTCCGGCTTGTGGGCTAGCAAGTCCGATATCTTCATATGCCATAATAAGAAGACGTCTACCAATGCTTTGTAAATCACCAGCTTCAATAAGACGTGCTAAATAATGAAGTGCTGCATTTACATCACTTCCGCGCACCGATTTTTGAAATGCCGATAATACGTCATAATGAGCATCTCCACCTTTGTCGTGAACGAAGCTCTTTTTTTGCAAGCATTCTTCTGCAATTTCTAGCGTAATTACCGCAGCTTTTTCGTCCGTTGTAAAGCTAGATAAAACAGCTAGTTCAAGTGCATTATAAGCAGAACGCATATCTCCACCAGATGCATTTGCAAAGTGATGTAATGCTTCCGGCGTAACCGTTACATCATATTCCCCAAGACCTTTTTCTTTATCTTCAAGTGCTCGTTTTAAGCCAATTAAAAGATCATCTTCTGTTAATGCGTGTAATTCGAAGATTTGACAACGACTTCGAATAGCAGAATTAATAGCATGGAACGGATTACTCGTTGTTGCACCGATTAAGGTAAGGAGTCCGCTTTCTAAATGAGGTAATAGAAAATCCTGTTTTGCTTTATCTAGACGGTGTACTTCATCTAAAATTAAAACGAGGTGTCGATGCATCTTTGCTTCTTGTACAACAACTTCCATATCTTTTTTATTATGAGTAACAGCGTTTAATAGGCGAAAAGGGGTTCCAGTACTTCCTGCAATTGCGCTCGCAATGGATGTTTTTCCTGTGCCTGGAGGGCCGTATAAAATCATAGATTGAAAATGATTTGCTTGGACCATTCGCCATAAAATTTTTCCTTCACCAACTAAATGTTGTTGTCCGATAATTTCTTGAATATTTGTAGGGCGCATTCGATGTGCGAGTGGCTGTTTCATTTTTACCGTCTCCCTTAATGTATAATCTCTTTCTATCGTATCATTTTTTTTAGTGGAATTTGAAATAGGATGCTGTTTTGTGGGAAAAATGAATATAAATATTTTCATTTTTCTTTCAATTGTAATAATTTCCGAGTTTTTCAATGTGATTTTATGTTATCATTTTGATACACAAGTTGAAATTTCTTATAATACTATATTATGCTATAATTTCATAGGATTTTAAATTGTGTTCTTTTATAAATAAGATATAACCAATAGAAGTGAAAATTTGAAAAGAGGTGCAAAATAGATGAAGATTTCAACGAAAGGCCGCTACGGCTTAACAATTATGATCGATCTTGCAAAAAAGTTTGGTGAAGGTCCAATTTCCTTAAAATCAATTGCGCAGGCACATGATTTATCGGAACATTACTTAGAGCAATTAATTTCACCACTTCGTAACGCTCGTCTAGTAAAGAGTACGCGCGGGGCATATGGCGGATATGTATTGTCTGATCAGCCAGCTAACATTACAGCTGGGGATGTAATCCGTGTATTAGAGGGTCCGATTAGTGTTGTAGAAATGATAGAAGAAGAGGAACCGGCACAACGCCAATTATGGATGCGTGTTCGTGATGCGGTGCAAGAAGTGTTAGATAGTACAACGTTAGAAGATTTAGTACGTTATGAGGAAGAAAATCACGGGGGCTATATGTTTTACATTTAATTCCTTGTGAAACGATTTGGAAAGAAGGAGATTTAATGGAACGCATTTACTTAGATCATGCTGCGACATCTCCGACTCACCCAGAAGTGGTCGAAAAGATGATTCCATATATGACAGAAACATTCGGGAACCCGTCTAGTATTCACTTTTATGGACGTCAAACGCGCCATGCAGTAGATGAGGCGAGACGCGCGGGAGCACGTAGCATTCATGCGAATCCGAATGAAATTATATTTACGAGCGGTGGTACAGAAGCTGATAATTTAGCGCTTATAGGTGTAGCACGTGCGAATCGTCATAAAGGTAACCATATTATAACGACGCGAATTGAACATCATGCAATTTTGCATACGTGTGAATTGTTAGAGCGCGAAGGGTTTGAAGTGACATATTTACCTGTTGATGAAACAGGACGCGTTCAAGTTTCTGACATACAAAATGCATTAACAGAAGAGACGATTCTCGTATCCGTTATGTTTGGGAATAATGAAGTCGGGACGATGCAACCAATCGCGGAAATAGGGAAGTTGCTAAAAGAGCATCAAGCTTATTTTCATACAGATGCGGTACAAGCTTACGGATTAGTAGAAATAGATGTGAAAGAGTTCGGCATTGATTTATTATCGATTTCAGCTCATAAAATTAATGGACCAAAAGGTGTAGGGTTCCTATATGCTGGTGCAAATGTGAAATTTGAACCGTTATTAATAGGCGGGGAGCAAGAAAGAAAACGCCGTGCTGGTACTGAAAATGTACCGAGTATCGTTGGTTTGCAACATGCAATTTTGTTAGCTGAAAAAACTCGTGAGCAAAAAAATGCCCAATATGAAGAGTTTAAAGATATAATGGTATCTGTCTTCAAAAATGAAGACATTACTTTCGAGGTAAACGGAAACTTAGAATATCGCTTACCACATGTGCTTAATATCAGTTTTACAGGAATGAACATTGAACCGTTCCTTGTGAACTTAGATATAGCTGGCATTGCAGTGTCAAGTGGCTCGGCGTGTACAGCTGGTTCGATTGATCCATCACATGTATTAGTAGCGATGTTCGGAAAAGACTCCGATCAAATACGTTCATCCGTACGCTTTAGTTTCGGACTTGGAAATACGAAAGAGCAAATTGAGAAAGCGGCGTACGAAACAGTGAAAATCGTGAAGCGATTAACACAAAATTAGCATGGGAGGTGACATGATGAACAAACTACCTCAAGAAACACGCGTTGTCATCGGGATGTCCGGTGGCGTCGATTCATCTGTAGCAGCTCTTTTATTAAAAGAGCAAGGTTATGATGTAATCGGAATTTTTATGAAAAACTGGGATGATACAGATGAGAATGGTGTCTGCACAGCAACAGAAGATTACAATGATGTAATTGAAGTGTGTAACCAAATTGGCATTCCATATTATGCAGTAAACTTTGAAAAACAATACTGGGATAAAGTATTTACGTACTTCTTAGATGAGTACCGAGCTGGTCGTACACCAAACCCAGATGTAATGTGTAACAAAGAAATTAAATTTAAAGCATTTTTAGAGCATGCGATTGCGCTTGGTGCTGATTATGTAGCGACAGGTCATTATGCACGCGTTGCTTATATGGACGGCGAATATAAAATGCTTCGCGGCGTTGATGATAATAAAGACCAAACGTATTTCTTGAATCAATTAAGCCAAGAGCAATTATCAAAAACAATGTTCCCATTAGGTGAATTAAAGAAACCGCAAATTCGTGAAATGGCGACAGAAGCTGGTTTAGCGACAGCGGCGAAGAAAGATAGTACTGGTATTTGCTTTATCGGTGAGCGTAACTTTAAAGATTTCTTAAGCAACTATTTACCAGCGCAACCAGGTGTGATGCAAACATTATCTGGTGAAGTGAAAGGGAAGCATGACGGTTTAATGTACTATACAATTGGACAACGTCATGGCCTTGGTATTGGTGGTAACGGTGATCCGTGGTTTGCTGTTGGGAAAGACTTGAAAGAAAACATTTTATATGTTGATCAAGGATTCCATAACGAGCTTCTATATGGTGATGAAGTTATTGCTACGAATATCGGCTGGGTAAGTAATGAAGCGAAAGAAAAAGAATTTAAGTGCACAGCGAAATTCCGTTATCGTCAAGAAGACAATAAAGTAACGGTTCAAATCGTTGATGAAAATACAGTTCGTATTCTTTGTGATGAGCCAATTCGTGCAATTACACCAGGACAAGCAGTTGTTTTCTATGATGGAGATGAGTGCTTAGGCGGTGCTACAATTGATGAAGTATATCGTAGTGGTAAGAAATTGGATTATTTAGGATAAAATGAGAAGCCTCTGCCGATTAGCGGTTAGAGGTTTCTTTTACATAAAGCGAATTTTCGTTCGCTTGGAAAATACATTCTTTGTTATAATTTGTTGTAGAGGTGAAGGACATGTCAAACAAACTTGAAACAGGTATTCAATATATGCAAGAAGGAAACTGGGAAGAAGCTGCTAAAAATTTCACAGAAGCAATCGAAGAAAATCCGAAAGATGCGCTTGGATACATTAATTTTGCGAACTTATTAGATGTACTAGGTGATAGTGAAAGAGCAATTTTATTTTATAAACGTGCATTAGAATTAGATGATAAATCTGCGGCTGCTTATTATGGATTAGGAAATGTATATTACGGTCAAGAGCAATTTGCAGAGGCAAAGGCTGTATTTGAACAAGCGATGCAAGCGGGATTACAATCAGCTGATGTAACATTTATGTTAGGTATTACACATGTGCAGCTTGGAAATGATCGTCTTGCACTTCCATTTTTACAAAGAGCAACAGAATTAGATGAAAACGATGTAGAGGCTGTGTTCCAGTGCGGACTTTGCTTTGCACGTTTAGAACATATTCAAGAGGCGAAACCTTATTTTGAAAAGGTATTAGAAATGGATGAAGAGCATGCAGATGCGTATTATAATTTAGGTGTTGCGTACGTATTTGAAGAAAATAACGAGAAGGCTCTTACTTTATTTAAGAAAGCAACTGAAATTCAGCCAGATCACTTTTTAGCTGGTAATGGTGTTCGTTTATTGGAGCAAGAAGCTGAATAAGATGAAAATATAGTTTAATGGGTAGTTATCCCTCATCTAAATAGGTGGGGGATGTACTGCTCATTAAAGTGAAACGAACCGGAAAGGAGAGGAAAGATGGGAAATCAACATGCAATGGATTTGTTTGAGGAAGATAAAAAGTTTATAAAAGCGCAAGTTCTTCACACCATTTTCCACAACGAAGAAAACCTCTATTCCGTTGTCAGTATGAAAGTCATTGAGACGAATGAAACGTACGACGAAAAAAAAGTGATGATAAACGGTCATTTTCCCCGCATGCATGAAGATGAAGTGTTTACATTGACAGGGCATTTTAAAGACCATCCGAAGTATGGGAAACAATATTTAGTTGAAACATTTAAGAAAGAATTGCCGCAAACAAAAGCTGGTATGGTGCAATATTTAGCGAGTGATTTATTTAAAGGGATAGGAAAGCGTACAGCTGAAAAAATTGTGGATCATCTTGGGGAACATGCCATCTCTAAAATTATGGATGATCCAGATGCGTTAAACGGTGTTGTCAATAAGCAAAAAGCTCAAGAAATATATGAGACAATTGTTGAACATCAAGGACTAGAGAAAGTAATGAGTTTTTTAAATGGTTACGGTTTTGGAACGAAGCTTTCTATTAAGATTTACCAGCAATATAAAGAGATGACATTAGAAGTGATTCGTAATAATCCGTATAAGCTTATTGAAGAAGTGGACGGGATTGGATTTGGAAGAGCGGATGATATAGGACGTGCGTTAGGTATATCGGGTAATCATGATGACCGTGTACGTGCGGGTTGTTTTTATACGTTAGAGAATGTTTCATTGCAACTTGGTCATGTTTATATGGGGAAAAATCAACTTGTAAGAGAAACGATGTCACTTTTAAATAATCAAGAAGGAAGAGTGACCGAGGAAGACATTGTAGCTTGCGTTGAAATGATGCAAAGTGAAGGGAAAGTTATCATAGAAGAAGAACGAGTGTATTTAGCATCGTTATTCTACTCAGAAAAAGGTGTTGTAAAGTCTATTCGCAGGCTTATGAATCAGGAGGAAACACCCTCATTTCCTGAAGCAGAAGTGTTAAAGACGTTAGGTCAAATTGAAGAACAACTGAATGTACAGTATGCACCGTTTCAACAAGAAGCGATTCAAACGGCACTTCATAAACCGATGATGTTATTGACAGGTGGACCAGGAACAGGGAAAACAACAGTTATTAAAGGAATTGTTGAAATGTATGCGTCACTTCACGGGCTATCGTTAAATCCGAATGAATACAGTGACGATAATCCATTTCCGATATTATTAACGGCCCCAACAGGAAGAGCAGCGAAGCGAATGAGTGAATCAACAGGGCTTCCAGCTTGTACAATTCACCGTTTACTTGGCTGGACCCCAGAAGGGTCTTTCCAGCGTAATGAAACGGATCCGGTACAAGGGAAATTGCTTATTATTGATGAATTTTCAATGGTTGATATTTGGCTTGCAAATCAGCTGTTTAAATCATTGCCGACTAACATTCAAGTTATCGTTGTAGGTGATGAAGATCAATTACCATCTGTAGGACCTGGACAAGTGTTGAAAGATTTATTGAATGCAGGTGCAGTTCCAACAGTGAAGCTTACTGAAATTTATCGTCAAGCTGAAGGCTCATCTGTTATTCAACTCGCCCATGCGATAAAAAATGGAACGCTTCCACCAGATTTAGCGCAAAATCAAAAAGATCGTTCATTTATCGGCTGTACAGGAGCTCAAATTGTTGAGGTTGTTAAGAAGGTTTGTGAAAATGCTAAGACAAAAGGGTTTAGCGCAAGAGATGTACAAGTACTGGCCCCGATGTATCGTGGCCCTGCCGGTATTAATGTACTAAACGAAGCGTTGCAAGAAGTGTTTAATCCGAAAAGGGAAAAGAGTAAAGAAATTGCTTACGGTGATGTTGTATACCGAAGAGGCGATAAAGTACTGCAACTCGTTAATCAACCGGAGAGCCAAGTGTTTAATGGTGATATCGGAGAAATTGTTTCGGTGTTTTATGCGAAAGAGAACGTTGAACAACAAGATATGATTATCGTTTCATTTGATGGAATTGAGGTAACGTATACAAAGCCAGACTTAAATCAAATTACACATGCCTATTGCTGTTCGATTCATAAATCGCAAGGTAGTGAGTTTCCGATTGTGATTATGCCGATAGTGAAAAGTTACAATCGTATGTTACGTCGTAATTTAATTTACACTGGTATTACAAGAAGTAAAAAGTTCCTCATTATTTGCGGGGAGGAAGCAGCTTTCCAATCTGGTGTAAATCGCCTTGATGATGCAATGCGTCAAACGACTTTAGCGAATCGTTTGCAAGAATCACAAGGAGAAGTACAGATGGTAACAGTTAATGGCGAAGAAATGGACGTGGAAAACATTTCACCGTATGATTTCATGTAACAAGGTGAAATTATATAGTGAAACTTTCAAACGTATATCGTTGAAAGGCTCCAGTAATGTATAAATGAATGCGGTTTGGACATAATGGCGAATAGAATCTGGGAGACTGTAAGGAGATGAAAGCCATATGTTCATTTGTCCAAATTGCAAAGGGAAAGACATTGGAAAAATAGGTGTCAACCAATTTTATTGCTGGAATTGTTATATCGAATTATCGGTTTCAAAAGGGAAAATCCATACGCATCAAGTAGAGGAAGATGGTTCATTAAGCTCTCTTGATGATTTATTTGATGAGAACGAAAGAACGATCGGATAACGAAAAGGGGGATTTACTTTGAATCTACGCAATTCATTAATCGCATTAGGTGTTGGAGCGGCAGCATATCAATATGCTCGCAAGCAAGATGTATTTTCAAAACGCAATATGAAAAAAGCACGTAAGATGATTAAATCTTATTTATAAGCGCAAAAAACTCCCTTCATAATAAGGGAGTTTTTTTATGCACTTGTATGTAAATATAAAAGTCCAATTTCAGAGAAGAGATACGATAGGCCGTAACATCCAACGCCAAGCATTCCGTAATGAAATAACTGCTTCGCCCTTTCTTTTCGGGAGGAACGAATAAAGAAACCTTTCCAAATCCCAAACCCGATACAAACCCATTCAAGAATCATAAAAAGTGCTGATAATACGAGCATAAATAAAACCATTATTAGCCCTCCTGATTATATTGTTTCATGCTGCATTCTCAGGGGTGGTTGTCCTTGTTATGTTATGTATATGTATGTCTTTACAAAACAGTATGGTCTGCACGAAAAGATTTTAAAACTTTTGCACATAACCTACCCTGTTTATTTTCAAAATAAAGGTGGAGGAGGTTTTTCGTGTGAAGAATCTTAAAATCATTTGGATATATCGTTTAGGGTTATTGTTACTTGTATTTCTTTGTTTACTTGTCTTTTTAAAAATTAAGCCGCTATGGGCACCGATTATTTTTGTATTTAAAGTGGCAATTACACCGTTTCTTATTGCATGCTTTATTGCGTATTTATTGCATCCTTTAATTGAAAAAATTCATAAAGAGGGGATGCCACGTACACTTGCTATCTTGCTTATTTACATCCTTTTCTTTGGCGGAATTGGTTATGGGATTTATAAAGGAACGCCAGTTGTTATTAAACAGTTACAAGAGATTAATGAACAATTTCCGCAGTTTACAAAAATGTATGATTCTTGGATGGATGGCGTCACAGAACAAACAGCAAATTTCCCATCATTTATTCATGAAAAGGTGAAACAAATTTTTGTTGGTGTAGAAACGAAGATACAATCACTTTTAAATAAAGTGATGAGTACGGCTCGTGGCGTACTGGATTCGTTGCTTATTATTTTCTTAATACCGTTCATTGTATTTTACATATTAAAAGATTACGGTGAATTTTATCACATCTTTTGGAAACTAGTCCCAAGTAAGTGGCGTAGTACAGGGCAAATGCTGGCGAAAGAAATTGATAAGTCACTCGGAAGTTATATTCGAGGACAGTTATTTGTTTGCTTAGTATTAGGGGGAGTATCTGTTCTTTCCTTTTGGTTTATCGGTATGAAATATCCACTATTACTCGGCATTATTATTGGGGTAACGGATATAATCCCGTACTTCGGTCCTATTTTAGGGGCGATTCCGACATTGATGATTGCGGCAACGGTATCAACGAGTTTACTCATTAAGGCGGGAATTACGATTGCTATTTTGCAGTTTTTGGAAAGTAACATTTTATCACCTTACATCGTTGGTAAGTCACTTCGTATGCATCCTGTTATTATTATGCTTGCATTACTAGTTGGAGGAGAGATAGCTGGGATTGTAGGATTACTAATATCAGTTCCAATTTTAGCGGTTATTCGTACAGTGATTGTTCATGTAAGACCTCTTTGGAAAAAAGAAGATGTGTAATATGAAAGCCCTCTACTTATAAAAGTAGAGGGCTTTCATTATTTAGAGAGTTGCTCGTGTATTTGTTGAACGAGAGAGCTTACATCATTTGTTTGAATATGCTTTATTTTTTTCCATTCATTATCGTACATAAATATAATTTGATTGCTGAAAAGCCGCTTTTGCTCTTTTAGATTAGAAATGTTTGCAAAAGAGTACTCTTCAAATATTGGGTTCTTACTTACATCTGGTCCATAAAAGAAGAGCCGTTTGTTCGTTAAAATTAACAGTCCTGGTCTTGCAACGGAACGATAAATAAATATATCTAATGAACATGCAGTGTAAAATAATATCGTTTCGTCAGTCGTTAATATGTTTTTAGCCTTGTTCAATAAAGTTGTCATTTTGCTCACTCCTTTATTATTGATAATTTAATTATAACAAAAAAATAATATTCTGAAAAAAATATAGAGGTAGTACAATTTATTAATAAATGCATAATATATTGAAAGGCTGTTAAGAATGAATAGTAGAATAACTATGGTTAATGCAATATAAATGATTATCTACATTGACAAACTTAAGAGAATTCTATTATATTTAGTCATATAATACATTAAATCAATGACGGAAAAAGTACGTTACAGTCCATTTATAGAGAGAAGCTTCCATATGGCTGAAAGAAGCTTTAAATGAAGGGTAACAGAAAGCTAATCCTGAGAGCAGCTAATCACTGCCGTCTTGCCACGTTACGGCACCATGAGGTGATGAATTGATTGTTATAATAATCAATTCATAATTAGGGTGGTATCGCGAGTTAACTCTCGTCCCTTTTATAGGGGCGGGAGTTTTTTATATTTAAGGAGGAAAATACAATGAAACAACTAACAGGCGCACAAATTCGTCAAATGTTTTTAGACTTTTTCCAAGAAAAAGGACATGCAGTAGAACCTAGTGCATCACTAGTTCCGCATGAAGATCCATCTCTGTTATGGATTAACAGTGGTGTAGCGACATTAAAAAAATATTTTGATGGACGTGTAATCCCGCAAAATCCACGTATTACAAATGCCCAAAAATCAATTCGTACAAACGATATTGAAAACGTAGGGAAAACAGCTCGCCACCATACATTCTTTGAAATGTTAGGAAACTTCTCAATCGGTGATTACTTTAAAGAAGAAGCAATTACTTGGGCTTGGGAATTCTTAACGAGCGACAAATGGATCGGATTCGATAAAGAATTACTATCAGTTACAATCCATCCAGAAGATGAAGAAGCATTCACAATTTGGAATGAAAAAATGGGTGTTCCAAAAGAGCGCATCATCCGTTTAGAAGAAAACTTCTGGGATATCGGTGAAGGACCAAGCGGACCGAATACAGAGATTTTCTATGACCGCGGAGAAGCTTATGGTAATGACTTTAGTGACCCAGAATTATATCCAGGCGGAGAAAACGAGCGTTACTTAGAAGTATGGAACCTTGTATTCTCTCAATTTAACCATAATCCAGACGGTTCATATACACCGCTTCCTAAGAAAAATATCGATACAGGGATGGGTCTAGAGCGTATGACATCTATCGTTCAAGATGTACCTACAAACTTTGATACAGACTTATTCATGCCGATGATTGGCGCAACAGAATCAATTTCTGGTGAGAAGTATCGTAATGGTGACTTAGAAAAAGATATGGCGTTTAAAGTAATTGCTGACCATATCCGTACAGTAACATTTGCTGTAGGTGACGGTGCTCTTCCATCTAACGAAGGCCGTGGTTATGTATTACGTCGTTTATTACGCCGCGCGGTTCGTTATTCGAAGAAATTAAACATCAACCGTCCATTCATGTTTGAATTAGTGCCGGTTGTTGGAGAGGTAATGAAAGACTTCTACCCAGAAGTACTTGAAAAGAAAGATTTCATAGCAAAAGTTGTGAAAAATGAAGAAGAGCGTTTCCATGAAACACTTCATGATGGGGAAGCAATTTTAGCTGAAGTTATCACAAAAGCAAAAGAAGAAAAAACAACTGTTATTTCTGGAGTAGATGCGTTCCGTCTATATGACACATATGGTTTCCCGATTGAATTAACAGAAGAATATGCAGAAGAAGCTGGTATGACAGTTGATCAGGAAGGCTTTGAAAGTGAAATGGAAAAACAACGTGAGCGCGCACGTGCTGCTCGTCAAGACGTTGATTCTATGCAAGTTCAAGGCGGTGTCCTTGGAGAAGTGAAAGTAGCGAGCGAGTTCGTTGGTTACGGTACAGTTGCAACAGAAAGTAACGTTGTTGCACTTGTGAAAAACGGCGAATACACAGATAGCTTACAAGCTGGTGAAGAAGGGCAATTAATGCTTGATGTAACACCATTCTATGCTGAGAGCGGTGGACAAATTGCAGACCGTGGTTACCTTCTTGCTGATGGCGTGAAAGTACTTGTAAAAGACGTACAAAAAGCACCAAATGGTCAAAACTTACACAAAGTTGTTGTTGAAGAAGGTACATTAACGAAAGATGCGGCTGTGAAAGCTATTATCGACACGAAAAACCGTAGTAGCGTTGTGAAAAACCATACAGCAACTCACTTACTACACCAAGCATTAAAAGACGTACTTGGAACGCATGTTAACCAAGCAGGTTCTCTTGTAACTTCTGAACGTTTACGCTTTGATTTCTCTCACTTCGGTCAAGTACAAGCTGACGAATTAGAAAAAATTGAGCGTATGGTAAACGAGAAAATTTGGGAAAGTATTGATGTTGAGATTTCTCAAAAAGCAATTGAAGAAGCGAAAGAAATGGGCGCAATGGCATTATTCGGTGAAAAATACGGTGATGTTGTACGCGTTGTACAAGTAGGCGATTATAGCTTAGAGCTTTGCGGTGGTTGTCACGTTGATAACACAGCTTCAATTGGTATTTTCAAAATCGTTGCTGAGTCTGGTATCGGTGCAGGAACGCGTCGTATTGAAGCAGTAACTGGTAAATCTGCATACGAATTAATGAACGATCAAGTAGGTTTATTAAAAGAAGCAGCAGGAAAAATGAAAACAAACCCGAAAGATATTTTAACAAGAGTGGATGGTTTATTTGCTGAAGTAAAACAACTTCAAAAAGAAAACGAATCTCTTGCTGCAAAATTAAGCAATATTGAAGCTGGAAACTTAACTGATTCAGTAATGACAGTTGATGGCGTAAACGTATTAGCAGCGAAAGTAAACGTTGCAGATATGAACAACTTACGTACGATGATGGATGACCTGAAAAATAAATTAGAGTCTGCAGTTGTCGTATTAGCGTCTGTAAATGATGATAAAGTAAACATCTTAGCTGGCGTAACGAAAGATTTAATTAGCCAAGGTTACCATGCTGGTAAACTTGTGAAAGAAGTAGCTTCTCGTTGTGGCGGCGGTGGTGGTGGCCGTCCTGACATGGCTCAAGCAGGCGGTAAAAACCCAGCGCAAGTTGAGGAAGCTTTAGCATTTGTACAAGAGTACGTTAAATCTGTTTCAAAATAAAGAGATAGTAGTGTACAATGGTAGGGAGAGGAGAAGTTCTTCTCCCTATACTTACTATATAAGTGAGGTGCTTGAAATGGACGGTTTTGATAAAACAATGAAGTTTAGCATTCAAGATGAAAAACAGAGTGTCCATGTAAATGATGTACTTTTAACTGTGTATGATGCACTTCAAGAAAAAGGCTATAATCCGATTAACCAAATCGTCGGTTATTTATTAAGTGGAGACCCAGCATACATACCTCGCCATAAAGATGCACGAAGCATCATTCGCAAGCTTGAACGTGATGAGTTAATTGAAGAGCTTGTGAAGTCGTACTTGAAACATCATCGTGAGGAGTAGTTTATGCGGATATTAGGTTTAGATGTAGGTACAAAAACAGTCGGAGTTGCAATGAGCGACGAAATGGGCTGGACAGCGCAAGGGCTGGAAACAATCAGGATTAACGAAGAACGAGGCCACTTTGGTTTTGACCGTATTTCTGAGTTAGTAAAGCAGTACAATGTGGACAAAATAGTAGTAGGTTTACCTAAAAATATGAATGGTACAATTGGCCCACGTGGTGAAGCGTGCCAGCAATTTGCAGAAAACCTGCGAAATCTGTTACAATTAGAAGTTGTAATGTGGGACGAGCGTTTGTCAACGATGGCAGCGGAACGTCTGCTCATTTCAGCTGATGTGAGTCGTAAGAAGCGAAAACAGGTAATCGATAAGATGGCTGCAGTCGTAATCTTACAAGGATTTTTAGATAGTAAATAAGAGGTGACCAAAATGGAAGAAAATCAAATTACAATTGTAGACGAAAAAGGTAACGAACATTTATGTGAAATTATTTTCACTTTTGATGCTGAAAAATTTGGCAAAAAATCATACGTAGTCTTCTCTCCAATCGGTGAAGTAGACGAAGATGGAGACCCAATTTATGATGCAATGGCTTATGAGCAAAATGAAGAAGAGGGCGGAAGTTTACTTCCAATCGAATCTGAAGAAGAGTGGGAAATGGTACAAGAAATGTTCAACACTCTAGCTGATGAGCAAGAAGCTGAATAATAAGTACTGAAAAGGTGGACGACATATAGTCCACCTTTTTTTATATGTAAAATGAAAGATTTTTTGTCGAAACCGTGTAATCCTTTGTAGTATAATGAGACGGATTGTAGAAAAATAAAATGTCTATCTAAAAAAAGATAAATAAATTTATTGTGTTTTTATATCGTGTTGTATAGAAAGATATACATACGGTCTACAATTTAATTAAGGAGGAAGAGTGTTGATAGAGAATCAAGTGAAAAAAAAGCGTAGACGTCTTTTTTTATTTTCGATTATTGCACTGCTTTTAGTTTGTGGTTCAGTCTATGCGTATATTTCATCCGCATTAGGACCAGTTGATAGCGGGAATAAAAAAGAGATTGAAGTAGAAATTCCAAAAGGATCATCTACTAGTAAAATTGGTGAGATTTTAGAAGAAAAAGGTGCTGTGAAAAACGGTACAGTTTTTAGTTTTTATACAAAGGCTAAATCTAAAAATTTACAAGCGGGTACATATTTATTAAATCCTTCAATGAGTGCCTCAGATGTTATTGAACAAATGTCATCTGGTAATGTACATCGTCCAGCTCTTTATAAAGTGACGATAAAAGAAGGTGCACAAGTAACTGAAATTGCAGAAACGGTTGCAAACGAATTAAAGTGGAATAAAGATGATGTCGTACGTCAATTAAACGATAAAGCATTTATTCAAAAAATGCAGCAAAAGTATCCGAAGTTGTTAACGGATAAAATCTTTGATAGCAATATTAAATATCCATTAGAAGGTTATTTATATCCTGCGACGTACTCTTTCTATAAAAAAGATACGACGTTAGAAGAAATTGTAATTCCAATGCTTGAGAAAACGAATGCAATCATTGTTCAAAACGAGGCAAAAATGAAAGCGAAAAACTGGGATGTTCATCAGCTTTTAACATTGTCTTCACTTATTGAAGAAGAGGCAACAGGCTTTACAGATCGTCAAAAAATCTCTAGTGTCTTTTATAATCGTTTGGAAAAAGGTATGCCCCTGCAAACTGATCCAACGGTATTATATGCACTTGGAAAGCATAAACAACGTGTATTATACGAAGATTTAAAGGTAAACTCACCGTACAATACGTATGTTGTGAAAGGATTGCCGGTTGGTCCGATTGCAAACTCTGGTAAACATTCAGTGGAAGCGGCGTTAGAGCCTGCACAAACAGATTATTATTATTTCTTAGCTGCACCAACTGGTGAAGTGTACTATGCGAAAACATTGGAAGAGCATAATGCATTAAAGCAAAAATATATTACGAAAAAACAGTGAAATGGGGAGGGATAGCGAAAAATGTCGCACATCCCTCTTTTTTGTGGTAAAATATATCGGGTTAAAAACTGGCAGAAGAATCGTTTTTAATATCAAAACGGGACGTACAAGCTAAGGATGAAGCTGGCTTGTATTTTTATTGCATTCTATGTGTGAAAAGACGTCATAGAGGCACTTCTCCATGTAAATAAGGAGGACCATTATGGAGGATGCAGTTAACGAGTACCTATTATCATTTATTGATCCGAAAGATAAATTAATTCTTGAAATGGAAGATTATGCGAAAGAAAATCATGTGCCGATTATGGATCGACTTGGAATGGAATTTATGTTGCAATTTTTACGTTTAATTGGACCAAAAAGCATTTTAGAGCTTGGTACAGCAATTGGTTATTCTAGTATTCGTATGATGCAAGCTATTCCAAATTCTCGCATTGTGACAGTTGAACGCAATCGTGAGCGATATGAAAAAGCACTTGAATATATAGAACGTTCATCAGTTAAAGAGCGTATTTCTGTTATTTACGGTGATGCGTTAGAAACAGGTGAGCAAGTAGAAGAACATGGAACGTTTGACGTTATTTTTATTGATGCAGCAAAAGGACAATATCGTCGCTTTTTTGACTTATATGAACCGTTATTAAACCCTGGTGGGGTAATTATTTCAGATAATGTTATGTACCATGGTCTTGTAACGACAAAAGAGAAAATTGAAAACAGACGTACACGTGGTTTAATCCGTCGTATTAAGACGTACAATGAATGGCTTATGAACCATGAAGGATATGATACAACGATTTTCCCAATTGGTGATGGAGTAGCTGTTAGTAAAAAGAGAGGGTGACCAAGGTATGAAGAAACCTGAATTGTTAGTAACGCCAAAAGCAGTAGTGGATATCGAACCTCTTGCGAAAGCAGGAGCAGATGCGGTAATGATCGGTGAGCAAAAGTTCGGTTTACGTTTAGCAGGGGAATTTTCACGTGAAGATGTGAAACAAGCTGTGAAGATTGCGCATGAAAATGGTGTGAAAGTATACGTAGCAATGAACGCTATGTTCCACAATGATAAAGTAGACGAATTAACAGATTATGTTGCATTTTTAAACGAAGTAAGTGTAGATGCAATTGTTTTCGGAGACCCAGCAGTATTAATGGCGGTCCGAGAAGTAGCGCCAAATATGCAATTGCACTGGAATACAGAAACAACAGCAACAAACTGGTTTACTTGTAACTACTGGGGACAAAGAGGAGCAAAACGCGCTGTATTAGCTCGTGAGCTTAGCTTAGATGAAATTGTTGAATTAAAAGAAAATGCTGAAGTGGAACTTGAAGTACAAATTCACGGTATGACTTGTATGTTCCAATCGAAGCGTTCCTTAGTAGGAAACTACTTTGAGTATCAAGGACGTAATCTTGACATTGAAAAGAAAAAATATGAAGAGAATATGTTCTTATATGACCCAGAGCGTAACAATAAATATCCAATTTATGAAGATGATAATGGTACTCACATTATGAGTCCAAACGATATTTGTTTCATCGATGAGTTAGAAGAACTAATTGACGCTGAAGTCGCTAGCTTAAAAGTTGATGGTGTACTAAAAAGCTCTGCATACATTATTGAGGTAACGAAGAAATATCGTAAAGCAATTGATTTATGTGTAGAAGATCGTGATGCGTATTATGACGTGAAAGACGATTTATATAAAGAGATAGAAGAAATGCAACCAGTAAATCGTCCGTTAGATACAGGATTCTTCTTTAAAGAGACGGTTTACTAAACGAGGAGGGTGTAGGAAATGACTGTACAAGAAATTTCACGAGTAATCGATGGCAAACGCGTTATTGTGAAGAAACCTGAACTGTTAATCCCTGCGGGTAACTTAGAAAAATTAAAAGTAGCTATCCATTATGGGGCAGATGCTGTATATTTAGGTGGACAAGAATTTGGTCTTCGTTCGAATGCAGGTAACTTTACACTGGAAGAAATGGCAGAAGGTGTTGAATTTGCAAAGAAATATGGAGCAAAAATATATGTAACAACAAATATCTTTGCACATAATGAAAATATGGACGGGCTAGAGGAATATTTAAAAGGGATTGAAAAAGCTGGCGTAACGGGAATTATCGTTGCTGATCCGCTTATTATTGAGACTTGTAAACGTGTAGCGCCTTCTGTTGAAGTGCATTTAAGTACACAACAATCACTATCCAACTGGAAAGCAGCACAGTATTGGAAAGAAGAAGGTTTACATCGTCTTGTATTAGCTCGTGAAGCAAGCTATGAAGAAATGAAAGAAATTAAAGAAAAAGTGGATATTGAAATTGAAGCGTTCGTCCATGGTGCAATGTGTATCGCATATTCAGGCAGATGTACGTTAAGTAACCATATGACAGCACGTGACTCTAACCGTGGTGGTTGTTGTCAATCTTGCCGTTGGGACTATGATTTAGTTCAAACAGTATCACAACATAAAGATGCAAAAGAGCTTCCTCTATTCCAAGAAGAAGATGCTCACTTTGCAATGAGTCCAAAAGACTTAAATTTAATTTTATCAATTCCCAAAATGATTGAAATTGGAATTGATAGCTTAAAAGTTGAAGGACGTATGAAATCAATCCATTACGTAGCAACTGTAGCAACGGTATACCGTAAAGTAATTGATGCGTATTGTGCGGATCCGGATAATTTTGAGTTTAAACAAGAATGGTTAGATGAGCTTGATAAATGTGCAAATCGTGATACAGCTCCCGCATTCTTTGAAGGGGTTCCAGGACATCAAGAGCAAATGTTTGGAAATCATAGTAAGAAAACAACGTATGATTTCGCTGGTTTAGTGTTAGATTATAATGAAGAAACAGGCATCGTAACGATTGAGCAACGTAATCATTTCAAACCAGGACATGAAGTGGAGTTCTTTGGGCCAGAAATAGAAAACTTTACGCAGACGGTGGAGAAAATTTGGGATGAGGATGGAAACGAATTAGATGCAGCGAGACATCCGCTGCAAATCGTGAAATTCAAAGTGGATCAACCAGTGTATGTGAATAATATGATGCGCAAAAGCATACTTCAATAAGAAAGAGTTGATAGTCGAATGGGGACGAATAAGCCTGTTGTAATTGGAATTGCTGGTGGTTCGGGATCAGGTAAAACGAGTGTAACGAAAGCGATTTTTGACCATTTTAAAGGTCATTCTATTTTAATCTTAGAGCAAGATTATTATTACAAAGATCAAAGCCATTTACCAATGGAAGAGCGTTTAAAAACAAATTATGATCATCCGCTTGCGTTTGATAATGATCTGTTAATTGAACATTTGCAGCAGTTACTTGCATATGAGCAAATTGATAAGCCTGTATATGACTATACATTGCATACGCGTTCAGAAGAAGTTATTCCAGTTGAGCCGAAAGATGTAATCATTTTAGAAGGAATTCTTATTTTAGAAGACCCACGTCTTTGTGAGTTAATGGACATTAAGCTATTCGTTGATACAGATGCAGATCTTCGTATTTTACGCCGCATGCAGCGTGATATTAAGGAACGCGGCCGTACGATGGATTCAGTTATTGATCAATACGTAAGTGTTGTACGTCCAATGCACAATCAATTTATTGAGCCTTCTAAGAAATTTGCGGATATTATTATCCCTGAAGGTGGACAAAACCATGTTGCAATTGATATTATGGTGACAAAAATTGCAACAATTCTTGAACAAAAAGTAAATTTGTAATAGCATAGTAAAAGATATACGATAGGAAGGGATTTTTTCCCTTCCTATCGAATACAATGAAACATGCAACCTCATCTATATATAGGTGAGGGCATATTTATATCAACTTTCCATACATATCTTCTTTATATAAAGAGGAATTGGGAATACGGGGTTGTATGTGACAACTCCGCTAGTACAGGCGTGCTAGAAACCTCCGCTATACATATAAGTGGGGGAGTTTTCATATGGAACTCCTCTTTTTTTTCGGGGGATTGGTATATAAAAGGAGTGGAAAATATGGCAACAGAAAAAACATACCCTATGACGCAAGAGGGTAAGCAAAAGCTAGAGAACGAACTTGAAGATTTAAAAACGGTAAAACGTAAAGAGGTTGTAGAGCGAATTAAGATTGCACGTAGCTTCGGAGATCTTTCTGAGAACTCTGAGTATGATGCAGCGAAAGATGAGCAAGCGTTCGTAGAAGGACGTATTACACAATTAGAAAACATGATTCGTAACGCAGTTATCATCACAGATAACGGCGAAGAGTCTACAGTTGTTACATTAGGTAAAACAGTAACATTTAAAGAGTTACCAGGTGGAGATGAAGAATCTTACACAATCGTAGGTAGCGCAGAAGCAGATCCATTTGAAGGAAGAATTTCTAACGATTCTCCAATTGCAAAAAGCTTATTAGGTAAGCAAATTGGTGAGAAGGTAGCAATCCAAACTCCAGGTGGAGAAATGCAAGTAGAGATTATCTCTGTAAAATAATAAAAAATCACTCGTGTAAAAGCGAGTGATTTTTTTATTTGTATAAAAGATGAAACACTCCGTCCAAACTATAATAGACGAGGTGTTTTTTTATGAAAATAAAACGGAGAATTACAATTGTTTTAATTTTTTTTATATGTATCATGTTTATTTTACTTTGTCGTTTAATTCAAATACAAATTATAGATACAGAATCATTTACAGATCGTAAGATAAATTTAATTGAAAAAAGTGTTACACAACGGACGCAGTCCATTACGGTAGATGATGGACGAGGCCATTTTATAGATCGGAACGGTAAGGGAATAGGTGAGAAAAAGTATCCTGTTTTAATTGTTTTTCCATTTCTACAAATAAAAAATGACATGTTAGAGAAAATTGCGCATATCATTGGTGTGTCGAGACAAGAGATTGAAAGTCAAATGAAAGACAAGAAAAGTGCATTTATCATGCAAAGGGGAAATGGTCCATTTCGCTTGGCACGAGAGCAGATGGAGAAGGTAAATCAATTAAATGTATTAGGTATTGTAGCAGCTGAAGTTCGTTTACGGCAAACTGGCAGGGTGAATCATTTAATTGGCGATGTGGGGGAGAATGAACGAGAATTTCAAAAACGATACGGAGAAGTAAGAAAAATTTCAAGGCAAACGCCAATTGGTATTTCAGGATTGCAGCAATCATTTGATGAATTTCTTTTGACCGATGGAGAGGCAAAAGTATTGTATCAAGTGGACCGACAAGGGGAACCGATTTTTGGAAAACAAGCGAAATATACTGCGCCTGGAAATCCGTTTTATCCAGTGACGATTCAAACAACTTTACATAACAGGTTACAGCAAAAAGCAGAAGAAGTGGTTGAAGCAAGCGAAATAAAGAAGGGGGGATTAGTATTACTTGATGTAAAGACAAATGAAATTTTAGCGATGGTCAGTAAACCATCTGTGCAGGTGAAGGATGAGCGTTTATATACAACTACACTTGAAAATCAAATGTTGACACCACATTTTCCCGGTTCTGTTTTTAAAACAATAGTTGCAGCGGCAGTGATTGATCAAAATGAAAATGTGTTTAATCGTACATTTAATTGTAATCAAGATTTATATGGTGAAGACCACCCACAAGTTATGATGGGTACACTTAGTTTTAAAGAGAGCTTTGCTAGAAGCTGTAACAGGACATTTTCAGAGTTAGGTAATGAGCTAATACAAAAGGATAAGATGGTGTTAGAAACTTACGTAGCAGCGTTAGGAGCCGCTAGTAAGGTTGGATGGAAAGGTTCTGTATTTCATACAACTCATTTTGAGCAAATGCCAGAGGAGAAGAGGGTTACGATTTGGGGTAGTGAAGGAAATAAGAATAGTAAAAAGGCGGTAGCGCAAACAGCAATTGGACAAAAAGATGTACGTATGTCACCTCTAGCGATTGCAAATATGATGGCGACGATTGCTAGAGGTGGAGAAAAGATGGAAGTGAAAGCTGTGGAAAAAATAATGTATAAAAATGGAACGGACTTCTATACATTTGAAGACCATACATTAGGTGGAAAACAGCTTTCCTATGAAACGGTGAAAACATTACAAGAGTTATTAAGGGGTGTTGTAACAACGGAGAAAGGAACAGGAGCAGCATTCAGGTCGTTACCACTAAGTGTTGCCGGAAAATCTGGGACAGCGCAAACAGGAAAAGGGATGAAAGTGAATCGTTGGTTTGCGGGTTATTTTCCATATGAAAATCCAAGATATGCTTTAGTTGTCGTGGATATAGAAACGAATAGCAATGTAAATAAAGTTACACCTATTTTCAAAGCTATCGTAGAATCAATCTATCGATTAGAGAATGAAAAGTAATCTTGCAATTCATAGTGAAATGTTTTCATTTCGTGAAAATATTATTGTAAATGTTCAACCTTTCTAGATTTAATGTTACAATAGCAAGTATGAAAAACTGCATGGAGGTTTGAAGAATGGCAGGAGGATCTAGATTCCAACAGAAACAACAAAAACGTCGTCAAAACGGTGTTTTAAATATTGCAATTGCAATTGTATTAATATTAGTAGCTATTGTATCATATCAATTGTTTGTTCCTGAAAGAAAAGAACAAGCGTCTTCTAGTGATAAAAAAGTAGCTCAGCAAACAACAAAAGAGAATAAGTCTGAGAAAGCTAAAGGCAAAGAAGAGACGAAGAAGAACGAGCAAGATAAGGCAGAGGCTAAGAATAAGGAAGAAGAGAAGCAAAAGGCTGAAGAAGAACAGAAAAAAGCTGAAGAAGAAGCGAAAGCTAACGAGAAAGTACCAGCTGAAAAAACACAGCCAAAGGCAACTGACGCTTATACGAAGTCTTCTTGGAAGCCAGTAGGTACAGAGCAAGGTGCAACACCTGCGATGACGTTTAAAAAAGGTACAGCAGATTGGAATGAGATGAACCAAGCAATTTCAGCTGCAATTGACGTTCCAGTAGAGCAATTAGTTATTCATCGAATCGGAAATAACGGTAAAAATAAAGCTTACGGTAACGTACAAGATAAACAATCAGGTAAAAAATATTATGTAAATATTGATTGGGTAGAGAATGAGGGCTGGAAACCAGTACTTGTTCAAACTCTAAACTAAAAAAGAGAGGCTCCTTAGGAGCTTCTCTTTTTTGTTAACGCAATTTTTTTAATTTAAAATGAACAACCGCGCTATAATACGGTCTTTTGCTTTCAGGATCCATAACCATTTGATGTGAGATGTGATGAACTTCAAGCATAAGTGCTTTATTATTATCAATTTGTTCACTAATTTTTCGTTCTAAAGAAGCTAAGTCTCCCGCTTCAAAAAATTCTACTTTATCTTCTAACATTTCAAAGGTAAATGACATGAAGACGGCCCCTCTCCTGTTTAATCAACTATAGTGTAACAAAGAAAAGAAGGAAATACCATGTACATTTCAATTGACATTTTTAGAAAGAGGGCATATTATACTGATAAAACCGATAAGAAAAAGGGGAATTTTTATGGGTACAGAATTTAATGGTTTATTTGATGAGTGGGCTCATACGTACGACTCATTTGTACAAGGCGAAGATATACAATATAAAGAAGTTTTCGCCCATTATGAGGACATTCTAGAGGATGTAGTTAACAAGTCATTTGGTAATGTATTAGAATTTGGTGTTGGTACTGGCAATTTAACAAATAAATTATTGTTTGCTGGACGCACAGTTTACGGTATAGAACCGTCACGTGAAATGCGCATGATTGCAAAAGAGAAATTGCCAAAAGAATTGTCCATTACAGAAGGTGATTTTCTTTCGTTTGAAGTCCCAAATTCAATTGATACCATAGTAAGCACCTACGCATTTCATCATTTAACAGATGATGAAAAAAATGTAGCGATTGCGAAGTATAGTCAATTGCTAAACAAAGGTGGTAAAATAGTGTTTGCTGATACGATATTTGCAGATCAAGATGCATATGATAAAACTGTTGAAACAGCAAAACAAAGAGGTTTCCATCAGTTAGCAAACGATTTGCAAACGGAATACTATACACGTATTCCAGTCATGCAGTCTATTTTTGAAAACAATGGCTTCCATGTAACGTTTACGAGATCAAATCATTTCGTTTGGGTAATGGAGGCAACTAAGCAATAGAAAGAGGGATTAGATTGAGAATTGCTGTAATTGGAGCAATGGAAGAAGAAGTACGTATTTTACGTGACAAATTAGAACAAGCAGAAACAGAAACGGTTGCGGGTTGTGAATTTACGAAAGGACAATTAGCAGGACACGAAGTAATCTTGTTAAAGTCTGGTATTGGTAAAGTAAATGCAGCGATGTCAACGACAATTTTATTAGAAAGATATAAGCCTGAAAAAGTAATTAATACTGGTTCAGCTGGTGGCTTCCATCATTCTCTAAACGTTGGAGATGTAGTTATTTCAACAGAAGTTCGTCATCATGACGTAGATGTAACAGCATTTAACTATGAGTATGGTCAAGTACCAGGAATGCCGCCTGGATTCAAGGCTGATGAAGCATTAGTTACATTAGCTGAGAAATGTATGCAGGCAGAAGAAAATATTCAAGTTGTAAAAGGTATGATTGCAACAGGTGATTCATTTATGAGTGATCCGAACCGCGTTGCAGCAATTCGTGATAAATTTGAAGACCTTTATGCAGTAGAAATGGAAGCAGCAGCTGTTGCACAAGTATGCCACCAATATGAAGTTCCGTTTGTTATTATTCGTGCGCTTTCTGATATTGCAGGTAAAGAATCAAATGTTTCATTTGATCAATTTTTAGATCAAGCAGCTCTTCATTCTACAAACTTTATCGTAAAAGTACTAGAAGAGTTAAAGTAATGTAACAAAAAGGCAACTGTCTCATATAAAGAAAATACATACAGTTGCCTTTTCTTTATTGGCAAATAAGGGGGAGAACACGATGAATGTATATCGTGGAGTTCATGAGTTGATTGGTCATACACCAATTGTAGAAATTACTCGTTTTTCACTTCCAGAAGGGGTCCGTTTATTTGCAAAGCTTGAATTTTATAACCCAGGTGGAAGCGTTAAGGACCGTTTAGGAAGAGAATTAATCGAAGATGCGCTAGAAAAAGGGCTTGTTACCCAGGGTGGAACAATTATTGAACCAACTGCAGGAAATACTGGTATTGGACTGGCACTTGCAGCGTTACAACATGATTTACGCGTTATTGTTTGTGTACCAGAGAAATTTAGTATTGAAAAACAAGAATTAATGAAAGCACTAGGCGCAATGGTCGTGCATACACCGACTGAGCAAGGAATGACCGGCGCAATTGCAAAAGCAAAAGAATTAGTAAATGAAATACCGAATTCATACTCTCCAAGTCAGTTTGCGAATGAAGCAAACCCGCGTGCTTATTTCAAAACACTAGGTCCTGAACTGTGGGATGCACTGAACGGAGAGATTAACATATTTGTTGCAGGAGCAGGAACTGGTGGTACATTCATGGGAACTGCATCTTATTTGAAAGAAAAAAATATAGATATAAAAACGGTTATTGTCGAACCAGAAGGATCTATTTTAAATGGTGGTAAAGCTGGTTCGCATGAAACAGAAGGGATTGGCCTTGAATTTATCCCGCCATTTTTGAAAACATCTTATTTTGATGAAATTCATACAATTTCTGATCGAAATGCATTTTTACGAGTGAAGGAATTAGCGCAAAAAGAAGGACTGCTCGTTGGGAGCTCTTCCGGAGCAGCATTTCATGCAAGTTTACTTGAAGCAGAGAAAGCGGCGCCAGGTACAAATATTGTAACGATTTTTCCTGATAGTAGTGAGCGTTATTTAAGTAAAGACATATACAAAGGATGGGAATAAAAAATGAGAGCAAAGACAAAGTTAATTCATGGTATTCGCATAGGAGAACCTTCAACTGGATCTGTAAATGTACCGATTTATCAAACAAGTACGTACAAACAAGAAGCAGTTGGTAAGCATCAAGGATATGAATATTCACGTACAGGCAACCCAACACGTGCAGCTTTAGAAGAAATGATTGCAGTATTAGAAAACGGTCATGCTGGTTTTGCATTTGGTTCAGGAATGGCTGCTATTACAGCTACAATTATGTTGTTCTCAAAAGGTGACCACGTTATTTTAACAGATGATGTGTATGGTGGAACGTACCGCGTTATCACGAAAGTATTAAATCGCTTCGGCATTGAGCATACATTTGTAGATACAACAAACCTAGAGGAAGTTGTAGAAGCGATTCGTCCAAATACGAAAGCGATTTATGTGGAAACACCAACGAACCCATTACTGAAAATTACTGATATTAAGAAAATATCTACTCTTGCTAAAGAGAAAGATTTATTAACAATTATCGATAACACATTCATGACGCCATATTGGCAGTCGCCGATTACTTTAGGAGCAGACATTGTACTTCATAGTGCAACGAAATATTTAGGAGGTCATAGTGACGTAGTTGCAGGCCTAGTAGTTGTAAATAGCCCGCAATTAGCAGAAGACCTTCACTTTGTACAAAACTCAACAGGAGGCATTCTTGGCCCACAAGATAGCTTCTTACTACTTCGTGGTTTAAAAACATTAGGAATTCGAATGGAAGAGCATGAAACGAATTCACGTGCAATTGCTGAGTTTTTAAATAACCATCCAAAAGTAAATAAAGTATATTACCCAGGTCTTGCATCACATCAAAACCATGAACTAGCGACAGAACAAGCAAATGGATTTGGTGCTATTATCTCATTTGATGTAGATAGTGAAGAAACATTAAATAAAGTACTAGAGAACTTACAATACTTTACACTTGCTGAAAGTTTAGGGGCAGTAGAAAGTTTAATTTCTATCCCATCTCAAATGACACATGCATCAATCCCAGCAGATCGTCGTAAAGAGCTAGGAATTACAGATACATTAATTCGTATTTCTGTCGGTATTGAAGACGGTGAAGATTTAATTGAAGATCTAGCACAAGCGTTAGCATAGTAAAAATGCACTGCTCATATAGGCAGTGCATTTTTATTACATCTTTTTGTGAAAAACTTCACAAAATAGACATACACAAATGAAATCATTTCATGTATATTAAGTTCATGAAGTGTTACTCACGAACAAACTTGTGAAATATTTCACAAACAATGAGGTTCATGTAGGAAAGCAACTCTATTTTTTTTGCGCTAATCGGGACTCATTATGACCTATAGGGTCTTATTTAGTCCATGATAGCAGAATAGGAGGAATTTACATGGTAGTCAAAGAGAAAGTTGTAAATGAAATGCAGGAAGTAAAAGAGATGATTGATACGTTAGTGAATAACGGTCGAAAGGCTTTACAAGCATTAGAAAGTTTTACACAAGAGCAAATTGACAACATTGTTCATGAAATGGCATTAGCAGGTGTTGATCAACATATGCCGCTTGCGAAGTTGGCTGTTGAAGAAACAGGTCGTGGTGTATATGAAGATAAATGTATTAAAAATATTTTTGCTACTGAATATATTTGGCATAGCATAAAAAAAGATAAAACAGTAGGGATTATTCACGAAGATCCTCATGAAGAAATAATAGAAATTGCGGAACCTGTCGGTGTAGTAGCTGGGGTAACGCCAGTAACGAATCCAACGTCGACAACAATGTTTAAAGCATTAATCGCGATGAAAACGAGAAATCCAATTATTTTCGCATTTCATCCTTCAGCACAAAACTGTTCCATTGCAGCGGCGAAAACAGTATATGATGCAGCGGTGAAGGCCGGGGCACCAAAACATTGTATTCAGTGGATTGAAAGACCTTCTGTCGAAGCAACGAAACAATTAATGAACCATGAAGGTGTTGCGCTTGTTTTGGCAACTGGAGGAGCAGGTATGGTGAAATCAGCTTATTCTACTGGAAAACCAGCGCTAGGTGTAGGTCCTGGTAATGTACCATGCTATATAGAGAAATCAGCGCATATAAAACGAGCTGTTAATGATTTAATTTTATCAAAAACATTTGATAACGGTATGATTTGTGCATCAGAACAAGCAATCATTGTAGACAAGGAAATTTATGATGATGTGAAAAAAGAAATGATTGCAAACAATTGTTACTTTGTAACAGAAGAAGAGAGAAGAAAATTAGAAAAGCTTGTTATTAATGAAAATACATGTGCAGTAAATAGTGATATTGTAGGGAAATCAGCACAGTACATTGCCGCATTAGTTGGAATTACTGTGCCTGAAAATACAAAAATGCTTGTAGCTGAAATACAAGGTATCGGAGGAGCATATCCACTATCTCGTGAGAAACTGAGTCCAGTATTAGCTTGTGTAAAAGCAAATTCACTAGAAGAGGGACTTACATATTGCGAAGACATGTTAGACCTTGGTGGTTTAGGACATTCAGCAGTCATTCATTCTACAAATAAAGAAGTACAAAAACAATTTGGATTACGTATGAAAGCTTGCCGTCTTATTGTAAACGCTCCTTCATCACAAGGTGGAATCGGTGATATATATAATGGATTTATTCCATCACTTACGCTTGGTTGCGGCTCGTATGGGAAAAACTCAGTTTCTCAAAACGTAACAGCGACGCATTTATTAAATATAAAAAGGTTGGCAAATAGAAAAAAGAATATGCAGTGGTTCAAATTACCACCAAAAATTTATTTTGAAAAACATGCGACAGCATATTTAGCAAATATGCCTAACATTTCACGTGCATTTATTGTAACGGATCCAGGAATGGTTGAGCACGGATATGTAGATACGGTTACGCATTATTTACGTAAACATGCAAATGATGTAAAAGTCGAAGTTTTCTTTGAGGTCGAGCCAGATCCATCAGATGAAACTGTGTTTAAAGGTGCGGAAATGATGAGAAGTTTTAAGCCAGATGTAATTATCGCACTTGGTGGTGGTTCAGCTATGGATGCAGCGAAAGGGATGTGGCTTTTCTATGAGCAACCAGAAACAACATTCTATGGAATTAAACAGAAGTTTTTAGATATAAGAAAACGTACATGTAAATATCCGGAATTAGGAAGTAAGGCGCAGTTTGTTGCCATTCCAACAACATCAGGAACAGGATCAGAAGTAACACCATTTGCGGTTATTACAGATAAGAAAAATAATATAAAGTATCCGCTCGCGGATTATGAATTAACACCAGATGTAGCAATTGTTGATCCACAGTTTGTAATGACAGTACCACCACATGTAACAGCAGACACTGGTATGGACGTATTAACGCATGCAATCGAGGCGTATGTGTCTGTTCTAGCAAATGACTATACAGATGGATTAGCATTAAAGGCCATTGATCTCGTATTTAAATATTTACCAAGAGCATTTAAAGATGGAAATGACGAAGAAGCACGAGAAAAAATGCATAATGCTTCTGCAATCGCAGGGATGGCATTTGCAAATGCTTTCTTAGGTATTAATCACAGCTTAGCACATAAAATTGGACCGGAATTTCATATTCCGCATGGGCGTGCGAATGCAATTCTTATGCCGCACGTAGTTCGCTATAATGCTATTAAGCCAAGAAAACACGCATTGTTCCCAAAATATGAGCACTTTGTGGCTGATGAACGCTATGCACATATTGCGAGAATGCTCGGGCTTCCAGCAGGCTCGACAGCAGAAGGTGTGGAATCCCTCGTCCAAGCAATTATTGAGCTTGGAAAAAGCTTAAATATAAATATGAGTATTGCAGGACAAGGAGTTGCTAAAGACCAATTTGAAGAGGTTGTTGGATTATTAGCAGAAAGAGCTTTTGAAGATCAATGTACAACAGCTAATCCGAAATTACCTCTCATTTCAGAGTTGAAAGAAATTTATATGGAAGCATATAAAGGGGAGTAATGGGTATGAAAGAGTCGCAATAAAGCGGCTCTTTTTCATTTGGAAAACATCTCCCAGAATGGCTGTATTTACTGGTCTTTAAGTTTAATGGAATATGATACAGTGAAATAGAGGAGTGAGAATATAATGAAAGAATTACAAGGGAAAATAGAAGATTATACTCGGTTCGGACAAATCCTTCTCGCTGTAAGTACATTGTTAATGGTTGGCTTATTGATTCCGAATGGAGCAAAAGAAGCAATACAATCTTTTGTTATGATGGGGAGTACCGTTATATTTTTAAGTTTATCATTCTTTTTCTTTCAGCGTGTGAAAGTGATGCGAGAACAGTTAGAGGGAAACGAATGTGAGTAATATTATGAAATAGAGCACTACGAAAAGAACGAATCTTTTTGTAGTGCTTTTTGTTTTTGTAAAAAATGTATGCGGTTTATATTGACAATGATAATCTTTATCAATTAAAGTAGAATAGTAGTTAATGATTATCATTATCATTTAGAGGTGAAAGAATGAAAAAATCTATTACGCTATTCACAGCGATTTTATCTATTTTTTTCTTGTTAATAGGTTGCAATGCAAAGGGAGACGAAAAAGCATCTGCAACAAAAACAGAAAAAGGAAAAGAGAAAATCGAAGTTACCGACCTATCAGGAAGAAAGGTAACATTCGATAAAGTGCCAGAGAGTTTTGCAACATTAAGTATGGGGGACATGAATATTATTCATGCTTTAGGCGGAAAAATAGTAGGTCGTCCGGATGCAAAAATAACTCTTCCAGAGGATGTAAAGAAAGTACAAGTAATCGGGAATGCACATCAACCGAATTTTGAGCAAATCGCTAGTTTAAAACCGGATGTACTTATTGCTAACAATGGGTTTCAAAAGAATGTTCCAACGGTTGAAGGACAAGGAACGAAAGTAATGATTTCTTCTGCGAATTCTGTACAAGATATTCAAAAGAATATTGAACTATATGGAACGATAATGAAGAAAGAAGATAAAGCAAAAGAACTTAATCAAAAAATTAATGATCAAATGAAGACATATGAGAAAAAGAGTGATGTGAAAGCACTGTTAGTATACGGAGCACCAGGTACTTATTTAGCAGCATTACCAACATCTTTATCAGGTAATATTTTAGAAAAAACAGGCGGAAAAAATATTGCAGCTGATTTTCCGGAAATGAAGGAATATCCGCAATATGCGCAGCTAAGTGTAGAACGTATTATTGAGGCAAATCCAGATGTGATTTATTTAATTACACATGGAGATCCAAATAGCGTTAAAAAAGCATTTGAAGGCGAAATGATGAAAAATGAAGCGTGGAAAAATTTAGATGCAGTAAAACAAAATCGTGTAGTTATTTTGCCACCAGACTTATTTGGATCAAATCCTGGAACAAAAGTTACAGAAGCAATGGACTTTATGTATAAAAGTATACAAGATGTAAGGAAATGATACGTATGGAAAGTAGTGAAGTAGTAAGGGAAAAGGAACATCCTTTTGCGAAAAAAAGATGGATAATAGCAGTTACTTTAGTTGTATTAACGATTCTAGGTCTTTTTTACGGTCTTTTCGCAGGAAGCCTATCCTTTTCTTTACGAGAAATTCTAACAGGGATACAAGATGAAGGTTCGACGGTTCATCGAATTGTATGGGACCTTCGTATACCGAGAGTGCTCGTTGGATTTATAGTAGGAACATGTTTAGCAGCATCTGGTGCACTGCTGCAAGGGGTTATGAGAAATCCTCTTGCAGACCCTGGTATTATCGGGGTTTCATCTGGAGCAGGCCTTGTAGCAATTGTAATTATGATTTTATTCCCTCAGCATATGGCATTTTTACCGCTCGGGGCGTTTATAGGAGCTTTCATAACGGCGATGGTCATTTATGCTTTATCGTGGCAAAAAGGGGCACCGCCTTCAAGGATTGTCTTAGTAGGTGTATCAATCAATGCATTAATTGGTGCAGCGACGTCAGCGTTAATGTTATTACATAGTGACAAAGTACAATCGGTGTTACCTTGGTTAGCAGGTGGCATTGGTGGTGTAAGTTGGGCACATTTAAACATGATTATTTATTATGCAATATTCGCTATTATATTAGCCTTCTTTGGTATAAAACATATTCGAGTATTAATGCTTGGAGATGAAATGGCGAAATTATTAGGTCATAACGTGGAGAGAAGCCGGTTTTATTTAATAGTAGTAAGTACGTTACTAGCTGGAATTGCAGTTAGTGTTTCTGGTCTTATTGGATTTGTCGGTCTTGTCGTACCACATATGTTACGTTTATTAGTTGGAAATGACTATAAATATTTACTGCCATTATCATGTCTTGGCGGAGGGATATTACTTGTTTTCGCGGATGCGATAGCTCGAAGTTGGTTCGATCCAATTGAATTGCCTGTTGGTATTCTATTATCCTTCTTAGGCGGTCCATTCTTCTTATATTTAATTCATAGAGGAGGGAAACAGAGTGATTTCCGTTAACAAAGTGTTTTATGCACATTCTGAAAGGTTTCAAATGCAAAATATGAATGTACATATTAAAGCTGGAGAGGTCGTTAGTTTAATTGGGCCAAATGGATCGGGGAAATCTACTTTGCTTCGTTTAATGGCAAGACTACTTAAACAAAGCGAAGGGGATATCATTTTAGATGGAAAAAGTATTCATACGATGAAAAGTGCCGATGTAGCGAAGCAATTAGCGATGTTACCACAAATGCATGATCATCAATTAGATTTAACAGTGAAAGAATTAATCGAATTTGGAAGAGGACCTCATAAATCATGGAGAGGTCGCTTAAATAAAGACGATGAAAAAATTGTTGATTGGGCATTGTCTGTTACAAATCTTGAAGGGTACGAATATCGCCTTTTGCAATCTTTATCAGGAGGAGAAAGACAACGTGCCTGGATTGCAATGACGCTAGCACAACGTACAAATGTCTTATTATTAGATGAGCCAACAACCTTTTTAGATATCGTTCATCAGTTGGAAGTAATGGAACTTGTGAAACGGTTAAACGAGGAGTTTGGCATGACAATTGTAATGGTTTTACATGATATTAACCAAGCGGCTCAATATAGTGATCGTTTACTCGTATTAAAGCGAGGGCAGCTTCAGTATGACGGTATACCAGAAGAAGTGTTATGTCATGAAATGTTTCAACGTGTGTTCGGTATAGAGGTAGATATTTTTCAAGGAAGTGACAAGCCATTTTTTACACCAAAACGAATTTCTAAAAAAGGAGGAGCAAGATGCGAACAGAAGAATGTATTACCACTGAGTTAGTAAGAGAATTTGTTATGGCAGCTCACGGAGATTTAGAAAAAGTACAAGAACTGTTGGCTGAATCGCCAAGCTTACTTCATGCCTCTTACAATTGGGGCGGATCAGATTGGGAAAGTGCGTTAGGAGCGGCGGCACATGTAGGTCGTAAAGATATTGCTCTCTATTTACTAGAAAAGGGTGCTCGAATGGACATTTTCGCGGCCGCGATGCTTGGAGAATTAGAAGTTGTACAAGCTATTTTAGTAGCACAACCAGAGGCATTGCGTGCATCGGGTCCACATGGTATTTCCCTTCTTCAACATGCACGAATGGGTGGAGAACAGGCACAGCGTGTATTTGAGTACTTAACGGTGATCTCTTAATGACCGCAAAGGTTCTTATGTGCGGTAAACTTTTCACTTTCATATAATTGAAAAGTTTACCGCCCGTTAGAACGGGATAAGTATCTAGTATATTTGAAAATCCTACACCCCCCTCAATTGTAGTTTTCTTTATGCTAGTTATGATATGGATGCAGTAGACAACATTTGTCTACTGTCTTTTTTAGATTCTTGAGGGATTGAATATTCTGTATTTTATTCTTGGTTCATTTATAATAGATAGTAACATTTAGTATACATACAAAACATGATCGTGTAGTTAAGTACAAATTCGTGGGAAGGAGTGCAGAGATGTTTCATACAGATCGTTTACAAATTCGCAAATATACAATGGATGATTTGCAGTTCTATGCTTCGCTATGGGGAAATGAGAAGGTGATGCGCTATATTGGAAATGGGACGTTAAAAACATATATGCAATGTAAAAAAAGTTTGGAGGAGTGGGTGATTCCTAGCTATAAAAACGGTCTTGGTTTATTTGTATTGATTGAAAAGGAAACGGGAATACGAATTGGTCATGCAGGGTTAGTAAAGCAGCAGATAGATGGAAAAGAAGAAATTGAAATTGGTTATTGGTTATTACCTCAGTATTGGGAAAAAGGGTATGCGAAAGAAGCAGCGGCAGCATTTCGAGACTATGGTTTCCAAGCGTTACGAATGAATAAATTAATTTCTCTTATTAATCCGGATCACCCCGCCTCAATCTTTGTTGCTAGAAAAACAGGGCTTAGTTATGAGAAAACAACTTCATTTCATGGGATGGACGTTCTTGTTTATTCCATTAAACGCGTTGGATGAAAAAAGGTAAATTGCATCTTTTGAAGAATGGTATATAAAAATAAAGGGGGGATTACATGTATATTTATCATAATGGCCTTATTATTCGTGAGGGAACGAATGGTGTGCCAGCATATGCAATTAAAACTTTATTCGAAGATGCTGGTTGGAGTAATGATGATATCCCTTCTTGGCAAATTGAAAAATTCACGATAGCATTTGAAAATTCAACATGGGCATTCACAATTTGGGATGAAGAAGAGATGATTGCGATGGTTAGAGTCATTTCTGATGGAATCATGATCGCGAACATAGTAAATTTAGTTGTGAAATGTGAATATAGAGGGAAGGGATTAGGTAAGAAACTTGTCGCTCTTTGTTTGCAAAAGTTGCCACATGGAGACTGGTTTGCACATACATCTGCGAGTAATTTTGATTTTTATAGAAGTTGTGGTTTTGAGGTGAGAGAATTATCGAGAAATGGAACATGTGCGTACTACGGGTATCAAGTAGCAAAAAAAGATGGGCACCGATAAAAGTAAGATAGTGTAGAAAAAGGATGCTATTTAATAATATAAACTGAACTGAGACTCATTTTATGATAAAATAAAAGAAAATTCTGTTTATTAAACGGAGGATAAAAATGAATGTAAAAGTTGGGGATGTATTTAAATACGAAAGAAGATTTACTGAGGAAGAGGTTTTTGAATTTGCAAATATTACAGGAGATAAAGGTAGGCATCATATGGAATATGATGAAAAAGGACGTTTAATGGTTCATGGTTTATTAACTGCTAGTATTGGAACGAAAGTAGGAGAAGAATTACATTACATAGCAAGAGAATTAGTAAGTGAGTTTATTAGACCGGTTTTTACAGGAGATACGATCACTTGTGAATTAACTTTAACAAATATTGAACAGATGGAAGGATATAAAAAGGTTTCAATCGAGTCAGTTTATCGCAATCAACATGAAAAGACTGTACTAGTTGGAACAAGTTATGGCGTTATAAGGGGATAAAAAAGAAGCCTGATTTACAGGCTTCTTTTTTATTTAATAAACACGTTTTCGATTTTCTGCATGACTAGAGATGAGTAATAATGCAGTTTCTTCCCCTATATTACGAACGATATGAGGAACACATGCATTCCAGGAGAAAGAATCACCTTCTTCTACTATTGCAATATCTTCTCCATGTTGAACTTCTAGTTTTCCGCGTAATACAAGGTGACATTCTTCCCCTTCATGGGCATTTGGTATATTTTCTTTCGGAAACCCAGCAGGAATTTCCACGAGGTTTAGGCGGAGGCCACCTTGCTCTGCAACATGTTCAATTCTTTGTTCATCTTTTCCGTATACACTGTATTTACGCTCTACCTTTTTGACAACTTTCAACCGATCTTTTTGTTCTAATAATAAATAGGGAAGGGGAACGTTTAAAAAATTGGAGATTGTTTCTAAAGTTGAGATAGATGGTGATGTTTTATTATTTTCAACCTGACTCATAAATCCTTTAGAAAGACCTGTTCCCTCACAAATTTGTGCGATTGTTATGCCTCTACGTTGACGAATTTCACGTATTGCAGAACCAATATTCATAAAATCAAGCTCCTTTTTGTAAACAACTATTTGTATCATAGCAAAAAAAATATATTTTTTCCCAGTGAAAATGAATTGACGAATAAAAAAAATTAGTGTATGTTTTGTAATGTAAATAAAAGTTTTGTATAATAAAACTATAAAGGAGAGAATGAAATGAATCAACATATCGGTAACTTAATTATTCGTATCGTGTTAGGGGTAACATTCTTTATGCACGGTTTAACAAAATTCCAATCGGGGATTGACAATATTGCAGGGTGGTTTACAAGCATTGGTTTACCAGGAGGTCTTGCATACGGTGTAGCAACAGCGGAAGTAGTTGGTGGTATATTGTTAATTCTAGGTTTAGGTGTAAGATATATTGGATTATTATTTGCACTTGTAATGGTTGGAGCAATTGTAAAAGTAAAATGGTCAGCTGGTTTATTAGGGGATGGAAAAAATCCTGGCTTCGAATTAGAACTTGCATTGTTAGCAATGGGTGCGTACTTATTTGTTGCGAAAGCAGACGGTTTTGTAGATAATTTCTTAAAAGAGAAAATGTCAAAGAAGAACTAAATTAAATGGGGGGCTAACAAGATGAGTTTTCAACTTCATCCCGATACAACACTTGATGTTGTTCATTTATATGTATCAAATATAAAGAAATCACTAGAGTTTTATACAGAAGTACTAAGTATGAAAGTACTAAAAGAAGATGAAATGGTCGTTACATTTGGGAATGAAAATAACGAACCACTCCTTATCATTGAAGAAAAGAAAGAAGCTTTACCAAGGCAAAGAGGGAGAACGGGGTTATATCATTACGCAATTTTACTACCACGTAGACAGGATTTAGCGAATATTCTTCGTCATCTTGTAGAAATGGTATATCCACTGCACGGCGGAGCCGACCATTACTTTAGTGAGGCCCTCTATTTAGCTGATCCAGATGGAAACGGGATTGAAATTTATCATGATCGCCAAAAAGAAGTTTGGCATGATGAGAATGGAGAACTACCATTTGTTAGTAACCCGTTAGCTGGTGAAGAATTATTGCAGCAAGGAATTGCGTGGAATGGTTTTCCAGCTGGTACTGTGATGGGGCATATTCATTTCCATGTAGCTGATTTGGAAGAAGCGAAACGTTTCTATGTGGATGGTCTTGGTTTTGAAGTAACAATCCCAGCTCGTAATGGCGCGTTGTTCGTATCGGCAGGTGGCTATCATCACCATATCGGTTTAAATACGTGGCAAGGTGAAGGAATACCGCCGCAAATGCCAAATTCTGTTGGCTTGAAATATTTCACAATTGTACTAGCAGATGAAAAACAAAAAGAGCAAGTATGTGAAAGCTTAAAAAATATTGGCAAGATTGCTACGTACAAAGATGGAATATTACAAGCCCAAGATCCATTTGGACATTGTATCCATTTCAAAATTAAAGGAGAAGCCTAAAAAAGGCTTCTCTTTTTTTTACTTTCTTATAATTGCTTTTTCGTTTTGTAAAAATAGTTCATTAAACTGCTTTGCAAGCTCAAAATCTAGTTTCGTTAAACCTTTTGCATTCCAAGATGACAAAGTAATAATGACTGCTTTATACTGGATAAGGATAAATGGATGGTGATTACGTTCTTCTGATAGTTTGGCGGCTTCAGAGACAAATTCGACTCCTTTTAAGTAGTCGGAAAACATATATTTTCGTTCAATCCATTTTTCATCTTTTATCATCCATTTATCCACCTTTAATAATTCCCCTTGAACTTCTTCTTCAGTTAATCGTAGCATCATTTTTCACATCCTTTACATGCAGTAGTGCAAGACCATTGTTAATAAGGCGTGTTACAGCTTCGTCAGTTGTGAAAGTAGAAAGTTGTTGTAATAATGCTGCTGATGTTTCGTGTCCTTTGTTATGCTCTAAAAGTAATTCTAATATTTCAAGGCGAAGCAGCCATTCTTTCAGATAAAATTTATTTAATACCTCTTGAATTGCTACTAATTGATCGACATGTGCGTCGTGTAAAATACCTCCACCTCGAATATCACGAACTGTTTGATACATACGATCCAGCTCAGTTAATGCAAGAGGTGCTGGAGTTTCCTCTGTTTCTTCATCAATTGGGAAAAATGATGCTGCATCTGCTGCTCCTGGGAATACTGAAATGATTTGTGAGCCAACAGCCATATCAAATGCGCCCCATGAAGCATCAAATAATACGCGGGCGTTATAAGTAACTGTGCAATCGATAAAGGAAATAAGAGCAATTTTCTTATCGTTTTTTATAATATCTGTTACTTTTCCTTTTACATGAATACCACTTGCAAAAGTAAACTCAGCAATATTTCCAATTGTAATTCCTAATGATTGTAGTTGTTCATCTGTACAATTTTCTAATGCAATATTTTCAGTGAGTAATCCAATTGGTGTTCCAAAGCCGTCACTGTGTATAGATGTAGAATGATTCGCTAGTTGTTTATTATGAATTGCTAATGCAGTTGGTGAATTTGTTCGCATGTAAATCACTTTACCTGCATCGTTTTCAATTGTCTCGCTGAATGTACCTGTAATCTGTAATCCACTAGTTAGTTCAGCAGTTGCATAGTTTTCAGAGCGAATCGCTTTTTCTAAACCTTCCTTTCCACCTGTTTTAAAGGCCATCGTTTCAGCAAATGTCTCAAGTGCTTCAGTCAGCTCTTCAAATGATTCACAAACAAATAGTTGTGGTTGCATTTTTGTTACGTCATAAGTTGTACCTGTACATGCCTCGATAGAGAATGGAACCTTTTCTACAGCGTCCGTTAAGCAATGTTTGCTTTCGCCAACAGAAGAAAGGAGACCAGCACCATATATTTTTGGAGCATCTATATTTCCGATTAACCCATATTCTACTGTCCACCAGAAAAGACGTGAAATTTGTTCAGCTTCTGATAAACCAGAAACTAATTTTTGTTTTTCAATTACAGTATTTTCAGCAGCGGCAACTTCGTCAGGAGTAGAAGTAGGGCTTTCTTTTACGATTGTTAATGTACGAACAGCTTCAAAAGCATCATGTTCTTCTTTTGTGGAGAAAGCTTTCGCACCAATTTGTCCAAAGCGTTTCACATACTTCGCATATGTAGGATCCAGTAAAATAGGTGCGTGTCCTGCTGCTTCGTGTACGATATCTGGAGCTGGTGTATACTCGATATTTTCTACTTTGCGAATATCTGTTGCGATTGGTAGTAATCCGTGTCCTTGGAAATCAAAGAATGCTACGCCGGGAATAAGTCCATCAATTGTTACAGCTCCCCATCCGCTTGGTGCTAAACAGTCATTCATTTCTTCTACCTTTGGAATTGCATCTATATTTATACCAGATGATTGTAGTCCGTTCACATAGGCTGGATGAGCAACGTCTTTTAAGAAACTATGATTTTGTCTCATAATGTAACGCCAAACAGCGTGATTCACCGGTGTATATTGATCATAATGCTGCGTGGATACGAATGGTTTTAAATGCGATGGAATTTCTGTTTTCTTTGTCATTTAGACATCCTCCTTGTTTTCTATAAAATTGAATATTGGTTGGGTATAGCTGAAACCACCACCTTTCAAAATTGTAAGCGCTTATAAAATTTTATCATAAGATTCGGAATTATTTAACATTTGTTTCTGTGAGAAATAGAAAAAGCCCCTATCGGAAAATCCGATAGGGGCGAAAGAATCGCGGTACCACCCTATTTGTAAGTGAAAAAATACTTACATCTCAATTAATGATAACGGAAAAACTCCGTCTTTTCCTTCATGCGTACAAGCACTACGAAAAAGAAGCTCCAGAATTGTAATTCATATTTATATATGTGCTAATTTCCACCGACCATTAGCTCTCTGTAACAGGGATATAAGATATTACTGCGATTCTTTCAACGCGTATATATGAAATTGTGCAAAAGGGAAGGACGCAAAAAAGCCCCTATCGGAAAATCCGATAGGGACGATAAAAACCGCGGTACCACCCTAATTGTAAACAGAAAAATTGTTTACCACTCACTTTAAGATAACGGAAAGATCCGTCTTTCTCTTCATGCATTATGTGCACTACGGGAAAGAAGCTCCAGAATTGTAATTCACGCTTGTATATGTACTGATTCGCACCAACCATCAGTTCTCTGAGACAGGGATATAAGTCGCTACTAGTATTCCTTCAAAGCCGATATATAATTCGTTCAACTAAACTATGTTTCGTATTATAAAACTATTTTTAAAAGATTGTCAACAATAATTTTATCTCGCTATTTGTGGGCAGTAAAACTCCTACCTCAAAATTCGGCCGGAGCAAAGAAGTTAGATGGAAGTTTTACTGTCCGTAAACGTCCGATTAGTGAGGGCTGATTAAAGTTTCACTTTATTTCACTTCTAAATCAACATTTAAATTAGATGTATTTCCAGCTGCATCAGTTGCTACAATATGAATAGTATTTTTTCCTTCTTGTAATTGGTTACGATCGAAATAAATGTCGTAACTTTTCTCCCAAGGATTCAGGAACGCACTTTCCCACACACCATTGCCGTTAATTTCATATTGCATTCTCACTGGAATACCAGGTGCAACCCAACCAGATTCTGTCATCCAATCTAGTAGGATATCGTCAACTTTCCCTCTAATAACAAGATTTTCTTGATCAATTTCGTGTGTTAACTTAGGGGCTGTTCGGTCGATAAATACAGCTCCTGTTTGCTTTGTTTCTCCACCCGAGGTAGAAGCGACAGCTTCGATTTGGTATAAGCCATCAGGTAGAGGAGATCCATCAGTTTTTGTACCATTCCATTTGAAAGATTTATAACCTGGTGTTTCGTTTTTACCTTGATATACCGTACCTTGATATGTCACACGGTCTTTCGTGATTAAATTGGCATGAAACGCTATATCTTCAACTGGTGTAACTAAATAGTAATTGATTAGGTTGTCATCTAATATTTTGTCATTATTTGGACTGAAAGTAGAATTAACGATTTCAAGGCCATCAATACGCTTGTATTCTTTCGGATCGATACTAAATGTAAATGGAATACGCATTTCTTCAGTTTTCCCTTGCTCTTTTACATACAGATTCCCTGTATATACGCCTTGCGGTAAGGAGCTATCTACAGTAATAGTAAAAGGTTTTTCAATATTACTATTCGGTTTCATACTAATAGAAGAAGGGAAAGAAGTTTGGATTTTTGTTTTTGTATCTAGTAATTCAATACGAGTTGAAAAGTTTTTCTTTTTGTTAGAAAGATTTTGTAACGTAATATTTTGTGTTAGTTTCACTTTGCCTCTATTCGGTTTAATAAGACCGAAACTTATATTGTTCGGTTTTACTAACGCATCCGTTTGAGCTGCTTTCGGAATGTTAATTAAACCTGATCCTTGTGCCATAACAGGATATGTATTTTCATTGACATCTTTTAATGTTTTTGCAGTGTTGGCAAGAGCAGATTTCAATTGTTCTGTCGTCCAATCAGGATGCATTTGACGTAGTAAGGCAACAGCTCCTGCTACTTGTGGCGCAGCCATACTTGTTCCGTTGTGAGATTCATAGCCACCCCTTGGTACCGTACTAGTAATTTGTACGCCAGGTGCAACAACATCAGGTTTTATGAGCCAACTTCCTTGTGATGGTCCTCTTGAGCTGAAGTTACCAATAAGTTCTGTTTTGTTCGGTTGTCCAATCTTTATATTTTTCTTTCTTTTTGTAATTAAATTTTTCAATTCTTCGCCATTTGTACTTGATAGTTGCATAACTGGAAGAGCTATCTCTTCACGGCCAAAATATTCAGGCATAATATTAATTTCTTTTTCATTAGAAATTAGTAGCACTCCGATAGCTCCAGCTTGTTTCGCTTGTTCTGCCTTTACTAACGTGCTCGAAGTTCCTTGTAAAACAAGGGCGAACTTCCCTTTCACATCTTGTTTAGCGTAATCACTTGAATTACCGTAGCCAACATAGACAAGCTGAGCATCGTTTCCTACTTGGAAATCTGCTTTTGATAACGGTAATCCTTGGTAAGATTTATTAGAACCAGCTACTTGGAATGTTGGGAATGGAATAGAAACAGTCGATGCGCCAACAGAGATGACACTACTTGCGTTACCAGGAGCATCAACAGACCAAGGTTTTGGTCCATCATTTCCATTTGAAACGACTGCAGTAACACCAAGTTTTGCTGCGCGTTCTAACGTCATTGTTACAGGTTGATCAGGGACATTCAAATCTTGACCGAGAGATAAATTTAAAACGTCAGCACCATCTTGAATAGCGCGCTCAATACCTTGAATAATATCATCGGTCGTACCAGTTCCACCATCGTTCATGACACGGTAAGCGAGTATAGAAGCATTCGGAGCAACGCCTTTAATTTTTCCATTACCAGCAATAATACCAGCTACATGAGTACCGTGTACGTTACCATCCATCGGATCGTTATCCTCATCGACTGTATCGTATCCACCGATATAGTTTGCTTGTAAGTCGGGGTGTGTATAGTCTACGCCAGAATCAATAATAGCGACTTTCATACCTTTTCCATCAAGCGGTTTGCCAGATGGATCTTTTAAATTCCATGCTTCAGGTGCACCGATTGTCGGTCCGCCAATATTTGGCGCTTCTTCTTTAGTAGCGCTTTTTGCTGTTTCATGCAATTTATATGTTAAGTTCGGATAAACAGCTTTTACTTCGGGTAAAGAAGCTAAAGCAGCAACTTGATCTCCTGGGATAGAAATAGAGAATCCAGAAAATAACGTGCTATACGTTTCTTTTATCTTTGCTTTTGGTGCTTTTTCTTTAATTTTCTTTGTTGTATCCTCTTGCGCCTTTTTTAGTTGTGCATGGTATGATTGCACATTTCCATTTTTTAAATCTGGAGCATGCTGAATGTTACTTTGTGAAGCGAGCGGAGCATGTTGCAATTCTACAATGACTGAAATTTCTTTTGATGTTTTTGTTTCAACATTTTGCGCGATTTTGTTTTCTCCCCATTGCTCAATATTCGCTTTTAACTGTGGACTAAATTGCTTCTCCTTTTGCAGCGATTCAGCATGCGCGCTTAAAGCTCCAAAACTAGAAAAGACAAGCGCCATACTTAATAGTGCAGATGTAGTTTTTTTCATTGAAACTCCCCCTAGTAAAAAGTGCCAATATTCCGAAAAATTATCTTACATTTTTGTTCTGAAATATGAAATCGAATGTTGGCTAAACTATACTTTCGACATAATTCATACCAATCCTCTTTGAATTAAAAATTTCTTGGGAAATTTTTTGGAATTATGTCGAATGGCTCATACACAGTGGGGGGGAAGCACATCCTTACTGAGTATAAATCCACAACAATTGTGCAATTAATATGGAGCGAAATTAGCATATAGTAAGCGGAATATGAGGAATGCTATAAGAAAAATGGAGGGACGTATGAAAAAAATTATCGTGAGTAGTAGTGTGGTTTTGTTTATTTTTTTATCTTCAATTTTTAGTACTAGTGCGGAACATAATGGGGTGAAGGTTGCTTTTATTCGTCATCATGACCTTTGGATGAAAATTGATGGGAAAGAAAAACAAATAACAAAAGGTGAGTACATAACAGGGCCAAAATGGTCCCATGATGGAGAATGGCTTGCCTATGCTAAAGGAAAGAAGCAAAACACCTTGGAGTTGTACCAACTGGAAGATGGAAAGAAAGTTAGGCCATTGCAATCTGAAGTATCGAATTATCAATGGTCACCGAAAGAGAATATAATTGCATTTGTATTTATGAATACATTAAATACGTTTGATGTCAAAAATAAGAATACAGATTTTGAAAATGTATCGGCTGGTGTAGGTGATTATGCATGGTATCCTGATGGAAAGAAGTTTCTTGTATCTTCTGAGGCACACTTACTTCCAACAGGATGGACAGGAGCTCAGCTATATGAAGTGCAAAAAGATGCACATATGAATCCTCATAAAATGAAGCATTTGTATGCATTACCAAATGAACATGATGATTTTTTAGCACTAGTTGCAAGTGGGTTTGAGTGGTCGCCAGATCAAAGGTGGATTTCATTTTTAGCGGTACCGACAGCTTCATGGTCAGCTGATAGTAATACGCTTTGCTTAGTTCGAGCAGATGGCAGTCGATTTGAAAAAGTAGATCAAATGTTATTAAACACACAATGGTTCAAATGGGCGCCATCCAAGAATATTTTAGCTTATATTGAAGGAAGCGGAAGAGTTGCGTTAGAGAATAAACATTTAAAAGTAAAAGAGCTGCCGGCACTTCAGCAGAACACCTTTACGCCGAAAGGATATGTCGATTGGGATTTTGTATGGAAGAACGATAAAGTAATGATCGTTTCACGAGCAAAAGAGGCAGGGATAGAAACTCCGCCAGAAAAAAGGCCACTGCCATCCTTATATGAGATCGATAGTACAAGCGACGAACAACATCAAATCACAAAGCCACCCCATAAGCAAGGTGACTATCATCCCATCTTTATGAAGAAGAACAATCAATTAATATGGATACGTTCAGACCGTAAGAAAGCCAATGTATGGCTTTCCAGTAGTGATGAAAAACAGGAAAAGAAGTGGATTGAAAATATAGATGTACCAGAATGGTATTATGAGAAATGGAACTGGGAAAATGTTATCTCGGTGAAAGAAGAATAAAAAAAACTGCCTAAAAGATAATTTTAGGCACGTTTTTTATTGTTATTTATGTGTTTTATTTGGCTTTTTTTTCGCGGGGTTTCCGTTTCCCTGACGCTTTCTATTTTGTTCATCTTTTGCTTGTTTTTCATGTAGTGTATCTAAAAAGTCATTCGAGTTACTCATTTTTATATCGCTCCTTTCATTTCGTCCTAATTACTATAACCATTTAGGAGGATAATCATGAGATAAAAGTTAAGCGCTTAATTTTCTTCGATAGTATACGTAAAATATGCCATACGTAATAAATAGCATAAGTAAAACTTGTAACTCTACATTTTCTTTTAAAATAGTTGCGACAGAAGATGGTAAGTAAGGTGATGTATTACTCGTTCCTAAACCTAACCATTTGTTTAAGAGGTTAATGATACAAAACATGAAAACACCAGACCAGCTTGCAATAATTGCTTTCTGTTTAATTTTTGTTTCACGTTCATCATCTGTAATCCAAGGATTAGCAGTTTTATCACTATTAAAAAATCCATTTATGTATCCCCATATGATCATTCCGATAAAGGCGATAATTCATTTCATATTTGTGATTCACCTCTCTCTTGTAAAAAGTATTTTACATATTATAATTGTAATGTTTTTTAATTAATTGTGTCAAATGTTTTTTACATACCAGTTTTTCATATAGCAGGAATAAAGAATGAGATAGGGAAGAAATATGTAAGAGGATTTCATAGAGAGAGGAGGCTGGATATGAAGCTTGTCTTTGTTCGGCACGGAGAAGGTGAACATACAAAGGATTTGCCGTCAAGTTTACAAGTGCTTCATCCGCCATTAACGGATGAGGGAAAGAATCAGGCTAAATTACTTCAATGCAATGTGCCATTACAAGAAACGGATATATTAATTGTTAGTCCTACACGTAGAACTTTACAAACAGCGGCAATATGGAGTGCGAAAGTAGCTTGTCAAAAAATCGTCCATCCATATGTATCCCCACGTATTTTTCCTTATCGAGAAGGAGCGAAAACATTACCATGTGATGACATAGTAGATCAGGAAATGATAGCAAATTTATTTCCACATTTTTCGATAGAGAAAAGTACAAATAAGCAGTTATGGACGGAAGGTATAAATACTATTTCAGAGAATCGTTTTCAGCAAATAGTAGATGATTTTCTTCTTTGGTGCTATGAGCTAGGCGCTGAAAGAATTTGCATTGTATCTCACGACGGGACAATTACAGCGTATAGGCAATATGTACAGAAAGTCGTTTTAACTAGATCTGATTTTTTGCAAGAAACAGGTATATATGAAATGGATGTATCTTTTAAAAGTCTGATTGATGAGATCTAATTATAGGATGGAGGGTGTATGTTGAATGTTGCATTAGTAGTTGGTTTCAATTCGGATTTAGAGGCGCAATCAATCCGAGCATCGCTTGAATATTTTGGGGCAAAAGTTGTAACATACTGGATTGGTAGACCGAGAGAGTTCATTAATATTCTTTCTGGAAAAGGTTTATATAATGATATCAAGTATGTTATTTTTTGCTTTCATGGTGAGGAAGGAAAGTTTGTCATGGAAGAGTTAGGTGAAGATATATATGAGCAAGATGAACCGAGGGGATACTTTGGTGCAGCAGAAATTTATAAATATGCAAAATTGCATAATACACATATTGTAAATAGCGGGTGTACGTTAGGGGAGCGAAAACTAGCAGAATCTTTCTTACATAGTGGGGCGAAATCGTATATTGGATCGATAGATTATGTAGATGGGAATGCAGCACTTATGTTTACAATACGCTTATTTTATGGGCTTATTAGCCATGAAAAAACGTTAGAAGATGCTTTTCAAGAGGCGAAATTAATCGATGAGGAGACACGTACATTTCAATTCTATAAATAGTGAAAACGCATTTATTCTATATTTGAATAAATGCGTTTCACACTTAACTCACATTTTTTTTACATTTTCTTCAATGAAAATGATTATCACCTATGGTATGATATGTTCAAGTTTTTACAGGTAATAGAAGTTACTATATATTAGTATTTAATGTTTTTTATGTATGTCACAAATTATTCATGATTAACATTTTAAAAATAAGTAACTAATGATATTATATTATCTGTAACTAACTTAATTACAACTTTAGGAGGAAGATATGGTTATTCAATTTTTAAGAGAAAACAAAGCAGTTTCTTTTGTGTTGGCAGTAATTCGAGTGTATCTTGGTTATACATGGTTAATGGCTGGAATCGGTAAACTACAAGGAAAAGGGTTCGATGCAACTGGTTATTTACAAGGTGCAATTGAAAAATCTAAAGGAGCACAACCGGCTGTTCAATCTTGGTGGGCATCATTTTTACAAGATTTCGCAATTCCAAACGTTGATCTATTTAATACACTTGTAACGTGGGGAGAAATTTTAGTCGGAATTGGTTTAATTGTAGGCTGTTTAACAAAAACAGCGGTCTTTTTCGGTCTTGTAATGAACTTTTCCTATATGCTTAGTGGGTCAATTGGTGTAAATCCTGAAATGGTTATCCTATCAATGTTCGTTCTAGTCTCTGGTATGAATGCTGGTAAATTTGGAATAGATGGTTTCGTTATTCCGAAAGTATTAGGATCAAAAACTCAAAAGCGCCAAAAGCAAGCTGCTTAATATATGAAAGCGGGTATCTCAAAATGAGATACCCGCTTATGTTATTTTTCAACTTTATTGTTCTTAAAGAATTCTTTTACATAACCTACAAATTCTTGTGGCTCTTGACGAAATGGTGCATGATAACCTTTTTCGATAATATGGAAAGTACTATTTTTTAAGAATTGATGATACGTTTCTCCTTCTTTCCAAGAAACGCTACTATCATTTCTTCCCCATATAATTAAGGTTGGTTGTTTAATTTCATTTGCATTGATTTGAAGACGTCTAGGCCATAATTTCATTTTATTGTAATGCTCTTCATCATTACGCTTGGATTTAACTTTGTTTTCATCATAATCTGCAATAGTAGAAACAGTATTTAAATCAGTCGACAACTGTGGTTTTGGTGAACCTTGTTTATTAACGAATGTATGAGGACCGCCTGTAGCATCAGTTAAAATAAGGTGGGTAACGGCTTCAGGATATAAATAGGTTAAATTAAGAGAAATTTCTCCGCCCATTGAGTGTCCTAGTATTGCAAACGAATCATAACCTAGTTTTTTCATTAATTTATAATACAAATTTGCATGGGTTGGGAAAGAATAGTAAAAATCCATTGGCTTAGATGAGCGCCCGAATCCTAAAGCATCTACAGAAATAATTGTATGATCTTTTGCTAAGTCTGAGTAAATCTTTTGAAAACCATCTGACGATCCTCCAAATCCATGGATCATAAGTAAAGGTGGTTTTTCATTACCAATCTTTTTAAAGTAAATGGTTTGACCATCTATTTCTACCATTTTTTCCTCGGTAGCTAGTTTCGCTGTAAGTGTATTTTTCACTTGTTTTACTTGCTCTACTGGCTTTTCTGCTGCACTACATCCTACTAATAGTGTAAGAGTAAGACAACCTACCATAAAATAGCTAAATCGCTTCAATTAGGTGTCCCCTTTCTAACATAACGCTGTGTCTATCATAGCAAATAGCATATTACGATTTCCAGGAAGTTGGCTACCATTTTTCATCATAAGAGGTGAAAGGAGCGTTTCTTGGAAATTTTCTGTTTGAAGAAATTTACGAAATGAAAATTGTGAATGTGGGACATCAATCCTTACTGTGCCATTCCAACATTCACAGATTCTCTTGAATAATTGAATAGCATCCTTCTCTTGTTTTGCGATAAGTGGAGTGACGCATAATATATTACCTTTTTGTATACATAAGGAAAAAGCTTCTATACAGTTATTTCTCTCAATTTTAAAAGAGTGTATGGCTCTTGGTAATAGCGATGAGTAAAGTAAGGAACGATTAGCTCCAGTTGTAATTTGATCGAGAAAAATAAGTGATATAAGATCTGGTTCTTTTACTTGTTGTGTATGAGCAATATGTGTCTTAGTAGTTTGTTTTTCAAAACGATGAATCGTCGTTACTGTTTGAAATTCGCATGATGTATAAAGAGGCTCGCCAGCTTTTGTTGCAATAAGTGCAATTGGTTGTTTTGGATGAGTGTGCTCTAAGCAACAATTTAGCAAAATACGTCCGATGCCTTGGCCTTGAAAATTAGGATGGACGATTAACATGCCAATAGTAGAAAAACTGTCTTTAAAAGGAAATACTCCTCCAGCTGCAATCAGTTTATTTTCATGCATATAACCGATAAGTGTGCCGAGAGAAAGATACATTTCGAATTGTTTTTTCATAAATTCTTTATCTTGTAACCATCCAATAGCTTTACAAAGGTCGAGTAAATCAAAAATAAAAGATTCATCTAGCTTTATTGTTTTCATAAATACGCCCCACATTTCTATTAATTTTCATAAAAGTAGATTGAAAATGTTAAATAAGAGATTTACGTTACATGAAATCCAACTTGTTTATATTTTAATTGTAAAGGGGAAGGAGGTTGCTATGAAAGGGCAAACTTATACAAATTATAACTGATATTTACATAAGTTAACAAAAAATTTACATATAACTAATTTTCTCTTAATAGTCTTCTATTAAATTTGATAGTGGGAAATGAATAACCTAATTAGGGGGACAAGACAGTGAAAAAGTTTGTGAAAAAAGCATGGCCATTTGCAGTTGTGGCGTCGTTAGCAGTTACTTCGGTGGCAACATGGAATTTTACACGTTCTAGTGAAGTAAATGCAGATGAGAGCGGAAGCAATGCAAAGATTAAAAATGTCATTGTATTAATTGGGGATGGTATGGGACCTTCATATATGACGGCTCACCGTTATATGAAAGATAATCCAAAAACTTTTGAGATGGAATCTACAGAATTTGATAAGCATCTTGTAGGAACGCAAAAGACATATCCGGAAGATGAACATGAAAATATTACAGACTCTGCATCTGCAGCAACAGCTATGTCAGCAGGAGTTAAAACATATAATGCAGCAATTGCAGTTGATAATGATAAAGCAGAAGTGAAAACTGTTCTTGAACAAGCGAAAGAAAAAGGGAAATCAACGGGACTCGTTGCTACTTCTGAAATTACACATGCAACACCAGCGGCTTTCGGTGCGCATGACATTAGTCGTAAAAATATGGACGCAATTGCAAATGATTATTTTGATGAGAAAATTAAAGGGAAGCATAAAGTAGACGTTATGCTTGGCGGCGGTGTAAATAACTTTGTTAGAAAAGATCGCAATCTTACAGAAGAATTCAAGAAATCTGGTTATAGCTACGTAACAGATCGAAATCAATTGTTAAATGATAAAAACGATCAAATTCTAGGTTTATTTGCATCAGGCGGTTTAGATAAAATGATTGACCGTACCGATAAAACACCTTCATTAGAAGAAATGACAAATGCAGCAATTGAGCGTTTGAACAAAAATAAAAATGGTTTCTTCTTAATGGTTGAAGGAAGTCAAATCGACTGGGCTGGACACGATAATGATATCGTAGGTGCAATGAGTGAAATGGAAGACTTTGAAAAAGCATTTAAAGCAGCGATTGAGTTTGCGAAAAAAGATAAAAATACGTTAGTCGTTGCAACGGCAGACCACGCTACTGGCGGATTATCTTTAGGTGCGAATGGTGAGTATAACTTTAAAGTAGATCCAATTAAAGCTGCAAAACGCACACCAGACTTCATGGCAAATGAGATTGCAAAAGGTGCAAATGTAGAAGAAACATTGAAAAAATATATTGATTTACAGTTAACACCAGAAGAAATTAAAGCGGTAAATGATATAGCTCCTTCAAAAGATGTCACAAAGATTGATAATGCGATTGAGGATATTTTCAATAAGCGTTCGGTTACAGGATGGACGACAGGTGGACATACAGGGGAAGATGTAAACGTATATGCATTTGGCCCAGGTAAATACTTGTTCTCTGGCGTTCAAGAGAATACAAATATCGCTAAACGTGTCTTTGATATTGTTGGTGGTGGCGATCCGAATAAAGGAAGACGCTAATTATAAATGAAAGTGAGGCGAAATGCCTCACTTTTCTTTTTAGGAGATGGGAAAGATGAAGGCTTTTTTCATGGGAATAGGATCCCTTCTAATAGTTGTAGTATTGCTAGTCGGGTGTCAATCCAAGGAGAATCATATAGAACAAAAATCTACTATTATAAAAACTGAGGAAAAGGTACAAATAACGAAAGAAGAAGAGAAATCGATTCAAGATGTTATGGAGAAATTTGTACGGACGACAAATGAAAAAAATCTTGCTGAACATATGGAGTTATTCTCAAAGAAGATGCCTAGTGCTGAAGATTTAAAAACACAAAAAGAAGCCGCTTTTCAAAAGGGAAATAAGAAAATTGAATTGGAACATATAGACATGAAAGCTAGTAAAGCAGGGTATGTTGTAGTTGAAACAAAGGAAAAGGAAATAGATGGGGAGGTCACTCTTCAGAAAAATGTACAGTATGCGCTTGGAAAAGAAGAAGATGGCTGGAAAATTGAAGAGGTTCGCACGATAGGGAAGAAATAAAGTGAAACTTTAATCAGGGAGTCTTACTGCCCGTAAATAGCGAAATAAAAAAGGTTCTCATTGGAGAGAACCTTTTTATAGTGGTAATAGAATTTGATTTGAACATGCTTCGATATCATCAATATCTTGGCGAATTGTTGCCATTTTATTATCAAGATCTTCAGCTTTCATTGCTGCATCATGTAGTTCATCTTTTAAATACTCAGGTATTTTCCCCTCATATTTATAATAAAGTTTATGTTCTAAACTTGCCCAAAAGTCCATAGCAAGTGTACGTAACTGGATTTCTGCAAATACATCTTTTGTACCAGAATTCAGTGATAAAGGATACTTAATGATCATGTGTAAACTTTTATATCCGTTGCCCTTTGGATTAGCGATATAATCTTTTACTTCTATGATTTCCATATCCTCACGCTTTTGAATGACTTCTTTTAAATGATAAATATCTTCTACGAAGCAACATGTAATACGAATGCCGATGATATCTTGTAAATGTGTTTGCGCATTCTCAACTGTCGGTAATAAATTTTTACGTTCAAGTTTTTTAATAATACTTTCAGGTTGTTTTAATCTTGTTTTTATATGTTCAAACGGGTTGTAATCCTCTAAAAATTGAGCTTCCCGGTTCATAATTTCAAATTTAGTTTTTAACTCTTCTAAAGCAAATGTATATGGTAGTACAAAAGCTTTCCAGTAGTTAACTGTTGATTGATTATATTCCATTTATATACACACCTTTTCCTATTTACAAGTGAGGTTGTTATTATACTAAATACCAAAGCATATAAGCGCAAGCAGCAAATGAGGAAATCATAAAACGATATTTAGTTTTCATACTTTCAACTCCTTTCGAGTAAGATTCTATATGAATAAACGTGATTGTTAATAAATTCACTATGTACAATTCTTATAGTAATAGATTCGTGTGAATTTCGTATGAACTAATTGTTTCAGATTTTTGTCTTTTTTTGTAATTGACAAATAGAATAAACTTATATAACATATAAATCGTAATCATTACGTTTTAGTTTGCGATCTTTGAAAGAAAGGAGAATTACATATGCGTGTAAATATTACATTGGCTTGTACAGAGTGCGGTGATCGTAATTATATTTCTAAAAAAAATAAACGAAACAATCCAGAGCGCATCGAACTAAAAAAATATTGTCCACGATTAAAGCGAGTAACGCTACATCGTGAGACGAAGTAGAAGACTAGAGATATCTCTAGTCTTTTTTGTTTATAGTCATTTAGTTTTATTTGTTATAATTACCTTAAATTGTAATGAAGGAGAGGTATGATGAATCAAAAAGATAAAGAAAGAAAAGAGCAAGTGGCTCATATGATTGATATTCCAGATGATTATAGGCTTGTCGTAGATGATCAAGAAGGTGTGGATGACCCATATCATCTATTATGGTGGGAACATAAAGAGGATGAGGAGAGAACGATACAAATTACGCTGAATAGACATACTGGTAATTTAATCGAATTTAGTATAGATGATAAAAAATATTTTTCGAGTTCGAGTGGTAAGGAAGCAATAGGAGAGAATAAAGCAAGAGAGATTGCAAATGCATTCTTAAAAAAATATACAAAAGAAGGATATGAATTTTATATATATGTAACGGTTAAGGACGACAGGCGTGGTCGGAAAGAAGTAAATTATATGCAAGAAGTAAATGGCTATCCATTGCCGAATACAGGGTGTGTTGTGCGAGTTCATCCTTCAGGTAATGTTGTGCATTTTCGTTATAATGGACAAAAAGCTATACAAGAAAAACCGCTATGGCCAAATGAAATTGTTGAGAAGAACATCGTTTTAGAGAATTTAAAAGCTAGACAAGATATGAGACTTGTATTTGTAGATTTGACATTCTCTTCATGTAAATATGAAAGTGGAGAAGAAGGAACCGGGTACCATCTTGTATATGAACCAGAACCTAGTCATGCGTTTATTAATGCAAGTACAGGTAAAGATTTATTTGGGCCCGATCATTATAAATTGCCTTCAACTGTAGCTGTTGAAAAACCGAAAAAAGGTAGCCGGCCAGACGATATATTCGATTTGTTTGAATGGAATAAAGAAAATTTTACAAAAGTAGCTGAGACGGAAAATGATGATGAAATAAGAATGAAATTTGTTCCGAAAGAGGAATTACAAAAACAGAAAGAAGAAAAGAATCCATATTTAATGAATGAATTCTTTAAAAAGCATTTACCGATGTTAAAATATAATAATTTAATTGGCATTACGGTTGATAAATCTACCAATGAATTAACTGGTTTTATAAAACTGACAGACGATAAAGAAGTAAAGCAAATATTTCCTAGAGAGGAATGTTTACAAAAAGCACTTCAATTTTTGGAACAAGTTATTCCAGATGTCACACAATATCTACGTCTTTGGGAAGAACGTGAAGAAGTAGAAGATGGGATTGAAAGATTTACCTTTTCCGTATATGTGAATGGCATTCCGGCAGAGTATAAGCAATTTATGGTTAATATCAATGCGGGAAATGGGGCTGTGGTGCATTATTCCGGAGAGTCTAGCAACCTTATAAAAGAATTGCTTACATACGAAACAACACCAAAAGTAAAAAAGGAAAAAGCGTTAGCAATATACAGAGGGGCCATGCGAGTTAATTTAGACTGGTTTTTAGAAAATGACGTAGAGGAAACGAACTACGAACTACTGTATAAACAAACGACGGATGAAAATTATAAAGAATCCTTCGATTGTAGTCGAGAAATTCGTTATATTGATGCGCATACGGGGGAAAAGATTTGGAGTGAATAGTTTTATGAAAAGCCAATCGAGAATCTCGATTGGCTTTTAGTTATATGAATAAGAGATATTAGTGGATTTTAAGTACGCCTTTTTGAGCTTCATACCAATCATATATATTTCCATCCGAACCTACTGCAAAGTTGTAAACGCGTTGGCGCTCGCCCTCTCCACGTGCATAGAAAACATCGTATAGTTTAATTCCGTTGATTATTCCGATAGGTTCAGTTGTGGCGCCATAGTGTAGTTGAGCTGTTTGAGGTCCCATCGTTTTTTCTAAGATTTTTATGGCATCCTCACTTGTGAATGTAGTAATATCGGCGGGTTTGTTTATTGGTTCATTCGATTGTTTCCCAGTTTGTTTATTAACTTGTTGATTTTCTTGTGTATTTTTAAATTCTGATTCAGTTAATGTGCTACCGTCACTCCCATTAACAATAATTTCTCCTGTTTGTTTATGAACAGAAAAGGTGAAATCAGCACGATAATTATCAAATTGAGGCGTGAAAGTATAGTAATCAGTACCCGGTTTATTATTAATTTTATTTTTTGCCGAGCTTTCACTAGGTAGAAGATTGTATGTAACTTCATTTTCATCTAATGTTCCGAATTTTCGGATGAGGATTTCTTTAGCCTTGCTTGCTGTTATGTTTATATTTGCAGCGTTGTTTTGTTTTTCTTTAATTTTTGTCTGTTCTTCAGGTTTTACTGGATCTTCAGGCATTGCTTGGTTTTTAGTTTTTGTTTGATTTTTAGCTTTTTCCTGTTCTTCGGGTTTGTTCTTGTTTTCGGTGTTGGTGTTATCTTTTGTTGTCACAGTTTCCTTTTTGTTGTTATCAGTTTGTGTATTTGTATTTTGTTGTTCACAGGCTGAAAGTAGGAAGAGTGATAAAATGAGTACGATAGAGTTTCTGATTTTTACAGTGGAGTATGGCATGAAAACACTTCTTTCTAATTTTTTGCACTTTGTAAATTATAATATAATGAAAATATAATTAAAGCGATAGGGTTCATTTAGTTCTCCAATAAGTTAAGGGTTCCATATTTGCTTAGTACAGACACAAACAACCTCACGCCCACATACACATAGTAAAGACCACTATTTTGGCGGAGGTGAAAGGTTTGAGTCTATTCGCCGCAATTGGATATATGGTTCGAGAAGTGTTTGTCTTTGTTTCTTATGTGAAGAATAATGCGTTTCCGCAGCCGTTATCATCAGACGATGAGAGAAAGTACTTAGAGTTAATGGAGCAAGGTGATGCTCAAGCGAGAAATCTGTTAATTGAACATAATTTACGGCTTGTAGCTCATATCGTTAAAAAATTTGAAAACACAGGGGAAGATGCAGAAGATTTAATTTCAATTGGTACAATTGGGCTCATTAAAGCGATCGAGAGCTATTCGGCAGGAAAAGGCACAAAACTTGCGACGTATGCAGCACGCTGTATTGAAAATGAAATTTTAATGCATTTACGTGTACTGAAAAAAACGAAAAAAGACGTTTCACTTCATGATCCAATCGGGCAAGATAAAGAGGGGAATGAAATATCGCTTATCGATATATTAAAATCAGAGTCTGAAGATGTAATTGATATGATTCAGCTTAGTATGGAGTTAGAAAAGATTAAAGAGTATATCGATATTTTAGACGAACGAGAGAAAGAAGTAATCGTGAAGCGTTTTGGACTGGGGCTTGATAAGGAGAAAACGCAACGAGAGATTGCGAAGGCACTTGGTATTTCCAGAAGCTACGTATCAAGAATTGAAAAGCGCGCTTTAATGAAAATGTTCCATGAATTTGTAAGAGCTGAGAAAGAGAAAAAAGCGAAAGAATAATGTACATTGCAAGCAGCCATATTTTAAAATGGGCTGCTTTTCTTTTTGTAAATAAGGAAAGAAAAAGAGTTGTGTTCAGAAGAAATCTATGTTCACTGTTGAAAATGACGGATTCTATCTGTAATATTAGAGGGTGCTAAACAATTTAAGAATAATACCATATTTAGTTTTCCGCATGTATAATGAAACAGTTCTATATGATATGTGGGAATAAGAACCAATTTTACATATGATATAGAAGGAAAAGAAGGGGAAGCTAAAGTTATAGACTGATTAGGAGGTTTCGCAATTTGCGACGTACATTATATCGACTTATGATCGAACTTACAAATGGTCGTTTTACTTCTTATATATTACGTAAATTTGCACAATCTCGTTTGAGCTCTATCATTATTCCATCGTATGCGAAAGTTTTTCAAATTAACCAAGATGAGATGGAAAAGGGTTTGAAGGAATATAGAACATTGCATGAATTATTTACGCGTAAGCTAAAAGAAGGAAAGCGTAGTGTTGATACAGATGCATCGAGTATCGTTAGTCCTGTTGATGGTGTTTTTGCTGATCACGGTCCTATTGAGGACACAAAAACATTTGATATTAAAGGTAAGCGTTATTCAATCGTGGATATGCTAGGTAATGAAGAACGTGCAAAGCGATATGCAGGTGGTACATACATGGTTATTTATTTAAGCCCAAGTCATTATCATCGTATTCATAGTCCGCTTTCTGGTTCTGTGACTGAAAGGTTTGTACTTGGTAGAAAGTCATATCCGGTAAATGCAGCTGGTATGGAATATGGGAAAGAGCCATTGTCAAAAAATTATCGCTCTGTTACAGAAGTAAATAGTGACGGTGAACATATGGCACTTGTAAAAGTAGGAGCTATGTTTGTTAATAGTATTGAGCTGTTGCATGAAAGAGACACTGTTCAAAAAGGTGAAGAAATGGCATACTTTACATTTGGCTCAACAGTTGTGTTATTGTTTGAAAAAGATATGATAGAAGTAGTGCAGGAATTGAAGAGTGGACAAGAGCTTCGTCTTGGTGAAAAAATTGCTACTCGTTCGGCTCATAAGTAAAGAAAACATTTTATAACTGTAAGCAAGAGTTATGGACAAAGATGCTTAATGATGAAATTCCCTAGGTGGGAGTACTTGTTTATTCGAGAGCCATCGCAGGATGGCTCTTTTTACAAGTTAGCTCATTAAAATTTCACTTTATATGTAATCAAGACGATTTGACAAGCTTGTCCTCTAATGAGCGTCTAATCATTTCTTGTTTTATAAGTAAAATGAAGTCGGGATTTAATTTTAGTTCTTTTGCTTTATAATAAGACTCAGTGAGTAACTCAGTAGACAACTGTTCCATATATTTTGTTTTCAAGGTGAGTCACCTCCTAATAATTTAAGGATTGATTCGTTGTTGCATTTAATGTACCAAAAAAATATGACAGTCACAAACGAGTGGTTATCCACATACCTAGGTGGATAAAATGTGTATAGATTGTTAGTAAATTCCAAATTAGCTGAAAAATTAATGTGGAAAATGTGTACAATTTTATCCACAGGTCATATATCGAAATATGTTGTCGAAAAATTTTTATGAAAACTCCTCAAAGAGGTGAAAGAAATTGAAGCTATTTTTACCAAATGAATATGTGAAAAATGTATATCATGTTCAACCAGAAGATTTGAAAAAACGTGGAATTAAAGGTGTCATTACTGATTTAGATAACACGTTAATTGAATGGGATCGTCCAAATGCAACGCCACAACTTGAAGAATGGTTTTTGAAAATGAAAGAGCAAGGTATTCAAGTAACGGTCGTTTCAAATAATAATGAGCAACGTGTGAAAGACTTTGCTGATCCATTAGGTATTCCATTTATTCATAGTGCGCGTAAACCATTTGTTCGCGCGTTTAAGCGTGCGATACAAGAGATGCGTTTACAACCAGATGAAGTTGTAGTAATTGGAGATCAGTTACTAACGGATGTTTTAGGTGGAAACCGAGTGGGACTTCATACAATTTTAGTTGTACCGGTAGCACAAACCGACGGATTAGTAACGCGCTTTAATCGGAAAATTGAACGAAGAATTATGAGAAATATGAAGAAAAAAGGTTTAATTAACTGGGAGGAATAAAGTTTGACTGAAACAATTAAATGTATTGGTTGCGGTGTAGAAATTCAAACAGAAGATAAAAACGAAGTGGGATATGCTCCTACCTCATCTTTAGAGAAAGAACAAGTAATTTGTCAACGCTGTTTTCGCTTGAAGCATTACAACGAAATTCAAGATGTATCATTAACAGATGATGACTTCCTACGTATTCTAAACGGAATTGGAAAATCAGATGCATTAGTAGTTAAGATTGTAGATATTTTTGATTTTAATGGTAGCTGGTTACCTGGTTTACATCGTTTCGTGGGAAATAATAAAGTATTACTTGTTGGAAATAAAACTGATTTAATTCCTAAGTCAGTAAAACATGATAAAGTAAAGCATTGGATGCGCTATAGTGCAAAGCAGCTAGGATTAAAGCCAGAAGATGTCTTTTTAATTAGTGCAGCGAAAGGGCAAGGGATTGCTGAGTTGGCAGATGCTATTGAGTATTACCGCGGCGGAAAAGATGTTTACGTTGTTGGATGTACGAATGTAGGAAAATCAACATTTATTAATCGTATGATTAAAGAATTTAGTGATGAGACTGAAAATGTAATTACAACATCTCATTTCCCAGGAACAACACTTGATTTAATTGATATTCCGTTAGACGAAGAATCTTCTTTATATGATACGCCAGGTATTATTAACCACCATCAAATGGCTCATTATGTTGGAAAAGAAAGCTTAAAACTTATTACACCAACAAAAGAAATTAAGCCAATGGTGTTCCAATTAAATGAAGAACAAACATTATTCTTCAGTGGATTGGCACGTTTTGATTATGTAAGTGGTGGTCGTCGTGCATTTACTTGTCACTTCTCGAATCGTTTAACAATCCATCGTACAAAGCTTGAGAAAGCAGATGAATTGTATAAAAATCATGCTGGGGATTTACTAAGCCCGCCAACACCAGAAGAATTAGAAAATATGCCAGATCTAGTGAAATACGAATTTAATATTCGTGAACCAAAAACGGATGTTGTATTCTCTGGATTAGGATGGGTTACTGTGAACGAACCGGGAGCAAAAATTGTTGCACACGTACCAAAAGGAGTAAGTGTTTCGCTACGTAAATCTTTAATTTAATATGGAGAGGGATTTATGAAACAATTATATGGTGTAATCGGAAATCCAATTGGACATTCATTATCGCCTGTTATGCATAACGATGCATTTGAACACTTGAATATGGATGCCCATTATCATGCATTTCTTGTTAAAGAGGAAGTGCTAGGGGAAGCAGTAAGAGGTTTAAAAGCATTAGGTATTTCAGGATTTAATGTAACAACGCCGCACAAAGTTGCTATTATGGATTATTTGGATGAGATTGACCCGCTAGCAAAACAAATTGGTGCAGTAAATACAGTGGTTCATAAGGATGGAAAATTGATTGGCTACAATACAGATGGAATTGGTTTTGTCCGAGCGCTGCAGTCAATTAGTAGTGAACCACTTCAGGAGAAACGTATTTTATTGCTTGGCGCAGGTGGTGCTAGTCGAGCTATTTATTTTTCTCTTGCTGATGTAGGTGTGAAAGAGATTGATGTAGCTAATCGTACAGTAGATAAGGCGAAAGAACTTATTGCTGCATGTACAGCTACTGTTAATTCTGTTGCTTTATCGCTAGAAAAAGCAACGGAAGAACAAGGAAATTATGATATTATCATTCAGACGACAACAATAGGTATGCATCCACGCGTCGAATATACGCCATTACAAATTTCTTCGTTAAAAAAAGGGACGATTGTATCAGATATAATTTATAATCCATTTGAAACGAAAATTTTATGTGAGGCAAAAGAGCAAGGTGCAATGATTCAAAATGGTATTGATATGTTTGTTTATCAAGGTGCACTTGCATTTGAAATGTGGACAGGGCGTGTACCGAATATCGATAGAATGAAACAATTAGTTATAAGAAAGCTTGGAGGCTAACATATATGTTAACAGGAAAACAAAAAAGATTTTTACGTGCACAAGCACATCATTTAACACCAATTTTTCAAGTAGGAAAAGGCGGAGTAAATGAAAATATGATTAAACAAATCGCAGATACTTTAGAAGTTCGTGAACTATTTAAAGTAAGTGTGCTACAAAACTGTGAATTCGATCGTCGTGAAGTTGCAGAAGAACTTGCAAAAGGCGCACGTGCTGAAATCGTTCAAGTAATTGGAAGTACAATCGTTTTATACAAAGAATCTAGAGAAAATAAACAAATTAAACTTCCGCGATCAAAAGAATAGCATATGCTATTTTTTATCGTTAGTGCGTAATGATGTAGAGAGCGAAACCAATTGAACTTTTATTAACAGTGAACTCTCTTCGGATAGGAATGAAGAGAGTTACTGTAGGTAAAAGGAAGGGGCGTTTCTTTTGAGAAAAATTGGCATCATTGGCGGTACATTTGATCCGCCACATTATGGGCATTTGCTAATTGCAAATGAAGTATATCACGCTTTGAATTTAGAAGAAGTATGGTTCTTACCGAACCAAATTCCACCGCATAAACAAGGGCGGAATATTACAAGTGTAGAAAATCGCTTACAAATGTTAGAGTTTGCGACTGAGGCAGAGGAACATTTTTCTATTTGTTTAGAAGAGCTAAGCAGGAAGGGCCCATCGTATACGTATGACACTATGTTACAATTGACGAAGAAGTATCCGGATGTGCAGTTTCACTTTATTATTGGTGGAGATATGGTTGAGTATTTACCGAAGTGGTATAACATTGAAGCGTTACTCGATCTTGTGACGTTTGTTGGGGTTGCAAGACCTGGTTATACATTGCGTACGCTTTATCCTATCACCACTGTGGAAATTCCGGAGTTTGCAGTTTCTTCATCTTTATTGCGTGAGAGATATAAAGAGAAGCGAACATGTAAATATTTACTTCCTGAAAAAGTACAGGTGTATATCGAGAGGAATGGGTTGTATGAATCGTGAGAAAGCACTTCATATTGTCAAACAACAAATGCATGAAAAACGTTATATACACACAATAGGTGTAATGGAGACAGCAATTGAACTTGCTAAGTTATACGGTGTGGATGAAAAAAAGGCTGAAGTTGCAGCTATATTCCATGATTATGCGAAGTGTAGAGCGATTTCTGAGATGGAAGAGATTATTAAAAGTGAAGATTTGCCGAAAGATTTACTTTGTTATAACAAAGAGTTATGGCATGCACCTGTTGGGGCATACTTAGTAGAAAAAGAAGTAGGCATTACGGATCCTGAAATCCTGCAAGCTATTACATATCATACAAGTGGTCATGAGAAAATGACGATGTTAGATAAAGTAATTTATGTAGCTGATTACATTGAGCCTGGGCGAAAGTTTCCAGGGGTGGAGGAAGCTCGTAAACTCGCATATACGGATATAAATCAAGCTTTATTATTTGCGTTAAAGCGAACAATTCAATTTTTAATGGAAAAAAATCAAACGATTTATCCATTAACATTCCAAACATACAACGCAGTTATCAAGGAGGAAATTAGTAAATGAAAGATAAAGAGTTATTAGTATTAGCAGCAAAAGCAGCTGATGATAAGAGAGCAGAAGATATGGTTGTCCTAAATATGCAAGGTATTTCACCAATTGCAGATTATTTCATTATTTGTCACGGTAGCTCAGATAAGCAAGTGCAAGCAATTGCACGTGAAATTAAATCAAAAGCACATGAGTTCCAAATCGACGTACAACGTATGGAAGGCTTTGACGAAGCACGCTGGGTACTAGTTGACCTTGGAGATGTAGTTGCTCATGTATTCCATAAAGATGAGCGTAATCACTATAATTTAGAGCGTCTTTGGGGCGATGTGCCACGTGAGGATATTACAGACGAGCTAGACCAATGAAATACGAACAATTTGCATTGTTGTATGACGAACTAATGAATGATGTTCCTTATGATAAATGGGTGGAATTTACAGAGGAGAGTTTACAGCAAGCGGATATGAAAGAGGCGAAGATTCTTGATGTAGCATGCGGTACTGGTAATGTAACACTTCCGCTTGTACAAAAGGGTTACGATTTAATCGGTGTCGATCTTTCAGAAGAGATGTTAACGGTCGCTCAGCAAAAACTAGGCGGAGAAGGATACTTTATTCCTTTTTACCAACAAGACATGCGAGAGCTTGACGTTCCAGGTGAGTTTGACTGTGTAACGATCTTTTGTGATTCATTAAACTATGTATTGCAAGAAGATGGAGTGCAAGAAACATTTCGAAGAGTGTTTCACCATTTACGTCAAGATGGTTTGTTTTTATTTGATGTACATTCTTTATATAAAATACATCATGTATTTCAAAATGAAACATACACAGTGAATGGAGAAGAAATATCTCTTATTTGGAATTGCTTCCCTGGTGAAGAATCAAATAGTGTAGAACATGATTTAACATTCTTTGTTCAAGACCCAGAAGAAGATGTGTACCATCGTTTTGACGAATGTCACGTGCAACGTGCATATCAGGTCGAAGAGTTAACGAAATGGCTTGAAGAAGCTGGTTTTACCGTGCTTCGCGTCACTGGTGACTTTGAGCGACTTGAAGTTACAGAACAAACAGAGCGTATTTTCTTCATGGCGAAGAAAAACGGGTAAAACAAAAGCAACCGAGAAGGTTGCTTTTGTTTTGTAAAGAAGTTGTAATTTTAGTTCTAGCATAATAAGAAGATGATATACGTGAAGTGTGAAAATACTAGTTTAAGTGAAAATGTAATGTAAAAAAGTAAGTATTTATAAAAAGGATTTGGAATGACGATGACGTATTTATTATGTGTGTTTATTGAATTGCTGATCGACGCATTTTAAATCTTCATCAAATTTCTCGTGTGTCCGCTCAATTAATTTATGAAACATATCCCCAACATGTTCTTCTAAAACACGAATGCCTTCTCCTGTAACGCCGCCTTTAACACATACTTTTTCTTGTAAAGTAGGCAATGTGAAAATCTCTTTTTCAAGTAGTTTCCCCATTCCAACGACCATTTCACTTACTAAAGTAGTGGCTTCTTCATGTGTAATATTTGTTTTATCTACAGCAGCGTTAATGAAACATTGTAATAAATAACTAAAGAATGCAGGGCCGCAGCTTGCTATATCAGATGAAACGCGCGTTATATCTTCTTCTATCATAAGAGGAGTAGAAATGTTTTTGAATAGGCGAAATAGCTTTTGTTGCCACTCTTCAGAGCATTTACTTCCAAATGTAAATAGTGATGCGCCAGACAGGGCGCGGTTTGTAATGCTCGGAATGATACGTGCAATGTGGCAAGGTACAAGCGTCTCTAATTGTGACGGAGATATTGGACTTGTGATAGAAACTAAGCACTTTTCATCAGAAAAATATTCAGCGTATTTTTGTAGGATCGGGTATATATCTATCGGCTTTACGCAAATAAAAATAAGATGTGATCGTTCGATTACCTCATCGATAGTTTTGGCTATATGAACAGAAGGGTGTTTTTCCTTTATATGATATGCTTTGGCGGGCGTTCGATTAATCATTGTAAGGCACGAAGGTTTGACAGCACGGGTTTCTAAAAATGCGTCGATTAGTATATTCCCCATGTTCCCTGTCCCTATAATTCCTATGTTCAATGTTTCATCCCTCCTTCGTAACAGCTTTCTCCTAAACAATATGAATGATGTTATAAATTTATGATTAGAGGTGTAAAATGATGTGGGATTTTCCAAAGAAATGGTTAGGATTAGTAGCTATTATTGGAACTGTACTTTTTCTTCTTTTTTGGAAAACGAACCAGCATACAGAGCGAACGGTCATTGCAACGGATGTTCAAGCGAAAGAGCTAGAGAAGAAAAGTAAACCAAAAATATCGGATGCAAAGCAGCAGAAAAAAATAATTGTAATTGATATGAAAGGGGCTGTTGTTAAAGAGGGGGTGTATGAAATGAAAGAAGGGGACCGGGTCAAGGATGCTATTGAAAAGGCAGGTGGTTTTTTACCCGAGGCAGATAGGAAGAAGGTGAATTTAGCACAAATGGTACAAGACCAAATGATCCTTTATGTACCGAATGAAAACGAACAAGTGCAAGAGGTAGCTGCTATTTCAAAGGGGGAGGGGAAAGTTCAAATAAATGCGGCTTCTAAAGAACAACTTGAAAAAATTACAGGCATTGGTTCTCGGAAAGCAGAAAGTATTTTGAAATATCGAGAAGAACATGGTCCTTTTCAGAAAATAGAAGATTTGTTAGAGATTGATGGGATCGGTGTGAAGTCATTGGAAAAAATAAAAGATCAAATTATTATTCCGTAAAAGATTGACGAAGTTTTTCTTCATTCGCTACACTACAAGTAGACAAAAAAGTAGGTGAAAAATATGGAACGAATTTCATGGGATCAATATTTTATGACGCAAAGCCATCTGCTATCTTTACGTAGTACATGTACAAGGCTTGCAGTAGGAGCGACAATCGTTCGTGATAAACGAATTATTGCTGGTGGATATAATGGTTCAATTAAAGGTGGCGTACATTGTATAGATGATGGATGCTACGTTATTGATAATCATTGTGTTCGTACAATTCACGCAGAAATGAATGCTTTATTACAGTGTGCAAAATTCGGTGTGAAAACGGAGGAAGCGGAAATTTATGTTACGCATTTCCCTTGTTTACAATGCTGTAAGGCGATTATTCAAAGTGGTATTACAGCAGTTTATTATGCGCAGGATTATAAAAATCATCCATATGCCGTAGAGTTATTTGAAAAAGCGAATGTAACAGTGAAACACGTTCCGCTAGAATATAATATTGCAGCATTAGAGGATCAAAAGCGTCATATGGAGTTAAAAGAACTATTTGCATCTTTAGAAAAAGAAAACTTATCCATGGAAGAATTACAGCATGTATTCACGAAAGCAAAAATGATGCTATAAGGAGTGAGTATAGTTGTATGGACAATGGGGTTATGTTGCAATCTCATTTATCATAGGGATTGCAATTGCCTTTTCCACTTCAGTTTTACTGCTGACTTGTTGTCTCGTTTTGTATGTTTTCTATTGTTTATACCGTACTTCGCGTAAAACCTTCTTTTTTTGTATGTTAGCGTGTTTTAGTGGCGCTATGTACACTACGTATATTCAAGGGCAAAACAAGCCTCTAGGAGAGTCTTACGAAGTTACAAGGGGGCTAATACAAAATACACCTCTTATTAACGGAGATCGCCTAACATTTCAAGTTGAAGATCACAATAAAAATATAGTGCAGTTAAGTTACAAAATTAAATCGGCCTTGGAAAAGAAACAACTGCGACAATTACATGCAGGAGTATCATGTGTATTCGAAGGTGAGAGGAAAGAGCCACCAATAGCTCGGAACTTTCATGGTTTTAATTATCGTGATTATTTGTATAAGCAAAATATTCATTTCATATTGGAGGCTACATATATTTCTGAATGCCAAAAAACATCGTTGTCACTCGTGCAATGGATTCTTCTTTTGAGACAGCAAGCAATCTCGGGCGTTACAGAAATGTTTCCGGAGCAATCAGGTGCTTTTATGAATGCATTAGTATTTGGTGATAGACAACAAATGACATTTGAAGTTGAAGAGCAATATCAGCAATTTGGTCTTGTACATTTGTTGGCGATTTCAGGATCGCATATCGTATTGTTAATGGTGATTGTGTATTTTATTTTGCTAAGAAGTGGTGTGACGAGGGAGATAGCAACAGTATGTCTTATCTTTTGCATTCCTCTATATATGATTTTAGCAGGAGCATCACCGTCTGTTATAAGAGCTTCTATAACAGGAGTGTTGATGTTGATTGCTTTCATATGTTCTATTCGTTTATCTAGCTTAGATGCTTTAAGTGTTACAGCTATATGTATGCTTATATTTGATCCGTATCTTGTCTTTAATATTGGCTTTCAGTTTTCGTTCGTTGGTAGTTTCGCCTTGCTTTTGTCAGCCCCGCTTTTACTAGATAGTAGCAATGGAGTAATCCGAAATTCCATTTATATTTCTTTTATTTCACAACTCGTTAGTACTCCGATTTTGTTATATCACTTCGGTTATTTTTCTCCATATAGTATTTTTCTTAATATCCTATACGTTCCGTTTTTATCTCTTATTGTATTGCCGTGTAGTATTATCGTTTTGGTATGTATACCGATCGTCCCGTTTCTTGCGAAAGGACTTGCGAATGTACTATCAATAGGTTTGAATCTTTCTAATGATTTTCTAAGTTATTGTGAAAATTTACCGTTTATCCGCCTTGTTTTCGGGCAAACATCTATACTTCTTGTAGCTCTATATTACGCGAGTATTGTTAGTATATTGATGGTTTGGGAAAGGCGGGTGTCGAAGAAAATTATGTTCGTAGCTTCGGGTATATTTCTTTTCGTTTGTACATGTCATTATGTATATCCGTATTTTCGAGAAAGTGGGAGTGTTACATTTCTTGATGTTGGACAGGGAGACGCAATTTTAATTCGCCTCCCGTACGATAAAGAGATTTACCTCATTGATACCGGTGGCACAATGCGTGCAAATAAGGAAGAATGGCAACGGAAAAAGCATGAATTTTCTGTTGGAAATGATATTTTAATCCCTTATTTACAAAAGGAAGGGATTAAAACAATTGATAAATTAATTGTAACGCATGGAGATGCGGATCATATAGGTGCTGCGCAAGAGTTATTATCAAATATAACCGTAAAAGAATTTGTATTTGGCCGAAAAGAACAAGATGCGGTATTAGAAAATGTATTAAAGAAACAGGCATTAGAAAAGGAAGTGAAAATAAGTGAAGTGGGGGAAGGAGAGAGTTGGAGCGTAAATGAAGCGGAATTTTTTGTGTTAGCTCCAACAGGAAAAGCAAGAAGTGAAAATAATGCTTCAATTGTAATATGGGCAAAATTAGGAGGGGCAACGTGGCTGTTTACAGGTGATTTAGAAGAAGAAGGAGAGAAATTTTTAATAGCTACGTATCCAGATTTACGGGCGGATGTTTTAAAGGTTGCTCATCATGGGAGTAATACGTCATCTATAGTGCCTTTTTTGAGCGCTGTACAGCCTGATGTAGCGATTATTTCTGTCGGTGAGCGTAATAGGTATGGGCATCCTCATAAGGAAGTGATAGAGCGTTTGGAGAAGATGGGGATTGAAATATGGCGTACGGATAAGCAAGGCGCTATTTCCTATGTTTTTAAAGTGGAACACGGAACCTTTCGTAGCAAAATCACATATGATGAAACACATGATAGATAAAAAAGAAGACTGCCAGTAAGCAGCAGTCTTTAAGAACCGATAAATTTAATAACAGTTGCAATGATGAAAAGTGTTGCGAAAAAACCAAATGAGACGATAAATCCTACCCCTGAATCAATAGCGTCATTGCGTTTACTTTGAACGTTCTGTTCAAAATCATTCATTTAGAATCCCTCCCCAACATTCCACTTTAGTATAAAATATTGTCAGAAAAAAATCTACAATTTCCATATGAAGAGAAATCGAGCGTTTTTACTACTTTAGATCATTAAGGAACGCGAGTTTTTTGTTTCCAAGCATGTTAACAGTTGGCACTTATACTCGAATTTTTATTGTGAATAATAAAGGGAAGGTGATTACCGCACACCAATAAGAAACCCGGGGCTTATTGCGTGGCGTTTAATATAAATAAAGGAACGGGTCATAAAGCCTGTTCCTTTGTACTTGTAAAACGAAAGCTAGGGCATTAGTATAAATATATATTGCCAAGTTAGGGAGTAGGAAAAAGTATGAGTGATATACATAAAAAGATTAAAAAGAAGCAGTTTGCTCCAGTGTATTTACTGTATGGAACGGAAGCGTTTTTTATAAATGAAACGATAAAGCTTATTACAACAGAAGCGCTTGAAGAGGAAGATCGCGAGTTTAATGTTGTGACATATGATTTAGAAGAAGCGTATTTAGAAGATGTGGTTGAGGATGCACGTACACTTCCTTTTTTCGGGGAACGTAAAGTGATATTAATAAAATCACCACTATTTTTAACTTCACAAAAAGAAAAATTAGAGCAAAATATAAAAATTTTAGAAGAATATATTGGGGAGCCTTCTCCATTTTCTATTCTTGTTTTTGTTGCGCCTTACGAAAAACTTGATGAACGAAAAAAAATTACAAAACTATTAAAGAAAACAGCGGATGTAGTAGAAGCGAATGCGATGCAAGTGCAGGATGTTCAGAAGTGGATTGTTGCTCGTGCAGATGAAGTGCATGTGCATATAGATAATGCAGCTGTTAGTTTGTTGTTAGAGCTTGTGGGAAGTAATGTAACGATGTTGGCGAAGGAAATGGACAAGTTAACGTTATACGTCGGTATGGGCGGAGAGATTACACCGAAACTCGTTGGGGAGCTTGTGCCAAAATCGGTTGAACAAAATGTGTTTGCTTTGACAGAAAAAGTGGTAAAAAAAGATATCGCGGGTGCGATGCAAATTTTGGATGGATTATTTACGCAGCAAGAGGAGCCAATTAAACTGCTTGCGTTATTAGTAAGTCAATTCCGCTTGCTCTATCAAGTGAAAGAGTTACAGCAACGTGGTTATGGACAAAATCAAATTGCGTCTCATATTGGTGTGCATCCATATCGTGTAAAGTTAGCGATGAATCAAACGAAGTTTTTCTCTTTTGAAGAATTAAAAAAAGTGATTATAGAATTAGCGGAAGCTGATTATAGTATGAAGACTGGAAAAATGGATAAGAAACTTGTACTTGAGTTTTTCTTAATGCGGTTAAATCATATGTGATGAAACAAAAAGTTCACGTGCTTAGCACGTGAACTTTTTGTATATAAAAAAACGATCCAAATGGATCGTTTTTTAAACGCCTTACGCGTTTACTTGTTTCGCTAAGCGAGATTTTTGACGAGCTGCAGCGTTTTGGTGGATAAGACCTTTACGAGCTGCTTTGTCAAGTTTTTTAGAAGCAGTTTTGAAAGCTTCTTTAGCATTTTCAAGATCGTTATTAGTAACTAAAGCTTCTACAGTTTTAACAGCAGAACGCATGTCAGACTTGATAGAAGCGTTATGTGAACGACGCTCTTCGCTAAGTTTAGCGCGTTTGATAGCAGATTTGATGTTTGCCATACTTTTCACCTCCCTGGTGCAATCGAATGACTCGATTCTTAACATAGAACAAGTGATATTCTATCAAACGGTGAAGAGAATTGCAATAGTATATCAATGAAATTTCACGTAAAGGAAAGAATGACCTTATATAACTTTGGGAAATCTAACGATATTTACTATGAATTACGGAGGAGATACGATGAAAGAACCATTAGATTTAAGTAAATATAGTGTTAGAACGGACCTTGCTGTAGAGGCACATGAAATGCTGCAAGAGAGTCAAGAAGAGCAAAAAGGGATACAAGGAGTTATTGTCAAAGAGAGGGAAGAAGAAGGTATTACCATTACAAAAGTAACGATTGATGAAATTGCCTCTGAATCGATGGGTAAAAAACCTGGGAGTTATTTAACGCTTGAAGTACAAGGCATACGTCAACAAGATACGGAACTGCAACAAAAAGTAGAGCGCATTTTTGCAAAAGAATTTTCTTATTTCTTAGAAGAGGTTGGCGTTACGAAAGAAGCGAGTTGTTTAATTGTTGGTCTTGGGAATTGGAATGTAACGCCAGATGCGCTTGGACCAATCGTTGTAGAAAATGTATTAGTAACGAGACATTTGTTTCAATTGCAGCCTGAAAGTGTAGAAGAAGGGTTTAGGCCTGTTAGTGCAATTCGGCCGGGGGTAATGGGAATTACAGGAATCGAAACGAGCGATGTCATTTATGGAATCATTGAGAAGACGAAGCCAGACTTTGTCATTGCAATTGATGCATTAGCTGCCCGCTCTATTGAACGAGTAAATAGTACGATACAAATTTCTGATACGGGAATTCATCCTGGATCGGGTGTTGGGAATAAGCGTAAGGAACTTAGTAAAGAGACATTGGGTATTCCTGTTATCGCAATTGGTGTTCCGACTGTGGTTGATGCAGTTTCGATTACAAGCGATACAATTGATTTTATTTTGAAACATTTTGGACGGGAGATGAAAGAAGGAAACAAACCTTCCCGTTCTTTGTTGCCAGCCGGTTTTACATTTGGAGAAAAGAAAAAATTAACAGAAGAAGATATGCCGGATGAAAAGAGTCGGAATATGTTTTTAGGTGCTGTAGGTACACTGGAAGATGAAGAGAAGAGAAAATTAATTTATGAAGTGTTATCTCCTCTTGGTCATAATTTAATGGTGACTCCGAAAGAAGTGGATGCTTTCATAGAGGATATGGCGAATGTAATAGCGAGTGGTTTAAATGCAGCCTTGCATCATCAAATTGACCAAGATAATACAGGAGCATATACACATTGATGGGAAGAGACGATAATCGTTTAAGCCGTTTTTCGCTTTTATGTATATGTAGTGCGGCCTTATGTTTACTTATGATAATAGCAGGGGTGGCACTTGCTAATCATGGTTTGAAAAGTATGAAAGGTTATCAGCAAATGTCGTATGAACAAATCGCTCATATGACAGGAACAGAGGGTGCGGGTGCTGAATCAGAAATTTTGGGAAGTTCGTTTTCCGTTGCTGAAAAACAAAAACAATTAGAAAGCTTAAAAAGCTTTAATGTTGTAGAAAGAATTGGTATGGCAATAGCAAGTGCTACTTATGAAGTAACAAAGTTCGGAACGGATATAGTTGTTGGGAAAGTGAGAGAGATTTTTAGTTAAGGGTAGCAGGAAGAACGGTTGTCTTACCATTTTGTACGACAGCCGTTTTTAAATTTGAAAAAGGTTTGTCTCTTATGGTTTGTTCGCATAAGATATAGATAGAATGATTTGTATTGTAAGCAGCACGAGTTTTCATTGAATCTTTGCTGCTCTATTGATATAATCAGTGCTAGTGTATATTGGCGAGACTATTAGGAGTTGAGAACATAGATGAACAAAGAAGAAAGAGCAAAAAGACAGTCCAAAATCCGTAATTTCTCTATCATTGCTCATATTGACCACGGAAAATCAACGTTAGCAGACCGTATTTTAGAGAAAACAAACGCGTTAACACAACGTGAAATGAAAGCTCAATTGCTTGACTCTATGGATTTAGAGCGTGAGCGCGGTATTACAATTAAATTAAATGCAGTACAACTAACGTATAAAGCGAAAGACGGTGAAGAGTATATTCTTCACTTAATCGATACTCCAGGACACGTCGACTTTACGTACGAAGTATCTCGTAGTTTAGCGGCTTGTGAAGGTGCGATTCTTGTTGTGGATGCAGCACAAGGGATTGAGGCGCAAACATTAGCGAACGTATATTTAGCGCTTGATAATAATTTAGAAATATTACCAGTTATTAATAAGATCGACTTACCAAGTGCGGACCCAGAACGTGTACGTCAAGAGGTAGAAGATGTAATTGGTTTAGATGCATCGGAAGCTGTACTTGCTTCAGCGAAAGCTGGTATTGGTATTGAAGATATTTTAGAACAAATCGTTGAAAAGGTACCAGCTCCAACAGGGGATTCAGAAGAGCCTTTACAATGTATGATTTTCGATTCTTTATATGACCCGTACCGCGGTGTAATTGCATATATCCGTGTTGTAAATGGAACGGTAAAAGTTGGCGATAAAGTACGTATGATGGCAACTGGAAAAGAATTTGAAGTAACAGAAGTAGGTGTGTTTACACCGAAAACAACGCAACGTGACGAGTTAACAGTAGGTGATGTAGGTTTCTTAGCAGCATCTATTAAAAACGTAGGTGATACACGCGTAGGTGATACAATCACACATGCAAAACGTCCGGCTGCAGAGGCGTTAGCAGGTTATCGTAAATTAAACCCGATGGTATTCTGTGGTTTATATCCAATCGATTCTGCACGTTACAACGACTTACGTGATGCGTTAGAAAAATTAGAGTTAAACGATTCTGCTCTTGAGTTTGAACCAGAAACATCTCAAGCACTAGGATTTGGTTTCCGTTGTGGTTTCTTAGGACTTCTTCACATGGAAATCATTCAAGAACGTATTGAACGTGAATTTAAAATCGATTTAATTACAACAGCACCAAGCGTTATTTATAAAGTTTATTTAACGAACGGTGAAGATGTTATTGTTGATAATCCATCTAATATGCCAGATCCACAGTCTATTGATCGTGTAGAAGAGCCGTTTGTGAAGGCTTCAATTATGGTTCCGAATGACTATGTTGGAGCTGTAATGGAAATTTGCCAAGGTAAACGTGGAACGTTTATTGATATGCAATATTTAGATGAAACACGTGTTACACTAACATACGAAATCCCGTTATCAGAAATCGTATATGACTTCTTCGATCAGTTGAAATCAAATACGAAAGGATATGCATCGTTTGACTACGAGTTAATTGGCTACAAACCATCGAAACTTGTGAAAATGGATATTCTTTTAAATAACGAACAAGTCGATGCTCTATCATTTATCGTACACCGTGATTCAGCGTATGATCGTGGTAAAGTAATCGTAGAGAAATTAAAAGAATTAATTCCAAGACAACAGTTCGAAGTACCAATTCAGGCGACTATCGGAAACAAGGTTGTAGCACGTTCTACAATTAAGGCGATGCGTAAAAACGTACTTGCGAAATGTTACGGTGGTGACATTTCTCGTAAGCGTAAACTTCTTGATAAGCAAAAAGAAGGTAAAAAACGTATGAAGTCTGTTGGTTCTGTAGAAGTACCGCAAGAAGCATTCATGGCTGTACTGAAAATGGATGACAACTAATAATTGATTGTTATTTCATGCGGATTGAGATAAAAAAAGAAGTCGTTTATACGGCTTCTTTTTTATGTATAATTACTTTTTAGACAACGTAGCTTCTCTCATTTACAATAGTGAGGTGGCTATATTTATGAATGATTGATATAGAGTTAGGAGACTATTAATGTCCGAAAATATTCGAAAAGATATTCACGAAAAAATACAAAATGGCAATTTTAATTGTGAAAAGGAATTGACGCTTTCTATTATTAGCGGGAAGTGGAAAGTTGTGATACTGTGGCATCTTGGTGTGGAAGGGCCTCATCGTTTTAGTGAATTACAACGATTATTCCCAAGCATTTCTCATAAAGTTTTGTCGAACCAATTAAAAGAGTTAATGGAAGATGGGATTGTTGACCGAACAGTATACCCAGAAATTCCTCCGCGAGTAGAGTATTATATGACGGAATTAGGCATGTCGCTTTTACCGATCGTTGAAATGATGTATGATTGGGGAAAAATGCGAATGGAACAAATTCGTAATACGTTAGAGAAGTGAAGATTCCTCCGGAGTGCGGAGGTTTTCTTTTTAGAAAGGTAGGAGTTATATTTGGTTCAAGCTGCATATATTCATATTCCATTTTGTCAGCATATTTGTCACTATTGTGATTTTAATAAAGTGTTTATTGAACGCCAACCGGTCGATCAATATTTAGAGTATTTAGAGAAAGAAATAATAAATACAGTTCAAAAAGTACCGTTTGATAGTATGAAAACGATTTTTGTTGGTGGAGGAACTCCGACAGCGTTAAATATGGAACAGACAAAAAAGTTACTAGATATTATAAACCGTCGCTTACGTCCGTTTGCTCCAAATTGTGAATTAACATTTGAAGCGAATCCAGGTGATTTACCAAAAGAGAAGTTAAATGTATTGCTAGAAGGTGGAGTGAACCGAATTAGTTTTGGTGTGCAAACATTTCGGGATGAGTTGCTTGAGAAAATTGGGCGTAAGCATACGAGGGAAGATGCATTTGTAGCAATTAGAGAAGCGCAGGAAGTGGGCTTTAAAAATATAAATGTAGATATTATTTATGCTCTGCCAGGGCAGACGATAGAAGATGTAAAAGAAACATTAGACATTGCTTTTACGCTTGGTGTACAACATTTCTCAGCATATTCATTAATTGTGGAACCGAAAACTGTGTTTTATAACTTAATGAATAAAGGGAAATTAAGACTTCCAGGTGAAGATCATGAAGCAAAAATGTATGAAATGGTAATGGATGAAATGGAGAAACACGGCTATAGCCAGTATGAAATTAGCAATTTCTCAAAAGGTGATAATGAAAGTAGACACAATCTCACATACTGGAATAATGAGGAGTATTATGGATTTGGAGCTGGAGCGCATAGTTATGTAAATGGAGAACGTATCCAAAATGTAGGGCCGCTCAAGCAATATTTCAATAAAATCGATGAAACTGGATTTCCGTATTTAGATGTTCACGCGGTGACGGAGAAAGAAAGAATGGAAGAAGAGTTGTTCTTAGGACTTCGAAAAACACAAGGTGTATCTAAAATATTGTTTCAAAAGAAATTTAATATGGAGATGAATCAAGTTTTCGCGAAGCAGTTGCAAAAAAATCAAGAACAAGGATTGCTTGAAGAGAAAGATGGATATGTTCGTTTAACGCGAAAAGGAAAATTATTAGGGAATGAAGTATTCCAATCATTTTTGATTGACTAATTAAATGTTCCATAAACGTGAAAAAGTTTCATTATTTCGTGACGTTTCCGTTGACAATTGAATGTCAATTTTGGTAAGTTATTAATAGATTTAGCACTCGAAGACAAAGAGTGCTAACAGAGGTGATGATGAGATGCTTACGGAACGTCAGCTCTTAATTTTACAAACAATTATTGATGACTTTATTGGATCAGCGCAACCTGTTGGGTCGAGGACGTTGGCTAAGAAAGATGAAATTACGTTTAGTTCAGCTACTATTCGAAATGAAATGGCTGATTTAGAGGAACTAGGATTTATTGAGAAAACGCATAGTTCTTCAGGACGTGTTCCTTCTGAAAAAGGATATCGTTTTTATGTAGACCATCTTTTAGCGCCGCAAAACTTACCGAACGATGAAATTGTACAAATTAAAGATTTATTTGCTGAAAGAATTTTTGAAGCGGAAAAGATTGCACAGCAATCGGCTCAAATTTTATCAGAGCTTACGAATTATACGGCCATTGTTCTTGGACCGAAGTTAAGCACAAATAAACTTAAAAACGTACAAATTGTACCGCTTGATCGTCAAACTGCAGTCGCTATTATTGTAACTGATACAGGGCATGTACAAAGCAAAACGATTACCGTTCCGGAATCTGTTGATTTATCAGATTTAGAAAAAATGGTTAATATTTTAAATGAAAAGCTGTCGGGTGTACCAATGGCAGAACTGCATAACAAAATCTTTAAAGAGATTGTTACAGTTTTACGTGGATATGTTCATAATTACGATAGTGCAATAAAAATGTTAGATGGTACATTTCAAGTTCCTTTATCGGAAAAGATATACTTTGGAGGCAAAGCAAATATGCTCTCGCAACCAGAGTTCCATGACATTCACAAAGTAAGATCCTTGCTGACGATGATTGATAATGAAGCCGAGTTTTATGACATTTTGCGTCATAAACAAGTAGGTATTCAAGTGAACATTGGTAGGGAAAACTCTGCGACGGCCATGGAAGATTGTAGTTTAATTTCTGCAACATATTCGATTGGAGAAGAACAGCTTGGAACAATTGCTATTTTAGGTCCGACAAGAATGCAATACTCTCGGGTAATTAGTTTGTTACAGTTATTTACGAGACAATTTACTGATGGACTTAAAAAGTAAATGAGAGTAATACATTCGCTCAAGTAATGAAATTTTCATTGCTGTGTGTAATATATAATGCTTAAGGAATTGTGTTCAGCATAATACCTAATACCTTTTAAGGAGGTGAATATTGTGGAAGAGCGTAACGAACAAGTGGTAGAAGAAGTAAAAGAAGCGCAAGTTGAAGAAGCTGTCACGACAGAAAACAGTGAAAAAACTGTAGAAGAAAAAAGTGAGGCTGCTCTTTTACAAGAAAAAGTAGATGAGTTACAAGCGAAGCTAACGGAAACGGAAGGTCGCACATTACGTCTACAAGCTGATTTTGAAAATTATAAGCGTCGTGTCCAAATGGATAAACAGGCTGCTGAAAAATATAGAGCACAAAGTCTAGTTTCAGATATTTTGCCAGCTCTTGATAATTTTGAAAGAGCGATGCAAGTGGAAGCAACTGATGAGCAAACGAAATCCTTGTTACAAGGTATGGAAATGGTGCATCGTCAATTGCTAGAAGCGTTGACTAAAGAAGGCGTTGAAGCGATTGAAGCTGTTGGTAAACAGTTTGATCCTAATGAACACCAAGCTATTATGCAAGTGGAAGATAGTGAATTTGAATCAAACGCGGTAGTTGAAGAATTCCAAAAAGGTTATAAACTAAAAGACCGTGTGATTCGCCCATCAATGGTAAAAGTAAATCAATAATTTACATAAAAGTAGGAGGATTCGCCATGAGTAAAATTATCGGTATTGACTTAGGTACAACAAACTCTTGTGTAGCTGTTATGGAAGGTGGAGAACCAAAGGTTATCCCAAATCCAGAAGGAAACCGTACAACACCTTCTGTTGTAGCTTTCAAAAATGAAGAGCGTCAAGTTGGGGAAGTTGCAAAGCGTCAAGCAATTACAAACCCAAATACAATCATGTCTGTTAAACGTCATATGGGTACAGACTACAAAGTAGAAGTTGAAGGTAAAGATTATACACCTCAAGAAATTTCTGCAATCATTTTACAAAACTTAAAAGCTTCTGCTGAAGCATACTTAGGTGAAACAGTAACGAAAGCTGTTATTACAGTACCTGCATACTTCAACGATGCAGAACGTCAAGCAACAAAAGATGCTGGTCGTATCGCTGGTTTAGAAGTTGAGCGTATCATTAACGAACCAACAGCAGCAGCGCTTGCTTACGGTTTAGAAAAACAAGATGAAGAGCAAAAAATCTTAGTATATGACTTAGGTGGCGGTACATTTGACGTATCTATCCTTGAGTTAGCAGATGGAACATTCGAAGTTATTTCAACTGCTGGTGACAACCGTCTTGGTGGAGATGACTTTGACCAAGTTATTATTGACCACTTAGTAGCTGAGTTCAAAAAAGAAAATAACATTGATTTAAGCCAAGATAAAATGGCACTTCAACGTTTGAAAGATGCAGCTGAAAAAGCGAAAAAAGATCTTTCTGGCGTAACACAAACACAAATTTCATTACCATTCATTAGTGCTGGAGCTGCTGGTCCATTACACTTAGAATTAACGTTAACAAGAGCGAAATTCGAAGAGATTTCAGCAGGTCTTGTTGAAAGAACGTTAGAGCCAACTCGTCGTGCATTAAAAGACGCTGGTTTTGCTCCAAGCGAATTAGATAAAGTTATCCTTGTTGGTGGATCTACTCGTATCCCAGCTGTACAAGAAGCTATTAAACGTGAAACTGGTAAAGAACCATATAAAGGTGTAAACCCTGATGAAGTTGTAGCATTAGGTGCTGCAGTTCAAGGTGGCGTACTTACTGGTGATGTAGAAGGCGTACTATTATTAGACGTAACTCCACTTTCTTTAGGTATTGAAACTATGGGTGGTGTGTTCACGAAATTAATCGAGCGTAACACTACAATTCCAACAAGTAAGTCACAAGTATTCTCAACAGCTGCTGATAACCAACCGGCAGTAGACATTCACGTATTACAAGGTGAGCGTCCAATGTCAGCTGACAACAAAACATTAGGTCGTTTCCAATTAACAGACCTTCCACCAGCACCACGTGGTATTCCACAAATCGAAGTAACATTCGATATTGATGCGAACGGTATCGTTAACGTACGTGCAAAAGACTTAGGAACAAGCAAAGAGCAAACTATTACAATCCAATCTTCTTCAGGTCTTTCTGATGAAGAAGTAGATCGTATGGTACAAGAAGCGGAAGCAAATGCTGACGCTGACCAAAAACGTAAGGAAGAAGTTGAACTTCGTAACGAAGCTGACCAACTTGTATTCCAAACGGATAAAGTTGTAAAAGATTTAGAAGGTAAAGTGGATGCGGCTGAAGTTGCAAAAGCAACAGAAGCGAAAGAAGCATTACAAGCTGCGATCGAGAAGAACGAGCTTGAGGAAATCCGTGCGAAAAAAGACGCTTTACAAGAAATCGTACAACAATTAACTGTTAAATTATACGAGCAAGCTCAAGCAGCTGCAGGGCAAGCAGAAGGTGCACAAGGAGCACAAGATGCTGGCGCGAAGAAAGACAATGTAGTAGACGCTGAGTTCGAAGAAGTAAAAGAAGATAAGTAATATAAATAAGTAAGATGACAAAAAGTCAAAGTCAAGCGTGCCTTGACTTTGGCTTTTTTCACGAATGAAAAGAAAAGTGTGAGGTTCTTAAGTTTTTTACTTTGCATACTGTAAGTGAGGAAACTTTGTTGCAAAGCACTTTCTTTCGGTGTTAAAATTACGTTTATGTGAAAGATTCGGGGGTTGTAAATTTATGAGTAAACGAGACTATTATGAGGTCCTTGGACTTAGCCAGGGTGCTTCAAAAGATGAAATAAAAAAAGCGTATCGTCGTTTGGCTAAAAAATACCATCCAGACGTAAGTAAAGAAGAAAATGCAATTGAAAAGTTTAAAGAAGTACAAGAAGCATACGAAGTATTAAGCGACGATCAAAAGCGCGCGCAATATGATCAATTTGGTCATGCTGGTGCAAATCAAGGTTTCGGTGGCTTTGGCGGCGGAGGAGACTTCGGCGGTGGCTTCGGTTTCGAAGATATCTTTAGTTCGTTCTTTGGCGGCGGTGGCGGTAGACGTCGTGATCCAAATGCTCCGCGTCAAGGTGCTGACTTACAATATCAAGTTACTTTAGAGTTTGAGGAAGCTATTTTTGGTAAAGAATTAAATGTTGAGATTCCGGTAGAAGATCCATGTGATACTTGTAAAGGTAGCGGAGCGAAACCAGGAACTTCAAAAGAAACATGTAAACATTGTTCAGGATCAGGGCAAGTAAGTGTAGAACAAAATACACCATTTGGTCGTATCGTAAACCGTCAAGCTTGTGGTCATTGTTCAGGAACTGGTCAAATGATTAAAGAAAAATGTACGACATGTCACGGTTCTGGTAAAGTACGTAAACGTAAAAAAATCAATGTTAAAATTCCAGCAGGTATTGATAATGGTCAACAAATTCGTGTATCTGGAAAAGGTGAAGCGGGCGTAAATGGCGGACCGGCAGGAGATTTATATGTTGTTGTTCATGTGAGAAATCATGAATTCTTTGAGCGTGAAGGAGATCACATTATTTGTGAAATGCCATTAACATTTGCGCAAATGGCACTTGGTGCTGAAGTGGAAGTTCCTACTGTTCATGGGAAAGTGAAGCTAAAAATTCCAGCAGGAACACAAACAGGAACAGAATTCCGCTTAAAAGGAAAAGGTGCTCCGAACGTACGTGGATACGGTCAAGGAGATCAATATGTAGTCGTTCGTGTTGTTGTACCGACGAAATTAACTTCACATCAAAAAGAGTTATTACGTGAATTTGCGGGACAAGAAGAGCAGGATGATAGTTTATTTGGAAAGCTTAAACGTGCTTTCAAAGGGGAATAATGGAAATAAAAAATGGAGTTGGTAAATTGTGAAATGGTCAGAAGTTAGTATTCATACAACAGAAGAAGCAGTAGAAGCTGTCTCTCATATTTTACATGAAGCTGGTGCTAGTGGAGTTGCGATTGAGGATCCAGCGGAGTTGACGAAAGAGCGCGAGCAACAATATGGTGAAATTTATGCATTGAACCCAGATGAATATCCGGCGGAAGGTGTATTAATAAAAGCATATTTCCCACAAACGGATTCTTTACAGGAAACGATTGCGGGTGTAAAATCATCTATTGATATGCTTCCATCTTACGACATCGAAATTGGTACTGGAAATATTACCGTTAACGAAGTCAATGAAGAAGATTGGGCTACTGCTTGGAAAAAATATTACCATCCAGTACAAATTTCTGATACATTCACAATTGTGCCGACGTGGGAAGAATATACACCAGCTTCTCCGGAAGAAAAAATTATTGAATTAGATCCAGGTATGGCGTTTGGGACAGGAACTCATCCGACAACAACGATGTGTATTCGTGCTTTAGAAAAAACAGTTCAGCCAGGTGATACTGTCATTGATGTAGGAACAGGTTCTGGTGTACTTAGTATTGCAGCGGCAAAATTAGGTGCGTCTTCTGTTCAAGCGTATGATTTAGATCCGGTTGCAGTGGAAAGTGCAGAAATGAATGTACGTTTAAATAAAACAGATGATATCGTGTCTGTTGGGCAAAATAGTCTTTTAGAAGGTATTGAAGGTCCTGTTGATTTAATCGTAGCTAACTTATTAGCAGAAATTATTCTTTTATTCCCTGAGGATGCAGCAAGAGTTGTGAAGTCGGGCGGATTATTTATTACATCGGGCATTATTGCAGCGAAGGAAAAGATAATTTCTGAAGCGCTAGAAAAAGCTGGATTTACAATTGAAGAAGTATTACGAATGGAAGATTGGGTAGCAATTATTGCACGAAATGCGTAATATAGATTTTAGTTTATAATGAAAAGGGGAGTCTCTCACTATAAGGTGAGGGACTTGCCGTTTGTTATATGAAAAAATGATAACGTTTCGTTCTTTTCGTAAGTGTTGACTTACGAAAGGAACGAAACTCTACTAAGGTGATTATATGCAACGTTATTTTGTAGAAGAGAAATATGTAAATGAGACAAGCATTCGCATTGTAGGTGATGACGTACATCATATCGCAAGAGTGATGCGTATGTCAGCTGGTGATCACATTTATTGCTGTGTAAACGGAAAAACAGCAGTATGTTCAATTGATGAAATTACCAGTGAATTTATTAATACGGCTATTGTAGAATGGGTAGAGGCGTCAAGTGAACTTCCTGTTTTCGTGACGATTGCAAGTGGACTGCCAAAAGGAGACAAGCTAGAGTTAATTTTCCAAAAAGGAACTGAGCTTGGGGCGGCCGCATTTTTACCATTTCAAGCATCTCGCTCTATTGTAAAATGGGATGCGAAAAAAGCTGATAAAAAAGTTGAGCGTTTAAGAAAAATTGTGAAAGAAGCTGCGGAACAATCGCATAGAAGCGAAATTCCAGAAGTGCATGCTCCGGCATCATTTAAGCAATTGCTTTCAATGAGCAATGAGTATGATGTATGTCTTGTTGCGTACGAAGAGGAAGCAAAACAAGGTGAGAAATCCAATTTTGCTAAAGCTTTAACGACGATGAAACCAGGCCAAAAACTATTGATTGTATTTGGACCAGAAGGTGGTTTAGCGGAGGAAGAGATTACTACGCTTCGTGAACATAAATTTGTACCATGTAGTTTAGGACCAAGAATTTTAAGAACAGAAACGGCGCCGTTATATGCGTTAAGTGCTGCTTCGTATCATTTTGAATTGATGGGGTGATGATCAATGTCAACTGTTGCGTTCCATACGTTAGGTTGTAAAGTAAACCACTATGAAACAGAGGCCATTTGGCAATTGTTTAAACAAGGTGGATATGAAAGAACTGAATATGAAAAGAAAGCTGATGTATATGTTATTAATACGTGTACAGTAACGAATACGGGGGATAAGAAAAGCCGTCAAGTTATTAGACGTGCTGTTCGTCAAAATCCGGATGCGGTTATTTGTGTAACGGGATGTTATGCACAAACATCTCCAGCGGAAATTATGGCGATTCCAGGTGTAGATATTGTAGTTGGTACACAGGATCGTGAAAAGATGTTAGGATACATTGAAGAATTCCGCAAAGAACGTCAACCAATTAATGCGGTCCGCAACATTATGAAAACACGTGTATACGAAGAACTGGATGTACCTTATTTCACGGATCGTACACGTGCATCTTTAAAAATACAAGAAGGTTGTAATAATTTCTGTACATTCTGTATTATTCCTTGGGCACGTGGTTTAATGCGTTCTCGTGATGGAAAAGAAGTTATTAAACAAGCGCAGCAATTAGTAGATGCAGGTTATAAAGAAATCGTATTAACAGGTATCCATACAGGTGGGTACGGTGAAGATATTAAAGATTATAACTTAGCTGGATTACTTCGTGATATGGAAGCGGAAGTAGGCGGATTAAAACGTCTTCGTATTTCTTCTATTGAAGCGAGTCAGATTTCAGATGAAGTAATTGAAGTGTTAGATAAGTCTGAAGTAGTTGTACGTCACTTGCACATTCCATTGCAATCTGGATCTAATACTGTATTAAAGCGTATGCGTCGTAAGTATACAATGGAATTTTTCCAAGAGCGTTTAGATCGATTGAAAGAAGCGTTACCAGGCCTTGCGATTACATCGGATGTAATTGTTGGTTTCCCAGGTGAAACAGAAGAAGAATTCATGGAAACATACAATTTCATTAAAGAGAATCGCTTCTCTGAGTTACACGTATTCCCTTACTCAAAGCGTACAGGAACACCTGCAGCGCGTATGGAAGATCAAGTTCCTGAAGATGTGAAGAATGATCGTGTTCATCGTTTAATTGAATTATCTAACCAATTAGCGAAAGAGTATGCGTCACAGTTTGAAGGGGAAGTGCTTGAGATCATTCCGGAAGAGCAATTTAAAGAGGGCGACCGTAAAGGGTTATATGTAGGCTATACGGATAACTACTTAAAAATTGTATTTGAAGGATCAGAAGAGTTAATTGGTAAGCTAGTGAAAGTGAAAATTACGAAAGCTGGTTATCCATATAACGAAGCGCAATTTGTTCGTGTTCTTGAAGATGATGTAAAAAAAGAATCAGCAAGCGCATAAAATGAAACTTTAATCAGTGGGGTTTTTGTTCCTCACCACTAATTATCAGCCGGATTCCTACCTAAGTTCTTTGCTTGTGCTGAATTTTGAGGTGGGGGGGCTTACTGCCCGGCAAATAGCGGAATAAAAAAAGCATGCAAACGGAAACGATTTGCATGCTTTCTTTTTTTCGTGGAGAAGTTAAGTACGGAAAAAGGCAGGTACGTCGAATAAGTAGTTGTTTCGTACATTCCTGCATTAAAAAAGATGTAATGATAAAAATATAGTTGTCTTCAGGGGAAATGGATAATAGCTATCTACGTAGCTTTTGAACAGGAAAGGGCATCTATTCTTCTTTTATTCTGCCAAATAGTTGACCTGAAGTGATAAAATGTATTATAATCGTAAAAGACATGCTGAAGAAGGGTTTCTTTTTGCATGCTGAAATTAGTATGTAAGTGTGATGTTTCGGAGGGAGGGAAAGAGAATGTCAAAAACAGTCGTTCGTAAAAACGAGTCTTTGGAGGATGCACTTCGCCGTTTTAAAAGATCGGTTTCTAAAACTGGTACACTTGCTGAAGCAAGAAAGCGCGAGTTTTATGAAAAACCAAGTGTAAAACGTAAGAAGAAATCTGAAGCGGCAAGAAAGCGTAAATTCTAAGAGAGGGTGTAAGTGATGAGTCTTCTCGGTCGTTTAAACGATGATATGAAACAAGCGATGAAGAATAAACAAAAAGAAAAATTAACCGTTATTCGTATGGTTAAGGCTGCTTTACAAAATGAAGGTATTAAACTGCAACATACTCTTACTGAAGAAGAGGAATTAACAGTTTTAGCTCGTGAAGTAAAACAGTATAAGGACTCCCTCCTTGAATTTAAAAAAGCTGGTCGTGAAGACCTTGTTAATAAACTGCAAAGTGAAATTCAGATTTTAAGCGCATATTTGCCGGAGCAATTAACAGAAGAAGAACTAGCGAATGTAATTAAGCAAGTTATTTCTGAAGTTGGTGCAACTTCTAAAGCAGATATGGGTAAGGTGATGACTGCTGTTATGCCGAAAGTAAAAGGTAAAACAGACGGATCACTTGTGAATAAGTTGGTTATCCAGCTATTAGCATAAAAAAACGTCTCATTTCGTATGAGACGTTTTTTTATGCTTTTTTTCAGTTTGGACGTGATATTACAAGCTCTTTTTTCATACATATGGGATGAGAGGGGGTCTTTTGAGATGAAAAAATTAGAACAAATGAAGAATTGGTTAACAAAGCAAATAGACCTGCCAGTGGATGTGCTAATGGATCTACCTCGGATCACGCTTGTTGGGCAAGTGCATATCTATATAGAAAATCATCGGGGTTTATTAGTGTTTTCAGATAAAGAAGTAAGATTGTTATTAAAGCACGGTCAATTATTAATTAAAGGGCAATCCTTTATTATTAAAACAATCCTTCCAGAAGAACTTTTGCTTGAAGGAATAATTGAGCAAGTGACATTTTTAGAAAACGAAAAAAAAGAGGAGTGAGGGAAACTTCCATATGTGAAGTTTTTCTTCGTTATTTTCGTGATTCGACCTTACTATTCAGTTTATCTCGCTATTTATGGGTGGTAGAACTCTTTATTTCATTTTCGTACGAGCTATTTTGCTAATTAAAGTGAAAAAAGTAGTGTGTATACTTTTGGAAAGGTAGTGGAGATAGTAGATGAAAAATAAATGGTTTATAAAGTGGCTTGGATATGTAAAAGTACGAATTGAAGGTAGAGGTGCAGAACGGTTCGTTAACGAATGTGTACGTAGAAAATTATTAGTTTGGGATGTTAAGAAAATTGCTGATGAAACGTTAGTTTTTTGTATGTTATTACGAGATGTGAAGAAAATAAAACCAATTTATAGAAAAAATGAATGTAAATTATATTTTATTGGGCGTTACGGTTTTCCTTTTTTGAATAAGCGTTTAATTAAAAATAGTGGATTCTTAATTGGTTTTTTAATTTTCTTTTTTGGCATGATTGCATTATCCAATATGGTTTGGAAAATTGAAATTACAGGAGCGAAACCTGAAACAGAATATATATTGATGAAAGAATTGGACAAAATGGGTATTAAAAAAGGAAAATTACAATTCCAAATGCCTAATGTAGAAGATGTACAACGTCATTTGACAGACAATATTAATGCGATTACTTGGGCGGGATTAGAAATAAGAGGAACGACGTACCATTTTAAAATTGTTGAAAAAAACGAGCCGAAAAAAGAAAAGGAACAAAGACCGCAAAATTTAGTTGCAAAAAAAGAAGCGATTGTGACAAAAACATTTGTTGAAGTAGGAAAACCAGTTGTCTTGAAAAATGACCATGTCGAAAAAGGACAGCTTCTCGTATCAGGGATATACGGTAATGAGGAGAGTCCGACGATTGTTTCGGCGAAAGGTATTGTATATGGAGAAACGTGGTACACATCTGAGGTGAGTGTACCACTAAAGACGCAATTTCAAGTATATACTGGCAATGCGTATAATGAGCATTACCTTACATTTGGGAGTGCGAAAATAAAAATATGGGGATTTCAACATGATAAGTATAAACGCTCTCGTACTGAAAGTGTAAAACACGATGTGAAACTATTTGGTTTTACACTGCCGATCGCGTATGAAAAAGATATTGTACGAGAAGAGGAAGAAGCGAATCGGGAATATACAGAAAAACAGGCAATGAAAGTAGCGAAAGAGATGGCTGAAAAAGAACTAAAGAAAAAATTGGATGAACATGCTATGATTGTAAGTGATAAGATTTTGAGTAAAGAGGTTGAGGCGGATCAACTAAAAGTCACATTGCATTATACTGTGATCGAAAATATTGCAGAGCCACAACCAATATCCGAATCCGATATTCAAGGAGACTGAGTAATGGCAGAACAATTAGTAGAAATGAACCAACAATTGGAAAATGCTAACGAAGCAATCGCTCTTTTTGGAGTCAATGATGCTCATTTGAAAGTAATTGAACGGGAATTGAATGTATCGATTGTAACTAGAGGTGAAACTGTTCATGCATCTGGAGCAGTTGAAACTGTGACACTCGTAGAAAAAATCTTACAGCAATTACTTGTTGTTATTCGAAAAGGTATATCAATTACTGAAAGAGATGTTGCGTATGCAATTCAGCTCGCACAACAAGGGAAAATTGCTCAATTTGAAGAGTTATATGAAGAAGAAATCTTTAAAACGGCAAAAGGTAAATCCATTCGTGTAAAAACAATGGGGCAAAGAAGATATATTCATGCAATGAAGAAGAATGATATTGTATTTGGAATGGGACCTGCTGGGACTGGGAAAACATACTTAGCTGTAGTAATGGCTGTGAGAGCTTTAAAGCAAGGGTATGTAAAGAAAATTATTTTAACGAGACCGGCTGTAGAAGCTGGAGAAAGTTTAGGTTTTTTACCAGGAGATTTGAAAGAGAAGGTAGATCCGTATTTACGTCCATTGTATGATGCTTTGCACGATATTCTTGGACAAGAATATACGCAACGTATGATGGAGCGAGGGGTAATTGAAATTGCACCTCTTGCTTATATGAGAGGGCGTACGCTCGATGATTCATTTGTTATTTTAGATGAAGCGCAAAATACAACGGGTGCACAAATAAAAATGTTTTTAACTAGATTAGGTTTTAGTTCTAAAATGGTTATTACGGGGGACCCTTCACAAGTAGACTTACCAAAAGGGGTAAAATCAGGGCTTTCGCTAGCTTCTAACATTTTATCTGGTGTATCAGGTCTTTCATTCATTACATTAGAACAAACGGACGTTGTGAGGCATCCGCTGGTGCAACGTATTATTGAGGCATATGATAAAATGGAATGATCCTATTTGTCAGGATCATTTCTTTTTGTATTAAGGTTGGCGAACGGCATATTTTTTACTATCATAAAAGATAAGAGAAATAAACTATAGGTGCTGGTGTATCAAAATGTTACTTAAAAGTATTGTTGGCTAGAAGAAATGAAAGCTATAAATAGTTTCACTTTATTTCTGGAGAGGAGAAGGTATTGAAATCATGTTAAGATCTGAAGAAATTTCTAAGTGGTTTCGTAATTTACAACATTCGAAAAAACTAAGTTGGATTTCTTACGTTTTATTAGGAGCAGTGCTGTTTTTTGCACTTATGAATAATGTAAAACCAGAGCAATTAGATGTTGATATGTATTCTATTGCAAAAAAAACAATTCATTCTCCTATTAAAATTGAAGATAAGGTTATAACGGACAGAAAAAAACAAGAGGCCGCTCAAAAAGTTGGAGATCAATATACATATAGAAGTGAATATAAACAAAATAGAGTAGATATTGTAAATGATGTTTTTGCTAAGGTAAATGAAGCAATTCAAGAGATGAAAGCTGCTGGACCTGAAGAGCAAAAAAAGATGACCGATGCAAATAAATTAGAAAAATTGAAGAAGAAGTTGCCATCTGATTTAACAAAGGAATTATCTGATGAGAATTTATTATATTTTATTAATGCAGAACCGGATCAATTAGAATTAGCAAAGAACGCGGCTCTAACGTCTATTAGTGTTATTATGGGTGGAAATATTAAAATGTCCGAAGAAATAGCAGCAAAAGAGCGATTTGTTAATGAAATGAAAAGCCTCAATGTGAATAGTGGATTGAAGGAAGCTGTGAACGCGCTAGGATCATATGCGATTACAGCAAATTATTTTTATGATCCGGCTGTAACGAAAGAGAAGAAGAAAGCGGAAGAAGATTTAATTCCACCTGTTTATATTCTTCAAGGACAAGTTATTGTTAGAGAAGGTGAAACAATTTCAAGTGATATGTATAATCAGTTGAAATTAGTCGGTTTATTAGAGAAAGGTAATAGTTTTCAGCCTTATGTTGGATTAGCAGTGCTCATTGGTGTGTTACTGTACTTTATGCATAAGCAGTTTGAAGTATTTTTACAGCGTAAAAGAGAAGATAGACCGTATATTTTAGCGTATATTACAATTTTATCTATCACGATTGTTTTAATGAAAACGATTAGTTTGTTTCAAAAGCTTGAATATGCAGGAATTGCGTATGTTGTCCCGGTTGCGATGGGAACAATACTTGTAAAACTAATGATTGGCGACCGATTTGTATTTTTAACAAGTATGATTTTTTCTGTGTGCGGAAGTATTATGTTTAATGAAGGGGTAACAAGTACACTGAATTATAGTGTAGGTATTTATGTGTTGTTAAGTTCATTATCAGTAAGCATTTTCTTAAGAGAAAAAAATCGTCGTACGATGATTTTGCAAGCTGGTATACTCGTTTCTATCTTAAATGTGGTCGTCTTAGCGGCGTTATTATTATTACGTAATGGGAATTTTTCACCTCTTGAAATTGGAACGCAATTATTGATGGCTTCCGTTTCAGGAATTATCTCATCCGTTTTGGCTATGGGGATATTACCATATTTAGAGAGTGGACTTGGAATTGTATCAAGCATGAAGCTTATGGAACTATCAAGTCCGAATCATCCGCTTTTACGTAGAATTTTGTTAGAAGCGCCAGGAACGTATCACCACAGTGTAATGGTAGCGAATCTTTCTGAGGCAGCGTGTGAAGCGGTTGGAGCAAATGGTGTATTAGCACGTGTAGGGGCGTATTATCATGATGTAGGAAAAACAGTACAACCGCAATTCTTTATTGAAAACCAGATGGGAATTGAAAATCCACATGATAAATTAGATCCTGTGACGAGTAAAGATATTATCATTGCTCATGTAACAGATGGAGTCAGAATGCTCGAAGAATACCATATTCCGCAAGAAATTATCGATATTGCTGGACAACACCATGGTACAACATTACTTAAATATTTTTATTATAAGGCGATTAAAGAAGATAAAGAAAAATATACAGAAGAGATGTTTCGCTATCCAGGATCAAAAGCAACTTCTAAAGAGTCGGCAATTGTTGGTATTGCTGATAGTGTTGAGGCGGCAGTACGTTCTATGAATCACCCAACGCCAGATCAAATTAATAATTTAGTACAAAGTATTATTAAAGATCGCCTGCAAGATGGGCAATTTAGTGAATGTGATTTGACGTTTAAGGAACTACAAATCGTTGGAAAAACGTTATGTGAAACGTTAAATGGTATTTTCCATTCGCGTATTACATATCCGGAACCACCGGAAGAGAAGGAGAAAGAATGAGTTTATTAATTGATTTCATTGATGAAACAGAAGAAGTGAAAGAAGAATATGTGAATTTAATTCGTGAGATATTAGAAAAAGCAGCTCAAATGGAAAAAATAGAGGATGGTGCGGAGTTATCAGTGACATTTGTAGATAACGAACGCATTCGCGAGATTAATCGTGATTACCGAGATAAGGATCAGCCTACTGATGTCATTTCCTTTGCTATGGAAGAAATGGGAGAAGGAGAAATGGAAATTGTAGGTGCAGAGATGCCTCGTATGTTAGGTGACCTTATTATTTCTATTCCGAGAGCGAAAGAACAAGCTGAAGAGTATGGACATTCTTTTGATCGTGAACTTGGCTTTTTAGCGTTACATGGCTTTTTACATTTACTTGGTTATGACCACATGACAGAAGAGGATGAAAAAGAAATGTTTGGAAGACAAAAAGAAATTTTAGAGGCATTTGGATTAGGTCGATGAAAAAAGGAAAACTTATAAATAGTTTTGGATATGCTATAGCAGGTATATTCTTTTGTCTTCGTCATGAACGCAATATGAAAATTCATTATGTAGCCGCAGTCATTGTTATATGCTGCGGCTTTTATTTCCATATTACGAAAGTAGAGTGGATAGTATTACTTATTGTAATAGGAATTGTAATGAGTTTAGAGATGGTAAATACGGCTGTGGAAAAAACAGTAGATTTAGCGACTACCGATATACATCCGTTTGCGAAAATTGCAAAGGATGTCGCAGCCGGATCGGTTTTATTGTTTGCGATAATAGCCGTTATAATTGGTGCTATTATCTTTTTGCCGTATGTGGTATAGTTGCATTCCAAAGCTTTTATGAAGCTTTGAAAGTGCCGTAAAGGCCTTTAATGAGAGAGTGTATCTATTCACAGCTGTGGACAGGAAGGATGCGGGAATATGAATAGTAAACAATTAATTCAAGAAGCAATCGAAGCGCGTAAACAAGCGTACGTACCATATTCTAAATTTCAAGTAGGTGCAGCATTATTAACACAGGATGGAAAAGTATATCGTGGATGTAATGTTGAGAATGCATCATATGGCTTATGTAACTGTGCAGAAAGAACAGCTTTATTTAAGGCGGTTTCTGAAGGAGATAAAGAGTTTGTAGCTATCGCGATTGTGGCGGATACAAAGCGTCCAGTACCTCCTTGTGGAGCATGTCGACAAGTTATGGTAGAATTATGTAAACAGGATACGAAAGTATACCTATCAAATTTACATGGTGACGTTCAAGAGACGACAGTCGGAGAATTGTTACCAGGAGCATTTTTAGCGGAGGATTTACATGAATAGAAAAGGTTATAAATCAGGTTTTGTCTCTATTATTGGCAGACCGAATGTTGGGAAATCTACATTTTTAAATCGTATTATCGGCCAGAAAATTGCCATTATGAGTGATAAGCCACAAACAACTCGTAATAAAATTCAAGGCGTATATACAGAAAATGATTCACAAGTAATTTTTATTGATACACCAGGAATACATAAACCTAAACATAAATTAGGCGACTTCATGGTGAAGATGGCTCAAACGACATTAAAAGAAGTTGATATTGTTCTGTTTATGGTCAATGCAGTTGAAGGATTTGGTCGCGGTGAGGAATTCATTATTGAGAAATTAAAAGAAACGAAACAACCAGTATTTTTAGTAATTAATAAAATTGACCAACTTCATCCAGAGCAATTATTAGAGTTAATTGATCAATACCGTAAACTATATGAGTTTGCAGAGATTGTACCAATTTCTGCATTAGACGGCAATAATGTGGATGCTTTAATTGGAACAATTAAAAAGTATTTACCAGAAGGACCGCAATACTATCCAGATAATCAAGTAACGGATCATCCAGAGCGATTTATTATTTCAGAGCTTATTCGTGAAAAAGTATTACATTTAACACGTGAAGAAGTGCCGCACTCTGTAGCGGTTGTTATTGATGCAATTCAAAAACGTGAGGGCGGAGCGGTTTATATAAACGCAACGATTGTTGTTGAACGTGCATCACAAAAAGGAATTATTATAGGTAAGCAAGGAAAGATGTTAAAAGAAGTCGGTAAGCGAGCTCGTTTTGACATTGAAGCATTACTTGGTTCTAAAGTATTTTTAGAAGTATGGGTAAAAGTGCAAAAAGATTGGCGTAATAAAATGTCTCAGCTTCGTGACCTTGGTTTCCGCGAAGACGAGTACTAAAATAGAGTAAATCTGTAATCAGCGGATGTTTTGTTCATCCGCTGATTATTGGTTTTTATGAGTTTTGATAAATTAGGAAAAATTTTTCTCACATGAAAATGGACAAAATGGGTCAATTTAATAACAACAAAGGAAATTGGTTTATAGGCTACGCTTATTGAGAAAGGTGGATTCTTATGCTAGATTTTACCTGGAAGTTTTTCTCCAAAACAGGAAGCATTGAAACGTACTTGCTTTTGAAAGAAATGGAAAAAGACGTAAACGATGAGATGGATCAACATGAAGAGGAGCTAGCGCATCTAGACTCTCCAATTTCTTGACCCGTTTTGTTCAAACCTTGGATGGTGACGAACATGTTTCAAAAAGTTGAGGGCATCGTTATCCGTACGACAGATTACGGAGAAACGAACAAGATTGTTACAATATTCTCAAGAGAATTGGGTAAGGTAAGTGCAATGGCAAGAGGAGCGAAAAAACCGAAAAGCCGGTTAGCATCTGTTTCGCAACTTATGACCCATGGTAATTTTCTTATTCAAATGGGATCTGGACTTGGAACTTTGCAACAAGGCGAGATTATTTCAACTATGAAAGAAATTCGCGAGGATATATTTTTAACTGCTTATGCATCATTTATTGTTGAGTTAACTGATAAAGCAACAGAAGATAAAAAACATAATCCATATTTATTTGAAATGTTATATCAAACGTTGCATTATATGTGTGAGGGTGTTGATTCAGAAGTATTATCATTAATTTATCAAACGAAAATGCTTCCGGTATTAGGGATGCGCCCGTACTTTGATACATGTGCGATTTGTCATCAAGAAACAGATTTTGTCGCCTTCTCTGTCCGGGAAGGCGGTTTTCTGTGCTCGCGTCATGCTGAGCAAGACCAGTATCGTATACCAGTGGGGGAAGCTGTTCATAAATTATTACGTCTTTTCTACCACTTCGATTTACATAGACTTGGCAATGTATCGGTGAAGGATAGCACAAAAAAACAAATGCGTTTAGTATTGAATACATATTATGATGAATATTGCGGGATTTATTTGAAGTCAAGACGTTTCTTAGAACAACTTGATAAGTTTCAAATATAATTTGGGGCCGTATACGGTCCTTTTTACATCCTATCTTTTTCAAATAGCATATTTAGTATATAATATTTAAGAGATAGTATAACTTTTTTCGTTGTGCATTAAAGGTGGTGATTATCATAGAGCTGAATAAACGGCAAGAACATATCATTCAGATTGTAAAAGATCACGGTCCTATTACAGGGGAGTCAATTGCTGCGCAATTAGGATTAACACGTGCAACACTAAGACCAGACTTAGCAATTTTAACGATGGCTGGTTATTTAGAAGCGCGTCCACGCGTAGGTTATTTTTATACGGGTAAAACCGGGGGGCAGCTATTATCTGAGGCTGTTAAGAAAATTAAAGTACAAGATTATCAATCTAGACCAGCTGTAATTGATAAAAATGTATCAGTATACGATGCGATTTGTACAATGTTTTTAGAGGACGTAGGTACCTTATTTGTTGTAGATCAGGCGATTCTATTAGTTGGTGTTGTGTCTCGTAAAGATTTATTAAGAGCTAGCCTTGGAAAGCAGGATTTAACCTCTCTTCCGGTTAATATTATCATGACAAGGATGCCAAACATTACGATGTGTCGTAGAGAGGATTCTTTATATGATATTGCGATGGAATTAATAGAAAGACAGATTGATGCGATGCCGGTTGTGAAAGATACGAAGCAAGGTTTAGAAGTGATTGGACGAATTACAAAAACAAATATTACACGTGCGTTTGTAAACTTAGTAAATAACGAATAAGTGTAATTTGTTTAAAGTGAGGTAATATAATGGATAATAAAATCGTATATGTCGTATCTGACTCTGTTGGAGAAACGGCTGATTTGGTTGTTCGAGCAGCGATGGGGCAATTCCCATTTGCTCCTGATATTAGACGTGTACCGTATGTAGAAGATACAGGGACATTAAAAGAAGTGATTTCGATTGCTAAGAGCAATCAAGCGCTTATTTGTTTTACGTTAGTAAAGCCTGACATGCGTCAGTATTTAGTGACAGAGGCTGCGAAAGAAGGCGTAGAGGCATATGATATTATCGGGCCTCTTATCGATCAAATTGAAGAAATTACAGGGCAAGTACCAAGATATGAGCCGGGTGTTGTTCGTAGATTAGATGAAGAATACTTTAAAAAGATTGAAGCGATTGAGTTTGCTGTAAAGTATGATGATGGTAGAGACGCGCGTGGTATTTTAAAAGCAGATATCGTGTTGATTGGGATTTCGCGCACATCAAAAACACCACTTTCTCAATATTTAGCTCATAACAAACGTTTGAAAGTTGCTAATGTACCGCTCGTACCAGAAGTAGATCCGCCTGAAGAGTTATATCAAGTGGCTAAAGAAAAATGCTTCGGTTTGAAAATTACGCCAGAGAAGTTGAATCATATTCGAAAAGAGCGATTGAAATCACTTGGACTAAGTGATGGTGCAACATATGCCAATATTAATCGTATTAAAGAAGAAATTGATCACTTTGAGAATGTAGTTGGTAAAATAAATTGTCAAGTAATTGATGTATCGAATAAAGCGATTGAAGAAACAGCCAACATTATTGTGAATGCAGTGCAAAACCAAAAATTGTTTTAGCACATTTACCAAAGGTGAATGTGCTTTTTTCGCTCGTGAGAAACACAATACCTGTTAATTTCGTAATAGATTATAGCGGAGTGGTTATACTTATATTCTTCTGTCTTTTTATTATGCTAAAGGCAGGGTTTCGTTATCCTGAAATAGAAGATGAAAAAATAAAGGGATATGTAGCGTAGTTGAAGAAAATATATTATAATAAAAAATTGTGATAAAAACCTATATTTTACGTTTAGACTTTAATTTTTCAGAATAAACTAGGGATAGGATTTACGAAAAGACATGTAATTACGTTAAATCGACAAAATCTATACAAGAAAACGCACATTATGGAAGGATTCGCAGAAGGGATGTAGAATACAGAAATATGCAAAACATCAATATCGTATTAGTTGATGCAGATGCATAGCCTGTGAATGCTGAAAATTGTGCAAGTTGGAACGAAAGTTCATGTCGAAATTTTGTTTGTCACATCGTATGCTCATCGTTTAAGGAAGTAGCAAGGGAAATTGGATCTACGTAGATACTGAATAAGCTACAGTTGATTTTTTATATGTATCAACATGCAAAAAAAAAACAGATCTCGTGATCACATAGGATATGGTGCTTGCTAGTCTTCTTGTAAAAAGTGTATATGTATTGTCTCCAGGAGGTACATTTGTAACAGGTGAGCAAATGGATACAATTTTATATAGTAGGTACGTATCTGCGAAATTACGCAGAAAAGGGCCTACAAAATCGTTTGATAACGTGATCGACAACACTTTCTAATAAGTTTAGAAAAAATATTGTCGAATTATAAAGGAATTTTTTAATTTTTATCGAATACAAAATACGACACGGAGATGGATTTATGGGGAACAGAATTCCCGAAGAAGTTGTTGAACAGATTCGGACGTCATCGGATATTGTAGAAGTGATTGGTGAATACGTTCAACTTAGAAAACAGGGGCGTAACTATTTTGGCCTTTGTCCATTTCATGGTGAGAATTCTCCTTCATTCTCTGTTTCATCTGATAAGCAAATTTTTCATTGCTTCGGATGTGGAGAAGGTGGAAATGTATTTTCCTTTCTAATGAAAATGGAAGGATTGGCTTTTACCGAGGCTGTTCAAAAGCTAGGTGAAAGAAATGGAATGGCGGTTGCAGAGTATACATCAGGGCAAGGACAACAAGAAGACATATCTGATGACACTGTCATCATGCAACAGGCTCATGAACTTTTGAAAAAGTACTATCATCATTTATTAGTAAATACAGAAGAAGGAAATGAAGCACTTTCGTATTTGTTAAAACGTGGTATTACGAAAGAGATGATTGAGAAGTTTGAAATTGGTTATGCGTCACCTGCTTGGGATGCAGCAACGAAAATTTTACAAAAAAGAGGTTTATCGCTGTCTAGTATGGAACAAGCTGGTCTTCTCATAAGAAGCGAGAAGGATGGTAGTCATTATGATCGCTTCCGTGGAAGAGTTATGTTTCCAATCTATACGTTACAAGGTAAAGTGATAGCGTTTAGTGGAAGGGCATTAGGAGATGACACTCCAAAATATTTAAATAGCCCTGAAACACCGATTTTTCATAAAAGTAAATTGTTGTATAACTTCCACCAAGCGAGGCCGTTTATTAGAAAGCGTGGGCAAGTGGTCCTTTTTGAAGGGTATGCCGACGTAATGGCTGCGGTAAAAAGTGGTGTGGAAGAAGCTGTCGCGACAATGGGAACAGCTTTAACTGAAGAACAAGCAAAACTTCTGCGACGTAACGTTGAAACTGTTGTTCTTTGCTATGATGGTGATAAAGCAGGGCGAGAAGCAACGATGAAAGCAGGGCAATTATTGCTAAAAGTTGGTTGCCAAGTGAAAGTTACATCCTTGCCAGATAAGCTTGATCCTGATGAATATGTGCAACAATATGGGACAACTGCTTTTGAAAATCTTGTGAAATCAAGTATAAGTTTTGTTGGTTTTAAAATAAATTATTTGCGTTTAGGGAAAAATTTGCAAGATGAGTCTGGCAAAGAAGAATATGTGAAAAGTGTTTTAAAAGAGTTATCGTTGCTACAGGATGCGATGCAGGCAGAATCATATTTGAAGTCATTATCGCAAGAATTTTCGTATTCAATGGAAACTCTTTTGAATCAATTGCACCAATATCGCAAAGAACAAAAGGTACAGCAAAAACAAGTAAAGCAGGTTTCTAAGCCGTCTCAAATTGTTCAAACAAAACCGAAGTTAACAGGTTTTGAAAGGGCAGAAAGAGAAATTATTTATCATATGTTGCAAAGTCCAGAAGTGGCTGTTCGTATGGAATCCCACATAGAAGATTTTCATACAGAAGAACATAAAGGGATTTTATATGAACTATACGCATATTATGAAAAGGGAAATGAACCTTCAGTCGGAACATTTTTAAGTTGGCTCTCTGATGAGAAGTTGAAAAATATTATCACTGATATTTCGACGGATGAATTTATTAATCCAGAATACACAGAAGAAGTGTTACAAGGCCATTTGGAGACGCTCAGCCGTCATCAAGAAAAACTTGAAAAGATGGAAATCATCTTTAAGGTAAAACAAATGGAAAAAACAGATCCTGTAGAGGCTGCTAAATATTATGTAGCATATTTACAAAATCAAAAAGCGAGAAAATAGCTTTTTTGATAAATTTTTAGTATAATGAATGTTTGTATCTCGCGTAAGGAGGGGAACAGATGGCTGACAAACCAGCTCGTTCTAAACAAATTGAAACTGAAATGACCCTTGAGCAAGTGAAAGAACAACTCACTGAGCTCGGAAAAAAACGTGGCGTTCTTACATATGAAGAGATTGCAGAACGCATGAATGGATTTGAAATTGAATCCGATCAAATGGATGAATACTATGAATATTTAGGTGAACAAGGGATTGACTTAGTTGGTGACAATGATAACGACGAAGGTCCTAATAATCGCCAAATTACAAAAGCGGAAGAAGAATTTGACCTTAATGATTTAAGTGTACCACCTGGGGTTAAAATCAATGATCCCGTTCGTATGTATTTAAAAGAAATTGGTCGTGTAGATTTACTATCTGCAGAAGAAGAAATTCGACTTGCAACGCGTATTGAAGAAGGCGATGAAGAAGCGAAACGTCGTCTTGCAGAAGCAAACTTACGTCTTGTAGTAAGTATTGCAAAGCGCTACGTGGGCCGTGGTATGCTTTTCTTAGACTTAATCCAAGAAGGGAATATGGGTCTAATTAAAGCGGTTGAAAAGTTCGATTATCGTAAAGGTTTCAAATTTAGTACGTATGCAACTTGGTGGATTCGCCAAGCGATTACACGTGCGATTGCAGACCAAGCACGAACAATTCGTATCCCAGTTCATATGGTTGAAACGATTAATAAGTTAATTCGTGTACAACGTCAATTACTACAAGATTTAGGACGCGAACCATCTCCTGAAGAGATTGGTGAAGAAATGGATCTTGCTCCAGAAAAAGTACGCGAAATCTTAAAAATTGCACAGGAGCCAGTTTCTCTTGAAACACCGATCGGTGAAGAAGATGACTCCCATTTAGGTGATTTTATTGAAGACCAAGAAGCAACATCGCCTGCGGACCATGCAGCGTATGAATTGCTAAAAGAACAATTAGAAGATGTGTTAGATACACTAACAGATCGTGAAGAAAATGTTCTACGTCTTCGTTTTGGTTTAGATGATGGACGAACTCGTACGCTTGAAGAAGTTGGGAAAGTATTCGGCGTAACGAGAGAACGTATCCGTCAAATTGAAGCAAAAGCACTTCGTAAATTAAGACATCCAAGCCGTAGTAAGCGTCTTAAGGATTTCTTAGAATAGGCTACCTTTAAGTTTACTTCACCTTTGTGAAGTAAACTTTTTTATTTTGTTAACTTTTGTTAAACTTTAGCTATCAGCAACGATTACAATTTCTTGTAATTTATTTTACAGAATTGTCTTTTGATTTGCAAATGCTCATTTTTCGATTTTTCGATTAATTTTGTGTATTCTATACAAAAATATATGTAGAAAAGTGAAAAATATGATGAGAAACGTTAATAATTATCGAAATAATAAGCGATATAACAATAAAAAACAATAAACTGAATTTATGGAATATTTTTAACGATTAGTAGTTTACTCTTTTCTGATAGAGCGTTTTCAAGTACAATGGAAATGACTGAATCATCTAACTATTTAGGGGTATAGAGGGGGGAGAAGAGATATGAAACGTAATCCGCTGATTCCGTTCGCTCTTATTGCAGCATTAGGTATTATCGTTATGTTTGTATTTTCATTTCAGGGGCTAAATAAATCTAAAGAGTTAGCTGATGCAAAAAATGGCGGGAAGCCAGCACAAACAGCATCAAAACCAGAGGATATTGTGAAGCAAAGCTGTACGAGCTGCCACGGTGATCAGTTACAAGGGGCAGTAGGACCTAATTTACAAAAAATTGGTGGAAAACTTTCAAAAGATGAAATTAAAGAAATTCTTTCGAAAGGAAAAGGAAATATGCCACCAAATATAGTTCCAGCTGATCAAGCCGCTAAAGTAGCTGATTGGTTATCGAAGAAAAAATAAAGTTCCGTATGACAAGCCTTTTGCTTATGCAAAGGGCTTGTTTTTCTATATTTTCTAAAATACGATGAGTGATAGAGAAGTGAATTGTTTTTATAGGCTTGCAACAACTACTATAAATTCATTATCATGGAGACAGACTGACAAGAGAAGGAGTAATGGAAATACATGAATGAAGTAAAGCTTTCAAAACGATTAGAAGAAGTAGTGCGTGAAATACCAGTAGGATCTACAGTAGCTGATATTGGATCGGATCATGCGTATTTACCGTGTTATACAATTATAAATAATATTGCTACAAAAGCAGTTGCTGGAGAGGTTGTAGATGGACCATTTCGCTCTGCACAAGCAACTGTAGCTGAAAGTGGCTTACAAGATAAAGTAGATGTGCGTAAAGGGAATGGATTAGCTGTTATCGCGCCAGGAGAAGTAGATGTAATTACGGTTGCTGGAATGGGCGGAGCGTTAATTCGTGACATTTTAGAAAGTGGTAAAGAAAAATTAGAAGGGGTAACTCGTTTAATTTTACAGCCGAATATTGCAGCGCATCACATTCGTGAATGGTTTATTGAGAATGGATGGGAGCTTATCCATGAAAAAATCGTAAAAGAAGATGGGAAAATTTACGAGATTTTAGTAGGCGAGCGAGGAGACATTGCGGTGCCTTATTCTGAAAATAAACAAGCGGAATTATTTATGGGACCATTTTTAATAAAAGAAAAAGGTGAAGCTTTCGTTGAAAAATGGGAAGGGGAATTGAAAAACTTCCAAAATATTTTAAAGCAGTTAGAACGTGCGGCTGATTCTGAAGAAACAAAAGCGAAGCGTGCGGAAGTAGAAGCGAAAATGAAAATGATACGGGAGGTTTTATCATGAGTAAAATTCCAAATGGCCATGAAATTATTTCTTTATTTGAAAGTATGTATCCGAAGCATTTGGCGATGGAAGGAGATAAGATTGGCCTGCAAATTGGAGCGCTTAATAAACCCGTACAACACGTATTGATTGCGTTAGATGTAACGGAGGAAGTTGTGGATGAAGCAATTCAATTAGGGGCGAATGTCATTATTGCGCATCACCCTTTAATTTTTAATCCGTTAAAAGCGATTCATACAGATAAAGCGTACGGAAGAATTATTGAAACGTGTATTAAAAATGATATTGCCATTTATGCAGCACATACAAATGTGGATGTTGCTAAGGGTGGGGTAAATGATTTACTTGCTGAGGCGTTAGGATTGCAAAATACAGAAGTTTTGGCACCGACATATGCAGAAGAAATGAAAAAAGTTGTTGTGTTTGTGCCAGTAACTCATGCAGAAGAAGTACGAAAAGCATTAGGAGACGCAGGTGCTGGTCATATCGGCAATTATAGCCACTGTACGTTTAATAGCGAGGGTACAGGTACGTTTGTACCTCAAGAGGGAACAAATCCTTATGTCGGGGAAACTGGGCAGTTAGAACGCATAGAAGAAGTACGAATCGAAACGATAATTCCAGCTTCACTACAGCGAAAAGTGATTAAAGCAATGGTAACGGCACATCCATATGAAGAAGTAGCATATGATGTGTATCCACTTGATAACAAAGGTGAAACATTAGGGCTTGGAAAAATAGGATATTTACAAGAAGAAATGACACTTGGACAGTTTGCGGAACATGTAAAGAAATCATTAGATGTAAAGGGTGCACGAGTTGTTGGGGATTTAAATGATAAAGTGCGCAAAGTAGCTGTACTTGGTGGCGATGGTAACAAATACATCAATCAAGCTAAATTTAAAGGAGCGGATGTATATGTAACAGGTGACATGTATTATCATGTTGCTCATGATGCGATGATGCTCGGTTTAAATATAGTTGACCCAGGACATAACGTTGAAAAAGTAATGAAGCAAGGTGTACAAAAGCAATTACAAGAAAAATTGGATGAAAAGAAACTCAATGTACACATTCATGCTTCGCAATTACATACAGATCCATTTACATTTGTATAAGAAAAATAAAAACCGTTGCTTACAGGCAACGGTTTTTATTATTGTTCTTTTTTCACTTTTACACGAGGTAATATTTTTTGTAATGGTACTTTTCGAACTCTCTCCCATGTAGCGGGATTCATTGGATCATATTGATCTAAGAAAGCGATAACTTCTTTTGTAATTGGAGTTGGAGTAGAAGCACCTGCTGTAACAGCTACGTTTTCTACACCTTGTAGCCACTCTAATTTAATCTCACTTACGTCTGCAACGCGGTATGCTTTCGTACCAGCGATTTCTTGTGATACTTGTGCTAAACGGTTTGAGTTGTTACTTTTCGGATCACCGACAACAATTGTTAAGTCTGCAACATCAGCTTGTTTAGCGACAGCTTCTTGGCGAACTTGAGTTGCTAAACAAATTTCCTTATGGAATTCTGCTGTTGGGAATTTCTTCTGAATGTCCTCCATTAAATGTTGAACATCCCATTGGCTCATCGTTGTTTGATTTGTAACTAAAATTTTATCTGTTGGAATTTCTAATGTTTTTAAATCATCAGCTCTTTCGATAAGGTGAACGATGTCAGGTGCAATACCAACTGCGCCTTCTGGTTCTGGATGATTTTTTTTGCCGATATAAATGACATGGTAACCTTCAGCTTTCTTTGCTTCAATAAGGTCATGTGTTTTTGTAACATCTGGACAAGTGGCATCGATTGTCGTTAAACCTTTTTCTTTTGCACGTTGTTTAACTTCTGGAGAAACACCGTGTGCAGTGAAAATAACAGTACCAGAATCGATTTTATCTAAAATTTCTAATCGACTTGGACCGTCTAATGTAATGATGCCATCTTCTTCGAATGCATCTGTTACATGTTTGTTGTGAACAATCATACCTAAAATATAAATAGGTCTTGGTAATGATGTATCTAATGCGGCGTTACGTGCAATAACCATCGCGTCCACAACACCGTAGCAATAACCACGAGGGGAAATTTTAACAATTTTCATATGAGTAATCCTCTCCTTCTAAACAAGGGATACTTTTGTGCATAGTCTTTTACATTATAAAGGAGGAATGGATAGAAAACAAAGAATTGTTACACATATAGTTTTGGTTTTGTTGCTATTTTTTGAACAGGCTCCTCTCGTAATTCTTTTTCTATGACAGGCTCAATCACTATTTTTTTTCTTTTTCTTTTTTTTTGTGGAGGAGGCGGAGTTGCTACCTCAACCTTTTCTGTTATGTCTTCAGTTGGATTTTCTTCCGTACTTTTTCCAGAGGTGAGGATTTTAACAATGCTTGGTAGGTTACGCATAATAGGACCGTACTGTTCGACGACAGGGCTTACAGATTGAACGACTTGGGATACTTTTTCAATATTGTTTATCATATTAGTTGGATTCGAAATTAAATTTGCAAAAAAACTGCCGATGCCGCTACTTGATGCTGCTGTAGTTGCTGCACCGCCGCGCGTTTCATTTGATTCATACATTTGAGGGGGAATCATTTGCTCTGGATGTTGCTGCATGTATGGTTGATATTGTTGTGAGTATTGCTGCGGGTATTGTTGTTGGTATTGGTATTGGTATTGTTGTTGATATTGGGGCGGCGGTTGCTGGTGCATCATTGGCGGCGGTCCATCCATTTGTCGATAAGGTGGAACCATTTGCATGAAAGGCTCGGTTGGATCGTGTTTTTTAAAGAGTTTAGCAAGGAACCCTTTCTTTTTTTGTGCCATCGGTGGTAGTTGTGGAATTGGATATGGTGTATAAGGTTGCTGTCCTTGATTCGGATACATTTGCCTTGTGTGGGATTTTGGAAACATGTGAGAAATCCTCCTTTCTTCAGTTAGGTATATACACATACAATATGCAATAAGAGGGAAGAAGGTTAGTTTTTGAAGTAAAAACCTAAACTAAAGATGGATTTTACTTGTAGATTTCGATATAATGTAGACTTGGCTGATTTGTGCGCGCAGTAGAAATTTAGAAAGAAGGTGTAACTTATGACACAACAAACTTTTACACAGTATGATTTTAAACCATTTTTAATAGATGCAGTTCGTGAACTACGCTTTACAGAGCCGACAGGAATTCAAAAGAAAATTTTCCCGGTCGTGAAAAAAGGTGTAAGTGTAATTGGACAATCCCAAACAGGTTCTGGGAAAACACATGCATACTTACTTCCTACATTGAACAGAATTAATGCAAGTCGTGAAGAAGTACAACTTGTTATTACAGCGCCTACTCGTGAGTTAGCACAACAAATTTACGAAGAAATCGTGAAATTAACAAAGTTTTGTGCGGAAGATCAAATGATTACAGCACGTTGTTTAATTGGTGGAACTGATAAACAACGATCAATTGAAAAGTTGAAAAAACAACCTCATATTGTAGTTGGAACACCAGGACGTATTAAAGATTTAGTGGAAGCACAAGCATTATTTGTTCATAAAGCAAATACTATTATTGTCGATGAAGCAGACTTAATGCTTGATATGGGATTCATTCATGATGTAGACAAAATTGCATCACGCATGCCTAGAAACCTGCAAATGCTAGTTTTCTCTGCAACAATTCCTCAAAAACTAAAACCGTTTCTGAAGAAATATATGGAGAATCCAGAGCATATTCATATCAATCCAAAACAAGTTGCGGCTGGGAATATTGAGCATTATTTAGTACCTTCTAAACATCGTAACAAAATCGATTTAGTGAACAAAATGTTGCTACAATTTAAACCGTATTTAGCAGTTGTTTTCACGAATACGAAGAAGATGGCGGATCAGGTTGCTGACGGATTAATGGAACGTGGCTTAAAAGTTGGACGAATTCACGGAGATTTATCACCGCGTGATCGTAAAAAAATGATGAAACAAATTCGTGATCTTGAATTCCAATATATTGTTGCAACTGATTTAGCAGCACGTGGTATTGATATTGAAGGAATTAGTCATGTTATTAACTACGAACTTCCATCAGATTTAGATTTCTTCGTTCACCGCGTTGGAAGAACAGCACGTGCGGGGCATTCAGGTATTGCAGTGACGATTTATGATCCAGCAAACGAAGAAGCGTTAGATAGTTTAGAAAAACAACGTCATATTGAGTTCAAGCATGTAGAGTTACGCGGAGATGAGTGGGCGGATTTAGGTGAACGTCGTCGTCGTAAGAGCCGTAAAAAACCAAATGATGAACTTGATGTTATGGCAACGAAAGTTATTAAAAAGCCGAAAAAAGTAAAACCAAACTATAAACGTAAACTTGCAACAGAACGTGATAAAGTGAAGAAAAAATATAGCAATAAAAAAAGATAAGGGGAGCCCCCTTATCTTTTTTTATCCGGATATTTGCGGGATAATAATCGGTGGGGAATGAAAAAACACTGATTAAAGTTTCGGTGTAGCTAGTTACTATTTGCGTAGTGTTTTAGGAACAAACAATTCGCTACATATTTCTACAAATTATGCTATCATTATATCTATTGTATATTGAAGAGGTGATTGTATGTTAAAGATTGGATCTCATGTTTCTATGAGTGGTAAGAAAATGTTATTAGCAGCAAGTGAAGAGGCTGTTTCATACAGTGCAACGACGTTTATGATTTATACAGGTGCACCGCAAAATACACGAAGAAAACCAATTGAAGAATTGAACATAGAAGCAGGAAGAAAACATATGGAACTAAACGGTATTGAGGAAATTATCGTACATGCGCCATATATTATTAATCTTGGGAATACGACGAAGCCAGAAACATTCCAATTAGGTGTAGACTTCCTTCGCATGGAAATTGAAAGAACATCGGCATTAGGTGTAGCGAAACAAATCGTTCTTCACCCAGGTGCGCACGTTGGTGCAGGAGCGGATGCTGGTATTCAACAAATTATTAAAGGGCTTAATGAAGTATTAATGCCAGAGCAGACGGTTAACATTGCGTTAGAAACGATGGCAGGAAAAGGAACAGAATGCGGTCGTAGCTTTGAAGAAATTGCAAAGATTATTGATGGTGTAAAATATAATGAAAAATTATCAGTATGCTTTGATACGTGTCATACGCACGATGCAGGATATGATATTGTAAATGATTTTGACGGCGTATTAAATGAATTTGATAAGATTGTTGGTATGGATCGTTTGCAAGTACTTCATATTAATGATAGTAAAAATGTATGCGGCGCAGGAAAGGACCGTCATGAAAATATCGGCTTCGGTCATATCGGTTATAAAGCGTTACATCATATTGTGCATCATCCGCAGTTAATGCACGTACCAAAAATTCTTGAAACGCCATATGTAGGTGAAGATAAAAAAGATAAGAAGCCACCATATAAATTAGAAATCGAAATGCTGAAAAATGGTACTTTTGATGAAGGAATTCTTGAGAAAATTAAAGCGCAATAAGCAATAAGGAGGGGATTTTCCCCTCCTTATTTTAGTAGTTGCTGAAATAAAGTATTTACTTGTTGGGCAGTAGCAGGGGAGGTTACTTTTGCTATTTGTTTTAAGAGCTCTAGCCGTTCGTCATTATCGTAAATGTTAATATTCTTTCCTTTCATAAGTAAAACAATTTGATCCGCTTGTGCAGTCGTAATAGAAACTTCATATTCTTTACTATATTTCAATAACTCTTTTGTAGAAATATGATTTAATTTTTTATTTACAAGTTGTTTAATGAGGTTCATCGAGTTATCCTCCTTCACACGTTCTTCTATCGAAATATATGAGTACGTAGCTTGTACATATTCGTATAGAGTTTCTTTTTCCATGAGAAAAAGAAGCGTATGTTATAATATAAGGACAAAACTATAGAAAAAGAGTATAAGGAGGACCTATGGAACAAAAGCAACATCGAAAAGAAAGTGTTATCCATCTTATTTATCGTTTAGTTATGATTATTTTTGGGGCAGCATGCGCAGCGGTAGCGATTGAACTATTTTTAATGCCAAATAAAATTATTGATGGTGGAATTATTGGTATTTCTCTTATATTAGATTATCTTACTCCTAATATTTGGTGGTTAAGTTTCTCTACTTTAGTCGTTATTCTCAATATCCCATTTATGTATTCAGGTTATAAGCAAATCGGGAAAACGTTCATGTTATCTTCGGCGTTCGGTATTGTAGCTTTAGCGTTTATTGAATCAACGTTACATGCTGTTCCGCCATTTACAACAGAGCCGATTTTAGCAACAGTGTTTGGTGGTCTTATTTTAGGTATTGGTGTAGGGCTCGTTATTCGCCATGGTGGATCAATGGACGGAACAGAAATTATGGGTATTTTATTAACGAAGAAATTACCTTTCTCTGTTGGCGAATTTGTAATGTTTGTGAACTTATTCATTTTTGCATGGGCAGCATTTGTATTTGGTGTTGAACAAGCTATGTATTCTGTTATGACGTACTATATCGCATTCAAAACAATTGATACAGTCATTCAAGGTTTAGATGAAACGAAAGCAGTTTTAATTGTATCAGATCAATATGAGGAAGTATCAAATGCGATTTTGCATCGTCTTGGTCGTGGAACTACAAAGCTTGTAGCGAAAGGCGGTTACACGGATAAAGAAAAAGAAGTTATTTATGCAGTTGTAACGCGTCTGGAAGTGACGAAGTTAAAATCAATTGTGTATGAAATTGATGCGAATGCGTTTGTTACGATTATGAATACACAAGAGACAAATGGTGGCAAGTTTAAATCGGCTATCCACTAGTAAATTTATCCAGTAAAAACCCTCGCCAATCGTTAGGGGATGGCCTCATCTGATTAAGGTTTCATTTTATAGGAATATTTTTCGGAAGCAGAGAATTTTTCTCTGCTTTTTGTTATAATAGTAAGGTTTCTTGAAAAAATTGATATATTTTAGGCAGATTGGTTTACAACTATAATAAGCTGTACTATAATTCAAATAGATATAAATCGGAATCATTCTGAATTAAAATAGGTGAGATGCTATGAATAATATATTAGAAATAGAAGGATTGTCATTTCGATATGAAGATCGAAATGTGTTAGAAGATATTAATTTGCAAGTTCCGAAGGGAGCTTTTTTAGGTTTAGTTGGGCCAAATGGTTCTGGGAAATCTACTTTGCTAAAATGTTTATTAGGCGTTTTAAAGCCAAAACAGGGAAGTATTCGTTTGTTTGGTGTTGACAGTAAGAAGTTTAAAGAATGGAACAAAGTTGGTTATGTGTCGCAAAAGGCAAATAGCTTTAATTCTGGTTTTCCGGCCACTGTTTTTGAAGTTGTATCAATGGGACTCGTTTCGAAAAAAGGGCTGTTTCGCTTTTTCACGAAAAACGATAAGGAAAAGGTAGAAAAAGCGATTGCTGATGTAGGGATGAGTGCGTTTCAAGGGCGCAATATCGGAGAACTTTCTGGTGGACAACAACAGCGTGTATTTATTGCTCGTGCGCTCGTTAGTGATCCTGAATTACTTATTTTGGACGAGCCCACTGTTGGAATCGATGTGAAGAATGTAGAAAGTTTTTATGAGATATTAGAGGATTTAAACAAAAGGTTAGGAATCACATTAATTCTCGTTACTCATGATATGGGAGCTGTTACAGAGAAGGTAACACATGTTGCATGCTTAAACCAACATCTACATTTCCATGGAAATGTAGAGAAGTTCCGAGAGTTAGAAGATGCAGAAATGTCCGTCTTATATGGACATCATGTTCATCGTTTAGAACACGAGCATGAGCATCACGGGAGGATATAATGATACAAGATTTTTTACAATATGACTTTTTACGGAACTCTTTATATGCAGGGATTTTAATAGGACTTGTTGCGCCGCTTATCGGTGTATTTGTTGTCATTCGCCGAATGTCGCTTATTGCGGATGCTTTAAGTCACGTGACATTATCGGGTATTGCTGCAAGTTTACTACTAGAAAAAACAATTTTCACAGGAGGATTTTTAAATCCGTTATATATGGGAATGATTTTTTCTATTGGTGGGGCGTTACTAATTGAAAAATTACGTACTGTATATAAACATTATCAAGAATTAGCAATTCCGATTATTCTTTCAGCAGGAATGGGGATTGGGGTTATTTTTATATCACTTGCAAATGGATTTAACACTGATTTATTTAGTTATTTATTTGGGAGTGTAAGTGCTGTAACAAGTACGGATTTAATAATCATCGGCATTGTAGCAATTGTTGTTATTGTAACGATCACTTTATTATACAAAGAGTTATTTTTACTATCGTTTGATGAAGAATATGCTGTATCAACCGGTTTGAGTGCAAAGTGGATTCACTTTATTTTCATTATATTGGTTGCTCTTGTTATTGCAGTATCAATGCGCGTAGTAGGGGTTCTTCTCGTATCATCATTAATGACGTTACCAGTTGCAGCAAGTATTCGTATTGCGAATGGATTTAAACAAACAATTTTCTTTTCCATTTTATTTGGTGAAATTGCAGTAATTGGTGGAATGTTTGCTTCATATCAACTTGATCTAGCACCAGGTGGTACAATTGTTATGATAGCAGTTCTTATTTTAATTGGTGCGATTTTATGGAAAAAGAAAAAAACTGCATAAAGTAGGGATAGATATGAATCTAACAGAAGCTTTACGCCTAATGAAAGATAAAGGATACAAACATACGGGGAAAAGGGAAGAAATGCTCAGGTTATTTGCAGCTCACAATCGTTATTTAACGGCGAAAGACGTTTTAGAGCATATGAAGGATGATTATCCAGGTCTTAGCTTTGATACGATTTATCGTAACTTAACGGTGTTTGCTGAAATCGGTGTTTTAGAACAAACGGAATTAAATGGTGAAAAACATTTTCGTTTTACATGTTCTATTATGGAACATCATCATCATTTTATTTGTTTAGATTGCGGGGGAACGAAAGAGATTACTTCCTGCCCGATGGATTTTATGAATAAAGATTTTAACGGTTATGAAGTAACCGGTCATAAGTTTGAAATATATGGCCGTTGTCCAAAATGTGCAAAATAAGAACTCGTCGGTTACATAACTGACGAGCTTTTTTACGTAAAAAAGAAGGTTGCCCACAAATATTGTGGCAACCTTCTTTTTATTGTTCTTGTGTTTCTTTTTCTTTTTCTCGTTCAGCAGCCATTTCAGCAGCAATTACATCAATTTCTTTTTTCAGTTCTTCTACCATTATTTCTTCTGGTACTTTACGAACAACTTGCCCTTTACGGAATAATAATCCTTCTCCACGTGCACCGGCAATACCGATATCAGCTTCACGAGCTTCACCAGGACCGTTTACAGCGCAACCAAGTACTGCAACTTTAATTGGTACTTTTAGTGTAGAGATGTATTCTTCCACCTCGTTAGCGATGCTAATTAAATCAATTTCAATACGACCACAAGTTGGACAAGAAATAAGTGTTGCTGCATTAGATGCAAGACCGAATGACTTTAATAGTTCACGCGCAACTTTTACTTCTTCAACTGGGTCAGCACTTAATGAAATGCGTAGTGTATTTCCGATACCTTTATTTAAGATTGCGCCAAGACCAGCGGCACTTTTTACAGTTCCGGCAAATAATGTTCCGGATTCTGTAATACCTAAATGTAATGGGTAATCAAAAGCACGAGCAGCTTTTTCATATGCTTCAATTGCTAAGTTAACATCAGAGGCTTTCATAGATACGATAATATCGTGGAAATCTAAATCCTCTAAAATTTTAATGTGATGTAGGGCGCTCTCGACCATACCATCTGCAGTTGGGTATCCGTACTTTTCTAAAATGTGACGTTCTAATGAACCTGCGTTTACACCGATACGGATTGGAATACCGCGTTCTTTTGCTGCATTTACAACAGCTTCTACTTTATGGCGACGACCAATGTTACCTGGATTGATACGTACTTTATCAATGCCACCTTCAATTGCTTTTAAAGCAAGACGATAATCAAAATGAATATCAGCAACAAGTGGAATGTTGATTTGTTTTTTAATATCAGCAATAGCATTTGCTGCGCGTTCGTCTGGAACAGCAACACGGACGACTTGACAGCCAGCTTCTTCTAAACGTTTAATTTCAGCAACTGTTGCTTCAACATCATGTGTTTTTGTTGTTGTCATACTTTGTATAATTAATTCATTATTACCGCCAATTGTTAAATTACCGACTTTAACTGGACGTGTTTTTGTACGATGAGTCATTTCATTCACGAATAGATCGCTCTCCTTATAAAAGAAGTTTCTTATTTAGTCCCTCATATCAATGAAAGTATACGTGATACAGGGCTATAGAAACCGAAGTGCTCGGTTTCACTTTTACTATTGTATCAGCGCCTTTATGTAATTGACAAGGATTAAGTGATTGCTCATTGATATAACGGGAATTTATAAGACTTTCCAATTTGTATTTTTGTAGCAGATGTACTTTTGTTTAGTTGTTTAAAGTCATCAATTACCTTTTCAATGGAAGGGATTTTTTTCTTATTGATTTGTTCGGTAATAGAAAGAACTGTCTCACCTGTTTTGACTTCGATTGTTTTATAAGTTACATCTGTTTCTTTTTCTGCTTTGTTCTCTTTCTTTTGTTTTGTATCTGTATTTTCTTGCTTTATCGTTTGGGCAGCGGTTGTTTTTTTATATGAACTTAACATCGGTAAAGTGCCGATTTTTATATCGTAATAAAATATATAACCAAGAACAAGCACGAATAAGAATATACCTAATCTTTTCATATTCTTCACTCCTTTGCTAGGAATATATGCTTGTCCAAAAAAAAAATGCCTATTTAGGCATTTTTTCGTTTTTATTTTTCTTTCGGTTTTGGAACTTCTTTAATCGTTAAGTAAAGAACAATTAAAACAACTGCGATATAAATGAATGTTGAACCAGGTACAACAATTTTGAATAGATCCATAATCATAAAGAAGATTGTTGGAATTGTGTAGCTGTATGCAGTTAACGTCCATACTTGCTTATAAGATAATTTACGTTGACCGCTCATAGCAGAACCTATAAACGCAAGTAAAGTAATTCCTAAGAAAGTAATAAACAATTGGAATAGGTATACTAATACGCCGATAACGGCTAGTAAAATTGGATAAATACTATCGAATACAGAAATGAAATCTTGTAAATCTTTCTTCTCAAGAGATGTCCCTAATAAATCATTATAGGAGTATGTTTGTGTTTGACCATTTCCTATAGAAACTACTTTATCTTTTAAAATAAATAAACCAGTTTTGTTTTGATATGTTTCTATATCTGTTGTATTGGGATCAAATACGAAAAGAGCATCTCCTTCTTCCTTTTGAATAGGTTGTTCAATATCTGCTTTTAGTTCACCATTTTCGATTTTAAAATCAGGTAAATCTTTTTCAATTGCTTGATTTACCATAGTAACACTATCTTGGATAAAGCTACCGTAAAAGAACGTTCTTGGGATAGTAGTGATTAGACAAAGTAGCATAATATACAAAATGGTTTTTCCGATTTTTTGAAAACGGAATAGCGCCATATCTTTAGGCGAATATACGCTTTTTGCTAATTGGGTAAATATGGACATAGATTCACTTCCTTTATGTATGTATAAAATCATTGTAACGTAGGAATCTAGGGAATCTCAAGATATATTATATTTACATATAGTGGAGATAACTAAATTTCTTTTTATTATTTTTCTTCTTTTAAAAGAGAAAAATACAATTGACACTTTTCTTTTCTATATGGTAAATTTATCTTACCTTTCTTAAAGGATATATCCGATAGGAATTCCTATATTTGATATATTGTTACATACATAATTGTGGACCCTTAGCTCAGCTGGTTAGAGCAGACGGCTCATAACCGTCCGGTCGTAGGTTCGAGTCCTACAGGGTCCATATCCATTTCACATGTTTATTATGTCAGCAGGAAGCTTCCTTGTAGAAGGGAGCTTTTTTTACGGAATATATGAGCATTTTAATTGAAAAGAAGTGGGATTTTTGCTACGTTAATGATAGCAAGACAATGTGATTTATTTGTTTGCACCCTATGGCAATTAGGGTAGAATGAAGTTGTATGTCACTTAAGTGGCAATACATAAACTGGGAGGAATATAACAATGGCAAAACACGAATTACCAAATTTACCTTATGCGTATGATGCTTTAGAGCCTCACTTTGACAAAGAAACAATGAACATCCATCATACAAAACATCATAACACTTACATTACAAACTTAAACGCTGCTTTAGAAGGTCATGCAGAATTAGCTGACAAAAGCGTAGAAGAATTAGTTGCAAACTTAAACGAAGTACCAGAAGCAATCCGTACAGCAGTACGTAACAATGGTGGCGGACATGCTAACCATACATTCTTCTGGACAATCTTATCTCCAAACGGCGGCGGACAACCAGTAGGCGAACTTGCAACTGCAATTGAAGCGAAATTCGGTAGCTTCGATGCATTCAAAGAAGAATTCGCAAAAGCTGGCGCAACTCGTTTCGGTTCTGGTTGGGCTTGGTTAGTAGTAAACAATGGTGAGTTAGAAGTAACAAGCACGCCAAACCAAGATTCTCCTCTAACTGAAGGTAAAACTCCAGTTGTAGGTTTAGATGTTTGGGAACATGCTTACTACCTAAATTACCAAAACCGTCGTCCTGACTACATTGGTGCATTCTGGAACGTTGTAGATTGGAACGCTGCTGAAAAACGTTACCAAGAAGCAAAATAATTGTAATAACGATAGAAAAAGCTAGGAGAATGCTCCTAGCTTTTTTCTATGCTTTCCTTTTACATAATTGGGCTTGTCTTTGGAAGACTAGAACATGAAGTAAAGGAGAGTTGTGTATGAAGTGGAAACATATAATTGGTGACGTTGAAGTGAATCGGGATTTAGTGTTGTTGCTCCTTATTGGAGGTTTATACACGCTCGCAATTTCTTTATCGAATACGTTTGTTAACATTTATTTATGGAAACAAACACAAAATTATGTGAATCTTGGCTTGTATAATTTGGCCAGCGTTGTATTGCAGCCTCTCACATTTCTTATAGGTGGGAAATTAGCGAAGCGTATTGATCGCTCAATCTTGTTACGAATAGGCGTAGGCACGTTAGCCATTTTTTTTATCGTTGTTTTAGTAGCGGGAAAAAGCGCTTCTCACTATATTTTATTAATGGGGGCTCTTTTAGGAGTCGGATATGGTTTTTACTGGCTCGCGTTTAACTTATTAACATTTGAGATTACAGAACCAGAAACAAGAGATTTCTTTAATGGGTTTCTTGGACTTCTTACATCCTTCTCTGGCATGATTGGACCGATAGCAGCTGGATACACAATTTCACGTATGGAAAAATGGAGTGGCTATACGGTCATATTCTTTCTTTCGTTAGTGTTATTTGCAATTGCTGTTATTTTAAGCTTTTTTGTATCTAAGAGAGAATGTGAAGGACGGTATGAAATTGTACAAGTATTGAAAGAGCGGCAGATTGATAAAAATTGGGGAAGAATTACACGTGCTCATTTTTTCCAAGGGTTGAGAGAGGGAACGTTTATTTTTGTGATTTCCGTGTACGTGTATTTAGCGACGGATAGCGAACTCGCCTTAGGGAAATATAGCTTAGTAAATTCTGCTGTATCATTTGTATGTTACTACTTAGTCACTCGTATGTTAAAGAAAGAGTGGCGGAAAAAAGCAATTTTGCTTGGAGGCATTATTTTATATGCTGTCGTATTTTTAGTTATATTCAACGTTACATACGCAAAATTACTTATTTATGCAGCGTGTATTGCGGTTGCATACCCTATTTTGCTCGTTCCGTACGGGTCCATGACATATGATGTAATTGGCAGAGCGAAAAATGCGAGAGAGTGGCGTGTAGAGTATGTAGTTGTCCGAGAATTATGGTTAAATGCAGGAAGAATTTGCTCGATTTTAAGTTTTTTATGTGCTGTATTATTCTTTCCGCCTGAAAAAAGTTTACCTTACTTATTATGTATTTTAGGTGCAGGACATTTCCTTATTTATTTTGCAGTTAAAAATGTCAAATATGATGAGGGAAATGCAAGTAAAACAAGTGTTGTAAGGCAAGGGACTGCGCAGAATCAAACAGAACCAGAAGGTTAACTTCTCGGTTGTTTTATGCTAGAATAGAAAAAGATGTAAGACAGCAGTGAGGACACCTGTATGAAGGTGTCCCTTTCACATTACATAGCTGTTGGTAGAGGGGGTTTGTATGAGCAAGAAGCAGAAACAACAAAAGAAAAAGACTCACGTTCCTTTTCGGTTAAACGTGCTGTTTTTCTGCGTGTTTTTAATGTTCTCCGCGGTTATTGTAAGGCTTGGATATGTACAAATTGTTCGCGGTGAGGAATATAAGAATGAAGTGGAGAGGAAAGAGAACTCGACGATAAGTAATCCTGTACCACGTGGGAAAATATTTGACCGTTATGGGCGAGCTGTAGTAGATAATGCAGCTGTACGTACGATTACATTTACAAAAATGAAAGGATCAACTGCAGAGGCTCGCTTAGAAACAGCGAAAAAGCTGGCAGATTTGATTGAAGTACCGACAGATAAATTAACAGATCGTGATAAAAAAGATTATTGGCTTGCTATTCATAAAGAGGAAGCGAAAGAAAAAATTACGAATAAAGATCGTCAAGAGTTTAAAGATAAAAAAATTGACGATAAAGAATTAGACGAGCGTCAACGAAGTCGCGTGACGGAAGAAGAAGTGAATCAATTATCTGCAAAAGATTTAGAAATACTAGCAATTAAAAGCAAAATGGACGGCGGATATGCAATGACACCACAAGTCATTAAGAAGGATGCCACAGAAAAAGAATATGCGATTATTAGTGAAAAATTAGCGGAATTGCCAGGAGTAGATACGAGTGTCGATTGGGAACGAAAATATGCATATGATGGTGATTTATTCCGAAGTGTACTTGGCGGGGTGTCAACGTCTGATGAAGGTTTACCGAGAGAAAGACTAGATTACTATCTTGTTCGTGATTATAATCGAAATGAACGAGTAGGAAAAAGTTATCTTGAACAGCAATATGAAGATAGCCTACATGGTACGAAAGCGGAAGTGAAAAATATTACAGATAAAAACGGTAATATTTTAGAAACGATTAATGTATCAAAAGGGCAAAGTGGTAATGACCTGAATTTAACAATCGATATGGAATTACAAAAGCGTGTAGAAGAAATTATCACTAAAAATTTATTGAGATATAAAGGCGGACAACCTCTTTTAGATCGTGCGTTCGTTGTAATGATGAATCCGAAAAATGGTGAAGTTTTATCTATGGCTGGGAAACAGTTAGTGAATGAAAATGGCGAAACGAAAGTGCAAGATTTCGCATTAGGAACGATGACAAGTTCTTATCCGATGGGATCGACTGTCAAAGGTGCGACAGTACTTACAGGGTATCAAACAGGTGCGATTCAACCAGGTTCAGTTCAGCTTGATGAACCAATCAAATTAAAGGGAACGAAACAAAAAGCTTCGTGGAAGACGATGGGATATATTAATGATTTAACAGCATTAAAAATGTCTTCTAACGTATATATGTTTAAAACAGCGATGAATCTCGCAGGCGTTCAATATGTGAGAGGTGGTACGTTAGATATACCACAAAAAGCATTTGATACGATGCGTTATTATTTCGGACAGTTTGGACTTGGCGTAAAAACAGGTATTGATTTACCGAATGAATCTGCGGGTCAAACCGGTAGAGGAAATCAGCCAGGTTTCTTATTGGATTTATCAATTGGACAGTATGATACGTATACACCACTTCAATTAGCACAATATGTTTCAACAATTGCAAATGGTGGTTATCGTATGCAGCCGCAAGTTGTGAAAGAAATTCGTCAACCGGCAGCGAAACCAGACGAAGTTGGAAAAGTGGTTCATTCAATGGAACCGAAAGTGTTAAATCGTATTGATATGCCTGAATCACAAATTAAACGTGTTCAGGAAGGATTTAGACAAGTATTTAACGATTCTGGTGGTACAGCTGCGAAATACTTTACAGGCGCACAATATAAAGCTGCTGGTAAAACAGGTACAGCTCAAACTGTGTATGGCGGAGATAAAGAGATTGGTAGACAGGCAAACGGTGAGCGTAAAGAAACATATAACTTAACGTTAGTAGGTTATGCGCCACTTGAAGATCCTGAAGTAGCATTTTCTGTTGTTGTACCTTGGGTAGATGATAAATCAGGTATTAACGGATATATTAGCCGTGACATTATGGACGCGTACTTTGATTTGAAAAAAGTAGAAAATGGCGAAGTTTCAAAAGATGAAATAGATAATAAAAAGAAAAATAGAGATCAAGATGACGAATAAAAAAGTTGTAAAAAAAGCACACTATCTGAAAAGATAGTGTGCTTTTTTTTATGGTTCATGCATACGTTTTAATAAAGTGGACAAGCATATCATATCGGAAAATTAAGAGGCCTCACAAATGATATTTATGCCCCCCCTCTGGAGGATAACGGTTTTATGGACCAATCATTAGTGAAGATGAACGATGGCTACGGATTAAAGTTTTACTTAATGTTGATTCTTGTGGAACTTTACAAAACTTTTACAAACAATTAAAACCGAATTAATAGTTTAGCAGTATTCTTATATCTGTAATCCTGTTATTTCCGGTTACTTCTAGGAGGAAGAACACGTGAAATGGATAAGTGCATCGATTAAAGTTTTCATGCTGTCGACATGTTTTCTTTATGTTGGCACGTCTACTGTATTTGCTGTGAATGAAATGGGAGAAGTGAGAGTTGATGGATCCTCAACAGTTTTCCCTATTATAGAAGCAGTAGCGGAGGAATATACAAAGGCGCATCCAAACGTGAAAATTTCTATCAGTGTTTCTGGAACAGGAGGAGGATTTAATCGTTTCAGTAAAGGAGAAGTAGATATAAATAATGCTTCGAGAGCAATGAAACAAGTGGAAGAAAATGAAATGAAGAAAAACTCTATTCAGTTTACACCGTTTGAAGTCGCTTACGATGGTCTTACGATCGTTGTGAGTCGCCAAAATACTTGGGTAAACAATATGAAGGTAGACGAGTTACGTCTATTATGGAGTGAAGATGGAAACGAAAAGCGATGGTCACAAATTCATTCTTCATGGCCACGTGAACAGGTGAAGTTTTATGCGCCAGGTGTAGACTCTGGTACGTATGATTATTTTCAAAATGTCATCTTACAAAATAGTCGCATTGTAAAAAAAGTCTCTTTGTCTGAAGATGATCAAGTTATTATGCAAGGGGTAATGAATGATAAAAATGCCATTGCTTTTGTAGGATATGCTTATTATATGGCCAATCGAGATAAGGTGAGAGCAATAAAAGTGAATGGTGTACTTCCGACGAAAGATACCATTCAATCAGGTAAGTATAAGCCATTATCTAGGCCACTATTTGCTTATGTGAATGATGCATCTATCCGAAATAAAATGAATGTAGCAAATTATATTGAGTTTATGATTCAGCATGTTGGTAATCTCGCTGAAGAGGTTGGATATGTAAAATTACCAAAAGAAAAATATAATGAACAGCTGCGGATGTTAACAGAAATAAAAAGGTAATGTCAGGGTGGAAAGGGGTTTTCATCTTTGGCTCATAATGACAAAAGTCAAATTACATTTTCTGTACAAAATTTGATTGAAAGAAATACAAAACAAAGAAAAAAAACGCAGCGAATCAATCGAATAGTTCCGTTATTACTAAAAATAATTGCTAGCGTGTCTATTGTAACGACACTTGGAATTATTTTTACATTGGCAAATGAAACAATGATGTTTTTTCAAAAAATACCATTACACTCCTTTTTGACGGGAAAAGAATGGTTACCTTTTTTTGAAAATCCTAAATTCGGTATATTACCACTTATATGTGGAACGTTCCTTGTAACAGCAATTGCCATGTTCGTAGCAATTCCTATCGGTTTAGCGTGTGCCGTATTTTTAAGCGAATATGCTTCAAGCAGTGCAAGGAAAGTATTAAAACCGATGTTAGAACTATTAGCAGGTATCCCGACAATTGTATATGGTTTTTTTGCATTAACAGTTGTCACACCACTTTTACAACGGATTATACCAGATTTACAGTTTTTTAATGCGATTAGTCCAGGTATTGTTATTGGCTTTATGATGATACCGACAATTGCATCTCTATCTGAAGACGCGATGAGAGCTGTAGCGAAAGGAACGAAAGAAGCTTCGTTAGCACTTGGAGCAACTCGGTTTGAGATGGTAAAACAAGTCGTGTTTCCTTCGGCTTTTACAGGGATTATGGCAGCAATCCTATTAGCTGCTTCCAGAGCAATTGGCGAAACGATGATAGTTGTAATTGCAGCGGGATCCACGCCGAATGTATCGCTCGATCCGACACACTCTATTCAAACGCTAACAGCCTATATTGTGCAAGTGAGCTTAGGTGATGCTCCGCATGGAACAATTACGTATTACAGCATGTATGCTGTAGGCGCAACGTTATTCTTGTTTACTCTTATAATGAACATCATTTCACACTCTATTATGCGCCGCTTTAGGAGGGTGACATAATATGCGAATGTTGAATCATAAAAAAATACAAGAAAATATGGCATCACGTTTTTTAAAAGACCGAGTTTACAAGTTGTTATTTTATATAGCAATTTTGTTTTCAATAGTAATACTGCTTATTTTGCTTTTTCAAATTTTTGAAAAAGGTATAAGTTACCTTTCGTTAGATTTCTTTACAAACTTCGCTTCGCGTAATCCGAAAGAAGCTGGGATTGCTGCAGCTTTGTCAGGAACAATATTATTTATGAGTATTGTTATACCAGTCTCCTTTATATTTGGAGTTGGAACTGCTCTTTATTTGGAGCAATATGCGAAGGAATCTATATTTAAAAAGGTAATAGAAATTAATAATCAAACGTTAGCAGGAGTACCTTCCGTTGTATTTGGATTACTCGGCTTAACTATTTTTGTATATGCTCTTCATTTAGGAGAGAGTATTATTGCGGCGGCACTGACGATGAGTTTACTCGTTTTACCGACAGTTGTTGTAGCGAGTCAAGAAGCGATACGATCTGTACCAAGTTCATTATTAGAAGCCTCTTACGGATTAGGTGCTACGAAGTGGCAAACGATGTATCAAATTGTATTGCCATCTGCTTTCCCAGGAATTATAACGGGTTGTACGTTAGCGATATCAAGGGCGATTGGAGAAGCGGCACCGCTATTAGTTATCGGGGCACTTGCATTTGCAAATTATGTTCCATTTAGTATGTTTGATAGATTTACAGTTTTACCAATTCAAATTTTTAATTGGATGAGTAGACCGCAAGAAGAATTTCAGTATGTAGCAGCTGCTGGGATGATTGTTTTGTTAGGTTTATTACTCTTTATCAATATATTTGTCTTATGGTTACGAAATCGAAAATAAGTTGGAAATGGATGAAAGGGGAATTCAAATGGTAGCAACAGTAGTAAATGTACAGGTGAAAAACGAGGAGAAAATCGAGACTGCACCAAAGAAAGTAGTATTTGATACGAAAAACTTAAATTTATGGTACGGAGAAGACCATGCTTTAAAAGATATTAACTTAAGCATTCATGAGAATGAAGTTACAGCAATTATCGGGCCAAGTGGTTGTGGTAAATCAACGTACTTAAAAACATTAAATCGTATGGTAGAGTTAGTACCAATCGTGCGAACTACAGGTGTAATTGAATATAGAGAGCGCAATATATTTGAAAAATCATACCCAGTTGAAGAATTAAGAACTCATGTGGGAATGGTGTTCCAAAAGCCAAACCCATTTCCGAAATCTATTTATGAAAATGTAGCATATGGCCCGAAAATCCATGGTATTCGTGATAAAAAAACATTGGATGAAATTGTTGAAAAAAGTTTACGTGGAGCAGCGATTTGGGATGAGTTAAAAGATCGTTTGCATGATAATGCATACGGTTTATCTGGTGGACAGCAACAGCGTCTATGTATCGCACGTTGTTTAGCAATTGAACCAGACGTTATTTTAATGGATGAGCCAACATCGGCACTAGATCCAATTTCAACATTAAAAGTAGAAGAATTAATTCAAGAGTTAAAGAAAGACTTTAGTATTGTGATCGTAACGCATAACATGCAACAAGCGGCACGTATTTCAGATAAAACTGCTTTCTTCTTAAGTGGAGAAGTTGTGGAGTATACAGATACAAATAAATTATTTACGACACCTTCAGATAAGCGTACAGAAGATTATATTACAGGACGATTCGGTTGATATCGTTGCAAGGCTAAGAGCAAATACCCTCTTAACAGAGGGTATTTCTTATTTTTACCTCATTTAATTAGAGAAGTAATACTTCTCCTATCTTAAGGCTTATTACAAGTAGGCTAGGTAGGAGATCTATATATAATGGCACATAATATTGAGGGGGAAGAAACGATGGTAAGAGAACAGTTTCAATGTGATTTAAAAATGTTACAGCAAAAGGTGATTGAGCTTGGAGAGCTAGCGAGGGAAGCTTTATTGCTTGCTATGGAAGGTCTTCATAAAAGGGATGTAGAGAAAGCGTTAGAGGTAATAGATGGTGATTATCGTATGGATAATTTAGAAGAGGAAATAAATGATCTTGCGCTTATGCTTATTACGAAGCAGCAACCTGTAGCAAGTGATTTAAGAAGGATTTTCATTTCAATTAAAACAGCGACAGATTTAGAGCGTATTGCAGATCATGCTGTTAATATTGCGAAATCAACAATTCGTCTTGGGGAAAAAGAGGTGGTTGTTAGTTTGCACAATCTTGATGAAATGTTTGCAATTGCAAATAAGATGCTACAGTTAGCGCTAGAAGCATATGAGCAAGAAAATTTAACTTTTGCGAAACAAATTGCCGAAATGGATGATTCAGTTGATGAAATATATGGGAAAGCGATTCGTGAATTTATATCTTCAGTTCCAGAACAACCAGAAGCAATTACACAAATTACACAATTATCCTTTGTGGCGAGATATATCGAGCGTGTAGCAGATCATATTACAAATATTGCTGAAAATGTTTTTTATTTAGTAAAAGGAAAGCATTACTTATTAAATGAATAAAGAAAAAAGGCAGGTGAAACATCACCTGCTTTTTTTAGTCAAAACATGACAAAAAAAGCTCGTTGTTTCCTTTAGTTTATGATGATAAGATGTATCATAATATAATGGAAAAAATAGGACATATATGTTGTTCACTTATTAAGGGATATTTTACTAAGTTAATGGTAAGCGCTTTCTTTTGTGGTGTTGAAAAGGTACATGTATATAGGGAGTTTTACTGCCTGTAAAAGCCCGAGTCGAGTGGTCAAGGCTAATAATCAGTGGGAGATGCACAAAATCCCTACTAATTAAAGTTTCATTTTATACTGCTAGTTAATGCGGGGGAGATAATATACATATCGTATATGAAGTTACTGATCATTATATAAGTGGAGGCTGAAGTATATGAAGGGGGTTATTTTAGCTGGAGGAAAAGGACGACGCCTTAGACCATTAACATGTAATACTCCAAAGCCGATGTTACCGTTATTAGAAAAGCCAGTTTTGGAATACAATATTGAATTATTACGTCAGCATGGGATTCGTGAAATTGCAATTACTGTTCAGTATATGAGTACGGCCATTAAGCAATATTTTGGAGACGGTAGCAAATGGGGAGTTAACTTGTACTACTTTGAAGATTCTCCCCCGCTTGGAACCGCAGGGAGTATTAAACAAGCGGAAACATTTTTAGATGAAACGTTTGTTGTGATAAGCGGGGATGCGTTAACTGATTTTCAATTATCAGAAGGAATTACGTTTCATGAACAAAAGAAAAGAATGGTAACTATGTTTGTAAAGGAAGTAGAAAACCCACTCTCATTCGGTTTAGTTGTAATGAACAAAGAACAAGAGGTTACACGATATATAGAAAAACCGAGCTGGAATGAAGTAGTCTCTAATATTGTGAATACAGGTATATATATTATGGAGCCAGAAATTTTTTCTTACATACCGCCCCGAGAGTTTTTTGATTTCAGTCAAGATGTGTTTCCGCTCTTGGCAAATAAGAACGCGTTATTTGCATATTTGTCAGAAGGTTATTGGTTAGATATCGGTACATTTGATCAATATCGACAAGCACAATTTGATTTGTTAACGAAAAAATTGCAAGTACCTATTCCTTACACGGAAGTATTGCCGATGGTATGGATGGGGGAAGGTGTGACGATTGGAAAAGGAACGAAAATTCACGGTCCATCTTTTATTGGAGAAGGAGCAAAGATTGGTGTTGGAGCTGTAATTGAGCCATACTCTATTATCGGGAAAAATAGTGTTGTTTCAAGTTATTCTCATCTTCAAAAAAGTATTGTTTTTGCAAATGCGCACATTGGTCAGTATTGCGAGCTATTAGAAACGACCATAGGAGAGCATACAATGGTGGAAGATGACGTTACACTGTTTCAAAAAAGCATTGTAGCGGATCATTGTCATATAGGGAAAAGTACGGTAATTAAGCAAAAGGGAAAACTATGGCCATATAAGGCAATTGACAGCTATTCAGTAGTAGGATCGGCTGGTGTTCAAGAAAGTGAAAAGAGTGCAGGATGGTTGCAAAAAAGCCGCATTGTAGGAAGAGGTAATGTTGAAATCACTCCTCAATTTATTGTGAAGGTTGCGATGGCGTATGGATCTCTTTTTGCCAAAGGAGAAAGTATATTAATTGGGAGTCAAGAACATATAGAAACGACTTCTTATAAAAATCTCTTTCTTCATGCGATTCATGGTATCGGGGTTCATACGATGGAATGCAAAGAAATGAACGAATCGCTTTTTCAGTATAGCATTCAGGATTTACAATGTGCTGGTGGGGTTTTCATTCAAGTAGAAAATGAAAAAGAGGTTGTTATAAAGTTATATGGTAAGGATGGGGTACAATTAACGTATAAGCAGCAAAAAGCGATAGAACAAGTATATATGTCTGAGTCGTTTTATTACGTATGTGAGAAAGAAATGGGACGGAATAAGCTAGTCCACGTTTCTTTACATGATTATATAGAGGCTGTATTAGAGCGCGTTGATATTGAGAAAATACAAAAACAAAAGTTTCATCTTCTTATTAATAAGAGGAATGATATGTTACAACATTTATTGATGCTCTTTTTACAAAGGCTCGGATGCACAGTTACATGGATTTATGCGGGCGAACAAAAGGATCATGTGAAAGCTTTGATGAAATCAAGTAAAGCAAATATGGCACTTATGTTTTCAGAGCAAGGAAATTATTTCGAGTTATATGATAATCATAGTAATATTTACCAAGGAACAGATTTTGAAGAGGTGGATATTCCAGATTTATTACTTGAATCGGCAGGAAATATTTACCCGATGTCTTTGAAATTAGGAGAATGTTACCTTCTATTTTATACGCAGGATGAAAAAAAGTCGTTTCAAGCGAGATGGAAGCGAGATATTTTATATCGAATTGGAAAATTATTCGAGTTAATAGCATTGCAGGGGAAAACATTTCTCAGCATAGTAGAGCAATCACCGCCGCTCTATCTACTTTGTGATGAAGTTGTATGTTCATGGAATGAAAAAGGAAAAGTAATGAGGAAATTATTGGCTGATATGGAAAGAAAGGAAGAAGGTATATTTGAAGGAGTACAGTTCAAATATACCGAAAAAGAGTGGTCTTATATCGTTTCTGACACAAAACAACCGAAATTTTTAGTGTATTCGCATGCCAGAAACCCAGTAATAGCAAGGGAAAACATGAAAAATCTTATAGAAAAAATTAGACAATATCAAAAGGTGTAGAATTTTTATTTTAAAAGTGGTATTATAGTATAGTCTGATTTAAGTTATTAGTACTGGAGGGAATAAGAATGCGTGTGAATATTACTCTAGCATGTACAGAATGCGGAGATCGTAACTATATCTCAAAGAAAAACAAACGTAACAACGCTGAGCGTATCGAGCTTAAAAAGTATTGCAAGCGTGACAAGAAGTCTACGTTACACCGTGAAACAAAGTAAGCAGTAGGAATATTTTCCTACTGTTTCTTTTTTTATTCGATTCCTCTGTTAAAAGTGATACACTATCATCGTAGAGCAAAGTATCACTGTGAGGGGGAAAGTGTGTGAGAGAAGAGAAAGTACGTTTACGTAAACAAATAATAGAGCACATGAATTCTTTATCAGAAGAACGGTATACAACTTTATCAGAGCAAATTGCATTTTCGTTGTATGCGCAAAAAGAGTGGGCTGAAGCTAAAACAATTGGAATCACTCTCTCAATGGAAAATGAAGTGAATACATATGCTATTATCGAAAAAGCTTGGGAAGAAGGAAAGAAAGTTGTTGTTCCAAAGTGTAACAAAGGAACACGAACAATGTCTTTCCGGCAAATTAGTAATTTTGATCAATTAGAAATAGTGTATATGAATTTACGTGAACCAATTCCAGCGCGTACGGAAGAAGTGAATGCAGATGACATTGATCTTCAAATCGTGCCAGGCGTAGCTTATACAGAGCGAGGAGAACGGATTGGATATGGCGGTGGGTATTATGATCGTTATCTCGTGCATTATAAAGGGAAAACGCTATCATTAGCTTATAGTTTTCAAATAGTAGAACATATTCCAGTAGAGCCGTTTGATAAAAACGTAGAAAAAATTATTACAGAAAAAGGAACAGTGGTTAAAAATGGGCTTGTATAGACAAATAAAAATTGACGAGACTTTTTCTTCTTGATTATAATAAAATATGTGAACGTTTTCTTATTATAATTTTTTATAGTAAGTGAGCATAGAGGGTGATAAAATGGTATCTATTTATGATATTCAGCAATTGCTAAAGAAATTTGGTACGATTATTTATACGGGTGATCGAATTGCAGATTTACAATTAATGCAAGATGAATTGCGTGAATTAAATCAATCACAGTTAATCGATCCACAAGACTATCAAACAGCTTTATTTTTATTGAAGCAAGAAATTCAAAAAGAGCTAAATAAGAATTAGATAAAGGTAGGTAAGCAACATGGAAGAGAAATGGTTAGTTGGGGTTGACCTTGGTGGTACAACAATTAAATTAGCATTTATTAATGTGTACGGTGAAATTTTACATAAGTGGGAAATCCCTACGAATACAAATGAGCAAGGAAAACATATTACGCTTGATGTAGCGAAAGCTATTGATAAAAAGTTAGAAGAGTTAGGTGAATTGAAAAGCAAGTTAATCGGTATTGGTATGGGAGCTCCTGGTCCTGTACACGTGGCGTCTGGAATGATTTATGAAGCGGTCAATTTAGGATGGAAAAACTATCCGTTAAAAGATTTATTAGAAGTAGAAACAGGATTACCTGTTGTTATTGATAATGATGCAAACTTAGCAGCACTTGGTGAAATGTGGAAAGGTGCTGGTGAAGGAGCAAAAGATTTAATCTGTATGACACTTGGCACTGGTGTTGGTGGTGGTGTAATCGCCAATGGTGAGATTGTACACGGCGTAAGCGGAGCTGCTGGTGAGATTGGACATATTACAGTAGTTACAGAGAATGCTTTCCCATGTAATTGCGGGAAGTCTGGTTGTTTAGAAACTGTAGCATCTGCGACGGGTATTGTGCGTGTTGCTATGCAAAAAATACAAGAGACTAATAAAGAGAGTGTTCTACGTTCTATGTTAGCAGAAGAAGGGCGTATTACATCAAAAGATGTGTTTGAAGCACTTGGACAAGGTGACGAGCTAGCAGGCGAAGTAGTAGAAAAAGTAGCTTCTTATTTAGGGTTAGCTGTAGCGAACCTTGCTAGTACGTTGAACCCAGAGAAAATTGTTATTGGCGGGGGCGTGTCTAAAGCTGGAGATGCACTATTAGAGCCAATTCAACGTTATTTCGAGCAATATGCTTTCTCACGTGCTGTAAAGAGCACAAAGTTAGCGATTGCAATACTTGGTAATGATGCAGGTGTTATCGGAGGAGCTTGGCTTGTAAAAAAGCACAAATACGAAGCGAAGATGGTATAAGTTGTGAAATATGAAAAGAGGAAGGGGAAACCCTTCCTCTTTTTGTGTGAAATCTTGATGAAGAATAACATGTAAATGAATTAAGCTGCTGGTGGGTACCCGTTATATAGAACAGTCATGATTGTAAACCATCCGAAAACGAGTACAGTTGCAATTGCAAAGCCGCCCGCGAATAAGTTTTTTTCGCGAAGAGTTCTAAGCGTAGCGAATACAGCTAACAGAGTGACTAGCGCAAAAATAATAACAAGGCCCATACAATATCCTCCTCTGTCTACCCATTCCTTAATATGAGTTTTTAGAATATTAACTCTTTTATATTGTACATGTTTTAAAAATGATTGTCGAGATAGCATCCTTTCTTTTCCTAAGAGAAAAAAATGTTGTATCATTGAAAGTAAGTTTAATAATTGGAGGAGATTTTCATATGAAATGGATACAAATGCCGTTAGGCCCATTACAAACGAATGCTTATATTTTAACGAATGATCAAAATGAGTGTATTATCTTTGATCCTGGTCACGAAGGAGAGAAGCTCGTTACATATTTACAAGAAGAACAATTAAAGCCACTTGCTGTTTTATTAACACATGCTCACTTTGATCATATTGGTGCTGTTGACGCGGTAAGAGACGCTTTTCATATTCCTGTGTACGTACATAAAGAAGAAGCAGATTGGTTAGGCGATGCAACTGTAAATGGCTCTCAAATTTTTATGATGAATCGCAGTATTACAGCAAAACCAGCAGATCATATTATTGATGCAGAAGGTGCATTAGCAATTGGTTCATTTAATTTTGAGATTTTTGAGACGCCAGGACATTCTCCAGGCAGTATTTCTTATTATTGTAAAGAGGCGAATGCTGTATTTTCTGGTGATGTATTGTTCCAAATGAGCATCGGAAGAACAGATTTACCCGGTGGAAGTTTTGCTGAATTGATTGGAAGTATTGAAGAAAAATTATTTGTATTACCAGATGAAACAGCGGTGCTATGTGGACATGGTCCAGAAACAAGCATTGGTTTTGAAAAAGAAAATAATCCATTTTTACAGTAAGGAGCTAGTATGGAGATGGAGCTCATTTTAAAAGAATGGATGGAGAAAGAGAAGGATTATTCAATTTCATATAGTACGTATATGAACCTCGTATTGTACACAGAGGGACATGGCTATTATATGAAGGAACGTGAAAAAATTGGAAGACAAGGGGATTTTTTTACAAGTAGCAACGTATCCTCTGTTTTTGCAAAAACATTTGCTAAATTTTTTATTCGTCTTGTTGAAAATGGTGAAGTTGCTCCGAATATTTGTGAGATTGGTGGGGGAACAGGAAGGTTTGCCTATGATGTTTTACAAGAGTGGAAGCAAGTATCTCCAGAAACCTTTATTGATTTAAACTATTCAATGATTGAAATGAGCCCTTTTCATAGAAACTTACAGCAGAAAAATCTTTGTTCGTTTTCTAATGTGTCGTATTATACGTCGCATAGTGAAATGGGAGAATCGTTCGAAGGGATTCTTTTTTCGAATGAGTTATTTGATGCATTTCCTGTTGAAGTAATTGAGAAGAGAAATGGAATATTGTATGAAGTACGTGTTACGTACACAGAGGAAGGGAAACTCGCAGAAGTATGTAGACCGCTACAGAAAAGTATTGGTCGATACTTATTGAAATATAATATTCATCTTGCTGAAGGTCAGCGTTTTGAAGTGCCACTTGTGATGGAAGAATATATAGAAGAAATTGCGAAATGGTTTCAACGAGGTGTATGTATTACCGTTGATTATGGATACACAAAAGAAGAATGGATGCATCCTGCACATCAAGAAGGAAGTTTACGAGGATATTACGAGCATAAGTTAATCCGTAATCCTTTAGCGCATCCAGGTGAAATGGATCTTACTACTCATATTCATTGGGACGAGCTGAAAGAGATGTTTAGCCTGCAAGGCATGAATATAGTATGGCATAAGAAGCAATCTGAGTTTTTGTTAGCAGCAGGAATATTAGATCAGCTTACGGGTCACCAAGATCGAAATCCTTTTTCTGAAACTCAAAAACAAAATCGTGCAGTTCGTTCTATGATTTTGAGCGGAGGATTAGGGAGTGCATTTGATGTTGTGATACATACGAAACATATGCAACAGTTACACTTGAATCAGTATTTGAAAATATAAAAAAACAAGACACAGCATATTTCTGTGTCTTGTTTTTTAATACGACTTTTTAATTATGTAGCATCATATATTTTCTCTCATGATATATATTTATATTAAAGATATGAGATAAAAAATATAAAATACGCCCTTTTTCTCTGTTTATGAGCTCTTAACCTAATAATACGCGAACGAGTTGAATGATTGTCTCGTTTTCTACTTTGTAATAAATTTCTAATCCTTTTCTTTCACTGGAAACGATTTTAGCACTTTTTAATTTTGCTAAATGCTGTGAAATTGTAGATTGTGGCATATTTAAGCCAGTGTACATTGTAGAAACGTTGCTTGGACCACGTTCAATTAATCCTTTTACAATACATAAGCGAACAGGATGAGCAAGTACTTTCAATAATTCTGCATTGCTTTCATATAGTTCTATTTCTTTTTGAAAGGTTTCTAACATGTTCTTTTCCACCTCCGTGTGAGCTGTTATACCATACTATACATACCAAAAAATTAAAGAAAAGAAAACAGTTGTTGCAGAAAAAAAGTCCTAAAGTAAAGAAATTGTAAGAAAAGAGACCCTGATGTAAATAAAGTAGATAAATTTGCATGGTTTTGTAAAATGACATTTTTGGGTGAAAATTTCAATGCGTTTTAAAAATTGAAAGATATAGATATATTTGTAACACAATTTTATCATGATTTTCTTATTCTTTCAAATGAATATACAAAATTTTTAAAATAATAAGAAAAAGGAATTATAATGTTATATATAGAATATAAAACAGGTTAAAAGAAAAGAAGTTGAATGTAGTCAGCTTCTTTATGGTGATAACAAAATATTTGAGTATAGCTGATAAATTTTAGAATTACCAAGACATTAGTTATATATTCTAGATTTCATCTTTTATCAGCTTTAAAAATCTGCGGTTCCATATATTTTCATAAAAATCAATTGTCTCTTTTGCGGACATAAATGGATTATTTAACGTAGAGGTTGCTTTCTGTACCATGAAGTTTTCGTATTCTAGTCCATGGGAAAATTTAATCGTAGCATCCATACAGTACTCTGTTTGGGCACCACAAAATTCAATACGGTGTACAGATAATTGTTCTAAAATCTCTTTCAAGTTTGTTTTATAAAATGAATTGGCATGTGTTTTTCTTACAAAAAAATCTTGTTCCTGAACATCTAGATCAGCATGAATAGCCCAAAGTTCTTTTTCGGGTACTAAATCATCATCACAATGTTGAATAAAAATGATTGGTTTATTTGATTTTCTGTATGAAGGAATTCTTTTATTTACTTTTGTAAGTAAATTTTGTAAATCGAATAAATGCTCTTCGCTATAACATACTCCATTTTGTAAATCGATAACGATTAAAACATCTGCACAAGTATCCATTATTTTTGCCCCTGTTTTACTTCTTAATATATCAATTAATTCATTATTTAGAAATAGATGGTGCTCTTTCGTTTTTTTATGAACTATACGAAAAGTAAAAAATATACTTAATGGCATAAAACAGAAGATATGAAAAATTAATTTCATATCTTCTGTTCGTTCTATGCATTGACAGGTTCTTCTACATAAGAAAGGGCATTTTCAAAATCGGATATTAAATCGTCAACATTTTCAAGGCCGACAGATAACCGAAGTAATGAATTAGAAATCCCTCTTTCATCACGAGCTTCTTGCGACAGTGCTGCATGTGACATTTTAGCTGGGTAGGAAAGAATCGATTCGACAGCTCCTAAACTAACTGCAAAGACCGGTAATTTTACTTTTGATAAAAATTGGCGGAGTGCGTCTTCTGATTGTAAAGTGAAAGATAGGACAGCTCCGGCTGATGTAGCTTGAGATTGTTGAATATCAAATCCAAGATGTGTTTGTAAGCCAGGATAATAGACATTTTTAACTTTAGTGTGCTCTTGTAAATAATGTGCAATTTTATTGGCGTTTGCAGCTGAATGCTCAAGACGTACATGCAATGTTTTTAGACCGCGAAGTACGAGAGAACAATCTTGAGGACCTAAAATAGCGCCGAATGCATTTTGTAAAAATCCAAGTTTTTGAGCGAGTTCGGCATTTTTTACAACCGCTAATCCGGCAGTAACATCACTATGACCGGCAATGAATTTTGTGGCACTATGAAGAACGACATCGGCACCAAGATCAAGTGGTTTCTGGAATAGTGGTGTCAAAAATGTATTATCAACAAAAGTAAGGGCGTCAATAGATTTTGCAAGTTTAGAAACAGCACAAATATCTGTCACTTTTAAAAGTGGATTAGAGGGTGTTTCCACATAAAAGAGTTTTGTGTTTGGCTTAATGTTTTGCTTTATTTCTTCTACATTTGTCATATCAACAAATGTATGTGACACACCGTAACGGGAGAGCACTTCAGTTATAATTCGGTAAGTTCCTCCATATACGTCTTCTGAAATGAGTACGTGATCGCCTTGTGAAAGAAGGAGGAATGCAGTAGAAATCGCTGCAATTCCTGATGCGAAGGCAAATCCCTTTGTTCCTCCTTCTAATAAAGCAATGATATCTTCAAGAGCTTCACGAGTTGGATTACCAGAGCGACTATAGTCATATTTTCCGAACGTATCTACATCAAACTGGTGGAATGTTGATGTATTATAGATGGGAACGTTAACAGCTCCTGTTTGTGAGTCATGTTTATATTGGTTGTGCAGTAAGAGTGTATCTATAGAATAACTCATATTCTTACACCTTCTTTTACAAGTTTAATGGCTTGCTTTAAGTCTTGAATTAAATCGTTACTATTTTCAATGCCAACGGAAAATCGCAGAAGACGATTACATACACCGTTTGCTGTTCTGATTTCTTCAGGAATATCAGCGTGTGTTTGCGTTGCTGGATACGTCATTAAACTTTCAACACCACCAAGACTTTCAGCAAATGTAATTAAGGATAAAGATTGTAAGAATGGATTAATCCATGTTTCATCTTTCAGACGAAATGAGATCATGCCACCTCTTCCAGGATAAAATACATCTGTCACCCCGTCTTCATCATTTAAATAAGCAACAACTGCTTTTGCATTTTCTTCATGTTGTCTCATGCGAAGCGCTAACGTTTTCATACCACGAATTAATAGCCATGAGTCAAATGGACTTAAGACCGCACCAGAGGCATTATGATAATGAGCGATTTCCTCACAAAGTTCCTTTCCTTTTGCAACGACAAGTCCGCTTAGGACATCGTTATGTCCACCTAAATATTTCGTTGCGCTATGAAGTACAATGTTGGCACCTTCTGTTAATGGCTGCTGTATATAAGGCGTATAGAATGTGTTGTCTACAATAAGAAGTAGTCCGTGTCTTTTCGCTACAGTTGCGACAGCGGCAATATCAGTAACTTGCATTAACGGATTAGTTGGAGTTTCTATGAAAATAGCTTTCGTTTCAGTTGTGATAGCTTGCTCAATTTGTTTAATAGATTGTGTATTTACGTATCTACATCGAACATTCCACTTTTTTTCGTGCTCAGAAAATAATCGATAAGTGCCCCCGTATAAATCTTCGGATACAATAAGTTCATCTCCAGAACGGAATAGGGAGAGGACGAGGAGAACAGCTGCCATCCCTGAACTACAGGCATAACCTTGTTCACCATATTCTAAGTCTGCGATTGCCTGCTCTAAAAGACCACGAGTTGGATTGCCAGTTCGTGAATAGTCAAAGCCAGTAGAGTTACCAATTCCTTCATGACGATAAGCAGTTGAAAAATAAACAGGTGGGTTAACAGTTCCTGTTGTAGTTTCGCTCCGGTTTCCGATTTGTGCTAGTTTTGTTTCAATAGTTGACATGTGAAAATTCCTCCTTTTTAAATTAACAATTAAGTGAATGTAAAGTGAAACTTTAATCAGTGAGGGGGGCATCCCCCACTGATTATTAGCTCTCACCAATCGGGCTTTTACGGGCAGTCGATTCCCACCTAACTTCTTTGTTCTAGCTGAATTTTGAGTTGGGAATCTTACTGCCCTCAAATAGCGGGGTAAAATAAAAAAAGCCTTCTAAAGAAGAAGGCTTTCGGTTTGAATAGAGTCTTCTTCTCATCTGTCAAATCTTTCACAATTTGCTGGAATTAGCACCTTATTAACAAATGTTAATGGTTGCTGAGGCGTCATAGGGCCAGTCCCTCTACCTCTCTAGATAAGAATGTTCGTATGAAATTTTTATTATGTTTTTAACTTTACAACAAAAGATAATTGAATTGCAACTTTATTTTAAATAATTTTTATTTTTCCGCAAGTGTCATTGACTTTTGCATTTGTGCATGCTAAATTTATTAAAAAATTAACAAACATTGTTAAAAGGGGAACGTATTTCCTTTTAGCTACATAAATAAAATAATAAAGACAAACTCTTATTGAGAGCGGTGGAGGGAAAGGCCCTGTGAAACCCAGCAACCTTCAAACGAAATGTTTGAAACGGTGCTAATACCTGCAAAACGAATGTTTTGCATAATAAGAGGAGGAACAATTATGTCCCCCTCTTCAAAGTGAAGAGGGGGTTTTTATATTGATAGAAATGAGGGAGATTTGTGAAATTACTAGATTTATTATCAAAAGGAATTGTAATAAGTGATGGTGCGGTTGGGACGTTATTACATTCACATGGTTTGCAAAGTAGTTTTGAAGAATTGAATATATCTGATCCAGATTTAATTATATCGATTCATAAGCAATATGTAGCTGCTGGGGCTGATGTGATTCAAACAAATACGTACGGAGCAAATGAAGCGAAATTACGTATGTATGGTTTAGAAAATCAAGTTACTGAAATTAATAGAGCCGCAGTAAAACTGGCGAAAGCATCTGTTATAGACAGAAATGCAATTTTAGGAACAATTGGTGGTATGAAACATATCGGAGCTGTTACGACAACTGATATGGAAAGAGAATTTATGTTACTGGAACAGGCAAGTGCATTACTAGAAGAACAGGTTGATGGACTGCTATTAGAAACTTTCTATGATGAGTTTGAATTACTTCATGCTGTTCAGGTGTTACGAAAACAAACGAATATTCCAATTGTAGCTCAATTAGCATTGCATGAGGCAGATACAACTCAAAATGGAAATGATGTAAATGAAATATTAAAACAGCTTTTAGATTACGGTGCAAATGTCGTTGGATTGAACTGTCAACTAGGGCCACTTCACATGACGGAAGCTTTTAAAATGATATCGATTCCGCAAAATGGCTACTTGTCAGCATATCCGAATGCAGGTCTCCCAAATTATGTGGAGGGACGTTACGTATATGAGGGAAGTCCAGCTTATTTCGAAGCGATGACACCGAAATTTATTGAGCAAGGTATTCGGTTATTAGGTGGTTGTTGTGGCACGACTCCAGAACATATTGAAAGTATGAAACGTGCAATTGCAAATGTTACACCTGTAATAGAAAAGGATACGATTCAAAGACCGAAAGTAGTTCATACACACGAGAAACGTTCAAAAGCTCATGTCACATTAGCAGAGAAAGCAAAAAAACAAACGACAGTAGTAGTGGAATTAGATCCACCGAAAACGTTAGATACGCAGCGATTTTTTGAAGGCGCAAGAGCATTGAAAAGAGCTGGGGCAGATGCTATTACTCTAGCAGATAATTCATTAGCATCGCCTCGCATCTCGAATATGGCAATGGGGGCATTATTAACGAAGCACGATATTCCGGTATTGACGCACTTAACGTGTAGAGACCATAACGTCATCGGACTACAATCTCATTTACTAGGCCTATCAGCGTTAGGTATGGAAGAGGTGTTAGCTTTAACTGGGGATCCAGCACGCGTTGGTGATTTTCCAGGTGCCACTTCTGTATATGATTTGTCCTCTATTGAGCTCATTAAAATGATTAAAGAAATGAACGACGGGCGCTCGATTTTAGGGAAATCAATTGGTCCAGCAACAAGGTTTTCAGTGGGAGGTGCGTTTAATCCGCATGTAAGACATTTAAAAGCAGCGGTTAAGCGAATGGAACGGAAAATAGATGCTGGAGCGGAATATTTCTTAACTCAGCCAATTTATGATATCGCGTTAATTGAAGAAGTGTATGAAGCGACAAAGCATTTGGAACAACCTATTTTTATTGGGATTATGCCATTAATAAGTAAAAGGAATGCAGATTTCCTTCATTTTGAGGTACCGGGTATTACTCTACCTGAAGAAATAAGGGAGAGAATGGATGGACATGAAACGAAAGAGGCAGCAATTGAAGAAGGGATTCGCATTTCACAAGAATTGATCGATGCGGCGATGAAATATTTTAACGGCATTTATCTTATTACACCATTTCTAAAATATGAAATTACAGAACATCTTGTTAAATATGTGAGAGAAAAGCAAGAAGTGAAAGAAGGTATTAATTGATGAAATGTATAGAAGAAAAATTACAAAATAACATCTTAATATTAGATGGTGCAATGGGAACAATGATCCAGCAAGAGGACTTAACTGCGGAAGATTTCGGAGGAGAAGAGTACGAAGGTTGTAATGAATATTTAGTAGAAACAAGGCCTGATGTCATTTTAAAGATTCATAAAGCTTATATTGAAGCTGGAGCAGATATTATTGAAACAAATACATTTGGGGCGACAAACATTGTATTAAGTGATTATGAGTTGTCTCATTTAGATGAGGAATTAAATGAGAAGGCAGCACGTTTAGCGAAGCAAGCGGTCAAAGCAAGCGGGAAGGAAGTATATGTTGCGGGAGCAATGGGACCAACAACGAAAGCGATTAGTGTTACAGGTGGTGTGACGTTTGAAGAATTAATTGAAGCCTATACACGGCAGGCTAGAGGCTTATTGAATGGCGACGTAGATGTATTACTCGTTGAGACGAGTCAAGATATGCGTAACGTGAAGGCTGCTTATATTGGAATTCAAGCAGCTTTTGATGAGCTAAATAAAATTGTACCTATTATGATTTCAGGAACGATTGAACCGATGGGAACGACTCTGGCCGGGCAAACAATTGAGGCTTTTTACTTATCAGTAGAACATATGAAGCCATTATCTGTTGGATTAAACTGTGCGACCGGTCCGGAGTTTATGAGAGACCATATTCGTTCACTATCTGATTTGTCGGAGTGTTACATTTCTTGTTATCCAAATGCAGGTCTTCCTGATGAAGATGGACATTATCATGAATCTCCATCTTCTCTCGCTGAAAAAGTGAAGCGATTTGCTGAAGAAGGATGGGTTAATATTATCGGTGGTTGTTGTGGCACAACACCAGACCATATAAAAGCAATAAAATCCGCGTTAGCTTCTCTTAATCCACGTGAACACCACGAAAGAGCTGGACACGGGGTTAGTGGATTAGAGGCACTTCAATATGATGACTCTATGAGACCATTATTTGTTGGTGAAAGAACAAACGTTATTGGGTCACGTAAATTTAAACGATTAGTAGCAGAAGGGAAATTTGAAGAGGCTGCTGAAGTCGCAAGAGCGCAAGTGAAGAAAAATGCTCATATTATTGATATTTGTATGGCAGACCCTGATCGCGATGAAATAGAAGATATGGAAAACTTCTTGGCAGAAGTTACGAAAGTGTTAAAAGTACCGATTATGATTGATTCAACAGATGAAAATGTGATGGAGCGAGCTCTTACTTATATTCAAGGAAAAGCTGTTATTAATTCAATTAATTTAGAAGATGGAGAAGAACGATTTAAAAAAGTGACGCCGCTTCTTCGGAAATATGGTGCTGCTATTGTTGTAGGAACAATTGATGAAGATGGTATGGCGGTTAGTGCAGAACGAAAACTCGAAATCGCGAAAAGAAGTTATGAGTTATTGACGACGAAATATGGTATACGCCCGTCAGATATTATTTTTGATGCACTTGTATTTCCTGTAGGTACAGGTGATGAAGAATATATTGGTTCAGCGGCAGCGACGATAGAAGGAATTCGCCTTATTAAAGAAGCCTTGCCAGAGTGTTTAACGATTTTAGGTGTAAGTAACATATCTTTTGGTTTACCACCAGCTGGCCGAGAAGTATTAAATTCCGTCTTTTTATACCATGCAACGAAAGCAGGATTAGATTACGCAATTGTGAATACGGAAAAATTAGAACGGTATGCGTCAATTCCAGAGGAAGAAAAACGTCTTGCTGATGCACTACTTTTTGAAACGACGCAAGAGACGTTAGAAGAATTTACAAATTTTTATCGCGCGGCAAAAAAGAAAGATGTCGTTACCCAAGAAACATTAACTCTTGATGAAAGGCTGGCAAATTACATTGTAGAAGGTACGAAACAAGGACTACAAGAAGATTTAAGCCTTGCACTTACAGAAGGAAGAAAACCTTTGGATATTATTAATGGCCCACTTATGACAGGAATGGATGAGGTGGGACGATTATTTAATAATAATGAGCTTATCGTTGCCGAAGTATTGCAAAGTGCTGAAAGTATGAAAGCTGCCGTAAGCTATTTAGAGCCACATATGGAATCTAGCGAGAGTGCGAAAAAGGGGAAAGTATTATTAGCAACTGTTAAAGGTGACGTACATGATATTGGGAAAAACCTCGTTGAAATTATTTTATCGAATAACGGATATGAGATTATTAATTTAGGAATCAATGTTCGTTCGGATCGAATTGTTCAAGAAGTACAAGAAAAGAAGCCTGACATTATTGGTCTTTCTGGTTTATTAGTAAAATCAGCGCAACAAATGGTAACGACTGCTGAAGATTTAAAAGCTGCAAATATTGATGTTCCAATCGTTGTAGGCGGGGCAGCGTTAACGAGAAAATTTACAGAAAATCGTATTTCACCATCATATAAAGGGCTCGTATGTTATGCGAGTGATGCGATGACTGGTCTTGATATTATTAATAAGCTTCAAAAAGAAGAAGAGCGTGAGAAGATGAAACAAGATAAAAAAGAGCGTCATCTTCATATCGTAAAAAAAGAGGAGAAGAAAGTAGAAATTCCAGCAGTAATTGAGCCATTACCGAAGGCAGAGGTTATGATACCTGATTCAACAAAACGAATTGTATTACGTGATATTCCAGTTGCACATCTCGCTCCATTTTTAAATAGACAAATGCTACTTGGACATCACCTTGGATTAAAAGGAAATGTGAAGAAGCTTTTGCGAGAGGGAGATAAGAGAGCACACGAATTAAATGATTTAATAGATGAATTATTGCAGGAAGGACAATCTTGGTTAAAACCGAAAGCGGTGTATCAATTTTTCCCAGCGCAAAGTGACGGACAAAACATTGTAATATATGATCCAGAAGATCATACGCGTGTTATAGAGCGTTTCACATTCCCAAGACAAGGAAAAGCACCATATCGTACTTTAGGTGATTATTTACGACCAGTTGGAGATGAGATGGACTATGTTGCTTTCCTATCTGTTACGGTTGGGGAAGGCGTTCGGGACATTGCTGAAGAGTGGAAGGCGAAGGGTGATTATTTACGCAGCCATGCGATCCAATCGTTAGCGCTTGAACTAGCAGAAGGTCTTGCTGAAAAAACACATATGCTCATTCGTGATCGCTGGGGTATTCCAGATTCATTAGAACTGACGATGGAAGAACGTTTCCGTACGAAATATAGAGGGATACGAGTGTCTTTCGGTTATCCAGCATGTCCAGAACTTGCGGATCAAGAAAAGTTATTTCGCCTTATTCATCCAGAAGAAATAGGTATTTCATTAACAGAAGGATTTATGATGGAGCCAGAAGCATCTGTGACGGCTATGGTATTTTCTCACCCTGAGGCAAGATATTTTAGTGTATTATAGTGTAGAAGGGGGAGACGTATGAAGAAAATAGTCTTTACAGGTGGCGGTTCGGCAGGGCATGTAACACCTAATTTAGCCATCATTCCACATTTACAAGAACAGAATTGGGATATCTCGTATATTGGTTCTCATCAAGGGATTGAGAAAACGATTATAGAAAAGGAAGGCATTCCGTACTATAGTATTTCAAGTGGAAAGCTACGTCGTTATTTTGATTTAAAAAATATAAAAGATCCTTTTCTTGTAATGAAGGGTGTTATGGATGCGTATGTAAGGATTCGAAAACTAAAACCGGATGTGATTTTTTCAAAAGGTGGTTTCGTATCTGTACCAGTCGTAATTGGAGGCTGGCTAAATAGAGTCCCTGTTTTATTACATGAATCTGATATGACGCCAGGACTAGCAAACAAAATTGCGCTCCGTTTTGCTTCGAAAATATTTGTTACATTTGAAGAAGCTGCGAAACATTTACCGAAAGAAAAAGTAATCTATACAGGATCTCCTGTACGTGAAGAAGTGCTAAAGGGAAATCGTGAAAAAGGTTTAGTGTTTTTAGGTTTTTCACGTAAAAAGCCAGTTATTACAATTATGGGAGGAAGTTTGGGCGCAAAGAAAATTAATGAAACGGTTCGAGAAGCGTTACCAGAACTTCTGAAAAAATATCAAATTGTTCATCTTTGCGGAAAAGGTAATCTTGATGAAAGCTTACAAAATAAAGAAGGATATAAACAATTTGAATATATACATGGGGAACTGCCAGACATATTAGCGATAACAGATTTTGTTATTTCACGTGCGGGCTCTAATGCCATTTTTGAGTTTTTAACATTGCAAAAGCCGATGGTTTTAATTCCGCTATCGAAATTTGCAAGTCGTGGAGATCAAATACTAAATGCAGAGTCTTTTGAAAGACAAGGATATGCTTCCGTATTGTATGAGGAAGATGTGACTGTGAAATCACTTATAAAGCATGTCGAAGAATTAAATCAAAATAATGAGATGTATAAAACAGCACTAAAAAAATATAATGGAAAAGAAGCAATTCAAACAATCATTCAACATATTTCAGAGGCATGATGAAACAATCATGTCTTTTTTAGTAGGATGAAAGATTCCAAGGATTGATATTTTTATGTTACAATAACAAATGGATTAGTAGGGAAATTCCAATTAATGAAGCGTGAAAATACGAATGGATTAGGAGTGACTGTGTTGGAGCTAAGTCTCTATGAAAATACTGCACTTATTATATGCTTTGTGTTGTACGTTGGTAGTGTTATTGTTTATATTTCAAGGAAATTTTCGCAAGAAAGAGAGCTTGAAAAATCAGAAATAACAGCTGAACTAGAAATGTTAGCTGATGAAAGTTATAAAAAGAAGAAAATAAAAGAAGAGCATGAAGAATCCCATCATTTAAACGCAAATAAGTTTTAAAGATGGGGATTTTTTTTTGAAGTCGTTCTTTATTATGTTTATAGCAAGTAACGCTAAAAGGAGTTTCCCGTACATAATGAAGGAGTGTATATAAATGAATTTTTATGTCGCCTCAGGATTCCAAAATAAACATCTTGTACGTTCTATAGCAAATGAACTGAAACATGCAGGATGGCACCATACATATGATTGGACAAGAAACGAAAGAGCAGTGAATCAAGATCAATTAAGAGAAATTGGGCAGGCAGAAAAGAATGCTATTAAAGAAGCGGATGTCTTTTTACTTATATTAGATGGCGGAAACGGGAGCCATACAGAGTTTGGAATGGCGATTGCGCTAGAGAAAAAGATATATGTATATCATGAAAGAAACCCGCTTCAAACAACGTTCTATCATTTGCCAGAAATAAATATTTTTGAAGGAGATGCAACTGAATTTGCATCTTATGTTATGAATCATGTGAAATAATAGTAACGACCTAAAAGGTTATAAAAGTGATCTTTTGGGAACAGTGATGATAAGAAACGTATATAAAGGAGTATATAATATGAAATTAGAAAATGGATGGGAAACGAGCTTTTTAGAAGTTGTACAAAATAGTGAATTTAAGAAAGAGGCCGTTCTTAGTCAATTGCTTTGTGAGGATAGTGAAGAAGTAGAAGAGCTTGTGGATGATTACGGATATGAAGAGATTATTGAACGCGAACATGATGATGAATTAGCAGAAGTTTTAGGTGAAGAACTTTTCGATGAGATGGAACGACACGTATTCTTATCTTCACAGCCAGAAGAAAAACTTATTTCATTCGTAAACGGATTAGGTTTTCATGTGTTAGATTGGATCGTTCTTCTTGAAACAGAATTTGGCATTGATAGTGTACACTTTACGTCGGACGCCGTGAAAATGTTAGAAAAGCGCTTTAGACAATTTCCATACATAGAGGATAAGACGATATTTGATATGACATTTGGAGAAGCAATGGATGTATTAGAATCCATTACAGGATTACAACTGAAGGAAAAGATGAACGTATAATGTAAAAAAAAGAACGCTCACGTTCTTTTTTTTCAATTGAAGGAAAAGATGAACGTATAATGTAAAAAAAAGAACGTGATATTCTCACGTTCTTTTTTTTACATTATAATAATTTTGTCATCTAGTTTTGTTTGTCCGCTAAGAAGTGCGTTTAAATATTCCACTTTTCTTATACAGGCCTGTATATGTCTTTCAACCTCTTGTAACTCTGCTTGGTGATGTGTTTCAATCGGATGAATTTGTACGTTGAATTTTTCAAATTGACTACTATATGTTATTTCTGCATAGCCGCTCATAATATCCATTTCGTTATGAAATAAAAATTGTTTCGTTTTGTCACAGAATGATACATTCTGAAAGCCATATACTTTTAATGCGTCAATTACTTTTTTAATCATTTTTGTATTCATTTTTTTAACCCTCTTTGCGAAGTTCTACTTATATATTATAACATAAAAAATTACATAGAAAGCGCTTCCAAGTGTATTTTATTATAAACTTTACGTTTCAATCACAAAAATGAAACAAAGAAAAAATAATTGTAAAGAAGGGAGGACTCTTTTATTGTTTCGTCATATATATAGAGAAATAGTGCAAGGAAAGGAAAATTTCCGAATTTGAGTTCGTATTTCAAATTTAAGCGCAATAAAAGAGGTGAGAGACTTGAACTTTGATATTGTAGGACAAAAAGCATATATAAAAGATGGACCGCATCGGAACCGAATTGGAATTGTAAAGAACAGCGAGACAAAATTAGAATCGCAGTTTGCTATTGTAATTGGAGAACAAATCATTGATGTAGAGCTAAAGGATATCGTGTTAGTTGGAGTAGACGTAGGACAATTTCATAAATGGTGCGAACAAAATGGTTATTTGTGAAAAGGACGGGCTGTGAGATAATGAAGTATATTTGAGAAAAGAGAATATGTTATTGTATTCTCTTTTTCTATGTGTAAGGAGATAGAAATGAAGTATAAAGAACGAGATTTTACATAGTGTTTGAAACAATATGTTATGCCTTATGTATAAAAGACAAAGAGGAAGATGAAAAGAACTAAAAAAGGACGCTAACAGTTTTTGTTAGCGTCCTTTTTATTATGAAGCAATTTCACCAGTTTTTGTATCATCTTGATTGTACGTATCTTGATCTAATTCACCAAGCCATTTACTAGAAATAAGACCTGCTGTCATAGAACCACTTACGTTAAGAGCTGTACGACCCATATCGATTAATGGTTCAACTGAGATAACAAGAGCGACAATACCGATTGGTAAGTTCATTGTAGATAGTACGATTAACGCTGCGAATGTTGCACCACCACCAACACCGGCAACACCGAATGAGCTAATCGCAACGACAGCGATTAAAGTTAAAATAAATTGTGGTTGTAATGGATCGATTCCTACAGTTGGAGCGACCATCATTGCAAGCATTGCTGGATAAATACCTGCGCAACCGTTTTGTCCGATAGATACTCCAAATGATGCTGCGAAGTTTGCAATCCCTTCGGAAATACCAAGCTTTTCTTTTTGCGCTTCAATATTTAATGGCATTGCACCAGCACTAGAGCGAGATGTGAATGCAAATGTTAATACAGGGAACACCTTTTTTAAATATTGAATTGGATTTAAACCAGATAGAGCAATTAATAATAAGTGGATAACGAACATTACGATAAGTGCCACGTAAGACGCTAACACGAAGTTACCAAGTTTTAAAATAGCATTAATGTCGCTACCAGCAACTGTTTTTGCCATAAGAGCTAATACGCCGTATGGAGTAAGACGTAAAATTAATGTTACCATACGCATTACGATTGCATATACAGCATCAAGCATTTTCTTAAATAGTTCTGCTTGTTCTGGATATTTTCGTTTTACACCTATAAAGGCGATACCGATAAAGGCTGCAAATATTACAACAGAAATTGTTGATGTTGGACGAGCTCCTGTTAAATCAAGAAACGGATTTGTAGGTAACAGCTCTAATAATTTATCTGGAATTGTTGTTTTTTCAATAGAAGTAAATCTTTCTTCAACTAGTTTCAGACGAGCAGATTCTGCATCACCTTGTTGCAGGCCTGTTGCAGATACATCAAATCCTGCACTTGCGGCGATACCGACAGCTGCAGCGATTCCTGTAGTAAGAATTAAAATTCCGATAATAAGACCACTAATTTTACCAAGGTTTTTCGTTAACTGTAATTTTGTAAAGGCTGAAATAATAGATACTAAAATAAGTGGCATAACGATCATTTGAAGTAATTTCACATAACCGTTACCGATCAAGCTAAACCAAGTATTTGATTCAATAATTACTTTAGAAGTTGGCTCATAAATAAATTGTAATATAAGACCGAATATAATTCCGACTCCTAAAGCAGTAAATACACGTTTATTAAAAGATACATGCTTACGTTGCATATAATATAATACGCCAACTAAGATGAGCATGACTGCAACGTTAATTCCGACAAGCAGTGTATTCATGTTGATTCCCCCTAATTCCAATCTGTTATATAGAATATAAGGTAATAAAACCTATAAGTCAACTAGGGAATTGCGGAATTAAAAAAAAGATGGCAAAATGCCATCTTTAATGTCCAGCTCCAGGGACAAGTAAAAACGTCGTGTAGTATGTAAATCCTATGAAGAAAACAGTTAAATATGCCCCGAATACGTATATATACATACGCTCTGTTAAATTTAAATAGCTTAAAAGTACGAAGAAACCTGTTTGTCCTAAAAATAGTAGTGCGGCCTGTTGCATATCCCCTACGTAAAACATAACCGAGAAAATTCCAGTCCAAAAGCTGAGAACGCGAAACATGCGCTCCATGCCATCTCCCTCCTTTTCTAAAAAAAGTAAACCTCTCCTCATTATAGTTTATTTTTCTTACTATTGTAAATATTCATTCATATAAAAAGAAGCCAATTATAATTGGCTTCTTTTTATATGAGAAATTAAATTGTTAGTTTATAATTACAAGATTTACATCCATCTAGTAGACTATCGTTTCGAGTTAATTCCGTGTTAGGGAATAGGATTTCAAAAATCCCTTTCATCATATCTCCGTGCATATTACAAATTTCAGTTGGGTGATGAACAGCAACTTCTTTAAATGGACAATTGTGCACATCATAGAAAATTTTCGTTCCATCTGCACTTAATTCAAATGCAGGTGATAAACCAGCTGTTGAGAAAGCTTCTTTTGCAATTTGGACTTTTTGCTCTACTGTTAAAGCATCTTCGTTCACATGTAAACGCTGCATATGTTGTTGCATTAACTCGGCCCCGAATTGTTTTCCCGTTTCGTATAGCGCTTTTTCACCAGCGGCGCCAAGGCTAAGTAAAGAATTAAATGCTATTCTTGCTAACAATTGATAATCGCGGAATGGAAATTGTAATTGAATCACATCTTCAGATAATACATATAATCTACTTGGTCTTCCGCCTTTTCCAGTTTTCTTCGTTTCCGATTTCAGCATATGAACATCTTCTAATTTAGATAAATGTAAACGTGCTACGTTTGGATGAATGTCAAACTCATCTGCAATTTCTTGTACAGTTACGTAACTATGTTTTTGAGAAATATATTTATAAATGTAATAACGAGTTGGGTCAGATAATACACCTGTAATTTTTAAAGCTTGTTCCATGAGGATCTCCACCTTTATCACTTTATCCAAGATAATAACATTATAATACAGATAAACATAAGTATAGGTAATTTCAGACAATAATTCGGAAATTGTTCATAATTTCACAAACATATTTTTCCTTTTTCCTCTATTGAAAATACAAAAATACCGATTTTTCTTATGAATTTTTTCATGCTATATACATAGTGGGGAGGGAAAAATGATGAATGGAATTGAAATTTTTGCGAATACGATTTTGAAAGAGGCGTGCAGGGTACAAGCTTCGGATTTACATATTGTGCCCCGGAAGAAGGATGTAGCGGTTCAACTGCGTATAGGAAAAGATTTAATGACGAAACACTGTATCGAAAAGGAATTTGGAGAAAAACTTGTTTCACACTTTAAATTTTTAGCATCCATGGATATAGGGGAGAGACGGAAGCCACAAAATGGTTCACTGTATTTACAAATGGATGGACAAGAAGTGTATTTACGCCTTTCCACGCTTCCAACCGTATACCAAGAAAGTCTCGTTATTCGTCTTCATTTACAAGCATCTATTCAGCCGTTATCTCATCTTTCGTTATTTCCAAGTACAGTGAAAAAACTACTCTCTTTTTTACACTATTCACATGGGTTACTCGTATTTACTGGACCGACTGGTTCGGGGAAGACAACAACAATGTATGCATTATTAGAGGTAATTAAAAAAAAGAAAACACGTCGCATCGTTACACTTGAAGATCCAGTTGAAAAAAGAAATGACGATGTATTACAAATTCAAATAAATGAAAAAGCAGGTATCACATATGAGGCGGGACTAAAGGCCATTTTACGTCATGATCCAGATATTATTTTAGTCGGTGAAATTCGTGATGAAGAAACAGCGAAAATCGCTATAAGAGCAAGTTTGACTGGACATTTAGTAATGACGACACTGCATACTAGTGATGCGAAAGGGGCGATACACCGATTTATGGATTTCGGTATAACGAGGCAAGAGATTGAACAATCTTTATTGGCTATAGCTGCACAGCGACTTGTCGAATTGAAATGTCCGTTTTGCCAAAGAAAGTGCTCAACTTTATGTAAATCAATGAGGCAGGTAAGACAAGCGAGTATTTATGAGTTGTTATATGGATATGAGTTAAAACAAGCAATTAAAGAAGCAAACGGGGAATGTGTCACGTACAAGCACGAAACATTAGAATCTTCGATACGAAAAGGATACGCTTTAGGATTTTTAGAAGAGGATGTGTATGTTTAAGAAAATATGGAGTTTAAGTGATCAAGTAGTATTGCTGAAACGATTAGGAGAACTATTAGAAAAAGGATACTCCCTTTTGCAGGCATTAGAATTTTTACAGTTTCAATTACCTTTAGAAAAGAAAGTACAATTGCAGCGCATGATTGATGGATTAAAAGATGGAAAAAGTCTACATGATTCTTTTCATCAATTAATGTTTCATCAGGAGGTGTTAAGTTATTTATTTTATGCTGAGCAACATGGTGATATTTCTTTTGCGTTGCAACAAGGGAGCGCACTTCTTTATAAAAAGGATAAGTATAGGAAAGATATGATGAAAATAATGCAGTATCCTATGTTTTTGGCGTTCTTTTTAATAATCATGATTTTTGTTTTTAACCGCATTTTATTACCGCAGGTTGACATGGTATATAGTTCATTCGGTTCTACAGCACCGTTACTTACAGAACAAATATTAAGTGCAATTAAGCTGCTACCCAGCCTTATTTTTAGCACTATTTTTATCATTATGATTGGATGTAGTGTATATATGTTTTACTTTCGGAAACTCCCGCATATGAAGCAGGTAAAAATTATGCTTCGTATCCCCCTCGTAAAAACATTTCTTATTTTAAAGCATTCACATTATTTCGCCACTCAATTGAGCGGTTTATTACAAGGTGGACTATCAGTACTTGAGGCCCTAACAATAATGATGGAGCAAAATTATCATCCGTTCTTTCAATATGAAGCGGGTCGAATTGAACGCCAATTAATTGCAGGAGAACCGTTGCAATCTATTATTGCTAAAAGCGGATATTATGAGGAAGAACTTTCTTATATTATTACGCATGGACAAGCAAACGGTAATTTGGCGCTTGAATTAGGTGACTATAGCGATCTTATTATGGAAAAGATGGAGCAAAAAGTTAAACGTATGTTAGTGATCATTCAACCAATTTTATTTACGTGTATTGGAGGAATAGTCGTTCTTATGTATTTAGCGATGATTATGCCAATGTTTCAAATGATGAATTCTATTTAGGAGGCATTTACATGCAGAATGAAGAAGGGTTTACCCTTTTAGAAATGTTATTAGTTATGGTCGTCATAACTGTACTATTACTATTAATTATTCCGAATGTAGTTACACAGCGTTCATCCGTCGAAGGAAAAGGATGTAAAGCCTATGTGAAATCTATAGAAGCTCAAATACAAGCATACCATTTACAACATAATAAAATTCCCTCGCTAAAAGAGCTAAGGGATGAAAAATATATTACAGCTGATGAGTGTCCGAATGGTGAAGCCATTCATATTTCAAATGATGGCACAGTAACAACTGGGAAACTGTGAAACAAAAAGGTTTTACTCTGTTAGAAATGCTACTCGTTCTATTTGCAATTTCTGTACTAAGTATGGTCACGTATTTTAACGTACATTCATTACATGAAAAACAAAAAGTGGAACAATTTTTAAGACAGTTTTCAAACGATATTTTGTATATGCAACAATTAGCGATAAACCGTCAAAAACACTATACATTACGATGGTATAAAGATAGACATACGTATTATATAGGGGAGCTAAGTGAGAATCTTACTATCATTAAAAGAGAATATGATAGCGATATACAAATTGATTTGAATACTTTTCCAAATCCGATGACATATAATCCGAGTGGAAATATTAATAGAGGTGGCACTATTTTACTTTCGTATCGAAGTTATAAATATGAGATTGTATTTCAGCTTGGGAGAGGGAGATTTACGTATCGTGAAATGTCAAAAAGGGTCAGTGATGGCTGAGATGCTTGTAGCATTAAGTATAGTAATGATGGCAGTATCTATACTACTTCCGCAAACAGTATTCGTTATGCAAGAACGAAAAAACATACAAATTCGTTATAAAGCATTTGTATTATTAAAAAGGGAAGCAGCTTTATATATGTATGAGAATGGGGCGAAACGACCGCAAGAAAAAGTCGTAAACGGAAATGTATATTACACATATTGGGGAGGAAATGAAGTTTGTGCTATGTGGAAAGATGTGAAAGGAAGAATGATGGAACAATGCTTTTATGCAGGAGAAAAAATAAATTAGAAGTTGGGTTTACATTAATAGAAATGATCGTATGTTTTTTTCTGTTATCACTGTTCTTTTTACTCTTGCCACGTTTAAATTTTATTGGAATAGAAAACAACCAATCAAAAGGATTAAATAATTGGGAATGGGATGTGTTTATAGGACAAGTACAGTTAGAGTTTCGTAAAGTATCTTTTGTAGAAAAAATAGTCCCTGAAAATAAAGATAATCTTTTGCGCTTCCGTCTTCGCACTGGAGATGAAGTGACGTATGAAAAATTGAATAATCATCTTATAAGAAAAGTGAATATGCGCGGAAGAGAAGTTATATTGCAAAATGTTGAAATGGTTTCGTATGAAGTAACACCTCATTTGCTCTTTATAAATGTGAAAGATATGAGTGGGAAAATATATGAAGGTGTAGCTGTCAGGTATAGCGAAATGGAAATAAATATATGAGAAAACAAGATGGATTTACGATGCCAGGAACAATCATTTTTCTTGTATTATTAACTTCGTTCTTTGTATACGAAACGAATATGTTGCTTATAGATAAAAAATTTTATATTGAAATAGAGCAAAAGTTTGTACTGGAGGAACTACTAAATCGATCTATTACAAATATAAAAAAAGACTTACAGCAAAAAGAAAAGGAAGATACTTTTTTCTTTCAATATGAAAAGGGCGAAGCAAGTGGGAATTACGTCTTTGAAAACGATGTTATACTCGTTTCGTTGCAGTGCAAAATAAAACAAGAAGTTTTCTACAAGGTTAGTTTCCGGTATAGAAAAAAGGATGAGAAAATATTCGATTGGATAGAAGGATAGTATGTAAAATATACGGATGAAAACCATAATTTCTTATTTTAAAATAGGTTATTTTTTTATAGGAAATGGATAAATAAAACAATTGAAAGTTTAAATTTTCTCAAAAAAGAGAAAGGTAGAAAGAATATGATATATTCAAGCTATCCAAACATATTTTTTAGGGAGAATAGGGAAATGACAAATAACAATCAAATAGGTGAAAATAAGGAACAAACTATTTTTGATCATAAAGGAAATGCAATTATGACGGAAGATAGGGAAATACACATTATTTCAAAATTCGAAGAACCTCTTATTGTCGTGTTAGGAAATGTATTAAGTGATGAAGAATGCGACGAATTGATTGAATTGTCTAAAAGTAAAATGAAACGTTCTAAAGTTGGTTCATCACGTGATGTAAATGATATTCGAACGAGTAGCGGTGCATTTTTGGAAGACAATGAGCTTACTGTAAAGATTGAAAAACGAATTTCATCTATCATGAATGTTCCTGTAGCGCATGGAGAAGGATTGCACATTTTAAATTATGAAGTGGATCAACAATATAAAGCGCACTATGATTATTTTGCGGAACATAGTAGATCAGCTGCTAATAATCGTATCAGTACGCTTATCATGTACTTAAATGATGTAGAAGAAGGCGGAGAAACGTTCTTCCCGAAATTAAATCTTTCTGTGCACCCTAGAAAGGGAATGGCAGTATACTTTGAGTATTTTTATCAAGATCAATCGCTAAATGAGCTTACGTTACATGGAGGGGCACCTGTAACGAAAGGTGAGAAATGGATTGCAACGCAGTGGGTGAGAAGAGGCACTTATAAGTAAAAACGTGTATGTGACGTTTTGTTCTTCATTGTACAAGGAGAACAAAACGTTTTTTTATTAAATAATGTAATCTTTCGTTATAATAACAAATAATAACGGATGATTGAGAGGAACGAACATGAAAACTATATACATAACCGGTTATATGGGAGCTGGGAAAACAACAATTGGAAAAGAATTAAGTAAAGAACTTCATATGGATGTTGTCGATACCGACCAAAAGATTGAAGAGAAGCAAGAGAAGGCAATTCGTGATATTTTTGCCGAAGAAGGGGAAATCGCTTTTCGGGAATATGAAAGTGAAATGTTACGTTCACTACCCAGTTGTAATGTAATTATTACAACTGGTGGTGGAATCATTGAGCGAGAGGAAAACCGAAAGTGGATGAAGGAAAATGGAACTGTCGTGTATTTATATTGTGATCCACATGTAATTGCAGAAAGGCTTCGTGAAGATACGACACGTCCACTATTTCTGAAGAAAGATATAGAGGCATTTGTGGCAAAATTTGAATCGCGCCGAGCTCAATATGAAGAGGCTCATATTCATATCGATACGACGAATAAATCGGTAAAACAAATCATGAATGAATTAAAAGAAAAGATTAATGAATAAAAAAGTGGACATACTAATCAAGTAGAGGTGATGATAATATGTCTACTAATGATTATGTTCGCTTTGTGACACAGCAGTTTGTGTCGTATATGGATGCTCCAAAAGAAGATCGTAAACAAAAGAAAGAACAACGCCGTGCTGAAAAAGAGCCATTTATGAATAAGTGGTTTGGTGTTATGCCGCTTAGTGCTGCTTTGTTTTATCGAAACGTAAAAAATAAAAGAAAAAAATCAAGTTAACGATTTCTTAATATGTGTAGTAAAATGAAAATCCCCTAGTAGTATGATGCTACTAGGGGATTTTCATTTACTGTACAGATTCTTTTTCTTCTGTAACAGCATGTATTTTGTTGTTTACCCAAACAAATCCAATTCCGATACAAATGGAAATGCCCCATCCAACAGCGGTCATAATCGCTCTCATTTCACCATAGCCATCTACACCGAAAACAGAGATGAAATAAATTTTTAAGAAGCTTTTTAATATGAATTGTAGCCCGAAAAATAGCGTTAAATATTTTAGTGCTGGATAGATACGACTATCACGATACAGTTCACGACTTTTATCACGGTCATGGCCTTGCAATGCGGCAATATCTGCTGCGAAATATAACATAAGTGGTTTTTTTATAAAAATGGTACATATAACGATAATACCGAGCACGATGTGATAATACGCATCGTTCCATAACATTCGTTCAGCTGATCCAGATAATAGGTCTACCGTTGTATTAGAAATGAGTGTAATTAAAATAAAGAATCCTGTTACGTTAAACTGTTTTTCTTTTTTAAAGGTATACAGTGTATAAATAATCCCCGGAACAGAGGAAAGTAACATCGCGTAATAAGGATCGATATAAGGTTTTGCAAATTTCCAAATGAGGAATGGGATTACGAGATAAAAGACAAGATCTAATATAGCTTTTTTATTTTGATTCATATAAATCCTCCTTAAGTCATACATATATTTTATAATATAATTTCTGAAAATTGTATAATGTTTAATGGGAAAAGAAAAAATATATCACTTTTTGAGGGATTAGTAGATTGAAAAAATTGCCCCTAGCGTAGTAAGTTTTTTTAGTATATAATATAGGAAACGCTTTCATTTTTTGGTTTGTTCACAAAATGGACGGAAAATCACATATTTACTATCGATATGTTGCTTTATAATGAAACTAATTAAATATACATGCATACAATATTGTGAAATAAATAACATAAATAATCTATATAAATGTAAACGTTATCAAAATAGAGAGGTGGAGACAATGAGTAAATTTTTCTTCAATCATAATCCAGCAACAGTAGAGGATGGAAGGCTTGTTAAGTATGCTGAAATTATTTATGGAGAAGGTGGCCGTTCTGTATTAGAAAATTTAATGGTGAAGGCATCTATCAGATTGCGTGATCGTTATCCGAATAAATCTGACGAGCAGATATCGAACCTCGTAAATAAAGGCATCCATGATATGTTTCAAAAATATGTGAGTGAGTAAGAGTAGCCAATGGCTGCTCTTATTTTTTTGTATAAGGATTGTATCTCTAGCTGAAAATAAGGATGTATTTTGAAAGATATAAAAAGGAGTGATAAAGATGAGTAATGGAATTGGTCGTTCAAAAGAAAATCTTCCAACTGATGCTAATCATGTGAGCGCAAAGGATCGTGCGCATCAAAAACGTATGGCAAAGCAAAAACAACAAGAGCGTAATGGCGATAGAGGATAACTCAAAAAAAGCTCCTTCTAAAACAGAAGGGGCTTTTTAAGAAAGAAAATGATTCGCGGTAACATAAAAGAGTCCGCCGTTAATAATTTGTACTGTAATGCGTGGTTCATATTGCTCTTGCAAGGCTTGTTTTTCAATTTCATAGCTTTCGGGGAGTTCATCACTTTCTTCATAAAAACGATTTAAAAGATCTAAATCGTGATTCCAGCGCACTCTTGCTTCTTTCGCCCACGTATGGTCATCTTCTGCAATAATATTTTTTAAAGCATCCTCTATACGTTGTAAACCGCTTTGCGGTTTAATGATAGGCGAGAGCGTAAAGCAAAAGTCAGGTATTTTCGGTGTAAGTTTAATTTTAGCTAATGTTTCATGAAAGTTTGCAATCATTGTGCCAGAAATGAGATGAATCCCAATGGAGTGAAGGATGTCTTTTTTTCGATCACATTGATAGGAAACTTTAATATTTACACCGAGCCAAGGATGGAGTGGTGTATGTGTCGCTCCGCTATGCCGTACTTCCTCATATAAACGTATGTAAGAGCCTAATTCTTTTGTCGTTTGGAAAATTTGATGAAGACGTGGTGAACCGTAGTGAATAAGCTCACCATCGCTTTCTTCACTTTCTGGATTTGTAAGAAGAGTAAGGCGCATCGGATTCGGTACGCCTCCTGTTTTCTCAAGATAGTGCCAATAAAAAGGACGGTTCATTAATAATTTATCCATCTCAATTGTTAACTGCACATCTAATAGATGAGGGGAGCGCTTTAAAATTTCGCAGTTATTCGCCTCAAAAAAATTGTATAAGTAATTATGAATTTCATGTTGCTGCATAGCCTTGCACCTCAGCTTCATTTCGTTTCGCGAAGTCGATAATAGATGTTAAGTTTTCCATCTTAATTCGGATTTCTCCTTCGCTTTTTGATTGCGCAAATATTTCTTGAATATGTGCGTCGATGTTTTTCATATTAATTCTCGTTAAAATTTCATCAAGTTCACCGATAACACGCTCAAATAAATTGATTTTTTCATATAACAGTTTCAAAATATGTTCTTCAACAGTATGTTTTGTAGCTAAGTTATAAATATGAACATCATTCTTTTGACCAAGACGGTGAATACGTCCGATTCTTTGTTCAAGACGCATTGGATTCCACGGTAAGTCATAATTAATCATATGGCTACAAAACTGTAAGTTAATCCCTTCACCACCAGCTTCGGTTGCAATTAATACTTGTGCGTGGTTTTGGAAAAGCTCCTTCATCCAATCTTTCTTCCCACGTTTAAACCCGCCGCGGAATGGAACGGAAGAAATACCGTGTTGTTGTAAAAACCATTGTAAATACATTTGTGAAGCTCTATATTCAGTGAAAATAATGACTTTATCGTCAATTTCTTTTATAAGTTCTAGTGCTTTATTCGCTTTTGAGTTGAAAGGAATATGATTAATTTTGTCCATTAGCACATCAATATGCGGGTCTTTTATGTAATGCTCATTTTCTTTCTGCCTTTTTTCCACATGTTTTTTTAATGAATAGTAAACAGCTTCACGACTACTACACGCTTCCCGTTTTAAAGTTAACGATGAGAAAGCAGATGTGAAGGCATCTTGTCCTCGCCAATTTTCAATACCATTATACAAAGCTTGCTCTTCTTCATTAAACTCAACAAAAATTGTACGTACATGTCTCTTTGGCCAATCAATTCCGGTATTATGACGTCGATTTCGGACCATCACTTTGTTAATAAGAGATTTTAAATCTTCATCAGATTCGGCGGAACGATTTTTTGAAGCATAATATTCTTCAAAGTTGGATTGATTGCCTAAATGTCCTGGCTTTAATAAAGAAACGAGGTTGAAAATTTCATCAATCTTATTTTGAACAGGCGTAGCGGTTAATAATAAGCAAAATTTCTTTTTTAATCGTTGTGCAAATTCATAGTTTTTTGTTTTATTATTTTTAAGTTTATGTGCTTCATCGATAATAATAAGGTCATATTCTAAATTCAAAACGATATCGCGATGCGGTGAACGTTTTGCAGTATCAATTGATGATACAATCACATCGGCTTGTTCCCACGAGTAGCTTTTCTTTTGGGCTACAGCTGGAATAAAAAACTTTGTATTTAATTCGTATGCCCATTGTGATACGAGAGAGGCAGGGACGAGTATAAGTACTTTTTTCACAAGGCCGCGGACCATATATTCTTTTAAAATCAGCCCAGCTTCAATCGTTTTCCCAAGTCCCACTTCATCTGCTAGTATCGCTTTACCATTCATTTGTTCAATGACATTTTGAGCGACTTCTAATTGATGAGGAAGTGGTGTGAAATGAGATAAATGCTTCGGTGCTTGTAATCCATCGAAAGTAGGAACAAGTAACGATTTTTCTGTTTTATAAGCTAAATGATATAAATCCCAATTTGTCCAAGGACCATCTTCGTTAATTCTATTTAAAAAATTGTTTTGCCACGTTCGATCTACGGAAATATCGACATTCATTACGACTCTCCCACCTTTTATAAACTAAAGTAATTATTAAAAAAATCTTTATTATATAAGCCTTGTAATAAGGCTCTATTACACTTGCTGAAAGTTAAAGAATAGGCAAAGATAAAGGGCTAAATTTTGAAAATTGTATTTAATAAGATTAAGAATGAAAAATTCTAAATTATTTTTTATGCTAGAATATTGATGAAATATAGCGAATAATGTTAGGATAATGGTGTGAAATGTGTGGAATCTTTCGTATTTTATCCAAGAAAGTGATTTTTTATTTACGCTTTCATAAAAAAATATAATGAGATTCCGTATATCCTATCTTTTCAGAGTGAAAATGTTTAGATATGGCGAGCAACTTTTATTGATTTGTCAAAGCATAAGGGGGAGAGAGCATGATTACATTACAACGTACACCGTTATTTGATGTATACGCGAAGTATGGTGGAAAAACAATCGACTTCGGTGGTTGGGAATTACCAGTTCAATTTTCAAGCATTAAAGAAGAACATGAAGCTGTACGTACGGCTGCAGGTTTGTTCGATGTGTCTCATATGGGAGAAGTTGAGGTAAAAGGTGTAGATAGTTTAGCATTTTTACAACGTGTTGTTACAAATGACGTTTCTACCTTAAAGGTAGGAGGCGCACAATATACAGCTATGTGCTACGAAAATGGTGGTACAGTAGATGATTTATTAATCTACAAACGTGGTGAAGAAGACTATTTATTAGTAATCAATGCATCAAATATCGAGAAAGATTACGAATGGTTAGCTAGCCATGTAATTGGCGATGCGACAGTAGTCAATGTTTCTAGTGAAGTTGCACAGCTTGCAATTCAAGGTCCAAAAGCAGAAGGCATTTTACAAAAAGTTGTGTCAGAAGATTTGAAAGAAATTAAGTTCTTTAAATTTAAAAACGATATTCTTGTAGATGGAATTCCAGCACTTGTATCTCGTACAGGTTACACAGGTGAAGATGGATTTGAAATTTACTGTAAGAGTGAAGATGCTGCAAAACTTTGGGAGAAACTTCTTGAAGTTGGAGCAGAAGAAGGCTTAAAAGCATGTGGTTTAGGTGCTCGCGATACACTTCGCTTCGAAGCAACATTACCACTTTATGGTCAAGAATTATCAAAAGATATTACACCGATTGAAGCTGGCATTGGCTTTGCGGTAAAACCAAATAAAGAAGCAGACTTCTATGGAAAAGAAACGTTAAAAGAGCAAAAAGAAAACGGTGCGTCTCGTAAGTTAGTCGGCATTGAAGTAATCGAACGTGGAATTCCTCGTACACATTACCCTGTATTTATTGGAGAAGAAAAAATCGGGGAAGTAACGAGTGGTACACAATCTCCAACGTTAAAGAAAAGCATTGGTTTAGCACTAATTGATGTAAAATACGCAGCAGTTGATACAGAAGTAGAAATTGAAATTCGTAATAAACGCGTCAAAGCAGTAGTTGTTCCAACACCATTTTATAAACGTTCAAAGTAACGGGGAGAGGGGTAGATTTCATGTTGCATCGTTATCTTCCAATGACAGAAGAAGACAAAAAAGAAATGTTACAAACGATCGGCGTTCAAACGATCGATGAGTTATTCTCTGATATTCCAGAGAGTGTTCGTTTTAAAGGGGATTTAAAAATTAAAGAAGCAAAATCAGAGCCGGAGCTTTTAAAAGAGTTAACTCAAATGGCTAGTAAAAATGCTAACTTAAAAGAATACGCTTCTTTCTTAGGAGCAGGTGTATACGATCATTACGCTCCAGTAATTGTAGATCACGTTATCTCTCGCTCAGAATTTTATACAGCTTACACGCCATACCAACCAGAAATTTCACAAGGGGAATTACAAGCGATCTTTGAATTCCAAACAATGATTTGTGAATTAACAGGAATGGATGTAGCAAACTCTTCTATGTACGACGGAGGTACAGCTTTAGCTGAAGCGGCAATGCTAGCAGCTGGCCATACTCGCAAAAAGAAAATCCTTGTATCTAGTGCAGTTCATCCAGAATCAAGAGCAGTACTTGAAACGTATGCAAAAGGTCAACATCTTGAAGTTGTTGAAATTAATCATAAAGATGGTGTAACAGATTTAGACGTATTACAAAGTGAAGTAGATGATACAGTTGCTTGTGTAATCGTTCAATATCCAAACTTCTTCGGACAAGTTGAAAAATTAGCTGATATTGAAAAAATCGTTCATCAACAAAAATCATTATTTATCGTTTCTTCAAATCCATTATCATTAGGCGCATTAACACCACCAGGAAAATTTGGTGCTGATGTTGTAATCGGTGATGCACAACCATTTGGTATTCCAACGCAGTTTGGTGGACCACACTGTGGTTACTTTGCAACAACGAAAGCATTTATGCGTAAAATTCCAGGACGTCTTGTTGGACAAACTGTAGATTCAGATGGTAAACGTGGATTTGTATTAACGTTACAAGCACGTGAACAGCATATTCGCCGTGATAAAGCGACGTCTAACATTTGTTCAAACCAAGCGTTAAATGCATTAGCAGCATCAGTTGCAATGACGGCACTTGGTAAACAAGGTGTGAAAGAAATGGCACGTCAAAACATTTCTAAAGCACAATATGCAAAACGTCAATTTGAAGCGAAAGGCTTCACTGTAACATTTGCTGGACCATTCTTCAATGAGTTTGTTGTAGATTGCAAGCGTCCAGTGAAAGAAGTAAACGATGCATTATTACAAAAGAATATTATCGGCGGTTACGACCTAGGCCGTGATTATAAAGAGCATGAGAACCATATGCTTGTAGCAGTAACTGAGCTTCGTACAAAAGAGGAAATTGACACACTTGTAAACGAAATGGGGGCTATCCAATGAAGAACCAAGACCAAGCACTTATCTTTGAAGTGAGTAAAGAAGGACGCATAGGATATAGCCTACCAAAATTAGATGTAGAAGAAGTGAAACTAGAAGATGTGTTTGAGAGCGATTATATTCGAGTAGAAGATGCAGAGCTACCAGAAGTATCTGAACTTGACATTATGCGCCACTATACAGCACTTTCAAACCGTAACCACGGTGTAGATTCTGGATTCTATCCACTTGGATCTTGTACGATGAAATATAATCCGAAAATTAATGAGAATGTAGCTCGTTTCGCAGGATTTGCAAATATTCATCCATTACAAGATGAAAAGACAGTACAAGGTGCAATGGAATTAATGTACGACTTACAAGAGCACTTAATTGAGATTACAGGTATGGATACTGTTACATTGCAACCAGCAGCGGGTGCACACGGAGAATGGACAGGTTTAATGTTAATTCGTGCATACCATGAAGCAAATGGTGACTTTAACCGTACGAAAGTAATTGTTCCTGACTCTGCTCACGGAACGAATCCAGCATCTGCAACTGTAGCTGGTTTTGAAACAATTACAGTAAAATCAAATGAACATGGTCTTGTTGACTTAGAAGATTTAAAACGTGTTGTAAACGAAGAAACAGCAGCACTTATGTTAACAAATCCTAATACATTAGGTCTATTCGAAGAAAATATTTTAGAAATGGCAGAAATCGTCCATAACGCAGGCGGTAAATTATACTATGATGGTGCAAACTTAAATGCGGTATTAAGCCAAGCGCGCCCAGGAGATATGGGATTTGACGTTGTGCATTTAAACCTTCATAAAACATTTACAGGTCCTCACGGCGGCGGTGGCCCAGGTTCGGGTCCAGTAGGTGTGAAAGCTGATTTAATTCCGTACTTACCAAAACCAATTTTAGAGAAAACGGAAAATGGCTATCACTTTAATTATGATCGTCCAGAAGCAATTGGGCGCGTAAAACCATTCTATGGTAACTTCGGAATTAACGTTCGTGCATACACATACATTCGTTCTATGGGTCCAGATGGACTACGTGCAGTAACGGAGTATGCGGTATTAAATGCGAACTATATGATGAGAAGATTAGCACCATTCTATGATCTTCCGTTCGATAGACATTGTAAGCATGAGTTTGTATTATCAGGTCGTCGCCAAAAGAAACTTGGCGTACGTACATTAGATATCGCAAAGCGCCTGCTTGATTTCGGTTACCATCCACCGACAATTTACTTCCCATTAAATGTGGAAGAATGTATTATGATTGAGCCGACAGAAACAGAATCAAAAGAAACATTAGATGGTTTCATTGATAAGATGATTCAAATTGCTAAAGAAGTAGAAGAAAATCCAGAAGTTGTACAAGAAGCGCCACATACAACGGTAATTAAACGTTTGGATGAAACATTGGCTGCTCGTAAACCAGTTTTACGTTATGAAAAGCTAGCTCCTGTACAAGTTTAATTAGAATAAAAAAGGAAGAACTCGCTATATGCGGGTTCTTTTTTTGTATGGAGAATTTGTCCCGCGATTTGTGGGCGGATAATCAATGGGGATGAACAAAAATCCCCCGCTGATTAAAGTTTCACTTTATGCAGAACTAGTGAAGAAAATGTTAAAATTTTATATTTTTTGTTTCATAATGGTGTAAAGAAGTAGTTTCATAGGTGATTTTGTTGAAAAAGTCAGTTTGATAAAAGTATTTATTTTTGTTAGAATTTTATTGAAATTAAGAAGATGCAATGAGATAGGAATGACTCATTTTTATGTATATGTGAAAAAACGAGCAAGTTGGGGGTGAAAATGTGGGATATCGGTGTTATAGAATGATATACCATTTAGAAAACGGAAAAACGATTAAAGATGTAAAAGAATTTTGTTATCGAGATCAAGGAAAAGTATTAGAAAGAGTAGCACATCGTGTAATGGATAATAGAGAAGTGACGGCAATTGATAAGAAAGGAACAATCATTTCAATAGCATGTGAGGACATTGTAAAGGTGGAACTTGATTACATAACAGAAAGTTAACCTTGAGTCATATCGAATTATTCGATACAATATACTGTTGAATGGTGACGAGAGAAGAGAGGAGTTTATTATGGGTAGTACAAGACACTTTTATATGTTTATCTTAGCGTTTGTTCTTGTTGTAGCATTAACGATTTATTTAATTGTTGATAGCACTTGGTACAACACAGTTCATCCGGCGTTCCTTCTGTTTATGTATGTAGGAATTGCGGTAGTGAGTTTCGGAATGAGAGATGAGATGTTAGATCGCTTTGAAAAGTGATACATATACGAAAGACCAACAGGAAAATGTTGGTCTTTTTTTCTTGCCAAAAATAGGATGGTGTGTATATACTGTGTATATAAGGTATATACAGTATATACACACTGGAGGAAAACATGAATATTATTATTTCGAATTCTTCCCAAGACCCTATTTATGTACAAATAAGAAAACAATTAAGCCAGCTTATTTTAAATGGTGGTTTAAAGGGTGGAGACCAATTACCGTCTATTCGTAGCTTAGCGAAGGAATTACAAATTAGTGTAATTACAACGAAGCGTGCGTACGAGGAGCTTGAAAAAGAAGGATATATAGAAACTGTTGCTGGGAAGGGGACTTATGTTTCACGTAAAAATAATGAACTACTAAAAGAACAAAGGCTTCGTCTATTGGAAAGTAAAGCGGAAGAGATTGTAAATGAAAGTAAAGCGTTGCAGCTTTCACTTGAAGATTTACAGCAGATGATTGCGTGTTTATATGAGGGGGAATAAGAGATGTTAGAGCTAAAAAATGTTTGTAAAAGTTATCAAGATTTTGCAGTGAAAAATATAAGTTTTACGTTACCACGCGGATATATTATGGGATTTGTCGGACCGAATGGCGCAGGGAAAAGTACGACAATCAAAATGATTATGAATTTAATTCGAAAAGATAGCGGCGATATAAAAATTTTTGGCAAAGACAATAAGAAAGCTGAAAAGGAAATAAAACAAAATATTGGTTTTGTATATGATGAAAATCATTACTACGAAGATTTAACGTGTGAACAAATGAAACGTATTATTGCACCATTATATAAAAAGTGGGACGAAGAGCAGTATCAATCGTATATGCACAGATTACAAGTTCCGAAGTATAAAAAAATTAAAGAACTATCAAAAGGGATGAAAATGAAATTTGCGATTGCTATCGCACTTTCACATCACGCAGAGTTTATCATTATGGATGAACCGACAGCAGGATTAGATCCAGTTGTTCGAAGTGAATTACTTGATATTTTGCAAGAAATTGTAATGGAGGATGAAGTATCTGTATTATTCTCAACGCACATTACAACAGATTTAGAGCGCATCGCAGATTATATCACGTTCATCAATGATGGAGAAATTATATTTACTGGTGAGAAAGATGAACTAATGGAGAACTACGTAATCGTAAAAGGAAGTAATGATTTATTAGACCGAGAAGGAAAAGAATTATTTATTGGATTACGAAAAAATAAATTTGGTTTCGAAGGTTTAGCGAAGGATAAACAAGCAATTATCGATTGGTTTGGAAATGAGGTTGTACTAGAAAAGCCTACATTAGATGATATTATCGTTTACACCGCAAAAGGGAGAGGTGCCTGTGCGTCAGCTCATCTATAAAGATTTGTTCTTTTTTTCGGGGGATATGGTCAGTGTATCTTACTATACCCTTTGTATTCTTTTTGTTTGAAAACGGTGGTGAAATGCTGTTTCCTATGAGTTGTTTATTTATAACTCTTTCCTCAGTTACGATATTAATTGTAATAGATGAACGGAATACAAGCGACATTGTTATGAATAGTTTACCGTTAAGTAGAAAGGATATCGTGATTGCTAGATATATATCTAGCGCAATATTTATTGTAGGTGGCATGTTCTCTACGTTGTTGCTTATTTTCCTTATAAGAGGTATCGCTGTTATTGGTGATATCGGTGCATATCATCCTAATCTATACATTGAAATTCCATGGTATGAAGTAGTAAATGGGCTTGTTTACGCCGTATTTTTAGTTGTCACCTTTTTCCCTAGTTATTATGCTATAAAATCGAATGTAGTAAGAAGTCTAGTATCAGCAGCATCAATAGGAGTCGGGGGGATACTTTGGATATTTATTAGTGATGGGCTGAATGAAACAACACCTTCATTCATGGAGTGGATTATGAATCCTATGCATATTGGTGTATTTATAGTTGGATTCATTGCATTAGTCAGTATTTATATCGCTTCTATGTTTCTTACAATTAAAATTTATGAAGCACGTGATTTGTAGAGAGGAGAATTCATATGAAACAGTTGATTTTGAAGGAGTTTTTCTTACAGAAGAAGATGTTTCCTTTCTATTTTTTAATACCTATTTTATCTGTTTTTAGAAATTCTGTAGAACCAATGGGGATTGCAATAGGATTATTTATAACATGTAGTACGATTATATATATTTCTTTTTATTATGAAGAAAAAAGTAAAACAGAAAAAGTATTAGTGAGTTTGCCTATAATGAGAAAAGAGATAGTTATAGCTAAATATATTTCAACCACATTATTTATTATAGTCGGTTTGAGTATAACCTCTATAGTCGTAATATTAGGAAATATTTTGTTGAACAGAGATATAGTTATGCCTGGATATGCAATATTTTCAGCAATAGTAGCAACCTTGATTTATTGTGTAGTAACGATACCTACTAATTACATTGGGGGATATAAAGCTATTACTGTCTTGAATGTGATTATGATTTTTCCTTTAATGGGTATGATTGGCCTTATGTGCAATATTTTTGGTGATGAAATAATCATGTTAAAAGTACTCCACTCTCAAGAGGCTACACTAGCAATGAGTGTTGTTGGTATCGGAGTGTTAGTAAGTATAGTCGTATCAATGTTGCTCTCAATGAAAATGTTTCAGGAGGCAGAGTTATAGAAAGGGCATTTTCATATTAGGAGGGTAAAACATGATCAAGCAATTAGTCTTAAAAGATATGATGTTGCAAAGAAAGTTAGGATTTGTTTATCTTATATGTTTGTTTTTCCTTGCTATTGTTGATTTTCATAGTGATAGTTTCCTTATGACGATTAGCGTATCTATACCTTTTCTTGGTATGGTACTGTCAATGAGCTATGAGGGGAAAAATAAAAGTGAAATAATAGTAAATAGTTTACCGTTTGAGCGGAAAGATATTGTCATAGGGAAATACATATTTGTAAGTATTTTAGTTGCTTTAGGTGGAGGTTTCTCGCTAGTGATTGGTTTAATTCAGTTACAAAATGAATATATAACTGGACTTATGCTGTGGGGAGCTGTTCTTGGCGGAATAACGGGAGGATTGGTTTGTAGCATAATCGTACTCCCAATTGAATTTTTAGTAGGATATAGCAGTGCAAAACAAATTGCTCCGTTCGCCGGACTTGCGTTGGGGTATTTAAGTGGACTGATTGTAAGTAACGTCTGGTTAGATGTAGAAAATGCTTGGAACACGAGTTTAGTCGTAAATATTTGTTTTATAGCAGGGCTGCTTCTTTTATATGTTATGTCCATGTTTTTCTCAATTCATTTTTATAATGAGCGTGATCTGTGAGGGGGAATAGCATTGAAACAACTAATTTTAAAAGATTTCATCATTCAATGGAAATTTTTAATTTGGTACATACTGTATCCTGTTTTCTTTTATATGGCCTTAACAGATACGAAAAATCTGTTCATAATTATGTCAGTAATTTTTACAATTGGGGCAACAGTAAAAACATTTGAAGCAGATAGTAAAAATGAGAGTGAAGTTATAGTAAATAGCTTACCAATATGGAGAAAACAAATTGTGTATGCAAAATATATAGTAGCAATGATTATTCTTTTTATAAGCGCAACGGTCGGTTGTTTCACGATGGGAATGAAGAGTGGGGTTAACCTATTTGAATTTATTGAAACGACAATGGTTGCTAGTATTAGCTTTATTTTAATGTATTTAAGTTTTGTTTTACCAATATCGTTTTGGTTAGCGTATAAAAAAACTATTTTTATTGCGATTTTTATATTGATAGCACCTATGGCTGTTTCCTCTATTTTCTTTGGAATCAACCTAGAACAAATTCAACTATATAACAGCATGTTATTCGTTAGTTCAATATGCATGTTCATAATATCTATCTTCGTTTCAGTCAAATTGTATGAGAAAAGAGAATTTTAAAAGGTGCCTTATATAAGGCACCTTCTTCAATAACGACAATATGAAAGTAAAAGTTTATAAACAGAGAGGCTATTCGGTACAACATCTTTTGGAGTATGTAATATAAAGCTGAAAATGATAACGAGAATGAGAAAGAAGAAAAATAAAAATAGGATCTGCTTATGTATAGAATTTTGCATATTATCCACTCCTTTTTTAGGTAGTATGTCCAAAAGAAAGGAGTGTATGAAAAATGTTAGGGGGAGAATGATGAACAAAAGAAAATGGTTATATAGAATAGGGGTACTTTTATTTTCAATCGGTCTCATATTAGCAAATTTCTATTCAGATATACCATCACCAATTCCTAATTTACATAAAGGAATTGGTATAAGTATTGTCATAGTTGGTCTTCTTTGTCTTATCACATCAAACTTCTACAGAAAGTCTGAATGAATGTAAAAAAGGACAGTTACTCTTTTTCAGAAGTACTGTCCTTTTTAAATAATTTATTCCATAGTTTGGCGATACTCCATATAATGACGATTGCAATGGAGGCAATAACTGACCAAGCAATAGATGCAATTTCAAGTGCCATGCTAGGAAGGAAGGTAAGAATGGATACTATTTTATGAAACAACCATTCTATTATATGAAAACTGATTTGCAATAGAATGACACTCCCGAGTGTAATCCATGCTAACATTTGTTTTCCTTTTTCTTTCCACATGACATTCACCTCACGTTAGCTTAATAGTTTTAAGCCAACAGCGCCGCATAGAATGCAACTTAAGAAGGCAAGACGACGCCAATCCGCTGATTCGCGGAAAATAAGAATACCTAGAAGTGCACTTCCCGCAGTTCCGATTCCAGTCCAAATCGCGTAAGCAGTTCCCATCGGTAACGTGTTCATCGCAAGGGATAAGAAGAAGAAACTTACGCCGAAGTTAGCGATTAAAATAACTTTTGGTGCCCAGCCTTTCTTTTCAGTGGCTACTTTCATAAAGAGTACACCAATAATTTCACAAATACCAGCTAGAATTAAAAATACCCAAGCCATTTTATGCGGCCTCCTTCGCTTCTTTTTCTTCTGTTACTCGTTTTAGCCCAATTACTCCGAAGAAGATTAAACCGATTAATAAAACTTTTACAATAGAGAAAGGTTCTCCGAAGACGAAAATCTCTGTAAGAACGATCCCACCAGCTCCAATTCCTGTAAAGACTGCATATACAGTGCCGACAGGTAAATCTTTATAAGCTCTAAATAATAAGACGAAACTAATTGTAATTAATAACGCAACACCAGCCCATTCAAGTGGTGCCTCCGCTTTTTTAAGTCCAATAACCCAAAAGATTTCAATAATACCAGCTATGATTACATAAATCCATGCCATATGTCATTTCTCCTTCCTACCAGTCGTTAGGTAAAGGGCTTAAAAACGACGCATTGCAAAGGAGCAATCCGTCAGTTTGAAAGACCTCGCCAAAATACTTGCCAAGAGGCGTTTAAACGAGTCTCAAAGCGATTTAAACCTGCGAATAGTAGTTCCACCATAAGTCCGTCCAGTAAGCATAGAAAAGCTTCTAGAGCGTCTTTTACTTCAATGTTATGCAGTTCACTTTGCTCGTTTGCCTGTTTAAATATAGGGAATAAAAGTTTTCCGACGTTTTCAATGTGTGCATTCGCTTTTTTGATAATTTGTACGCGGAATGCATCAGGCGGAAAATAAGAAGTTCGTAACCAAAACATTGATTCTTCACTTTCACCAAATCGTTTTGCGTAGCCCTTTAGTAACTGTAAGAGCAATTCTTCAGTAGACGAATTTGAAAATTTTTCGATATCGTCTGTGAAGCTCTGTAAATCTTTTTGAAGAGCAGATTCTAAACATATAAAATATAGCTCTTCTTTTCCTTTAAAGTGTGCGTAAATCGATGGTTTTTTAATCCCAACTTCTTGAGCAATATTTGCCAATGAAGTTCCTTCGTAGCCGTAGCGTGCGAAATGAGAAAGTGCTACAGCTTTAATGCGGTTTGCTGTCATTTTCATCCCCTACCTACCGTTCGTTAGGTTCATTATATGAGATGGAAAATATAAAGTCAATAGGTGAAGAGCTGAAAAAGAGCGCTACAGGTAACGCTCTTTTTTTAGACAGTATCTCGCTCAATTAAATGGAATGAAAGCTCTTCTGCCTTCCCGGCAATTTGCTCGCTTTGGATTTGTTTATGGAATAAAGAAAAAGCATGTGAGCCCATTGCGAGACCGGGGTGTTCAATTGTGGAAATTTCTAACGCCTTTGAAATTTCATGATTATCAAATCCAAGGATAGCAAGTTCTTCAGGGACCCGAATGCCATGTTTTCGCGCCTCTGTTAATAAACCAGCTGCAACTTGATCGTTCGCTGTAAAAATAGCGGTTGGGCGATTTTTCATGTTTAAAATGCGATGAAGTATTTTTGCACCATCCTGCATCGTATAGCATTGATGAAAAATCCAATCTGGATGTACCGTTTTACCTTCGTTATGCAGCGTATCAGCAAATGCTTTTTCGCGCTCCATAGAATTTGCACTCGTTTTTCTTGCTAAACAGATTCCGATTTTTTCATGGCCTTTACTGAGTAAATAGGCAGTGCCGAGACGGAAGCCTTCATAGTGATCTACGTAGACGGATGAAATGAGGGGATGCTTTATCTTTTCACATGAAATAATAGGGGCAAATTTTGCGAAAGGTTCAATTTGTTCCCAAGAACTCGTTCGAGAGCAAATAATCATTCCGTCGAATTGTTTCATTTTCATCATTTCAAGAACACGAATCTCTTCGAGGCTATCGTAATTTGTTTGACATAAATTAATGTGATATCCAGCTGTTAACGCTTCGTTTCCGATTCCTTCAATAATTGTACTGAAGTATGGAAGATTAATGAAAGGGAGCATAACCCCGATTGTATATGTTTTTCCCTTTATTAAATGAATAGCATTTATATTTTTTGCATAGTTCAATTCTTCAACAGCATCTAGAACACGCTTACGTTTTTCTTCTTTTACGTAAGGGTGATTATTAAGGACGCGGGAAACAGTTGATATGGATACACCAGCGGTTTTTGCAATTTGTTTTATATTGGCCATATGTATCACCTCTCTCCCTTATTATAAGGGGAAAATAATAAGAATGAAAAAATCTTGACCTGAAAAGCTTTTCACAAACTATGGTATGAATAAGGCTTCTTTTTATTCGCGTAACCTTTTCACTTGGGCGTAAGAATGATAGGGGTCTTTTTGTTTGCAAAATAGTTTTGTCAAAATGTGTGAGAATAACGTGGAAAGTTTTCAAAGGTGGAGTTTGGTAGCGAAGCGAATATGAAGAGCATATAAACGCTTCGTTCGTTAAGAGGGCGGTATGAAAGGGCGGAAACAAATTGAAAAAAAGAATCATTTGTTTCGTGTTTTCTAGTCTAGTGCTAAGTTCATGTTCGTTTCAGCAAACGATGCAAGAAGAAAAAAACTTTGTGGGAACAACAGGGGGAGTGATGGATCGTGTTACGGATCCTATTCCGCTAAAGGAGCTTCCGAAATATTTTCCGGTGAAATTTAAAGTTCCGGAGTTTTTACCGTATGAAATTACGAGTGATGTGAAGGGGGAAGTCAGAACGATTGGGAAAAAGAACACTGTTTTAATGATTAAATATAAACAGCGGGAGCCAGGTAGAAATGAGTATATTGAGTTAAATGTTGCGAACTTTCCTTATAGTTTTCCGGATCTCGTGGAAGAGAAACGATTTCAAGAACAAATGAAATTGAATAGTGGAGCATTCGCTTATTTTAAAAATAAAGATGACTCTGGGCGAGGAGATGAATTCGCTATGCTTATTTGGAAAGAGAAAGGACTTGAATATCAGCTGCTGTATCGTAATGCACAAGAGAATGATAAAGATGTGATTAAGCAAAATTTATTATACATTGCAAATAATATGGAATGAAAAAACTAGCTGAATGATTCAGCTAGTTTTTGTATGTTATTATTTCTTTTTAATTTTTCCAGTCCACGTTTTGAATCCACCTTGTAATTGGTAGAAATCTTTGTAGCCTTGTTTTTTTAAGTATTGAGCTGCACGACCAGTACGGAATCCGCTTTGGCAGTATAAGTAAACTGGTTGATCTTTGCGAAGTTCTTTATGACGAAGGCGAATTTGTGATAACGGAATGTTACGTGCGCCTAAAATATGTCCTGCAGTATATTCGTCTGCTTCGCGAATATCGATAAGCTGTGCTTTACGGTAGCCAGCGCGAAACTCTTCTTCTGAAAGTGTTTTAATTAATTTTCTCTGATAGAAATACATCCATACAGTGTAGCCGATGAACGCTACGATTACGGCTAATAAAATAATCCAAGTTGTTGACACGGTTCTATCGCTCCCTTTTTTCTTATCCTACTTTCAATATTATAATGCCCGTATGTATTTATGCAACAGATTCATTTGCATATAAGAAGAAATTTCGTATTCTTTCACAAATTTTGTCGAATTTGGTAGACTAGAGAATGTGAAAAATAATTGGTTATATGAGGTGCAGGATGGGAAAAGAAAAATGGTGTTATATTAACTCTGGTCAATGTTCACCGGCATTTAATATGGCGTTAGATGAATGTTTATTAAATTGGCAAAGTGAAAAGAAAATGCCACCAACCATTCGTTTTTATGAATGGGAAGTACCAACATTAACAGTTGGGTATTTCCAGCGTGTTGAAAAAGATATTAATATGGATGTAGTTAACGAAAAGAAATATGGATTCGTTCGTCGTCAAACAGGCGGCAGGGGTGTACTACATGATAAAGAATTAACGTACAGTGTTATTGTGTCTGAAGATCATCCAAATATGCCAAAAACAGTTACAGAAGCGTATCGTATTATTTCGCAAGGTTTATTAGACGGTTTTAAGGCATTAGGATTAGAAGCATATTATGCAGTTCCAAAAACAGAAGCAGACCGTGAAAATTTAAAAAATCCACGTTCAGGAGTATGCTTTGATGCACCATCTTGGTATGAAATTGTAGTAGAGGGAAGAAAAATCGCAGGTAGTGCTCAAACACGTCAAAAAGGTGTGATTTTACAGCACGGATCGATTCCGTTAGAAATAGATTTAGATGAATTATACGATCTGTTTTTATTCCCGAATGAACGTGTAAAAGAGCGTATGAAGAGTATGTTCTCTTCTAAAGCGGTAGCAATTAATGAATTAACAGACCGTACGTTTACAATTGAACAGTTAATTAAAGCGTTTGAGGTTGGGTTTGAAAAAGGATTAGATGTAGAGCTTGTTCCGTATGAATTAACAGAAGAACAGTTACATGAAGTGCAAACATTAGCAAAAGAGAAGTATGAGAGTAAGGAATGGAATTATAAAAAATAAGAGGTGGCAATTGCCACCTCTTATTATTTTATAGTAAATTAAGTACTTTTTCTACTTTGATTCCTTTATCTTGTAAAGAACGAAGGCGATTTACAACGTCCATAATTTCTTTGTCAAATGTAACGCTAATACCTTGGCTTTGTAGTTCTTTTTTTAAGCTTTCAATAGAATCATCTATGTCGATGCCAAGCTCGTAATCTTGACAAACTTCAATTGTCTTTTTCACAAGTTTCACATAATTTTCTTGTAGTTTTGTATTTGTTTCAGTCAAAGCAGGTTGCTTCGGTTTTGCAGGAGCGACCGGTGCTGTCTCTTGCTTTGTAACTGGAGTTGGTGCTGCTTTTTTCACAGGTGCTGGAGTAGATAATTCCACAGCTGCTTCTACACTTACTGGCTTCGGTGTCGGTACCGGAGTAGGTTTAGATGCTGCAGGTGTTTCTACTCGCGTAACAGGTTTTGGAGCAGGTGTAACTGCTTTTGGAGCTTCTACAACTACTTCTTTTTTCGGAGTAGCTTCTACAACAGTTTCTTCTTGCTCAGCAGCTTCTTTATTTTCTTTGCTCCACATAACGCGTTCAACTTCTAGAGAAACATTATTTTTGTTCATCGCTGTTAATGTAACTTTACCAACCTCTGCGTTCCCAGTGAAATCAACAATTTTATAAATAACACTCTTGTTCCAATCCACGTTTCCGCTCAAAAATAATTCTTCGTTACATTTCGGCGTTAAGCCCTCGATTTTAATTTCTGCGTTTACACCGTTTTCACTATATACCATAATTAGCGAAGCATTTACATCTTCGTCTGCTAACATTAGTTCACGTACCATTTTGCCGGTGCGTACTTGCGTTTTCTTCTTAACTGACATTTAATTTCTCCTCTCAAAAATTCAGTAATAATAAAAAAATCGTATAACGAAAAATAATTGCTCACGAAGATTTATGATACCGATAATAAAAGCATCACGTCAACAATTAACTTTAATTATTTTGCATTTTTCTTATTTTCTTTATGAAATTTTTCAATTTGTAAAATTAGACAGAAGAAAAACAGCCTTTTGAAAGGCTGTTAAAAATTTGATTTTTTATATAGTAATTTATATAAAACAAAAAATAAGATAGCGATTAAGGCGTTTTGCCAAAAGGTTAGATGATAAATGAGATAAGGTTGTTTTTTAAAATAAATATTTAAGAATATAGCGGAACAAAATGGGATAGCAAATGCGAATCCAAATAGAATTCTTCTTTTCCAATTCATTTTCTGATCAAAGGAGTACCGCTTTAATAAATATAAAATGAATAGTATACCTAGTATAATTATTGAAACCGACAAAGTAGTTCCAAGGATACTAAAAGGTGGACTTATTATTTCGGTGTTCTTTTCAAAAAAGAAAATGAAAAGAGAAGCAATGGTGTCCATTCCAAACTGTATAGCGAGAAGTAAGCTAATAACAAAGCCGATTAAAGAAGTTTTTTCTAACATTGTTTGAACCGGCAAAGCCGATATGAGTTCATCACAATAAGATTGTAAGTCATCACCAAAAATGTCATAAGCATTTTTATTTTCTGTTTGTGCTTGGATGAGATGGTCTAATATTTCTAGTAATAGTTCTTCTACTTGTTGTTCTGGCACGTTAGATAAACGAAGATAAACTAACATATCGCTATAAACAACTTCATTTTCAGGTGTTAGAAGTTCGCGTTTTTTGTTGTTCAATTTAATCATGTCTTGCGCATTCATCCTCATCACTCTCCCTGTAATAAATTGTTCACCGTTGTTGAAACCATTCCCCAGCTTTGTTTAAATTCTTCAAGCTGTTCTAATCCTTTATCGGTTACGTGATAATATTTACGTTTTGGACCGAGTGAGGAGGCTTTTAATGTTCCTTCAATCAATTTTTCTTTTTGCATACGTAACAATAACGGATATATGCTTCCTTCGCTTACGAATGTAAATCCGTGTTTATTTAATTTTGTACTCAGTTCATATCCGTACACTTCTTCTTGTGAAATGATGTATAGGATGCAACCTTCGAGCACACCTTTTAACATTTGGCTGTGCATGATTTCACCACCTTTTACTCAGGTAACTTGCGTTGCAAGGTAGCTGTTATCCAAATTATAACATTCAGTAACTTGCAACGCAAGTTACTGAAGTGGAAAACTTTAATGAGTGTTAATTTTTCATCGTTTCCCATACTAACGAGAGGAGGGAAGTATATGAAACCATTTATGCCAAAACTCGTTTACTTTGAACCGAAGGCACTCGAATATCCGCTTGGAAAAGAGCTGTATGAGAAGTTTACGAAGATGGGATTAGAAATTCGTGAAACGACATCCCATAATCAAATTAGAAATTTGCCAGGTGAAAATGACTTGCAAAAGTATCGTAATGCAAAGGCAACACTTGTCGTTGGGGTGAGGAAAACATTAAAGTTTGATACGTCAAAACCGTCAGCTGAATATGCAATCCCGCTCGCAACGGGGTGTATGGGACATTGTCATTATTGCTATTTGCAAACAACACTTGGGAGTAAGCCTTACGTTCGCGTGTATGTCAATCTTGATGAAATATTTGAGAAGGCAAAGCAGTATATGGATGAAAGAGCACCAGAAATAACAAGGTTTGAAGCGGCTTGTACATCAGATATTGTTGGAATTGATCATTTAACACATGCATTAAAGCGGGCGATTGAATTCATTGGAGAAAGTGAGCATGGGCGTTTACGTTTCGTTACGAAATATTCGCACGTTGATCATTTATTAGATGCAAAACATAATGGGAAAACTCGTTTTCGATTTAGTATTAATTCACGGTATGTAATCAAAAATTTTGAGCCGGGGACATCACCTTTTGAAGAACGAATTGAAGCAGCTCGTAAAGTAGCAGGTGCGGGTTATCCACTTGGGTTTATAGTTGCGCCACTTTATATGCATGAAGGATGGGAAGAAGGATACCGTGAACTATTTGAGCGACTGTACAATGCGCTAAAAGATTTGTCGATACCGAATTTAACATTTGAATTAATTCAACATCGCTTTACAAAACCAGCAAAAAAGGTCATTCAAGAGCGTTATCCGAATACGAAGCTTGAAATGGATGAAGAGAAGCGCAAATATAAATGGGGACGATATGGCATCGGGAAATACGTATATAAAAAAGATGATGCAGAAGTATTGGAAGAAACGATTAGAGGATATATTCATCACTTTTTTCCTAACGCAGAAATTCAATATTTTACATGAAAAGAACTTGTATTGGAATGCAAGTTCTTTTTTCTTTTAAATATTTAGGCTTGTTTTCAACTTGTCACGTTATTCTTTCTGGTGTATCATTTTATTGATTGCTTCGTACGGAATGAGCAAAATGAAATTGGATGGAGGAAACCGATGCCTACCCCTAGTATGGAAGATTATATTGAACAAATTTATTTGTTGATTGATGAAAAGGGTTATGCCCGCGTATCTGATATTGCTGAAGCGCTGAGTGTACATCCATCCTCTGTAACAAAAATGGTGCAAAAATTAGACAAAGATGAATATCTAATTTATGAAAAATATAGAGGGCTTGTATTAACATCAAAAGGTAAAAAAATCGGAGAGCGTCTCGTATACCGTCATGACTTGCTAGAGCAATTTATGCGTATTATCGGTTTGGATGAAAGTAAAATTTACAATGATGTAGAAGGAATTGAACATCATTTAAGTTGGGAAGCAATTGACCGCATTGGTGATCTAGTGCAATATTTTGAACAAGATGAGATTCGAGTGGAAACACTTCGTGGCGTTCAAAAAGCAAATGAAGAGAAAAGTAATTAAGGGGGAACGTATGTCGTTTCCTTTTTTATTTCAACCGAAAAGGATGGGGAAATTATGAAAGCAATTATTTTTGATTTTGATGGATTAATTGTGGACACAGAAACAATATGGTTTCACTCTTTCAGAGACGCCGTTCGTGAGTACGGTGGGGAGTTACCTTTAGAGGAATTTGCAAAATGTATTGGAACGACAGATGATGTACTATATGCATATTTAAATGAGCAATTAAAAGAGAAGTTTAACAAGGATGCATTAAAAGAAAAAGTGAAAACTTTACATAAAGAGAAAATGAAAATACCAGAAGCTCGTGACGGGGTAAAAGAATATTTAGAGGAAGCGAAAGAAATGGGATTGAAAATCGCATTAGCTTCCAGTTCATCTAGAGAATGGGTTACTTCTTTTTTGGAAGAGTTACAAATTCGAGATTATTTTGAAGTCATTAAAACAAGGGAAGATGTTGAGAAGGTAAAACCGGATCCAGCACTTTATCGAATTGCGATAGAAGATTTAGGGATTGATCCGTCTGAAGCTGTTGTATTTGAAGACTCGTTAAACGGATTAAAAGCAGCGATTGCAGCAGGATTAAAGTGCGTTGTTGTACCTAATGATGTGACACGGAATTTACCATTTGAAAATCATCATCTTCGAATTGAAAGTATGAAAGATAAAAGTTTGAAAGAAGTACTACAAAATATAAAAAAAGACCGTATTTCCTAAAAGGAAGCACGGTCTTTCTTTTTGTTTTTTTTACCTTCAATGACAGTTAAATGAGATTGTTTTCTTTTTCGCTTCAAAGTGGAAGGAGCGCCTTTCTTACCTTTGTCATTAGAAGCGTTTGATTTCAAGAAAGAATTGCTTAGGGGTGCTACATTTTGTTTCCCATGTTTGCGGTTCGATTGTTTCGCTGCACGCTTATAAGAGCTTTGCGAATTTGCAGAACCACTAGAATTTGTAAACATCTTGTATAGCAAATAAAAGATACCGACAACAAGTAACATGTACCCAATATTTCTTAATACACCCATTGGATTTGTAATGACAGATGAGACAAGGCCGAATATTGCTAATCCGATAATAAGCATAACTATAGCGAATGTAAACGAACGACCGTTCATAAGGGACACCTCCTAAAAACATATATTAAATTAGTATATTAACGATGAGGAAAGGAGTTGAACACCAATTTTAAATAATTATTGTTTGTTTTCTAAACGTAATAATTCTTCAAACGATGCAATGGCTACTTCCACTTGATCATCTGTTGGTTCTTTCGTTGTTAATAGTTGCAGCCATAATCCGGGATATCCAAGTATGCGTAATACTGGAATATCGCGTAATCGATTTGTAAATTGTAACACTTCAAAAGAAATGCCGAGAACGACTGGAATTAATAAAATTCGGTTTACGACTCTGGCCCAAAGTGGATCTGTAGGGACAAGGAAATAAACAAACATTCCAATAATGACTGTAAATATAATAAAGCTACTGCCACAGCGATAATGAAGGCGAGTTTGTTTTTGAACATTTTCTACAGTCATTGGAAGATTATTCTCATAGGCATTAATTACTTTATGCTCCGCACCATGGTACTGAAATACCCGCTTAATAAGTGGGGTTAAAGAAATAAAGTATATATAGCTCAATAATAGCATGAGCTTAATGACACTTTCGACAATGATTTGCCCTGTATGAGAAGGGAAAATCGGTCTCGTTAATTCAGCTAGTAGTGCAGGAACTGCTGTGAAAATGACTTTACCGAATATGAAAGATAAAACGCCAACTGCTGCAACTCCTAATACCATCGTTAATTTCGATTGTTCTTCTTTGTTATTTGCAATTTGTTCGTCTTCTTCTGGGTGAACATCAAATCGTTCTGAAGCAAAGTTTAAATGTTTTGCTCCATTCGCACTTGCATCCACAATAGCGGCAATCCCTCGTAAAAATGGAATTTTTTTCAGGATAGATAATGCTTTATTACGAACGCGTGGTAATCGATAAAATTCAATCGATTTGTCTTTACGACGAACCGCTGTAACAGTATATTCTCTACCGCCAAACATAACTCCTTCTATGACTGCTTGCCCGCCATATATTTGTTTTGACTCTTCTGCCATGTTAACACCAACCTGTATTTGTTTCTCTCTTATGTAGAAAAAGAGGCAATTGTCATACTGGGTTCTGTCATTTTGAAATAAGACAATCACCGAGTTTCCTTTATTTTATCGACAAATACAAGTATATGACAAGGAAAAATGTTACGAGAGTCGGACATTTCTTATTCTTTTTATAGACAAATTTCGCAGTATTTAAACATGGTTCAAAATAGTTTCGGGCATACTATTGAGCGGAGGTGTCGATGTGAGTCAAGAACAATTAGGAACAAGGAATTTTGTACAAATTGGTTTATTTGGTGGAATCTTTTGGGGGGGGATATGGTATTTCCTTCATATATTTTCATTTACGGAAGCAGGACCGAACTATTTACTTTTACCATTTGCCTTTGGAAGCTGGAAAGAAGGGGTATGGGGCAATGTGTCAGGAATTGTTTGTATGGGACTACTTTCGATTTTAATTGCCTTTTTGTATAAAGCGTTTTTGGCAAAGTTTGAAGGAATTATTCCAGGGATGATTTATGGGCTATTTTGGTGGGCGTTACTATTTTTCGGAATGGGATTAATAGCGCCTGCCATTAAAAGTGCACTCCATTTACCGAAAGAAACAATTGTGACGACGATATGTATTTTTATATTGTATGGTGTGTTTATAGCATACTCTGTTTCCTACGCAGTAAATACCAATAAAGCTGAGCGAGAAGGGGAAGAGAAGACAAACTATTCAAATAAGTGACTCCTATGTTAAAATGTTGTATAGATATTTAATATTAAGGAGTTTTAAACATATGAAAAAGGTACTCCTCGTAAACGGTCCTAACCTAAATCGCCTCGGTGTCAGGGAGGTAAATGTATATGGAAAGGGCACGCTAGCGACACTTGAAGCAGATATGAAGCAAGAAGCAGAAACAATGGGAGTGGAGTTAGAATGTTTCCAATCGAATCATGAAGGTGCGATTATCGATCGTATTCATGAGGCGGAAGATATATATGAAGGGATCATTTTAAATCCTGGAGCATTTACGCATTATAGCTATGCGATTCGAGATGCAATTGCGAGCATTTCGATTCCTGTTATTGAAGTACATATTTCTAACATTCACCAGCGTGAGTCGTTCCGTCACGAATCTGTGACGGCAGCTGTTTGTGCGGGACAAATTGTTGGATTTGGTTTTTATGGCTATAAGTTAGCGTTATTTGCATTAATGGAGAAATTGAGGGAGGCATAAAGTAATGGAGAAAATCGAAAGAGTAAGAAGTGCATTTGATGAGGCTGGTATTGACGGTATTTTGTTAACAAATGAACATAGTCGTAGATATATGGCTAACTTCACAGGAACAGCTGGTGTTGTACTGATTTCGAAAAATCGTGCTCAATTTATTACAGATTTCCGTTATGTAGAGCAGGCTAGTAAACAAGCGGTTGGATACGAGATTGTACAGCATGCAGGATTAATCATTGATGAAGTTGCAAAGCAAGTGAAGGAACTGGGAATTCAAAAGCTTGGCTTTGAGCAAGATACTCTTACATATAGTTCTTATTCAGCGCATAAAGAAGTAATCGATGCTGAATTTATCCCAACTTCTGGGCTTGTAGAAAAGTTACGCTTGATAAAGACTGATTCAGAGATTAAGATATTAAAGGAAGCTGCACAGATTGCAGATGCTGCCTTTGAACATATTCTATCATTCATTCGCCCGGGAGTATCTGAAATTGAAGTGTCAAATGAACTTGAATTTTTCATGAGAAAACAAGGAGCAACATCTTCTTCGTTTGATATTATCGTTGCTTCAGGTCTTCGTTCGGCATTACCGCACGGCGTGGCATCTGAAAAAGTGATAGAAACAGGAGATTTCGTTACATTAGACTTCGGCGCTTATTACAAAGGATATTGTTCTGATATTACTCGTACGATTGCAGTTGGTGAACCATCTGATAAATTGAAAGAAATTTATAATATCGTTTTAGAAGCACAATTACGTGGTGTGAACGGTATTAAAGCTGGTTTAACAGGCCGTGAAGCGGATGCGTTAACGCGCGATTACATAACGGAAAAAGGATATGGTGAATACTTTGGACACTCTACTGGTCATGGAATTGGTCTTGAAATCCATGAAGCACCAGGTTTAGCGTTCCGTTCTGATACAGTACTTGAACCAGGAATGGCTGTAACAGTAGAACCAGGTATTTATATTCCAGGTATTGGCGGCGTACGTATTGAAGATGATATCATTGTAACAAGTGAAGGTAATAAAGTAATTACGAAATCACCAAAAGAACTTATTATTTTGTAATATACAGGAGGATTTTTTTACATGATTTCAGTAAACGATTTTCGTACAGGTTTAACAATTTCAGTGGACAATGCCCTTTGGCAAGTAATGGATTTCCAACACGTAAAGCCAGGTAAAGGTGCTGCATTCGTTCGCTCTAAACTACGTAACCTTCGCACAGGATCTGTTCAAGAGAAAACATTCCGTGCAGGTGAAAAAGTAGAAAAAGCACACATCGAAAACCGTCGTATGCAATACTTATACGCGAGCGGTGAGTCTCACGTATTTATGGATAACGGAACTTACGAGCAAATCGAACTTGGTGAAAACCAAATCGAGCGCGAACTTAAATTCCTAAAAGAAAACATGGAAGTATCTATTATGACATACCAAGATGAAGTACTTGGTGTTGAACTTCCGAACACAGTTGAATTAAAAGTGTCAGAAACAGAGCCTGGTATTAAAGGCGATACAGCTTCTAACGTAACAAAACCAGCTACATTAGAAACTGGTCTTGTTGTACAAGTACCAATCTTCATTAACGAAGGCGAAATGCTTATCATCAACACTGGTGAAGGTAAATACGTTTCTCGTGCATAGTAGAAAAGCACTCGTGATCATCACGAGTGCTTTTTTTTATAGTAAATAGCAGTGATAATAAAACTAACTAAAACAAGTGAAAGAGTACCCGCCATATATGGAGTGAAAACAATTTGAAATGGTTTTATTTCGCCAGTCTCAACGCCAGTCAGTGTTTTACTTATTGCGTGATCCGTAATGTTGTTTCTATGAGTATTCATAATAATTAACCACATAATTGCAAATATCGCTAAACTACCAAGGAAAAAGGGTCTCCATAAATGACCAACCGACCAATTTTGAAAAAAGATAAATAAGAGCTAATTCTACTACGACTGTTAAACTAATTTTTACTACCTTCATATTTTTCCTTCTCCTTTTGTAGGTCTAGCCAATTTAGAAATTTTTCACGTGACACGACATGTAGTACACAAGAAGATTTTACTTCATTCTCTAAGGCAGAATGTTCACCAGGGAATCTATCTTCCACATGCAATGAAATATAAGGCAGTTTTTCTTGTGCTTTTAACGAGCGGACATTATTCGTTTTAGCTCCAGCAAATACATAGGAAAGTTGTAAGTCCCAAAAAGCAATTTTAAAGATTTCTTTTTTAGCAGCCTCATTATATCCTTTTCCCCAGTATGGATAGCCGAGCCAACTACCAATGTGAGATTGTTTCTTCTCATAATTAATATGTTTAAGTGTGGTGAGACCAATTATTTCGTTTTCTTCATTTACAATCATTCTCGATAAAGACCTCTTTTGGCGCTCTTCTTCTATTGCGAAAAGAAGAAATGCTTTCGTGTCTTCGATCTTTTCTACTTTTATTCCTAATGCATTTTTTATGTGTGGATCACTTGATAGCTTGAAAATCACATTTGCATAGCGTAAATCGAGTGGTACTAAAGTAACGTGTTGCATCGTCTATACCCCTTTTAAATTAAATATACCATAAAATAATATGAATATTCAGATTTAATAAAAGTGTTAGAGAAAAGTTATGTTTTTAATTCTGAAATAGACAACCCCTGCATATGGTTGTACAAATATATTCTTTTTTGGAATGTAGCAATAGTAACCGTTATGGGAGAAGGTGGGAGAATGAAACAGTGGCTAGCGGCAATGGAAACATCCGTGCTTGTAATGGGGTTACTTCGGTTGTTTTCAGGTAGCGCGGAAATATTCGCCGCTTTGCTTATGCTTTATGTGAATGATGCGAAGAAAGCATTGTTTATAAATGGTATGTTGGCGTTTGTTGGACCGACCGTATTAATTTTAACAATGACAATAGGCATAGCGAGTGTGGCAAGTGAGATTTCTTTCTTGAAACTCTTTTTTCTAGCGCTTGGAATTGGCTGCATTTTTATCGCGTTGTTGAAATAGTAAGTCGAGTATAGTGGGGAGAAGCTGATGAAAGAAGTATTAGAAGTTTTACCGAAAACGATGAAGCAGCTAGTGGAAAGTTGTAAGCAATACGATGCTCTAGAGGAAATTCGTGTTCGAATTGGAAGACCGCTAGAGTGTATTGCTCATGGCGAAGTGTTTTTTTATGACTATATCGTTACAGCAGAGGATGCCATTTACTTATTGAATAAGTTAAGTCAATTCTCAATTTATACGATGGAAGAGGAATTAAAACGTGGGTATGTGACACTTCGAGGAGGACATAGAATCGGCTTAGCTGGAAAAGTCATTACAGAAAAAAGCGCAGTGAAAATGATTCGAGATGTCTCTTCCTTTAATATTCGTATCGCTCGTCAAAAAATAGGAATTGCTGAACCACTTTTGCCGTATTTGTATGAATCACGATGGTTAAACACGATGGTAATTGGCCCACCGCAAACGGGGAAAACAACACTTTTAAGAGATGTAGCACGTTGCATGAGTCAAGGTGTAAGTGCTTCGAAAATTCCTTCTTGTAAAGTGGGGATTGTTGATGAGCGGTCAGAAATTGCAGGCTGCGTGAAAGGTATTCCGCAATATGACTTTGGCACACGAGTAGATGTGTTAGACGCATGTCCAAAAGCTGAAGGAATGATGATGATGATTCGTTCTATGAGTCCAGATGTTTTGATTGTAGATGAAATTGGACGTAAAGAAGATAGTGAAGCAATTATGGAGGCGGTGCATGCTGGGGTTCAGCTTTTTATAAGCGCACATGGATTTTCTTATGATGATGTTGTGAAACGTCCATCACTAAAAGCGGTGCTGGAGCTCGGTATATTTGATAGGTTTGTGGAGCTATCAAAAGCAAGAGGGCCAGGAACAGTTATGCAAGTAAAAGATAAATATGGAAAATCGGTATTACCTCATAGAAAGGCTGAGGGCGTATGGTAAAAATATTTGGTGCAGTGTTAATCGTTGCGGTCAGCACCTTTTTCGGATTTTCATACGCTAAAAGATACAGTGAGAGACCAAGGCAACTTAGATTATTAAAAGCGGCACTTCAATCATTAGAGGCAGAAATTATGTATGGGCACACACCTTTGTCTGAAGCTGCCGAGCGATTAGTGAAACAAATGCCTAAGCCGTTAAATTGGATATTTCAAAGTTTTGCTAGAAGGCTAGAAGGCGGAGAACAAACAGTAAGAGAAGCTTGGATAGATAGTTTGAAAGAAAATTGGAAGCTAACAGCATTTCAACAAACTGAGTACGAAATTTTGCAGCAATTTGGCGAAACGCTCGGACAACATGATCGAGAATCACAACAAAAACATATTCGCTTATGTATTACACATTTAGAGAGAGAAGAAGAGGAAGCGAAAGCATTACAACTGCAATACGAAAAAATGATCAAGAGCTTAGGGGTACTAGCGGGTCTACTTATCGTAATTTTACTGCTATAGGAGGGAGAAAGGCGATGTCCATTGATGTTGGATTAATATTTCAAATCGCCGGAATCGGCATTGTTTTAGCTTTTATTCATACCGTACTAAAAGAATTAAAGCGAGAGGATATTGCAAATTGGGTTATCCTTGTCGGTTTTGTCGTTATTTTATTTCATGTGGCATTTTTAATTAATACGCTATTCGACAAGATTAAGAGTGTCTTTCTCTTCCAGTAAAGGAGGCGGTTCGAATCGAAATTATACAAATTGTCGGATTAGGCCTCGTTGCTACGTTTTTAGCAGCTGTATTGAATCAGCATAAATCTAGCATTACGTCGTTATTTATTGTGTTCGTAGGTAGCGTGATGTTTCTTCTTTTAATTGATCAAATTCACTCTATTTTACAAATGATTGAGAGAGTAGCGAGTGAAGCAAAAGTTAGCAACGTATATGTAGAAACGTTGCTAAAAATTATTGGAATTGCTTATATTGCTGAGTTTGGAGCACAAATTACAAAAGATGCAGGGCAGGGGGCAATCGCTTCGAAAATTGAATTAGCTGGAAAAATCTTGATTTTAGTAATGGCGATTCCTATTTTGACGGTTGTCATTGAAACTATTCTCGGATTTTTACCGACGGGATAAGGGGGAGTGAATGTTGAGGGGGTTTGGAGCTAAGCTGCTATTTGCTTGCTTCCTTTTCTTTTCTTTACCGGTTGTTGTACAAGCTTCTCCTGTAGAAACAAACGTCGTTGATCAACAATTGGATAAGCTCGGAATTGAAGATGTGAAGCAATTTTGGGACGGGCTTGTTACAAAATATGGAGGTTATTTACCAGAGAGTCAAAAAGGTAGTTTTATGGAGTTTGTAAAGGGAGAAAAAGAAATTTCTATAAAAGAGTGGATGCTAGGTTTATTAAAGTATTTATTTCACGAGCTTGTTGCAAATGGGAAGCTGCTGGGAACGCTCATTATGCTTACAATTTTTAGTGCATTGTTGCAATCACTGCAATCTGCATTTTCAAAGAGTAGTGTAAGTAAAATTGCGGATGCAGTTGTATATATGGTACTTATTATTTTCGCTTTAAATAGTTTTTATGTCGTCATGACATATGCAAGAGAAACGATACAAACAATGGTAGATTTCATATTAGCGCTATTGCCAATCTTGCTTGCACTCATAGCAACTGGAGGTGGTGTTGTATCTGTATCGTTTTTTCATCCGATTATCATCTTTTTAATGAACACGAGCGGGCTTTTGATGAATTATATCGTTCTACCACTTTTATTACTTGCAACGATATTAAGTATTGTAAGTACGATGAGTGATCAATATAAAGTTACGAAATTGTCCAAGCTTCTGCAAAATGTTAGCGTTGGGATTATCGGTATTTTTTTAACGATTTTTTTAGGGGTATTATCTGTACAAGGAACAGCGACAGCTGTTGCTGATGGAATAGCTGTGAAAACTGCTAAATTTGTAACAGGGAACTTTATTCCCGTAGTAGGAAGAATGTTTACAGAGGCGGCGGATACTGTTATTAGTGCATCGGGATTATTAAAAAACACAGTCGGAATTATCGGGCTCGTCATTCTATGCTTAATTGTTGCTTTTCCAGCGATTCAAATTTTTTGTATCGCGTTTATTTATAAATTCGCAGCAGCAGTATTACAGCCAGTTGGCAGCGGAGCAATTATTCAATGTTTAGATATTATCGGGCGAAGCATCATTTATGTATTTGCTTGCTTAGCTATCGTATCATTTATGTTCTTTTTAAGTATCACAATTATTATTGCTGCGGGGAACATTACACTTATGATGCGGTAGGAGGTGAAGGGTATGCAATTTGTTACAGAGTGGATTAGAAATATTATCGTTTTTTTACTCTTAGCGACAATGCTTCATCTTATTCTTCCAAATTCAAATTTGCAAAAGTATGTTAAATTCGTTGTAAGTCTATTATTAGTTGTTTTAATCTTAACGCCTCTTTTTAAACTACTGCAAACAGATGTGAATGAAGTAATCGCAAATTTTAATGAAGAGAAGTACGTAGCAGAAGGATCTGTAAAAAATTCAATAGATTCGAAGAAAAAAGAAATACAAGCTCTAACACGTGCATATAGTTTAGAAGAGATGGCTACCAAAATGAAAAAAGAAGTAGGAAAAGAATTCGAGAAAAAGTATGGTATGACAGTCTCTGAAATACAAATAGTCGCAGCGGAAAGTACAGCGGAAGTAAAGTCAGCAAAAGATATTCAAACTGTTGTTGTGACGTTGAAAGAAAAAGAACGTAGTAAAAATGATGCAATCGAAACAGTAAAACCAGTTGAAATTAACACGAAGGAACCTCCGAAAAAGGTAGAAGAAACGAATGTGGAAATGAAAGATTTCTTTTCAAGCAGATGGCAACTAGAGAATAAACAAATCCAAGTTCAAATGGAAGGGAGGACAGGTAGAGTAAATGGACAATAAAGATAAAAATTCGAAGTTCTCATTTTTTCGAAACTTATTGAATGGGGATGAAAAAGAAAGCAATGAGAAGGGAAAAAAGATAACACCTAAGTTTTTACTTGTCCTACTCATACTTGGGATTTTGCTTATGTTTTCTAGTAGTCTTTTTTCAAGTAAAAAAGAAGAAGTACCTGTATTTAAAGAACAAAAAACGCAAAACCAAGAAAAAGACGTACCAACTTTTGGACAAAAAAATAATGATAGTATGTCAAATGTAGAAAAGTATGAAAAAGCGTATGAACAAGAATTAAAAGCAGCTTTAGAAGAAATAGCGGGAGTAAAAAATGTAACGATTAAAGTAAATTTAGATTCATCTGAAGAAAAAATATTAGAAAAAAATACAGTGAAACGTTCACAAACAACAGGTGAAACAGATAAAACAGGCGGTCAGAGGAAAGTAGAAGATGAGTCCCTTGATGAAAAGACCGTCATTATACGTGAAGGGGATAAAGAAACTCCCGTTGTTTTACGAACAGAGAAACCGAAAGTGCGAGGTGTTCTTGTCGTAGCAAAGGGAGTGGATAATATACAAGTTAAAGCGATGGTAAAAGAAGCTGTCATACGGCTGCTAGATGTACCAGCCCATCGCGTTTCAGTTTCACCGAAAAATTGATAGGGAGGAAATAAAGTGTTAAAAAAACAAACGGTTTGGCTATTAACGATGTTAAGTTTAGTTGTTGTACTATCTGTTTATTACGTAACAACTCCTGACAAAATGAATACAGCATCGCCAGCAACAGGTGAAAAGATTGGACAAGAAAAACAAGGTACTGACAAAGCAGTAACAAATGAAGCACCTAAAGAAACGCCAAAAAAAGAAAATACAAGCAAGGAAACATCAAATAAAGAAACAAATAAAGAAACAGACAAAAAAGAGAATGCTAACAAAGAAACAAGTAAAAAAGATGCTAACGTAACAGTTCAATCAAGTGATGAAAATTTCACAGCGTTACGTATGCAAATGGAAGATCAGCTAAGTGAACAAAAATCAAGATTACAAGAAGTGATGAATTCAGCAAAATCTTCAGCAACAGAAAAGAGTAAAGCGAAAGATAATTTTGATGCAATTACTACAATGGAAACGAAGCAAGAATTACTTGAGACAGTGATTAAGTCTCAAGGAGGATATAAAGATGCCCTTGTAAGAGCTGATGGAACTGACATTAAAGTAACTGTGAAAGCAGCAAAGCATTCACAAAAAGAAGCGAATAAAATTATACAGCTTGTAAGAAGTGAAGGCGGATCAAAAGATGTAGGTGTGAAATTTGATCCACCAACAAAATAAAAACTAATAATCCGCGGGGGAATCCCTCGCGGATTATTAGTTTTTACGAATCGGATTGTTTGAAAATAGTTATAGACAAAAAGCTATCATTTTCGATAGCTTTTTTCTGTTTCGTCTTTGTAGTTGTTTTTATTATGTTCAACTCGGAACGGAGAAATACGCTGTGAGTAAAAGATTAGCGGTTCATGGTAATGATGATTACTTTTTCCGGATTTGACGTGGATGAAGAGAACGAATGCCCAGACCATTACGGCAGGTAAGAAGAGAATGAGCCATATCATATGTCCACACCTCGATACGATATATTTTCTACACTTTGAACATACTATTCTTATATGAAGGAATGATGAACGGTGTGTAAACAAAAAAATAATATTTGGTAAAAATATGTTGTTGACTATAGATGAGGTGAAGAGTGGAGCGGTAATGATTTGTTTATTGTGTAGCATTGTGAAAAAAGTAAGGAATGTTTTTTTAGAAGTGGTCTTGCCAATTTTGTGTGAAACTTGGTATTATTACTAGGTAATAAATTTTTATTGGAATAATATTTTTACAGGAGTTTCGATTTATTATAAAGAAATATAAATTGGAATGTTTAAAAAATTTATCGTAAGATGGAAATAGCAATTATTTCTATTAGTAAATGAAATGCATTTTCTAATAGAGTACATCGTATTTTTACAGTCAATCTAGTTTTAGTGACGATAATCTGTAAAAACGGGACAAACAAGAGTATGGGAGTGGATTTTACATGTTTAAAATTCAAGAAGTTCGTGAATTAATTAAATTAATTGATAGCTCTAATATTGATGAATTTGAATACAAAAAAGATGGTACGACAATCAAAATGAAAAAGCGTGGTAATGAAGTTGTTGCGGTGCAAGCACCTGTAGCAAAACAAGTCGTGCAACCAGTAGCACCTGTTGAAGTTGAAACAACAGTAGCGGCAGCACAAGTGGAAGTACCAAAACAAGAAGAGCAAAAAGTGGTTCAAAATGAAAACCTACATAAAATTACATCACCGATGGTAGGTACATTCTATTCTTCATCTTCGCCTGATACACCTGCATATGTAAGTGTAGGAGACAGAGTATCAAAAGATTCTATCGTATGCATTGTTGAGGCTATGAAGTTATTTAATGAAATCGATGCAGATGTAGATGGGGAAATTGTTGAGATTCTTGTTAATAATGGACAGCTTGTTGAGTATGGACAACCGCTATTTCTTGTAAAAGCGTAATAAGGGAGTCTTTGTGATGATAAAAAAAGTATTAATAGCCAATCGTGGGGAAATTGCTGTACGAATTATTCGTGCTTGTAAAGAAATGGATATTGAAACAGTCGCAATTTATTCAGAAGCAGATAAAGAGTCACTTCACGTACAAATTGCTGATGAGGCGTATTGTGTAGGACCAACGATTTCGAAAGAAAGCTATTTAAATTTGACGAACATTATTAGTGTTGCGAAGTTAACAGGCTGCGATGCTATTCATCCAGGATACGGATTTTTAGCAGAGAATGCAGATTTTGCAGAGCTATGCCGTGAATGTAACTTGATTTTTATCGGTCCAAGTCCAGAAGCTATTTCAAAGATGGGCACAAAAGACGTTGCTCGTGATACAATGAAAGAAGCAGGGGTTCCGATTGTACCAGGTTCACAAGGGATTATTAAAAATACCGAAGAAGCGATCGAGCTTGCTAATCAAATTGGATATCCAGTTATTATTAAAGCAACTGCAGGTGGCGGCGGAAAAGGTATTCGTGTTGCACGCCATGAAGAAGAGCTTGTAAAAGGAATTCAAATTACACAGCAAGAAGCTAGTACCGCTTTTGGGAACCCTGGTGTATACTTAGAAAAGTACGTTGAAGATTTCCGCCATGTTGAGATTCAAATAATGGCAGATACACATGGAAATGCCATTCATTTAGGAGAGCGTGATTGTACAATTCAGCGCCGCTTGCAAAAACTACTAGAAGAAAGTCCATCACCTGCACTTGATGAAAATGTTCGCAAGCAGATGGGTGATGCGGCAGTTAAAGCGGCGGTAGCGGTTGATTATACAGGTGCTGGTACGGTTGAGTTTATTTATGAATATAGAACGAAAAGCTTTTATTTCATGGAGATGAATACGAGAATTCAAGTTGAGCATCCAGTTACTGAAATGGTAACAGGGATGGATTTAATTAAAGAACAAATTCGTGTTGCTTCTGGAGAAAAGTTATCGTTACAGCAAGAAGAAGTACAATTTAATGGTTGGGCAATTGAATGCCGAATTAATGCGGAAAACCCTGCCAAAAAATTTATGCCATCCCCAGGTAAAGTAGAAATGTACTTGCCACCAGGCGGATTTGGTATTCGCGTCGATTCAGCTGTATATCCGGGATATTCAATCCCACCTTTCTATGATTCGATGGTTGCTAAATTAATTGTTCACGGAAAAACACGTGAAGAGGCAATTGCAAAAATGAAGCGTGCACTCAGTGAGTTTGTCATTGAAGGCGTACATACAACAATCCCGTTCCATTTGCAATTGCTAGATCATCCTGATTTTGTAAAAGGTGAGTTTAATACGAAGTTTTTGGAAGAGCATGAACTTGTGACGCAGTGATACATTAAAGGAGGTTTTTTTTCATGGCTGAACATATGTTAGATATGGGTCAAGATACAACTCTTGGTAAAGTAGAAATTGCACCAGAAGTAATTGAAGTAATCGCAGGTATTGCAGCTGCTGAAGTAGAAGGTGTAGCGGCAATGCGTGGTAATTTTGCTACAGATGTTGTTGAGAAGTTAGGTAAGAAAAATCATGGTAAAGGTGTAAAGGTTGAATTAGCAAACGAAGATATTATCGTTGACCTTTATGTTGTAATGTATTTTGGCGTAGCAATTCCAGTTGTTGCACAAAAGATTCAAGACAACATTCGCCAGGCACTCTTTACAATGACAGGGCTTGAGCCAAAAGAAGTGAATGTTCACATCGTTGGCGTAACATTCGAAACACAAAAAACAGAAATTGAACCAGTGTAAGAATGAAAAAGGTGCCTAGTAACATAGGCATCTTTTTTATCGTTTCATTTCTTCACAAATTAAAACCCTCTAATTATTATACTATTTCAAAAAATAAGAAATCAAAAAGAAGATGTTTCGTTTTTCCAAAAAACGTACATTGTGATAAGATATGGAACTTGAAGTTAATCTTTTTATTATTTTTCAGCCTTGTAACCCGTGTATGAAACGATAAATTGTGTTATTATCATTGTATTATAAGGTTGGAAAATCAATGAAAACTGTAAGAGTAAGTGAATTGACGGCTTATAAATTATAATAATATAACAAAGCATAAGGAAAGACTTGAAGCATAAAGGAGAGTTACAATGAAACGTAGGACGGCTAGAGAAAGAGCTATGCAAGCATTATACCAAATGGATATTACAGGTGAATTAGAACCGAAAGTAGCGGTGGAAAACACGCTAGATGAAGGTGAAGAAACAAATGATTTTCTAGAATCACTTGTAGTAGGTTTTGTAGAAAATAAAGAAGTAATTGATGAAGCGATTCGTCAAAACTTAAAAAAATGGAAGCTGGAGCGTATTAGTATTGTTGATCGCAGTATTTTACGTGTAGCTGTGTATGAAATGAAATACATGGAAGAAATTCCACACAACGTAACAATTAACGAAGCGATTGAAATTGCTAAAACATTTGGGGATGAGGAATCTCGTCGTTTTATTAACGGCGTTTTATCTAATATAAAAGATACACTGTAATTTCTTTAAGGGGGAATCTTAAAATGGTAGCAGTAATCATCAAAGGAAATGAAGTTGCGGAGAAAAAACGAGCACAATTAACAGAAGAAGTTGTGAAGTTGAAAGAGCAAGGGATTGTACCAGGATTAGCAGTTATTCTAGTTGGAGAAGATCCAGCATCTCGTTCTTATGTAAAAGGAAAAGAAAAGGGCTGTGAACAAGTAGGAATCTATTCAGAGCTAATTGAACTTCCTGAAACAATTACTGAGGAGCGTTTGCTTGCTGAAATCGATCGCTTAAATGGCGATGACCGTATTAATGGCATTTTAGTGCAATTACCTTTACCAAAACATATTGAAGAAAAAGCTATCATTGAAAGAATTTCACCAGAAAAAGATGTAGATGGATTTCACCCAATCAGCGTGGGACGTATGATGACGGGACAAGATACATTCCTTCCATGTACACCGCACGGTATCGTAGAATTAGTAAAAGAAACAAATCTTGATATCTCAGGAAAACATGTTGTAGTAATTGGAAGAAGTAATATTGTCGGCAAGCCAGTGGGGCAATTGTTCTTAAATGAAAATGCAACTGTCACATATTGTCATTCTAAAACGCAAAATATGAAAGAGTTAACGAAGTTAGCTGATATTTTAATCGTAGCTGTTGGACGACCTAAAATGGTAACAGCTGATTATATTAAAGAAGGAGCGGTTGTAATCGACGTTGGTGTGAACCGTTTAGAAACAGGTAAACTTTGTGGTGATGTTGACTTTGACAACGTGTTAGATGTTGCAGGTTACATTACACCTGTGCCAAAGGGTGTTGGTCCAATGACGATCACAATGCTTCTTCATAATACTGTTGAATCTGCTAAGCGTGCAGGTGTCGTTTGTAAATAATTTGAGTCGGCTATGAGGAGAGAGAAATGGAAAAACAATATTTAACCGTTACAGCGTTAACACGCTATATAAAAACAAAAATAGAATATGATCCGCATTTGCAGTCTGTTTGGTTAAAAGGTGAAATTTCCAACTTTAAAAATCATAGTCGTGGCCACATGTACTTTACATTGAAAGATGAAAATGCAAGAATCGCAGCGGTTATGTTTGCGGGTCATAATCGTAATATTAAATTCAGACCTGAAAATGGGATGAAGGTACTTGTGAAAGGGAAAATTTCCGTTTACGAGGCGAGTGGTTCTTATCAAATTTATATTCAAGACATGCAGCCTGACGGAGTCGGAAACCTGCATTTAGCTTACGAACAATTAAAGGTTCGTTTAGAGGAAGAAGGTTTGTTTTCTCAAGTTTATAAAAAAACAATTCCTCCTTACGCTAAAACAATAGGTGTGATTACGTCGCCAACAGGGGCAGCGATTCGTGATGTTATAACAACGATTAAACGTCGTTATCCAATTGGAAATGTTATTGTGTTTCCGGTACTTGTACAGGGGGAGTCAGCAGCTCCCTCAATTGTACAAGCGATTCGTACAGCGAATGAAATGGGAGAGATAGATGTCCTAATCGTTGGGCGAGGGGGAGGCTCTATTGAAGAGTTATGGGCTTTCAATGAAGAAATGGTAGCAAGGGCAATCTTTAAGAGTGAGATCCCTATTATTTCGGCAGTAGGCCATGAAACGGACTTTACAATTGCGGATTTTGTTGCCGATTTACGTGCGCCAACACCGACTGCAGCAGCTGAGCTGGCAGTGCCTAACATTATAGAGTTACAAGAAAAGGTATTACAAAGAACTCTAAGATTGCAAAGAGCAATGAGAGAGTTAGTACATAAAAAAGAAGAAAAACTACAAGTATTGCAAAAATCTTATGCGTTCCGTTATCCAAGACAAGTATATGAGCAAAAAGAAGAGCAATTAGATAGAGCGTTAGAACAGCTTGTTTTAGCGAAAGAGCGCTATATTGATAAAAAGGTAAATCAGTTAAAACAGCTTTCATTTTATTTAGAGAAGCACCACCCAGCTCAAAAAATTATGCAAACGAAGGTAGCGGTTGAAACATTGCAAAAGCAATTGCAACGTGAAATGCAAACATTACTTCAAACGAAAGAATTTGCCTTTGTAAGAGCTGCCCAAAAACTTGAAGCGTTAAGTCCGCTTAAAGTAATGATGAGAGGGTACGGGCTTGTATATGATGAAGAGAAGCAAGTGTTAAAAAGTGTGAAAGATGTCAGCCTTGGAGATGCTGTTTCAGTTCAATTACAAGATGGAATACTAGATTGTAGCGTATCAGGCATAGAGGAGCGTGAATTGAATAATGGAAAATAAATTAAGCTTTGAAGAGGCAATTTCGCAACTTGAGCACCTCGTTTCTAAGCTAGAGCAAGGTGACGTACCTTTAGAAGAAGCAATTTCTTATTTTAAAGAGGGTATGGAATTATCTAAGCTTTGTGATGAGAAGTTGAAGAACGTACAAGAACAAATGGCAGTTATTCTTGGGGAAGATGGAGAGCTTGAACCGTTTACTGCTTTAGGAGATGAAGCATAGTGACTATTGCTTTTGATACTTTTTTGAAAGAAAGTAAAACTTTCGTAGAAGAGAAGCTTGTAAGCTATGCAAATGAATTACAATGTCCAAATGTACTTCGTGAAGCGATGGCATATTCTTTGGAAGCGGGTGGAAAGCGTCTCCGCCCGTTACTTTTATTTGCGACATTACAAGCGTTTGGTAAAGAAAGAAATCTTGGAATAGGTGCAGCTTGTGCTCTTGAAATGATACATACATACTCGTTAGTTCATGATGATTTACCTTGTATGGATGATGATGATTTAAGAAGAGGTAAGCCCACAAATCATAAAGTATTTGGTGAAGCGATGGCAGTTTTAGCAGGCGATGGTTTGTTGACGTATGCTTTTCAAGTTATTATGGCATATGAACAAAAGGAAATCTCTGCTGAAAAAAAAGTAAGACTTGTACTTGAGCTTGCAAAAGCGGCAGGACCAGAAGGAATGGTTGGCGGACAAGTGGCAGATATGGAAGCTGAAGGGAAACAGCTTACGATTGATGAGTTGGAGTATATTCATAAGCATAAGACTGGGAAACTACTTGAATTCGCTGTACTTGCAGGATCGATACTTTCTGATGCCACAGAAGAACAAGAAGAAAAGTTACTTGCGTTTGCAAAATATATCGGCCTAGCTTTCCAAATTCGAGATGATATTTTAGATGTGGAAGGAACCGAAGAAGAGATTGGAAAACCGATTGGTAGTGATGTTTCCAACGAAAAGAGCACATATACGACGTTATTTACTGTAGATAGAGCGAAGGATATTTTAGAAGAAACAATTGCAAAAGCAAAAGGTGCTATTGGTTCCTTGCAATTACAAGATGAATATTTACTATCTATTTGTGATTTGATTGCAAAACGTAATAACTAATATAACAGCGTTTCCATTTGTTGAGTCATTCATCATTTTATGATATAAATGTAGGAAAAGGTTTTTCTTTTCTTGTTATTGGCAAAAATATATGTAGATTACATTGCCGTTATCACTTCGTGTTAGCGGCTATTTTTTTCATCGCCTAAAGAAATATGGTTTATAATAGGATTAGGGCGCAATAGACTGGTTAATTGCAGGACAAGGTGAAAAATAAAAAAAGATAATTTCTTGTTTTGTGTAAATGTTTTTTATAATATTTGACATGTTGACAGATTATGAAATGAAAGTGAGTGATCCATGTGGATCTAACGCAAATTCAAAACCCTAGTTTTTTGAAAGATATGTCTATCGGTGAACTAGAGGGATTGAGTGAGGATATTCGTAAGTTTTTAATTGAAGAGCTCTCTCAAACAGGTGGACATATTGCACCTAATTTAGGTGTAGTAGAACTCACAATTGCTCTGCATAAATTATTTGATAGTCCGAAAGATAAATTTTTATGGGACGTAGGACATCAATCCTATGTACATAAAATTTTAACAGGACGTGCAAAGGAATTCGGTACATTAAGGCAATATCAAGGTCTATGTGGTTTCCCAAAACGTTGCGAGAGTGAGCATGATGTATGGGAAACTGGCCATAGCTCAACATCTTTATCTGCTGCAATGGGAATGGCTCTAGCACGTGATTTAAAGAAAACGAAAGAATATGTTATACCAATCATTGGAGATGGTGCTCTAACCGGCGGAATGGCTTTAGAGGCATTGAACCATATTGGACATGAAAAAACAGACATGATTGTTATTTTGAATGATAATGAAATGTCAATTGCACCAAACGTTGGTGCGCTTCATAATGTACTTGGACGTCTACGTACCGCAGGGAAATACCATTGGGTAAAAGATGAACTAGAGTATATATTAAAGAAAATCCCAGCAGTCGGTGGGAAAGTTGCTGCGACAGCAGAGAAAATAAAAGATAGTCTTAAATATTTACTAGTATCCGGTGTCTTTTTCGAAGAATTAGGCTTTACATATTTAGGTCCAGTTGATGGGCACGATTATGAAAAGTTATTCGAAACGTTGCAATATGCAAAGAAAACAAAAGGCCCAGTGCTTGTTCATGTTATTACGAAAAAAGGAAAAGGTTATAAACCAGCTGAGAGTGATGTTATTGGAACTTGGCATGGAACAGGACCTTATAAAATTGAATCAGGTGACTTCGTTAAACCGAAAGAAGTTGCACCAGCATGGAGTGCTGTTGTTAGTGATACAGTACTTAAGCTAGCGAGAACGGATGAGCGTATCGTTGCAATTACACCTGCAATGCCTGTTGGATCGAAACTTGAGAAATTCCAAAAAGAATTCCCGGATCGTATGATTGATGTAGGTATTGCAGAACAGCATGCTACAACAATGGCGGCGGGTATGGCAACGCAAGGAATGAAGCCATTCTTAGCGATTTATTCAACATTTTTACAAAGAGCATATGATCAAGTTGTTCATGATATATGTCGCCAAAATTTAAACGTCTTCATCGGAATCGATCGCTCTGGTTTAGTAGGAGCAGATGGTGAAACGCATCAAGGTGTATTTGACATCTCATTCTTACGTCATTTGCCGAATATGGTACTTATGATGCCGAAAGATGAAAATGAAGGGCAACATTTAGTATATACGGCGATGCAATATGAAGATGGACCAATCGCATTACGTTATGCGCGCGGTAATGGACTTGGTGTTCATATGGATGAAGAACTAAAGGCGATTCCAATCGGTACTTGGGAAACGTTAAAAGAAGGTACACAAGCGGCTATTTTAACATTTGGTACGACAATACCAATGGCAATGGAAGCAGCTGAGCGTCTTGAAAAGGCTGGAGTTTCAGTGAAAGTAGTGAACGCTCGCTTTATTAAACCGATGGATGAAGCATATTTACATGATCTCTTAGGGAAAAATATACCGATTTTAACGATTGAAGAAGCTTGCTTAATTGGTGGTTTTGGAACGGGAGTAGTTGAATTTGCATCTGAGAACGGGTACCATAGTGCGTTAATTGAACGAATGGGTATTCCAGACCGTTTCATAGAGCACGGTAGTGTAACAAAATTATTAGAAGAAATTGGTTTAACGACAGATGCTGTTGTAGACCGTATTCATACAATGATTCCATCAAAACAAAAAAGGGCGTAACAAATGAGTGCAAAAAAAGAAAGAGTAGATGTACTATTAGTAGAGCGAGGACTTATAGAAACACGTGAGAAAGCAAAACGCGCCGTTATGGCCGGACTTGTATATGCGAATGAGATGAGACTTGATAAGCCAGGAGAGAAGATCCCACAAGATACAGAGATTACGGTGAAGGGACAAGTTATGCCGTATGTAAGCCGTGGTGGTTATAAACTTGAAAAGGCATTGGAGACATTTCACCTGGATTTACAAGATAAAGTTATGATAGATATTGGTTCATCAACTGGTGGCTTTACAGATTGTGCGCTTCAAAACGGAGCGAAATTATCTTATGCATTAGATGTAGGATACAATCAACTTGCGTGGAAATTGCGTCAAGATGAGCGTGTTGTCGTAATGGAACGGACAAACTTCCGTTACGTGACACCAGCAGACTTAGAACGTGGTTTACCGCAATTTGCTAGTATCGATGTTTCATTTATATCATTAAAGCTTATACTGCCGGTTTTAAAAACAATGCTTATGCCTAATGGGGATGTAGCAGCGTTAATTAAACCACAGTTTGAAGCTGGAAGAGAGCAAGTTGGGAAAAAAGGTATCGTTCGTGATCGAAAAGTACATGAGGCTGTCGTAGAAATGATTGTCGACTTTGCTATAAAAGAAGGATACGACGTAGAAGGTTTAACATTCTCACCAATTACGGGCGGGGATGGTAATATTGAATTTTTAATTCATCTGAAATGGCATGGTGAACGTGAGAATGGCGAAAATCATTCTCCAGTTTCTATTGAGCAAGTAGTTACAGAGGCGCATGATGTCCTAAAGCAAAAAGGAAAAGGGGAATAACATATGTTGTTCCTCTTTTTGTTGTAATTGTATAATGATTGTAAAAACAATTGTGTACAAGCAACGAATAATAAGTTAACATAAATAAGTGAAGTATACCAATGTTTAAACTATGGTAAGAGATAGTGTGAGGTGCAAATGTATGAATAAAGGTCAGCGCCATATTAAAATCAGGGAAATTATTGCGAACAAAGAAATTGAAACACAAGATGAATTAGTTGATATTTTACGTAATGAGGGATTTAATGTAACGCAAGCAACAGTATCGCGCGATATTAAAGAACTGCACTTAGTGAAAGTGCCATTACATGATGGGCGCTATAAATATAGCTTGCCAGCAGATCAACGATTTAACCCGTTACAAAAATTAAAACGCAATCTAGTGGATTCATTTGTAAAATTAGACACGGCAGGACATATGCTTGTGCTAAAAACATTGCCTGGTAACGCTCATTCACTTGGAGCACTTATTGATCATTTAGAGTGGGATGAGATCATCGGAACCATCTGTGGTGATGATACTTGCTTAATTATTTGCCGTACACCTGAAGATACAGGTGTTGTCTCTGATCGTTTCTTAAATATGTTGTAAAAAAAAATCTTGTTTGCTTTCCTCTGTAAAGTGGAAAGTGAACAGGATTTTTTTATTGGTTAAAAATGTGAATTCTTAATTGTAATATAATATTTTCTTTGAATAAAATTAGAAAATAGGTGGATTGACCCGTAAAACAAATGTTTGGTACAATGGAGCGGTTAGAAAAGTAACTTATACATACAAACATATAGTTTGACTATTTGAATGAAGAACTGAGAAAAGCCCTTAATAGGGGATTAGTTTATAACGAGGTGAATGGGGCATTGTTATCGGAATTATCGATTAGAAACTTTGCTATTATTGAGGCATTAAATATTTCTTTTCAAAAAGGGTTAACGGTTTTAAGTGGTGAAACAGGGGCCGGAAAATCGATTATTATTGATGCGATTAGTTTACTTGTAGGTGGCCGTGGTTCAGCGGAATTTGTTCGATACGGAACAGAAAAAGCTGAGATAGAAGGGCTATTTTATGTAGAAGATGATAAGCATCCGTGTATTGAAAAGGCAGAAGAGTTGGATATAGAAATAGAAGACGGCATGATTATTTTGAAGCGTGATATCGCTGCAAACGGAAAAAGTGTATGTCGTGTAAATGGGAAACTGGTCACCCTTAGTATATTAAAGGAAATTGGAAAAACACTTGTTGATATTCATGGGCAGCACGAAACACAAGATTTAATGAATGAAGAGCGTCATATGTTTATGCTTGATCATTTTGATGGAGATCGCATTGTTAAACAATTGGGTATATATCAAAATGTATACGCTGACTATGAGAAATTAAAAAAACAGTTAAAATCGTTAAGTGAAAATGAACAACAAATGGCGCATCGCTTAGATTTAATTCAATTCCAGCATGAAGAAATCAGTAAGGCGGATTTAAAGATGGATGAAGAAATTGAATTAACTGAAGAACGATTGCAAATTTCTAATTTCGAAAAAATTTACAAAGCATTAGGCGATGCATATCGCTCATTAAGCGCTGACGGACAAGGGTTAGATAATGTACGAAGCGCAATGGGACAAATGGAGAGTATTACACATTTAGATGAAGTTTATCAAGAAAATCATGATTCAATTGCAAATAGCTACTACTTATTAGAAGAAGTTGCATATCAACTTAGAGAAAAGCTCGATATGATGGAATATGATCCGAAGCGTTTAGACGAAATTGAAACGCGTTTAAATGAAATTCGTATGCTAAAGAGAAAATATGGAAATACTGTAGAAGAGATTTTAGCGTATGCTGATAAAATTGAACAAGAAATTTTTACGATTGAAAATAAAGACGTTCATATTGAAACGACGAAGAAGCAATTAAAGGAATTAGAAAGTGTTATTCTGCAAGAAGCAACGTCGTTAAGTAATATGCGTCATGAGCTTGCAGAGCATCTTACAAATGCCATTCATCAGGAATTAAAAGAATTATATATGGAGAAAACAAAATTTGAAGTGAGAATCATGAAGAGAGAAGGAAATGCTGAAGAGCCTCTTGTTGAGGGTGCCCCGGTAAGACTTACGGCGGATGGCTACGATCATGTGGAATTTTATATTTCAACAAATCCAGGTGAGCCGCTAAAACCACTTTCAAAGGTCGCTTCTGGCGGAGAGCTATCTCGTATTATTTTAGCTTTAAAAAGCATTTTTTCTAAGCATCAAGGTGTTGCATCTGTTATTTTTGATGAAGTGGATACTGGTGTAAGTGGTCGGGTTGCACAGGCTATTGCGGAAAAAATTTATCGAGTATCAGTAAACTCGCAAGTACTTTGTATTACGCACTTACCTCAAGTAGCTTCAATGGCGGATTCACATTTATTTATTCGAAAACAAGTAGCGAATGATCGGACAATTACATCAGTTACCGTTTTAACTATGGAGGATAAAGTAACAGAAATAGCTCGAATGATTTCTGGTGTGGAAATTACAGATTTAACGACAGAACATGCGAAAGAATTACTTACGCAAGCGCATCATTTTAAACAGACAGCAGAGGCTATCCAGTAATGGATAGCTTTTTTTCTCAAATAATGATTTCTTAATTCTTCCGGTTATAAATAAAGCACTGCAAGGAGAGATTAAAAAGTGAAGCCAAGAGGCTGAATGTGGGGTAGGAGCGAGGAGAGTGAACAAATTGAGATTAGAAAGATTTCGCAAAATAATAGGTCTTTGTCTCCTTGTTTCTTTAGTTTTTATTGGGTGTTTTAAACCGCTTCGGACGTTTATTTCATCCCCGAAGCAACTTGTTGTTTTTGAAGGGCAACAATCAGAAATAGCTTCATTACCAGTTTTTCACGCTTCATCTACAGATCGTCATGTGTTTACAGTAAGTTCCAATGAACAAAAACAAGGACTTATGGTAAATCCTCATCAAAATGGTGAAGCAGATATGGTGTTTCAGCTTGCTGGTTTTCCAGTGAAAAAAGTAAATGTGAAAGTATTGAAAGATTTTAAAGTTATTCCAGGTGGACAATCAATTGGTGTGAAGTTAAATACAAAAGGGGTACTTGTTGTAGGCCATCATTTAATTCAAACTGAAAAAGGGAAAGTATCTCCTGGTGAAACAGCTGGTGTGCAAATTGGAGATATGATTACTGAAATTAATGGTAAAACAATTGAAAGAATGAGTGATGTAGCACCATTTATTCATAATAGTGGTGAAACAGGTGAACCGCTTAATCTTGTTTTGTTAAGAGATGGAAAACATATCCGCACTAAGTTAACACCACAAAAAGACAGTGGAGAATCGTCTTATCGTATTGGTTTATATATTCGTGATTCGGCAGCTGGAATCGGAACAATGACATTTGTTCATCCTGATTCTATGAAATATGGGGCACTTGGTCATGTCATTTCTGATAACGATACGAAAAAGCCGATTCAAGTCGAAGATGGACAAATTATGCGTTCGACAGTTACATCAATTGAAAGAGGTAGTCATGGGAATCCAGGAGAGAAATTAGCGAGGTTCTCACCAGATCGTGAAGTGATTGGTAATATTACAATAAATAGTCCATTTGGTATATTCGGGAAATTGAATACAAATATACCAAATGGCGTAATGGATAAAGCGATGCCTATTGCACTATCTCATCAAGTAAAAGAGGGACCGGCAAAAATATTAACAGTTATTGATAAAGATAAAGTGGAAGCGTTTGATATTGAAGTTGTAAGTACAGTACCGCAAAAGTTTCCAGCTACAAAAGGCATGGTAATAAAAGTAACAGACAAACGTTTATTAGCGAAAACGGGTGGTATCGTACAAGGCATGAGCGGAAGTCCAATTGTACAAAACGGGAAAGTAATTGGTGCTGTTACACATGTATTTGTAAATGATCCAACGTCAGGATATGGTGTTCATATTGAATGGATGTTACATGAGGCTGGAATTAACATTTATGAACAAGAAAGAAAAGCGAGCTAATTATTAATTAGCTCGCTTTTCTTTTGAAAAATTCGTTGAAATTTTGTAAAAGCTCCGCAAGAGGTGTTTTTTGTTGTAAAATAAAAGAAAAGGGTTGAACGTTTCGTTGTATTTCTATGATGGAATGTGTTGCGAAAGGGAATAAATGAACGATAAACATATTTTTTTGTGATTTTATCGGAAAGTAACAAACTTTAAAAGGGAATTTTCACACAATTGTCGAACAATTCATGTAGCCTAGAAGGATACACATGTCGGAGAATCGATTCGGTAAGGGAGGAAAAGCTGTGGAGAAAATTAAAGTCTGTCTTGTAGATGATAATAAAGAATTAGTATCAATGCTAGAGAGTTACGTAGCTGCTCAAGATGATATGGAAGTAATCGGTACTGCTTATAATGGTCAAGAGTGTTTAAATTTATTAAATGATAAGCAGCCGGATGTACTTGTTTTAGACATTATTATGCCACATTTAGATGGTTTAGCTGTACTAGAGAAAATGCGAAATATTGAAAGGCTAAGACAGCCTAGCGTAATTATGTTGACAGCATTTGGACAAGAAGATGTGACGACAAAAGCTGTTGACTTAGGTGCTTCATATTTCATATTAAAACCATTTGATATGGAGAATTTAACGAGTCATATTCGTCAAGTGAGCGGTAAGGCGAACGCTACCATTAAACGTCCACTTCCATCTTTCCGTTCAGCAACTACAATAGATGGAAAACCGAAAAACTTAGACGCGAGCATTACGAGTATCATTCATGAAATCGGTGTGCCTGCTCATATTAAAGGGTATATGTACTTAAGGGAAGCAATCTCTATGGTGTACAATGATATCGAATTACTTGGATCTATTACGAAAGTATTGTATCCAGATATCGCGAAGAAATATAATACAACAGCAAGCCGCGTCGAGCGTGCAATCCGTCACGCAATTGAAGTAGCATGGAGTCGTGGGAATATTGATTCTATTTCGTCCTTATTCGGTTATACAGTATCCATGTCAAAAGCAAAACCTACGAATTCCGAGTTCATCGCAATGGTTGCGGATAAGCTGAGACTTGAACATAAGGCTAGCTGAGAGTAAAGATAGTAAGGGATTTAAGTTTTAGTAAAGCTTAATCATTCTTTAAATTTATACCCGATATTAAATGTAAAACCAATGAACTTTTTATTTAATGACCAATGAATTTTAGAATTCGTTGGTCTTTTTATTTTATTGAGAACAAGAGATCATTTGATATCATGGAAGATAAATCCTGTTTTTAGTAATATTACATATAAGTGAGTTTTTTTATAAGATAATTAAATAGGTATAGATAGGGAGAAGGGGAATGAAAAATAAAATATTAACTTGGCTAGGAATAGTAGCAGCTATGGGAGTTCTTGCTGTTGCAGTTACATTTGGAATGTTACAACTTGCCGATAATCCAGTAGATAAAGAAGTGAATGCTCAAATAGATAAAAAAGAAGATCCAACGATAGTAGGTAGAGAGGTAGATGGAGTCTTTGTTGATGTGTATGTTACTGAAAATTCTACTGAAAGCGAAGTCATTACAGTGATGCATCACATGACTCATCAAAAAGTAGTGGCAGAACGAAAATCAGAATCCAGTCCAATGATTCGAAAAAATGCTGAAAAATTAAAAAATATCATAAATAAGAGTGGCTTTGCGAAAAAAAATGAGCTTTTAGAGATTGCTGATAGATGGGCGAAAAAAGATTTTAGTCAAATTGTAGAAGATCACAATTATTTCTCGGATGCCCAAGAAGGTAGCACTTGTAAAGCCACTAGAGCGATGGATGCGGTAGAAGAGCAACATTATATTTTAACTACATTCGGGGAGGAAAAAGCGAAAGAACTATACGATTCAGGAGATGCGCCACATGTGCAATAAAATGAACCTTTAATTAGTAGGGCTCCCATCCCGCACCTAACGCCATTGTCAAATTGTGTGCCGGGATTCTTACTGCCTGTAAATAGTGAGATAAACTATAGATTACGAAGAAGCTTCCTTTTAGGGAGTTTTTTTATTTCCTTCGATTTAAGGGGTTTGAGGGAATATATAAATTTATGTGAAAAAATGTAGTGAAAAGAAGGATATGTACAGGAAATACGTGGGTTTGACATCATAATCTCTATAACGTATCATTGATTGGGAAAAGTTAGAGATATAGGAGAATGGATGAATGACTTTAAAAAAAATAGTGAATCGAGCTTACCCAATCATTGTTATGACGGTGTTTTTATCTATATTTTCAATGATAGTAAGTAAATTTTTTATCCCCAAAACAATTTTGATGAGTGGTGAATTTCCTTATCCGACTGAGGAGTACACTCCCAAAAAAGTCGGTGCTGTTCTAGCGGCGACGTTGCTTTTATTTGCGCTCTTCTTTATGTATTATAAATGGGTTATTAATAAAATGAAAAGAACGTACACAAATATTATGATTGCTTTAGGTATCGTAATCATTTTGACGACGGAAATAATGATTACTTCTATCGCATTTAACCCTGTTGTAGGAGATTATGCCATCCTTAAACAAGGAATTGTCTCTGTGTTTAATGGAGATAATCAATTTTTAGAAATGGGACAGCTTCTATTTTATCCATATAATACACATATTGTATTATTAGGAGGATATTTTGCTAAATTGGTAGGAAGCGTAGATGTGGCGATAAAAATATTACCAATAGTATGTATAACGGGTAGTATTATTTTAAATGTATTGATTGTAAGGAAAATTACAAACTTTAAAGTTGCTCACATATCGATCGTGTTATCTGTGCTAAACATTTTTATATATTGGCAGGCGCCAGTTTTCTATACGCATACATTAGTAATATTTTTTATTTCAGCAACGATGTATACATATTTATGTTTGAAAACAGCGGAAACAAAAAGGCTGAAGACTATTTTATGGATTTTATTAGGAGTTTTTGCGGCTTGTACTTATATTATAAGACCGACAGCATTGGCGGTAGCGTTAGCGATTTTAATTGAAAATATTTTTAAATTTCGTAAGGAGTATTCTGTAAAGGTGTTAAGTAGTGTTTTATTTTGTTTAATCCTTATTGTAAGTTTTAAAGGTATAACGACAAAGCTAAATCTCAGTACCGATAATGAAATTGAAAAAATTCCATTCACTCATTGGGTGAAAATGGGGTTGAACAAAGATACGTACGGTGTGTGGAATCAGGCAGATGCAGATTATATTGATGATGAAAACATAAAGAATACGAAGGATTTAAATGAACACAATAAAACAGTTATAGTGCAGCGTTTCAGTGAACTTGGTGTAACGGGTTATGTACACCATTTAAATGAAAAAATAACTAGAGAATGGGTATCAAGTCAGTTCTCCATGTACCGTATTGGACAGTGGTTTGAGCAGAAGAACGACACGATAACTAATTACGTATCGAACTATAGTACAACGAAGTATAAAATCGTTACTGTATATTCGTATGTTATCAAATTATTTGTTTATGTAGCTGTTCTGGCGGCTGTTATACTTTATAAAAAGAAAGATGAAAATGAATCGGAAGTTATACGAATTGCGATGATTAGTACGTTAGGGGTGTTTACTTTCTTATTACTATGGGAAACAGCTCCTCATTATACTTATGAAGCATTTGCATTTATGAATATTCCAGCTTCTTTAGGGTTGTATAAATTGTTTATGATTTTTAATAAAGAAAAGAAACATGCATAATTTGAGTAACTGAAATGAGTAGTAAGAAACCCCTCTTTTATTAAAAGAGGGGTTTTAATTTATTGATTATAAATGTTTGAAGAAAAGATTAAATGGAATCATAGTATATCTGTTAAAGGATTTTAGTAGGGAAGTCATCCGTGATATAATAGAAAATAATAAAAAGCCCTGCAAAACAGGACTGTATTATTCTTCGTCTTTATTTTGTTTTTCTAATTCAACTAACTTTTGAATTAGAATGTGCTGCGGCATATGCATAAGTTGTTCAAGTGGAACACCTAATGCTTTTGATAGGCGGACTGCAGTGTCTGGAGAAATTTGTAATGGTCTCATAGAAGTACCTCCTTTTTCGTATAGTATAGCATAAGATTGGGGGAGTGAGGATGACTCTTATATTTGCACATCGTGGTGCAGCGGGAACGTACCCAGAAAATACAATGATTTCATTTGAAGCAGCTGAATCTTTTAGAGCAGATGGAATTGAGCTTGATGTTCAATTAACGAAAGATGGAAAAGTTGTCGTCATTCATGATGAAACAGTGGACCGGACAACAAATGGAAAAGGTGCGGTTCGTAATTATTTATATGAGGATTTATGTAAATTAGATGCGAGCTATAAATTCGGTGATAAAGTAGGCTTTTGTAAAATACCCCTTTTAGAAGAGGTGTTAGAATGGATTGATAAAACAGAGCTGCTACTTAATATTGAACTGAAAAATAATAAAATTCCATACAGAGGTTTAGAGGAAGAAGTTATAACGCTTGTACGGAAATGTAATCTAGAAGATCGTGTTATATTTTCTTCATTTAATCACTACAGTATGAAAAGGTGTCATATGATGGCTCCTGATATTCAAACAGCGATTTTATATCGCGAAGGTTTGCATAGTCCGTGGGCGTATGCGAAAAAAATGGGCGCTACAGCAGTGCACCCTAATTATCGTTATCTTCAAGATGCTGTTGCTGAATTAACGATGGAAAGTGGTGTAGAGGTTCGGCCCTATACAATAAATGAAGAAACGCTTATGCGTAAATATTTTGATATGAATATTTCGGCGATTATTACTGATTACCCCGAAACAGCAAGAATGTTATTGCCAATAAAAAAATGAGACCGCGTGTAACGGTCTCATTTTTTATTTATAAATAGTGGGGCCTTCCTACCTTCTAAAGCGAGCTTGTACTTTATTTCGTTTACGGTCTCGGTGTAAGACGAAGCCTCCGAAGATATAAAACCCGAGCCCGAAGCAGAGAGCGCCGATTAAAAATTGTAACCATAGTATAGAGAGTGGAGGAAATAGAATCCCGAATACAGTATCTCTCATTAACTTAATGCCAAACACAGCTAATGAAATAGGGATGAGTGCTAATGATAGAGCAAGGTAACGCTGCATATAAACGCCCCTTTTCAGATTGTTTTGTTTATTTCAATGATGTTATATGAAAAGGGGGTTTGTCAAGAGGGGGCTGAACGAGTAATATAAGGGTGTGAAAAATTTTGCAGAGATACTTCGAGAGGAAGTGTAATATATGAAACAAAAAGTTTTAATTGTTGGTGCAGGTGAAGGTGGTAGTACACTGCTGAATCTGTTACAAAGTTCAAATATATTTCAAATTATAGGGATTATTGATATAAATCCGATAGCAAAGGGATTACAAATGGCTAAGGAATATGGGGTTACAATTGGAGAGAGTGTAACGCCGTTTCTTTCTATGCATATTGATGTAATGTTTGATATGACGGGTGACGATGATTTACATAAAGATTTAATAAAGAAAAAGCATAAAGATACTCTTCTTATACCAGGTGATATTGCGAAAATTGTTACGAGATTAGCACATGAGAAGGAAAGTTTAATTGGAAAGTTAGAAGAACAGACGCAGCAAGGGGATTTAATTTTAAATTCTACGCATGACGGTATGATTGTGATTGATCGAGAGGGACAAGTACGCCTATTTAATAAAAGTGCAGAGCGTATTATCGGATATAAAAAAGAAGATGCGGTAGGGAAATATATTTTAGAAGTTATTCCGACTAGTAAGTTGCTTCGTATTATACGTACGAAACAAATAGAAGTAAATTATGAACTGACATTAGAGAATGAAAAGAAAATTATTACAACCCGTATTCCAATATTAAAAGAGGGAGGAGAGGTACAAGGGGCATTTGCGATTTTTAAAGATATAACAGAGGTTGTAGATCTTGCGGAAGAAGTTACAGATTTAAAGGAGATTCAAACGTTACTTGAGGCGATTATCAACTCGTCTGAGGAAGCAATTTCGGTCGTGGATGAAAAGGGAAGAGGATTAGTAATTAACCCTGCGTATACGAAATTAACAGGTTTAACAGAAGAGGACATTATTGGGAAACCGGCTACAACTGATATTGTAGAAGGTGAAAGTATGCATATGAAAGTACTTCGAACGCGTAGGGCGGTACGCGGAATACATATGAAGATTGGACAAAAGAAGCGTGATGTAATTGTAAACGTAGCGCCAGTTATAGTGGATGGGATATTGAAAGGAAGCGTTGGTGTAATTCGTGACGTATCAGAAATTCAAAAGTTAACAAATGAATTGAATAGAGCAAGGCAAATTATTCGAACGTTAGAAGCGAAATATTCATTTGATGACATTGTCGGAAATTCAGATGAAACAACGGCCGCTATTGAACAGGCGAAACTTGGAGCGAATACACCAGCAACAGTATTACTACGCGGAGAATCTGGAACGGGTAAAGAATTGTTTGCACATGCAATTCATAATGGAAGTAATCGAAAATATAATAAATTCGTCAGGGTAAACTGTGCTGCTATTTCCGAGACTTTATTAGAAAGTGAATTATTCGGTTATGAGGAAGGTGCATTCTCAGGAGCAAAAAGAGGCGGAAAACGAGGTTTTTTTGAGGAAGCGAATAACGGTAGTATCTTTTTAGATGAAATAGGAGAATTGTCTGCAAATACGCAAGCGAAACTCCTTCGCGTGTTGCAAGAAAAAGAAATTGTAAAAGTTGGTGGAACGAAAGCGATACCTATAAATGTCCGGGTAATTGCAGCAACACATGTGAATTTAGAAAAGGGCATTCTAGAAGGAGAGTTTAGAGAGGATTTATATTATCGATTAAATAAAATTCCAATTCAAATTCCGTCTCTTCGTCAGCGAAAAGGAGATATACCGGCAATTGCAGACAGATTGATTCAAAAAATTAACCAAGATTATGGTCGGAATGTAGAGGGGCTCACTGATTCGGCTATTTCATATTTACAATCATATGAATGGCCAGGAAATGTGAGGGAGCTTGAAAACATTTTAGGACGAGCTATTATCTTTATGAATTATAACGAAATATATATTGATGTCCATCATTTACCACCTTTACATACAGAGGAGCAGACTGAGGTAAAACAAAATAACTTATTACCTGAATTAGAAGAAAAGCCACTTGAACAATTAGTGACAGAGTTTGAAGGGCATATCATTCATGAATGTTTAGAGAGGTTTGATGGAAATAAAACAAAAACTGCAAGAGCATTAGGAATTTCGGTTCGAAATTTATATTACAAGCTAGAAAAATATGAGTGTGCAAAAAATAGCATGCAATAAATTGCGTACCGTGCAATTTATTGCATGGTATACAAAAAGCGACAAAACAAGACAGAATGTTTCGTTATTTTCCAAAGTATTGATTTTACTGCATTTTGAATGCGTTTTCATTATTGGTAAGACCACTTTTGAAAGTTGGCACGGTATTTGCTTTATAAATAGACGAGGGACGACGGAAAGGGTTGATTACAAAATATGAAGTTAGAACACTTAATTGATCAAGCAGCAGGACAGCCTAAAAAAACTGTGGCTGTAGCAGTAGCAGAAGATCATGAAGTAATTGAAGCTGTAGCGAAAGCAATTAAATTACAGCTAGCTCAATTTCGTCTATATGGAAATCAAGAAAAAATAATGGGGATGCTACAAGAACATGGTTTACAAACTTCAGAACACATTGAAGTGATTGCAGCAGCGTCAAGTGCTGAGGCTGCAGAACTTTCTGTTAAAGCTGTAAGAAATGGCGAAGCAGATGTGCTTATGAAGGGAAACATCCCAACAGCAAATATTTTGAAAGCTGTATTAAATAAAGAGTGGGGACTTCGTAAAGGTAGCGCACTTTCACACGTTGCAGCATTTGAAGTTCCAAATTACGATCGTCTTATCTTTGTTACAGATGCAGCGATGAACATTGCACCTGATGTAACACAAAAAGCTGCTATTATACAGAATACTGTAGAAGTTGCCCAGGCAATAGGAATAGATTTGCCAAAGGTAGCACCAATTGCAGCAGTAGAGGTTGTGAATCCTGCGATGCAAGCGACAATTGATGCCGCGATGTTAACTCAAATGAATCGCCGCGGACAAATTAAAAATTGTGTCGTTGATGGACCACTTGCTTTAGATAATGCAGTATCACAAATTGCAGCAGAACATAAAGGCATAGTAAGTGATGTAGCAGGTAAAGCAGACATTTTACTCGTCCCAACGATTGAAGCTGGAAATGTGCTGTACAAATCACTCGTATACTTTGCGGATGCAAAAGTAGGAGCTATGATTGCTGGCGCAAAAGCACCGATTGTTTTAACATCTCGTGCTGATTCAGCAGAAACAAAAGTATATTCATTAGCATTGGCAGTTACGACTGCTTCAAAATAAACCAAACAGGGTAAAACACTAGGGGGAAACGACAATGACATTAGAAATCTTCGAATACTTAGAAAAATATGATTATGAGCAAGTAGTATTTTGTCAAGATAAAGAATCTGGTTTAAAAGCAATCATCGCAATTCATGATACAACACTTGGACCAGCTCTTGGTGGAACAAGAATGTGGACATATGATTCTGAAGAAGCGGCGATTGAAGATGCATTGCGTCTTGCAAAAGGGATGACATACAAAAACGCAGCAGCTGGCTTAAACTTAGGTGGTGCGAAAACAGTAATTATCGGTGATCCACGTAAAGATAAGAGCGAAGCGATGTTCCGTGCGTTAGGACGATACATTCAAGGACTAAACGGACGTTACATTACAGCTGAAGATGTTGGTACAACAGTAGATGATATGGATATTATTCACGAAGAAACTGATTTTGTAACAGGTATTTCACCATCATTCGGTTCTTCTGGTAACCCATCTCCAGTAACTGCATACGGTGTTTATCGTGGTATGAAAGCAGCTGCGAAAGAGGCTTTCGGTACTGATAATTTAGAAGGAAAAGTAATTGCTGTTCAAGGTGTTGGTAACGTAGCGTATCACCTATGCAAACATTTACATGCTGAAGGAGCAAAATTAATCGTTACAGATATTAATAAAGAAGCTGTACAACGCGCGGTAGAAGAATTCGGTGCATCAGCAGTTGAGCCAAATGAAATTTACGGTGTTGAATGTGATATTTACGCACCATGTGCATTAGGCGCAACAGTTAATGACGAAACTATTCCACAACTTAAAGCAAAAGTAATCGCAGGTTCTGCAAATAACCAATTAAAAGAAAATCGTCACGGCGACATGATTCATGAAATGGGTATTGTATACGCACCAGACTATGTTATTAATGCTGGTGGTGTAATTAACGTAGCAGACGAATTATATGGATACAATAGAGAACGTGCACTAAAACGTGTTGAGTCTATTTATGACACAATTGCAAAAGTAATCGAAATTTCAAAACGTGATGGCATTGCAACTTATGTAGCAGCAGATCGTTTAGCTGAAGAGCGCATTGCAAGCTTGAAAAACTCTCGTAGCACATACTTACGCAACGGTCACGACATTATTAGCCGTCGCTAATCATTCATATATTACTTTTACAAAAGGTGTGGTTACCTCTTATGAGGTTTCCACCTCCTTTTGAATTTATTAGTGGAGGTAGCAACAGTGTCTTTAAATCGAATTCTTGTTATTAATCCGGGTAGTACATCCACAAAAATTGGTGTTTTTGATAATGAAAGGCCCGTTTTAGAAGAAACTATTCGTCATGACGAAGAACAAATTGGAAAATATAAGAGAATTATCGATCAATATGAGTTTCGCAAAGAAACGATTTTAGAAGTTCTACATTCTCACGGTATTAACATTTCGAAGTTAAACGCAGTTTGTGGGCGTGGGGGATTACTTCGTCCAATCGAAGGCGGAACATACACAGTAAACGATTCGATGTTAGAAGATTTGAAAAATGGGTTTAGCGGTCATCATGCTTCAAACCTTGGAGGCATTTTGGCATATGAAATCGCTTCTGGATTAAATATTCCGGCATTCATAGTAGATCCTGTCGTTGTAGATGAAATGGAGCCGGTTGCTCGTATAAGTGGTATTGCTGGTATGGAACGTAAAAGTATTTTCCATGCATTAAACCAAAAAGCAGTTGCTCGTAAAGTGGCTGAAGAATTAAATCACAAATACGAGGATTTAAATTTATTAGTTACACATATGGGTGGCGGTATTACAGTTGGTGCTCATAAAAAAGGAAAAGTTATTGATGTGAATAACGGCTTAAACGGAGAAGGCCCATTTAGTCCAGAGCGTGCGGGTACAGTACCGGTAGGGCAATTAGTGGAGATGTGTTTCTCTGGTGAGTATTACCGTGACGAAATGGTTAAAAAACTTGTTGGACAAGGTGGACTTGTAAGCCTAATCGGTACAAATGATGCGATCAAAGTAGAACAAATGGTTGAAAAAGGTGATCCGGAAGCAACTCTTATTTATAAAGCAATGGCATATCAAGTTGCAAAAGAGATTGGCGGAGCTAGCGCTGTACTTCACGGGAAAATTGATGCAATCGTTTTAACTGGTGGACTTGCGTACAGTAAAATTCTTGTTGATGAAATAAAAGAACGTGTTGACTGGATTGCAGATGTTATCGTACATCCAGGGGAAGATGAATTACAAGCATTAGCAGAAGGAGCACTTCGTGTATTACGTGAAGAAGAAGCGCCGAAAGAGTATGTTGTACGAGAAAAACAAACAGTAGCTAGGGGTTGAGATAATGGCAAGAGAATATGATTTAGTCATCGTTGGCGGCGGTACTGGTGGATATGTTGCTGCTATTCGAGCATCACAACTAGGTTTAAAAACTGCACTTGTTGAAAAAGAAAATCTTGGTGGTACTTGTTTGCACAAAGGATGTATTCCTAGTAAAGCTCTTTTACGTAGTGCGGAAGTATACACAACTGCTAAAAAAAGCGAAGAGTTCGGAGTTATTGCAAGTAATGTAGAACTAAACTTTGCGAAAGTGCAAGAGCGTAAAGAGAAGATTGTAACGCAACTTCATAAAGGTGTTCAACACTTAATGAAACAAGGTAAAATTGATGTGTTTGAAGGTATCGGCCGTATTCTTGGCCCATCTATTTTCTCTCCAATGCCAGGGACAATTTCAGTTGAACTTGCAAGTGGAGAAGAGAATGAAATGTTAATTCCAAAAAATGTACTTGTTGCAACAGGTTCTCGTCCGAATTCGTTACCAGGTTTAGAATTAGACGGAGAGTATGTAATGTCTTCCGATCATGCCCTAAAAATGGAAACGCTTCCTAGCTCAATTATTATCGTTGGTGGCGGTGTAATCGGTATTGAGTGGGCATCTATGCTTGCTGACTTCGGTGTAGAAGTTACAGTATTAGAGTATGCGAAAACGATATTACCACTAGAAGATCAGGACGTTTCAAAAGAAATGCAACGTCTATTCAAGAAAAAAGGTATTAAAGTGGTAACTGGTGCAAAAGTATTACCAGAAACATTGGTAAAAGATAACGGAGTAACAATTCAAGCTGAACATAACGGTGAGAATAAAGAATTTAAAGCAGAAAAAATGCTTGTATCTGTAGGAAGACAAGCCAATACGCAAAATATTGGTTTAGAGAATACGGATATCGTTGTGGAAAAAGGATACATTCAAACAAATGAGTTTTATCAAACGAAAGAATCTCATATTTACGCAATCGGAGATGTAATCGGCGGCTTACAACTTGCTCACGTTGCTTCTCATGAAGGAATTGTTGCAGTAGAACATATTGCTGGTAAAGAAGTTACACCAATTGATTACTCTATGGTATCAAAATGCGTATATAGCAGTCCAGAAGTTGCTTCTGTCGGTTTAACAGAACAAGAAGCGAAAGAAAAAGGCTATAAGTTAAAAGTAGGTAAGTTCTCATTCCGTGCAATCGGAAAAGCACTTGTATACGGCGAATCAGATGGTTTCGTAAAACTTGTAGTTGATGAAGAAACAAATGACATTCTTGGTGTTCATATGATTGGACCACATGTAACAGATATGATTTCTGAAGCTGGTCTTGCAAGAGTACTTGATGCAACACCGTGGGAAGTAGCACATACAATTCATCCGCATCCATCATTATCTGAGGCGATTGGTGAAGCAGCATTAGCTGTAGATGGAAAAGCGTTACACGCATAAAAATGTGGATTTAGGAGGTTATGAAAAATGGCAGAAGTAAAAGAAAAGCGCCATGAAGAGCTTGGCTTAAGTGATGAGCAAGTATTAGAAATGTTCCGTACGATGTTACTTGCACGTAAAATCGACGAACGTATGTGGTTATTAAACCGTGCGGGTAAAATTCCATTCGTAATTTCTTGTCAAGGACAAGAGGCTGCACAAGTTGGAGCAGCATTCGCTCTTGATAGAGAGAAAGATTATGCATTACCATACTACCGTGATATGGGTGTTGTACTAGCGTTCGGTATGACAGCTAAAGAGCTTATGTTGTCTGCTTTCGCGAAAGCTGGAGATCCAAACTCTGGTGGTCGTCAAATGCCTGGTCACTTCGGTCAAAAGAAAAATCGTATTGTGACAGGATCATCTCCAGTAACAACGCAAGTACCACATGCAGTTGGTATTGCATTAGCTGGAAAAATGGAAAAGAAAGATTTAGTAACGTTTGTTACATTTGGAGAAGGTTCTTCAAACCAAGGTGACTTCCATGAAGGGGCAAACTTTGCTGGTGTACACAAACTACCTGTTATTTTCATGTGTGAAAATAATAAATACGCAATCTCTATTCCAGTTGAAAAACAATTAGCATGTAAAAACGTATCAGACCGTGCAATTGGTTACGGTATGCCTGGATATACAATAGACGGAAACGATCCACTTGCAGTATATAAAGCTGTAAAAGAGGCAGCAGACCGCGGCCGTCGTGGTGAAGGCCCAACTTTAATTGAAACAGTATCATATCGTTTAACAGCACATTCTAGTGACGACGATGATCGTGTTTATCGTGATAAAGAAGAAGTAGAAGAAGCAAAGAAAAAAGATTCAATCATAACATTTGCAGCTTATTTAAAAGAAGCTGGCGTGTTAACTGAGGAATTTGAAAAACAAATGTTAGACGAAATTATGCATATCGTAAATGAAGCAACAGAATATGCAGAAAATGCTCCGTATGCAGCACCTGAAGATGCATTGAAGCACGTATACGCAGAATAGGGGGGAACGTTTCATGGCTGTAATGTCTTATATTGATGCTATTACATTAGCAATGCGCGAAGAAATGGAACGCGATGAGAAAGTATTTGTTTTAGGTGAAGATGTTGGTAAAAAAGGTGGCGTATTTAAAGCGACACACGGATTATATGATCAATTTGGTGAAGATCGTGCGCTTGATGCACCGCTTGCAGAATCTGCAATTGCTGGGGTAGCAATTGGTGCGGCAATGTATGGTATGCGTCCAATCGCTGAAATGCAGTTTGCTGATTTCATCATGCCAGCAGTAAACCAAATTGTTTCTGAGGCAGCAAAAATTCGTTATCGTTCTAATAACGATTGGACTTGTCCAGTTACAATTCGTGCGCCATTTGGCGGCGGTGTTCACGGTGCATTGTATCATTCACAATCTGTGGAAGCGATGTTTGCGAACCAACCAGGTTTAAAAATTGTCATTCCTTCTACACCGTATGATGCAAAAGGTTTATTAAAAGCCGCAATTCGTGATGAAGATCCAGTATTATTCTTTGAGCATAAGCGTGCATATCGCTTAATTAAAGGTGAAGTGCCAGAGGATGATTACGTATTACCAATCGGAAAAGCAGATGTAAAACGCGAAGGTGATGATATTACTGTTATCACGTACGGATTATGTGTTCACTTTGCTCTTCAAGCAGCTGAAAAGTTAGCGCAAGATGGCATCTCTGCACATGTTCTTGATTTACGTACTGTATATCCATTAGATAAAGAAGCAATCATTGAAGCAGCTTCTAAAACAGGTAAAGTTCTTCTTGTAACAGAGGACAATAAAGAAGGAAGTATTATAAGTGAAGTGGCAGCAATTATTGCTGAAAACTGTCTGTTTGATTTAGATGCGCCAATCGCACGTCTTGCAGGTCCAGACGTTCCAGCAATGCCATATGCACCAACAATGGAAAAATTCTTTATGGTAAATCCAGATAAAGTTGAAAAAGCAATGCGTGAACTTGCGGAATTTTAATCGGGGGGACTATACATGGCTGTAGAAAATATCACAATGCCTCAGCTCGGGGAGAGCGTTACAGAGGGTACAATTAGTAAATGGCTCGTTAATGTTGGCGATCATGTAAACAAGTATGATCCACTTGCAGAAGTAATGACTGATAAAGTAAATGCTGAAGTACCATCTTCTTTCACTGGTATTGTGAAAGAATTAATTGCTGGTGAAGGTGAGACGTTAGCTGTAGGTGAAGTAGTTTGTGTTATTCAAGTAGAAGGCGCAGATGAAGTAGCAGCGACAGCTGTTGAGGAAAAAACTAAAGAAGAACCAAAGTCAGAAGTAGCTACGTCTGAAAAAGCACCGAAAGCAAAACAACCAACTGATGGAAAACCACGTTTTTCACCAGCTGTTTTAAAACTTGCAGGTGAGCATAATGTTGATTTAGATTTAGTAGAAGGTACGGGAGCAAATGGCCGTATCACTCGTAAAGATATTTTAAAGCTAGTGGAATCTGGAAATATTCCGCAAGCAGGTGCGAAGAAAGAGGAAGCGGTAGCAGCAGTAGTAGAAGCGCGTCCAGAAGCACCAAAAGCAGCGCCAGTAGCACAAAAAGTAGAAACTGCAAAACCAGTTTCTGTATCAACAATGCCTGGCGATATCGAAATTCCAGTAACAGGTGTGCGTAAAGCAATTGCAGCGAACATGTTACGTAGTAAACACGAAGCGCCACATGCTTGGATGATGATTGAAGTAGATGTGACAAACCTTGTGTCATACCGTAATTCAATTAAAGGTGATTTCAAAAAGCGCGAAGGCTTTAATTTAACGTTCTTTGCTTTCTTCGTAAAAGCAGTAGCGCAAGCGTTAAAAGAGTATCCTCAAATCAATTCAATGTGGGCTGGCGATAAGATCGTTCAGAAGAAAGATATTAACCTTTCTATCGCTGTTGCAACAGAGGACGAACTATTTGTACCAGTAATTAAACACGCGGATGAGAAGACGATTAAAGGTATTGCTCGTGAAATTACAGAGCTTGCAGGAAAAGTACGTACGAAATCGTTAAAAGCGGACGAAATGCAAGGTGGAACATTTACAATTAATAACACAGGATCATTTGGTTCTGTTCAATCTATGGGTATTATTAATTATCCACAAGCGGCTATTTTACAAGTTGAATCAATTGTAAAACGCCCAGTAATTATGGATAATGGTATGTTCGGTGCTCGCGACATGGTTAACTTATGTTTATCACTTGATCACCGTGTACTAGATGGCTTAATTTGTGGTAAGTTCTTAGGACGTGTAAAAGAAATTTTAGAAAATACGTCAGAAAATAATACATCTGTATATTAATAAAAAGCTCGCTTATGCGAGCTTTTTATCATCTTATTTCTTCATCTACATCCTACTATATGTATAATATCTTCCCCAGTAATCTTACAATGAACGATTATGTATTAGGAATTTATGAAAATACATTGCTGATATATGGTATATGGATATAAAATAAGAAAAGAATAATTTTTTTGGCAAATCTTACTGACGAAACTGTAGTATAATATATTGTATTGTATGAAAAAGAGAGTTATTCTATATAAGTGTTTTATAGATAATGTGTAATCAGTCGTCAAAACATGAAGAATGTTGACTCCTGGTTTTTTATTTTGCTGTAACAATGTTTCAGGAGGATGTCATGAAAAGAAGTACCGAGTTTCTAAAAAGTTTAGATGTAAAATTAATATTAATTTTGTTAGCATTATGTGTTACGAGTATAGCTGCTATATATAGCAGTCAGCAAACTGGACAATATGGGGCTGAGAATTTTGCTCTGAAACAAGGTGTTAACTACATAATTGGGATTGTAATGTTACTTCTTGTTGCAAGTGTTGATTCAGATCAGCTACAAAAACTATCTTGGCCATTGTATATTGCTACATTTGCTTCGATTATTTTGTTGAAGATATTACCAGTTTCAAACTTTACACCTGAAATACTTGGGGCGAAAAGATGGTTTAGGTTTCCGGTAATTGGATCTATTCAACCGTCGGAGTTTTTCAAAATTGCACTGGTTATGTTAGTAGCAAATTTAGCAGTAAAACATAATGCACAGTATATGGTTCGAACATTTAAAACAGACCTAATATTAATAGGAAAGGTAATGTTAGTAGCTATTCCTCCTACGGCTGTTGTATATAGCCAACCGGATACAGGTATGGTGTTCTTATATGCTGCTGCAATTGCATGTATTTTATTTATGTCAGGTATTCAGAAGAAATTGATAGCGTTATGTACAATTATTCCGGTGACCATAGTATCGGCGTTAATATTTATTTACGTAAGGTATGAGGATTTCTTCTTTAATAATTTAGTTACTTTACTAAAACCTCACCAACAATCACGTATTTTAGGTTGGTTAGATCCATTTGAACATACAGATCAAGGTTATCAAACACAGCAATCGATCTTAGCTGTAGGTAGTGGCGGTATGGAAGGGAAAGGATTTGGCGAAGGGAACGTCTATATCCCTGAGAAGCATACTGACTTTATTTTTGCTACAATTGCCGAAGAAGGTGGATTTATCGTAGCAGCGTTAGTTGTATTCTTGTTCCTATTACTACTATATCGAACAATTATTATCGGTTATTCTGCTGATAATTTATTCGGTACATTATTATGTGCTGGATCAATCGGAATATTAACGGTTCAAATATTCCAAAACATCGGTATGATCGTTGGATTAATGCCTGTAAAAGGGATTGCATTACCGTTCTTATCGTATGGGGGAAGTTCCTTGTTCTCGAATATGATTATGATGGGTCTCATATTATCGGTACGGAAAACGTATAAAAAGTATATGTTTTCTGTTAAGTAAAAAAGCTGGTTCGTGTAAATACGAACCAGCTTTTTTACATATATGCTCTTAAACGTTGCAAACTAAAACAAAGTAGCAGTTTGAGACGGGTAAGGAGTGCAAAGTGATGCATATGCATATTTTTGAAGGGGCACGGCATCTTTCCAATAGTGAATGGGTTATTCGGGCTATTATAGCATACATATTTTTAATATTAGTTGCGAAAGCGATGGGACAAAGATCCATCGCGCAACTTCGTTTTTTAGATGTCGTATTAGTATTATTGCTTGGTGGAAATATTTCTAACGCATTATCTGATGAAAAAGTAGGATTACTCGGATCAATGATTACAACGTTCATACTCGTTGTACTTCACATTATAAGCTCAGTCTTAATGTTGAAATGGGATAGATGGAGACGCTTTTTAGAGCCAGCACCTATTATTCTTATACACAATGGTTCCATTGATTTTAGCAATTTGAAAAAAGCGAGAATTACGGTGGAATATTTATTTTCGGAACTTCGTATGCGAAATGTGAGTGATATTCAAAAGATTAAATTAGCATTATGGGAAGCGAACGGTGTCGTTTCTATATTTCAGTATCCAGAATATGAAGCAGTTTCGCGGTTTGATCTGAAAGTGGCGGGAAAAAAATCTCCAGTTTCATTTGTATTAGTAAAGGATGGGAGCATTCAGAAAGATGTTCTTGCTTTATTAGGGAAAACAGAAGAATGGGCGAGAGAATTTCTAGAGAAAAACGCAGAAGTTGAATCCATTATGTTAGCTACAGTAGATGAAGCACATAAAATAAATATTTTGTTAAAAAAATGAAAAATATACGCATTTTGTCGTTTCATACATATGATACAATAGTGTGGACAACGAAAAAGGAGGCGATACGATGGGATATGTAGAAGAATTACGAAAAATAGTTGGTCATCGCCCTTTAATTTTAGTTGGTGCTGTTGTACTCGTTATAAATGAAAATGGGGATGTTTTATTACAGCAAAGAACAGAGCCTTACGGAAAATGGGGATTGCCTGGCGGATTAATGGAGCTTGGCGAATCACCAGAAGAAACAGCTTGCCGTGAAGTATATGAAGAGACAGGAATAGAAGTGAAGAACTTGCGATTAATTAATGTATTTTCGGGAGCGAATTATTTTACAAAACTAGCAAATGGTGATGAATTTCAATCCGTAACGACAGCCTATTATACGGATGAATATGAAGGGGAGTTTGTTATGAATAAAGAAGAAGCGGTTCAGCTTACATTCTTCCCACTAACAGAACTACCTGACTATATTGTAGGATCGCATAAAAAAATGATTGGTGAATATATGAAGATTATGGAAAAAGAGATATAATAATAGTGAAAGAAATACAAAAACACAGTTCTGGTCGGTAGTCCAGACGCATGATTTCATGTCAGTAACCTTCCCCTCCGGGATGTCCAGTATTTCTAATTTTTTTAAAGGAGGGGCTGTCAATGGATTTGACAGTATATCACGATGGTCAATTTTTCGTAGGAATTATTACGCATAAAGAAAAAGGAAAATTGTATGGAGCAAGGTATATTTTTGGAATGGAACCTTCAGATGAAGAAGTACTTATATTTGTGAATGGTCCAATGTTAGCATATTTCCAGCATGTTGCAAAATGCGGTGTGGAAGTGGAAGAAAAACAGCGTCCAAAAAATATAAAACGTATCATACGACAAGCGGCAAAAGAAGTAAATGTAAAGCGTTTTACTAAGGCACAAGAAGCGATTAGTTTATCTTATGAATTGTATAAACAAGAAAAGAAAGTGCAGTCTAAAGAGAAGCGAGAAGCTGAAAAACAAAGAAGACGTTTAATTAAAGTACAAAAAGCAAAGCAAAAGCATCGTGGCCATTAAAAAAAAGGTGTTAGAGCAAGGGCTCTAACACCTTTTCTATGCCTAAATACAAGTAAACTTACTTGTATTTCATAAACATTAACTGGTAAGATACAAATAGATAGTTTTAGAGGAGGGAAAAGATTGATTAATTTTAACTTTTTTATGAATGATGTTGTCCGCCAAGCGCGTGAAGAGATTGTCTCTGCTGGATATACAGAATTGACGACGCCGGAAGCAGTAGAAGAAGCGTTTAAAAGAAATGGAACAACACTTGTAATGATAAACTCTGTATGTGGTTGTGCAGGTGGTATTGCTCGTCCTGCTGCTGCGCATTCCGTACATTATGATAAACGTCCTAACCATCTTGTAACGGTGTTTGCAGGTCAAGATAAAGAAGCGACAGCAACAGCTCGTGAATATTTCGAAGGATATCCACCTTCTTCTCCATCATTCGCTTTATTAAAAGATGGAAAAATTGTAACGATGGTAGAACGTCATGAAATTGAAGGTCATGAACCAATGCAAGTTATTGCAAAACTACAATCTTATTTCGAAGAAAATTGTGAAGAACTATAAATATAAGCGAAAAGGCGGTACGTCCACAATGAAGTGGATGTACCGCCTTTTTTTATTTAGTATTAAAATTTATGGGACATGCATATTTTTGTTGTTTTATGCAATATTTTATACATTCAAAACGGTGTTTGTATTGATATTTTATTTATTTTTATTTTATATATTGCATAAAAATTAAAGTGCTGATACAATACAAACATCGAATAAATATTCTATTAAACTTTTAAATATACATTATTAGGGGGAAGAAAGATGAAGAAGTTATTATCAATATCGTTTGCACTTATTTTAATTGTAAGTATGTTCAGTGCTTGTAGTAATGGGGAAGAAAAGGCTACTGGAAAAAATAAGAAAGTACTGGTTATGGGGACTTCAGCAGATTATAAACCATATGAATACGTAGAAGCTTCAAAAAGTGATGAAATTATCGGCTTTGATGTTGATGTTGCTAAATATATCGGAAAAGAACTTGGTTATGAAGTGAAAGTGAAAGATATGGATTTTGGTGGTTTATTAGCATCCCTTAGCTCAGGAAAAGTTGATTTCGTAATGGCAGGTATGACGCCAACGTCAGAGCGTAAAAATAATGTTGATTTCACAGATATATATTTTGTTGCGAAAAACATGGTCGTTTCTAAAAAGGATTCTGATATTCAATCTGTAGAGGATTTAAAAGGGAAAAAAGTAGGGGTACAAACAGGATCTATCCAAGAAGAGAAAGCAGCAGAATTTAAAAAACAAGTAGATTTCAAAGTTGAGGGACGTGACCGTATACCAGAAATTGTACAAGAAATTAAAGCTGGTCGTTTTGACGCTGCAATTATAGAAGACACAGTTGCTAAAAATTATTTAGAAAAAATGAAAGAATTACAAGGAATTGAAATTAAAGAAGCACCAGAAGAAGTAGGAGCAGCAATTGCCCTTCCGAAAAACAGTGATAAAACAGCAGAATTTAATAAAGTAATTAAAAAAATGCAAGAAAATGGAGAAATGGATAAATTAGTGAAGAAATGGTTTGGCAGCGAAAAATAAGCTGCCTTTCACTTTTCTGTGAGGGGAATGAAAAGAATGAACTTAGATTTTTCGGCGATTACGCCTTCGATACCATATATACTAAAAGGCCTAGAAGTTACTTTAAAAATTGTAGCAGTATCAGCGTTAGTTGGGTTTATTTTAGGAACGTTATTAGCGCTTTGCAAAATTGCTAGAATACGAGCATTAAATATAGCGGCAGATTTTTATACATCAATTTTCCGTGGTACACCACTTGTATTGCAATTAATGATTATTTATTTCGGTGTCCCGCAAATAATTGGTTATGAAATACCAGCATTCGTAGCAGCTGTATTAGCATTTAGCTTAAATTCAGGTGCATATATGTCAGAGGTAATTCGTGCCGGCATTCAAGCGGTTGATAAAGGACAAACAGAAGCAGCGATGGCTTTAGGAATTCCTTACGGGAAAATGATGCGAAATATCATTTTCCCTCAAGCATTAAAAAATATATTACCAGCGCTTGTGAACGAGTTTGCGACACTTACGAAAGAATCGGCTGTAGTAACAGTAATAGGAGCGACCGATTTAATGCGCCGTGCTTACATTGTAGGCGGTGAAACGTTTAAATATCTTGAACCATTACTTTTTGTTGGACTCATTTATTATATGCTAGTCATTATTCTTACATTAGTCGGGAAGGCAATTGAAGGGAGAATGAAGAAAAGTGATTAAAATTGAAAACCTTCATAAATCATTTGGAAAAAACGAAGTATTAAAAGGGATTACAACAACGATTGAAAAAGGGGAAGTAGTAGCAATTATTGGACCGTCTGGATCAGGGAAATCAACATTTTTACGTTGTATGAATGTGCTAGAAGCACCGACAAATGGTCACATTTGGATTGGAACGGAAGAAGTAACGAATCCGAAAACGAATATTATGCACGTTCGTGAAAATGTCGGAATGGTATTTCAGCATTTTCACCTATTTCCTCATATGACTGTATTAGAAAATATTACGTATGCTCCTATCAATGTAAAAGGAGTAACGAAACAAGAAGCTGACAAGAAAGCCGAGAAACTTTTAGAAAAGGTCGGTTTATTAGATAAAAAAGATACGTATCCGAATCGTCTTTCGGGGGGACAAAAGCAACGTGTAGCAATTGCGAGAGCGTTAGCGATGGAACCAGAAGTGATGTTATTTGATGAACCAACATCAGCACTAGATCCAGAGATGGTAAAAGAAGTGTTAGAAGTTATGAAATCATTAGTTACGACAGGAATGACAATGGTGATTGTTACACATGAAATGGGATTTGCAAAAGAAGTAGCAGATCGTGTTCTCTTTTTAGATGGTGGAAAGCTTGTAGAAGATAGCGCGCCAACAGAATTTTTTGTAGCACCGAAAAGTGAACGTGCGCAACAATTTTTACAAAAAATATTGTAATATGTAAAGGTTGCGTGAATAATAAGTAGAAAAGGATGACATTGTGTCATCCTTTTTTTATACTAACTGTAAATACGTTTATACATATAGGAGCAGTGCTATGTTCAAAATTGGATACCGTACAGTAAAAACAGCAATAGGGACAGGCGCAGCCGTTTTTATTGCGCAGTTATTAGGATTAGAATTTTATAGTTCAGCGGGCATTTTAGTTATATTATGTGTACAAAATACGAAACGTAAATCACTTCAAGTGTCGTTACATCGTTTTTTAGCTTGTGTATTATCAATGGTATTCGCTTTTTGTATTTTTGAAACAATTGGATATACACCACTTGCAATTAGTATATTATTACTTACATTTATTCCGACTGCAGTTATGCTCAAAATTCAAGAAGGTATTGTCACGAGTTCAGTTATTGTGATGCATCTATATTCATTGAAACAAATTACATGGCTTATTGTTGGGAATGAAATTGCGATATTAACGATAGGAATTAGCGTGGCTTTATTAGTGAATATGTATATGCCAAGTAGTGAAAATAAGCTAAAAGAGTATCAGGATACAATAGAAAGTAACTTTAAAACAATTTTGTTTGAAATGGTCGTGTATTTACGAAACAGAGAAAGTAGCTGGAGCGGGGCAGAACTTATTGAAACTGAAAATATGCTAAATGAAGCAAGGGATTTATCGTTTAAGAAACTTGAGAATGCATTTATGCGAGAAGATGGCTATTACTATCGTTATTTTAATATGCGCATGCAACAATTCGAAATTTTAGAACGGATGATACCATTAGCAGCTTCTTTATCATGGACATATGAACAAGCTGATATGATTGCGGATGTGGTTGAAAACATTGGAAATGCTATTAGCCCTGAGAGTACTGGGGTTATTTCCTTAAGACAGCTTCAAGAAATGAGAGAATTATTTAGAGACATGCCATTGCCCGTTACACGTGAAGAATTTGAGATACGTGCGAAGCTTGTTCAACTTGTGTATGAAATGGAACAATATTTACTCATTAAAAGCCGTTTTAAGGGAAAGGATAATATAAAAGAACTTATATAGAAGGTAGGAATTATTATGCCGTATCTTCTCTCTTTCATATTATGTCTTTCTTTATCGCCTATTTGGCCTCTTGGTGATAATCCACGTGCCGGAGATCCTTTTATTATTGTAAATAAAGCGACGAATAAACTAGCTTATATTGACGATGGAAAGATCCAAAAGGTTTTTCCAGTAGCGACAGGGAAAACAAATGAATTAACTCCAGAGGGAACTTTTGATGTTGTAATGAAAGCGAAGGATCCGTATTATATTGCGAAGGATATTCCAGGTGGGTCACCGAAAAATCCACTTGGGTCAAGGTGGATTGGATTTAATGCAAGAGGAACTGATGGAAGTAAATATGGAATACATGGAACAAACCAACCTAGTTCAATTGGAAAGTATATTTCACAAGGATGTATAAGAATGAAGAAAAACGATGTGGAGTATTTATTTGATCGCATTCCAATTGGAACGAAAGTATGGATTGTGAAGTCGAAAAAATCATTTCAGCAATTGGCAAAACAAAAAGGAGCCATTGCATATGAAAAAGCCAACAAAGGTTGGCTTTTTCTATTGTAATAAGTTGTCTTGACATGTGTACATAACCATGAGTTAATGAGAGTATAGAAAGATAAAGTGAAACTTTAATCAGTGGGATGTTTTTTACCCGCGGATTATCAGCCCTCACCGATCAGGATAAAAAAATTAGATAAAGGGGTTGCTCATATGTACTTGAATCCAAAAATTTCGTATATGCAATTTTTTATGGGATTTCTATTTGTTATTACATTCATATTGGCAACTTTTAATATATGTTCTTATCTTGTAGCAATTGTATGTATGGCATTACTCAATCTTACTTTTGTTATTGGAGCATTTCAGCAGAAACAATATACAAGTTTTATAACAGCACTTGTAATGTCATTCTCCTTTAGTATTGTAGCGATTGTGCTTTATATAAAATAAACCATCTCGATATCGAGATGGTTTATTTTATTATGTTATGTGTAAAAAGTAAAAAAAGGACGAACACATCGTCCTTTTTACCAAAACATACTTGCGCCAGCAAGTAATGTTGTTACAAGCATAGAAATTAGCATTACATAAATCATAACTTTTTGAGCTTTTTTATGCATCGTTAAGCCTCCTTGCAAATCAGTACAATATTATTGTAACGAGAAATGATATTGTGGACAAGGGGAGAGAAGTGACAAAATTCGAGAAGTGCGTGTAAAGTATAACAGGAAATTTGTATGTATGTAGAGAATATATAATTAATGATAGAGTATAAGTTTTTTGTTATGCAAGCTGAAGAATGGAGATACGATGATGAAAATATATGAAACAAATCGTTTACATTTAAGGGAAATTGATGAGTCGTATGCTGAAAAAGTTCTTCAATATTACGACAGAAATCGTGAATTTTTAAAAGCTTGGGAAGAGTATAGACCGGATGATTTTTTTACGTTAGATTATCAGAAGAAAAAGTTACAAAAGGATAGAAAAGAGTTTGCAGAAGGTAAAATCATCAGGCTTTGGATTTTTAAAAAGGGTGATGATACGAAAATAATTGGATGTATTTCATTTAATTTAATTGTTCGCGGAATTTATCAATCTTGTGTACTCGGCTATAAATTAGATAAGGCAGAGTTAAACAAAGGTTATACGACAGAAGCGCTTAGAAAAGCGATTCAAGTTGCTTTTGAGGAATTTCAGTTACATCGTATAGAAGCACCGATTATGCCACGAAATTTAGCATCTATACAAGTAGTGACGAAGATAGGCTTTCAATATGAGGGCGTGTCTAGGAAAATGTTAATGGTTAATGGAGTATGGGAAGATCATATGCGCTGGGTATTGTTAAATGAGTAATAGAAAGCAGATGGTTATCTAGACATATAAACCGTCTGTTTTTTGTCTTGTATTTCGAAACTTTTGCGAAATTCTGTTATAATTAATAGTGTTACATACATAATGGTAGTGCAGGAGGCGCAGTCTTATGATTAATCAAGAACGTTTAGTAAATGAATTTATGGAATTAGTACAAGTAGATTCTGAAACGAAATTTGAAGCAGAAATTTGTAAAGTATTAACAAAGAAGTTTACAGATTTAGGTGTAGAAGTATTTGAAGATGACACAATGGCTGTTACTGGGCATGGTGCAGGTAATTTAATTTGTACTTTACCAGCAACAAAAGATGGTGTTGATACAATTTACTTTACTTCTCATATGGATACAGTAGTTCCTGGTAATGGAATTAAGCCTTCTATTAAAGATGGATATATCGTATCAGATGGTACTACGATTTTAGGTGCGGATGATAAAGCTGGATTAGCATCAATGTTCGAAGCAATTCGTGTTTTAAAAGAGAAAAACATCCCTCATGGTAAAATTGAATTTATTATTACAGTTGGAGAAGAATCTGGTCTTGTTGGTGCAAAAGCATTAGATCGTGAGCGCATTACAGCGAAATACGGTTACGCATTAGATAGCGATGGAAAAGTTGGTGAAATCGTTGTTGCAGCTCCAACACAAGCGAAAGTGAATGCAATTATTCGTGGGAAAACAGCTCATGCTGGTGTAGCACCAGAAAAAGGTGTATCTGCAATTACTATCGCAGCGAAAGCAATTGCGAAGATGCCACTTGGTCGTATTGATTCTGAAACAACTGCAAATATTGGACGTTTTGAAGGTGGTACACAAACTAATATCGTTTGCGATCATGTACAAATCTTTGCAGAAGCGCGTTCTTTAATCAATGAAAAAATGGAAGCACAAGTTGCGAAAATGAAAGAAGCATTTGAAACAACTGCAAAAGAAATGGGTGGTCATGCAGACGTTGAAGTAAACGTTATGTACCCAGGATTTAAATTTGCTGAGGGCGATCACGTTGTAGAAGTTGCAAAACGTGCAGCTGAAAACATTGGTCGTACACCTTCTCTTCACCAAAGTGGTGGCGGAAGTGATGCAAACGTAATTGCAGGACACGGTATTCCAACAGTTAACTTAGCGGTTGGTTATGAAGAAATTCATACAACAAACGAAAAGATTCCTGTTGAAGAATTAGCGAAAACAGCAGAATTAGTTATAGCAATTATTGAAGAAGTAGCGAAGTAATGTAATAGAAAAAGCGTGTAAATCACAATTGATTTACACGCTTTTTATTTTGATTCGATTGCTTTTACAAGGCGGATCAGCCAATACAAGAAAATCCATGGCAATATATAAGTTGTTGCTATATGTACTAGACGAGGGAAGAATCCAAATGTATTAAAGTTGAAAATAGGAAGCAGTAAATAATTAATGGCTATGATTAATATAATCACAAGGAACGTATAGTTGAGTTTATTAGTTGATTTCATCATAATCACCCCTTTTTGTAATTTGATACATTTTATGTAAATTGTATCAAATGTATGAAAGGAAAAGAACAAGTAATTATTATAACTATTATGCAAAATTTGATATAATGAAAGAACGAACGTTCTGATTAGGGAGTGAGTACTATGCGAGAAATGTATCCGAAAAATGGTCGTGTTATTTTGCATGTAGATATGAATTGTTTTTTCGCATCTGTTGAAATTGCTCATGACCCATCATTACAAGGGAAGCCGTTAGCAGTTGCTGGAAATGAAAAAGAAAGAAAAGGAATTATTATAACATGTAGTTATGAGGCAAGAGACTATGGAATACGTACAACGATGCCTCTTTGGGAAGCAAAAAGGTTATGCCCGCAATTAGTTGTAATGCGTCCTAATTTTACATTATATCGTGAAGCTTCATTTCAAATGTTTCAAATTCTTTCACGTTTTACGGAAAAAATACAACCAGTCTCTATAGATGAGGGGTATTTAGATATTACAGATTGCTACGCACTCGGTTCACCTCTTGAAATAGCAAAGATGATTCAGCAGGCGTTATTAACAGAGTTACAGCTTCCGTGTAGCATCGGAATTGCTCCTAACCTTTTCCTAGCAAAAACAGCTTCTGATATGAAAAAGCCTCGCGGTATTACCGTGCTTCGAAAACGAGATATTCCAGAAATGATTTGGCCACTTCCAGTTGAAGCAATGCATGGAATTGGAGAAAAAACAGCTGAAAAATTAAATGATATTCATATACAAACAATTGAGCAGTTAGCAAAAGGAAACGAACATATCATTCGCGCTAAAATTGGAAAGCATGGCGTTGATTTACAAAGGCGGGCAAAAGGTATGGATGATAGGGAAGTTGACCCGAGTCAAATGGGACAACATAAAAGTGTCGGTAATTCGATGACTTTTTCAAAGGATATGGATGAAGAGAAAGAATTACTTGATATGTTAGAACGGCTATCAAAATCAGTGAGTAAAAGATTACAAAAGCGAACTCTTGTCAGCTATAATATTCAAATTATGATTAAATATCATGATAGGCGGACAGTAACACGGAGTAAGCAATTGAAAAATGCGATTTGGGAAGAACGAGATATTTTTCAGGCAGCATCTCGTTTATGGAAGCAACATTGGGACGGTGATTCTGTTCGTTTACTAGGTGTTACAGCCACTGAAATAGAGTGGAAGACAGAATCGGTGAAACAATTAGATTTGTTTTCATTTGAAGAAGATGCGAAAGAAGAGCCGCTACTTGCTGTCATCGATCAAATTAATGATAAGTATGGAATGCCGATTTTACAACGAGGTAGTCAATTATTACGTAAGCAAGAAAAGTCTTTTCAGCAAAAATTAGAAAATAAGTTTATGTAGAAGGTGTCATGAAGCTGTAAATATCATGACACCTTTTATTTTTACAATTAACTATGAAATTTTTTACTATAAAGTTTTTATAGAAAATAAATTGTTTCTTTTGCACTACAAGCAAAAGAATTATTTAATAAATCAAGTGAAAGGATAAATTTAGATGAGTTTGATCAAAGTATGTATACAAATTTTTTGACGGAATATGACGATTTGCTAAATAAGTATAAATAAAAAAAGCACTGTAACCAGTGCTTTTTATTATAGATTATGAGATTGTAGCATTTTCAAAAATAACAATTTCTGAACTGTTTGTTGTTGAAACGCGTTGTGCGTAATATGTTAAAGCTGAAGAAATATATGTTGGTAATGAATCATTTGTATGTGTTGTTGTATATTCATGGATTAATTCTTTCAAAGTCGTCCATTCTAATTGTGCTGGGTGATCAGAAACGAAAGAACTTACCCAGCGATCAAATGAAGATGAAAAATCAGTTTGTAAACGAAATGCTTCTTTCATAATAAAACGCTCCCTTAAAATGTAGTATAATCATTTTAACATAAAACACGAACGATTACTAAGTTTTTTGAGTATAACGTTCGTGATATATAGTTGTCTAGATGATCGGTTATGTAAATTCGATTTGCCATTTGAAATAACATTCCGTAAGATGAAAGGTAGATTATATAAAGAGCTGGAGGAAAGAAAGTGGAATTTGTATTTTTAGGAACTGGTGCAGGTGTTCCTTCGAAAGGAAGGAACGTTTCGGCAATTGCTTTGCAATTGTTAGAAGAACGAGGACAGACTTGGTTATTTGATTGTGGCGAGGCGACGCAACATCAAATATTACATACATCAGTACGCCCACGCCGCATTGAAAAAATATTTATTACGCATTTACATGGTGATCATATTTTTGGCTTGCCTGGTTTATTAGGAAGCCGTTCATTTCAAGGAGGGACTACACCTTTAACAGTGTATGGACCAAAAGGAATTAAACAATTTATTGAAGTGGCATTATCAGTAAGTACGACACATGTAAAATACCCACTTGAAATTGTGGAGATAATAGAAGAAGGTACTGTATTTGAAGATAATGAATTTCACGTGGAAACGAAAAGATTGTCACATGGTATTGAATGTTTTGGGTATCGTATTGTAGAGAAAGATATACAAGGTGCTCTTTTAGTCGATAAATTACTGGAGATGGGTGTGAAACCTGGCCCGCTCTTTAAACGTTTAAAAGATGGAGAAGTAGTTGAATTAGAAAATGGTACGATACTAAATGGAAAAGACTTTATTGGTCCACCTCAAAAGGGAAGAATTATTACCATTTTAGGTGATACAAGATATTGTGAAGCGAGTAGAGAGCTGGCACAAGACGCTGACGTACTTGTTCATGAAGCCACTTTTGCAGCAGAGGATGAACAACAAGCATATGATTATTTTCATTCTACATCTAAGCAAGCTGCGAGTATTGCACTTCAGGCAAATGCAAAACGATTAATATTGACTCATATTAGTTCTCGTTATCAAGGAGATACATATAAGGAATTATGGAAAGAGGCAAGAGAGCTATTTTCTAATACAGAAATAGCTACGGATTTGAAATCATTTCCAGTAGATAGATAATAATGGTGTGAAAAAATGGTGACGAAAGGTTGCCATTTTTTTATTTCTAAAAAAAATTTAAAATAAAACTGTTATCATTTTATGTTTATATTGGATGAAACAGAAAGTTTTAATGATGTGAAGAAATAGGATAAAAATACATAGTACCGATTGTTTAGAGAAACTGTTATATAAGTCAGACGACATACGAGTGGTACAAATAGCAAAAACAGATCGTTATTCAGAACTTTTAAAATTTATTAAAAGTAAGCGTTTTATTAAAAACAAGATATAATGAGGGCAGATTATAATTTATTGTAGGCTACATGCGTTTTAGCCATTTGTCGTAACAAGTGGAGTTGACTAAATCGTGAGAGGGAAACATGAGAATTATAAATAAGAAGGATATTACTATTATTTGTACTAAGTCTTTTTTCATTTTTTAGCTTTAAAGCACTAAAAGGTATGAAAGCAATGGGAGTTTCACTTGTTTATGCTATGCTTGTAAGGGGTTCTGTGTTAAACTTTGGATTGCTACAAGACTTTATTGTGGATTAGCTTATATGATTAGTAAATGAAGGTAATGCTAAGTTTCTTATTTATTATGATAATTGGTATTATTTCAGGATATATTGTTTCACTGTTATTCAAAAACTATCCAATTCGTATAGCGGAACAAATTCGTCGTACAACTGGAAAAGCAACCGATTCGGTAGCTTAATAGAATAGTAAAAAATTTTTGCACAGAGGTTTAGGGGGAGTTATGATGAAGTATCGCTCAGTATTTGATATTATTGGTCCAGTTATGATTGGTCCATCAAGTTCACATACAGCAGGCGCAGCAAGAATGGGGCAAGTTGCTCGCCAGCTGTTTCGTCATGAACCAGAAAGAGTAAGCATTTCATTATATGGATCATTTGCAAAGACGTATCGTGGGCATGGTACAGATGTAGCGTTAATAGGTGGGATATTAGGGTTTGAAACAGATGACTTACGTATTCCAGAAGCGCTAGACATAGCAAAAGAGCGCAAAATCGAAGTAGAATTTATTGAAGAAGATGCAAATGCACCTCACCCAAATACAGCGAGAATTCGTTTGTATAAAGGTGAAGAAGAAATTGAAGTTGTTGCTTGCTCAATTGGTGGCGGTAAAATTGAAGTTGTAGAATTAAACGGATTCGATCTTCAATTAACAGGCACGAGTCCAGCACTACTTATTGTAAATAACGATCGCTTCGGTGCTATTGCAGCAGTAGCTTCAATCCTTGCGAAACATGAAATTAACATTAGTACAATGAGTGTTTCTCGTAAAGAAAAAGGAAGAAGAGCGCTTATGGTTATCGAAACAGATGAATTATTAGCAGATGAAGTGATTGAAGAAATAAACGCGCAACAAAATATTTGTCAAGTAACTATTATGGAATAATTGCAGGGGGGACACACCATGTTTCGGAACGCAGCGGAACTAGTGGCGCAAGCTAAAGAACAAAATGTAAAAATCGCAGAAATTATGATTCAATGTGAAATGAAAACAAGAAGTATTTCACGTGAAGAAGTAATTGCTGGTATGGAAAAGAACTTAGTCGTGATGGAGCAAGCAGTAGAACGTGGTATTCGCGGAGTGAAATCACCAACTGGTTTAACTGGCGGAGATGCTGTAAAAGTTCAGGCGTATATGAATAGCGGAAAAGGCTTATCTGGAGATACGATTTTGGACGCGGTGAGTAAAGCTGTTGCAACAAATGAAGTAAACGCAGCGATGGGAATTATTTGTGCAACACCAACAGCAGGGTCTGCTGGAACAGTGCCAGGTGTACTGTTTGCACTGCAAGAAAAATTACAGCCGACACGCGAAGAGATGATCGAATTTTTATTTACAGCAGGAGCTTTCGGTATGGTTGTTGCGAATAATGCTTGTATTTCCGGCGCGGCAGGAGGTTGCCAAGCTGAAGTAGGTTCAGCAAGTGGAATGGCAGCAGCAGCAGCAGTTGAGATGGCTGGTGGAACACAAGATCAAGCAGCTACAGCGATGGCGATTTCATTAAAGAATATGCTTGGTTTAGTATGTGATCCTGTTGCAGGGCTTGTAGAAGTACCTTGTGTAAAACGTAATGCAGCAGGAGCTGCGAATGCGATGATTTCAGCTGATTTAGCATTAGCTGGCGTAACGAGTACAATTCCATGTGATGAAGTGATTGAGGCGATGTTTAGAATCGGACAAACGATGCCAGTAGCACTTCGTGAAACAGCTGAAGGTGGACTTGCAGCAACACCAACTGGTCGCCGTCTGCAAGAAGAGATTTTTGGGAAGACTAATAACTAAACAATATATGTTAATAAAAAAATGGAGCTCAAGTAAGATTGAGCTCCATTTTTATTTTTCTTTTGTTAGTTGTTCTAATGTTTTCCCAAGATTATGTGATCGTTGTGTAGCCTGTGTAATACAAGAAATAAGTGCTTGTTGAAATTTATGTTCTTGTAATACTTCAATGCCTGCTTCGGTCGTTCCGCCAGGAGAAGTAATTTCCTTTCGCAAAACAGAAGGGTGTTTTTCACTTGCTTTTAGCATTTCAGCAGCACCAATCATCGTCTGAAGAATAAGTGACTTTGCAACATCTTCTTTTAAGCCAATTGTTTTTGCGGCTTCTTCCATCGCTTCCACTACGTAATAAATATAAGCAGGCCCACTTCCAGATAATGCAGTGACAGCATGCATATCTTCTTCCTCTACAACAGAGACGAGACCGATCGTTTCAAATAAAGCTATGGCAGTCTGAATATGTTCCGCTGTTGCATGTTTTGAAGGCGAGATAGCAGTAGCTGATTTTAAAATAGCTGCAGATGTATTTGGCATCGCACGAATAATCGGAACATCTTTTTGAAGTAGGTTTCTAATCGAGTGAGTAGAAACACCTGCTAATAAGGAAATAATAAGCAGGTTATTATGTATATCTTCTTTAAAAGGAGTAAGCGCTTCTGCAACATCCTTTGGTTTCATTGCTAGAAAAAGAATAGTTGTATCAGTAAGTAGCTCTTTTTTATTATGCGTACCTTTTACGCCATATTTTTTATGTAGCTCCTGCAATCTTGTCTCGTTAGAACGATTACTTACGGTAATTTGTTCGCCTTTCACAACATTTGCATGTAACAAGCCACCAATAATAGCTTCAGCAATAGAGCCTGCACCGAGAAAGGAAATGTTTTGAATAGACATGATGTTCCTCCTTTAAATTTGGTTAGAAATTCTTATAAATGTACATACATTCGTTTTTTTACAGGAAACACCTCTTTTTATCTGAAAATAATGACAAATATATATAGAAGTTGTAAACTGAAGAAGTATTCATTTTTGAACCGGAAAGAGACAGGGGGGCTAAGCATGACGGCGATTCACCGAATGGAGATTCCTGTGCCATTTGCAGTTGAAACTGTGAATGTGTTTTTAGTTGAGGGGGAGACATTAACATTAATTGATACAGGGACGAATACAGAAGAGGCAAGAAGTGCTTTAGAAAGGCAATTAGGTACATTAGGATATGCGATAGAAGATATTAAAACAGTAGTCATTACGCATCATCATGCGGATCATTGTGGGCTTTTAAATATATTTTCTGAGAAAACGAACATTATTGGACATCCTTGGAATGAGCCTTGGATCACGCAAAATCCAGAATTTTTAAAGTGGTATCATGAGTTTTTTAGAGAGACAGCTTTGCAATTTGGTGTTCCAGCGGCATTTTTGAAAGACGAGGCGTTATTGACGACGAAGACACTTAAATATTCTTGTAATAGATCGTTAACGCATACTGTGAGAGAGGGAGATCGTATTGATTCTTTACCTGGGTTTACAGTAATCGAAACACCAGGTCATGCTTCCACTCATATTTCATTATATAGAGAATCTGATGGAATATTAATTGGCGGGGATGCTCTCATTAGCCATATTTCTTCGAATCCCATATTAGAACCACCATATGAAGGACAAACAGAAAGGGCGCGCCCGTTATTACAATATAATCAAACATTAAAGCGTTTAAGTGAAATGAATATTTCGCGCATTTTATCAGGACATGGAGAAGATGTTCTAAATGTGAAACAACTTATTGAAACGAGATTACAAAAGCAAGAAACACGTGCGTTTAAAGTGCTTGAGTTATTAAAGGAAAAACCAATGACAGCATTTGAAGTATGTGTAAAACTATTTCCGGTATTATATAAGGAGCAATTGCCGCTTACTATTTCAGAAACTGTTGGACAATTAGACTTTTTAGCATATAATCAACAAGTGATGATTGATGAATCTTCGCAACAATTGATTTATTATGCAAAGTAGGTGACAGCAATGACGGGACGTTTACAAGATAAAGTAATCGTCATTACAGGTGCTTCTAGTGGAATTGGAGAGCAAGTTGCAATGCAAGTTGCAGAGCAGGGGGCGACTCCAGTATTAATGGCTAGAACAGAAGAGAAATTAAAAGCGTTAGCAGAGAAAATTAAAGAAACTTATAATACGCCTTGCTATTATTATGTATTAGATGTAAGTGAAGAGATGGAAGTACAATCTGTTTTTTCAAAGGTATTACAAGAAGTGGGACGTATTGATATATTAGTAAACAATGCGGGATTTGGTATTTTTAAAACATTTGAAGATGCGTCAATGGATGAAGTGAAAGATATGTTCCAAGTAAATGTATTTGGATTAGTAGCTTGTACGAAAGCGGTACTACCCTATATGGTGAAAAGGAACGAAGGACATATTATTAATATTGCTTCACTTGCTGGGAAAATTGCAACTCCAAAATCGAGTGCGTATGCAGCGACGAAACATGCAGTATTAGGATTTACGAATAGTTTACGCATGGAGTTGTCTAGTACAAATATTTTCGTAACAGCGATTAATCCAGGTCCGATAGATACAAACTTTTTTGAAATAGCGGATCAATCCGGTACATATGTGAAAAATATGGGACGGTACATGTTAAAACCAACATATGTAGCAGAGCAGATCGTAAAATCGATGCAAACGAAAAAGCGTGAAGTAAACTTACCGAAGTGGATGGGCATTGGTCCGAAACTTTATGCACTATTCCCAGGTTTATTTGAGCGTGTTGCAGGTAAATCATTAAATAAAAAATAGGAGATTTCCATATGGAAATCTCCTATTTTTTATTTTCCAGTCACATAATCGTAAACGATATCCTCAACTGCCTCGTATACATCAATTTCAGTATTTGAATGAATTATCGTTTGAATATGTTTAATAAGCATTTCCTGATCCTCATTTGACATAGGATTACATTGATATTGCTGAAAACTTTTTATAATCATTTTCTCAATTAATTTCTCATTCATGTTTTTCCCCGCCTGTATGTATACATGTATTGTTTTACCCGGCATTAACGGGCAGTAAAACTCCCACCTTAAAATTCGGCTAGAGCAAAGAAGTTAGGTGGGAGATCGACTGCCCCTAAACGCCCGATTGGTGTGGGCTAATAATCAGTGAGGATGAACAAAACCCCACTGATTATAGTTTCACTTTATTGTACTTGAAGTGAAATGAAAAAACTACTATACATTGTTTTTGTATAAAAATTCGGTTGTGTATATTGTTTTTCTAGTAAAATTAAGTTTTTTAAGTTTGTAAAATTTATAAATATTTAATTGACTCTATAAATATACAATATTATAATCATACTTAATTTAAAGAATTGATATGAGGAGGAGCATATGAAAGTCGCGATTATTGGAGCAACTGGGTATGGAGGTATTGAGTTAATTCGGTTATTAGAGCAACATCCATATTTTTCGATAGCATCTCTTCATTCTTTTTCGCAAGTTGGCGAGTCTATAACAAATGTATATCCGCATTTTCAAAATGTTCTTGTTCATACGTTACAAGAAATTAATGCGGAGGAAATAAAGAAGAAAGCGGAAATTGTATTTTTAGCAACCCCAGCAGGAGTATCAGCAGAGTTAACTCCAAAATTATTAGCAGTAGGTTTAAAAGTAATTGACCTATCTGGAGACTTTCGTATGAAAGATCCTTTCATATATGAACAGTGGTATAAAAGGGCAGCTGCAAAAGAAGCAGTTCTTAGTAAAGCTGTATATGGGTTAAGTGAATGGAAAAGGTCCGAGATTCAAAATGCAAATTTAATTGCAAACCCAGGATGCTTTGCTACAGCTGCATTATTAGCGGTATTGCCGTTAGTTCGTAGCGACATAATTGAAGAAGATTCCATTATTATTGATGCGAAATCAGGAGTATCTGGAGCAGGCAAAACGCCAACGACAATGACTCACTTTCCTGAGTTATACGATAACCTGCGTATTTATAAAGTAAATGAGCATCAACATGTTCCTGAGATTGAGCAAATGCTCGCGGAGTGGAATAGGGAAACGAAGCCAATCACGTTTAGTACACATTTAATACCGATATCACGGGGAATTATGGTTACACTTTATGCGAAAGTAAAACGAGAAATGGAAATAGGGAAACTTCAAAAATTATATGAAGAAACGTATGAACAATCGCCTTTCATTCGAATTCGTACGCAAGGAGAGTTTCCAAGTCCGAAAGAAGTGAGGGGCTCAAATTATTGTGATATGGGGATAGCTTACGATGAAAGAACCGGAAGAGTGACAGTCGTTTCTGTTATAGACAATATGATGAAAGGTGCGGCTGGGCAAGCGATTCAAAATGCAAATATAGTAGCGGGACTAGAAGAAACAACAGGTTTACAGCATATGCCGCTTTATTTATAAGGGGGACATGATGATTAAAGTAGAGTCTATTACAAAATTAGATAATGGTTCAATTGTAACGCCAAAAGGCTTTTCGGCAGTCGGTACTGCAAATGGTTTGAAAAAAGACAAAAAGGATTTAGGTGTAATCATTTGTGAAGTGCCAGCATCATGTGCTGCCGTTTATACAACGAATCAAATACAAGCAGCTCCCCTGCAAGTAACGAAAGACAGTATAACAGCTGAGGGGAAATTGCAGGCAATTATCGTCAATAGTGGAAATGCAAATGCTTGTACAGGAATGAAAGGGTTACAAGATGCTTACGAGATGCGTGCATTAGGAGCGGAACATTTTGGATTGAAAGAAAATTACGTTGCAGTAGCTTCAACAGGTGTAATTGGTGTCCCTTTACCGATGGATATAATCCGAAAGGGAATTGCAACTCTTATCCCGACGAAGGAAGAAAGTGAAGCTCATTCTTTTTTTGAAGCAATCTTAACGACGGATCTTATAACGAAAGAAACTTGCTATGAAATGATGATTGATGGGAAGAAAGTGACGATTGCTGGTGTTGCGAAAGGTTCAGGGATGATTCATCCAAATATGGCGACGATGCTAAGTTTTATTACGACAGACGCTCATATAGAGCATGACGTATTACAAACAGTATTATCACAAATAACGAATCGTACATTTAATCAAATTACGGTAGATGGAGATACTTCTACGAATGATATGGTCATCGTTATGGCAAGTGGATTATCAGAAACGAAACCAATCAATATGGAACATGCAGATTGGGAAACTTTCGTATTTGCTTTACAGAAGGTATGTGAAGATTTAGCGAAAAAAATCGCACAAGATGGTGAGGGCGCTACGAAGTTAATAGAAGTAAATGTGTTAGGAGCTCGAACGAATGAAGAGGCAAAGAAAATTGCAAAGCAAATAGTCGGTTCGAGTCTTGTGAAAACAGCAATACATGGTGAAGATCCAAACTGGGGGCGAATTATTAGCAGTATTGGACAAAGTGAAGTCACGATTAACCCAAATACAATTGATATTACTCTTCAATCTATTACGGTGCTGAAAAATAGTGAACCTCAAATGTTTTCTGAAGAGGAAATGAAAAAGAAATTAAAAGAACATGAAATTATGATTGATGTGTATTTACATTTAGGAGAAGAGACAGGATCAGCTTGGGGCTGTGACTTAAGCTATGAATATGTGAAAATAAACGCTTGTTATCGTACATGAGGAGAGGGAAGATGAGCGATTATATTGTAGTGAAATGCGGCGGTAGTATGTTGGATCAATTAAATGATGTGTTTTTTGATTGCATAAAGAAATTGCAACAGAAGTATAAAGTAGTGATTGTCCATGGCGGTGGCCCAGAAATTGATGCCCAATTAAAAGATTGTAACATCAAAGTAGAAAAAAGAGATGGATTACGAGTAACACCAAAAGAAGTTATGGATATTGTTCAAATGGTGCTATGCGGAAGTACGAATAAAAAGTTTGTAATGAAGTTGCAAAGGCATAATTTACTTGCGGTAGGTTGCTCAGGGTGTGATGGCAAGTTACTTCAAGTTCAACCTGTCAGTGAGGAGATAGGATATGTGGGAGAAGTAAGTTATGTCGAAACGGCCTTACTAAAAGGATTAATAAATATGAATTATATTCCTGTTATTGCTCCGGTCGGCATAAATGATAATGAGATTTATAACATAAATGCGGATACCGCCGCAGCTGGAATTGCGGCTGCATTATCTGCAAAAGAACTCATTTTTATTACAGATGTAGATGGGGTATTACATGAAGGAAAGTTACTAAAGAAAACGGATGAATTTGAAATTGTGAATTTAATAGAAAAAGGAGTTATTACAGGCGGGATGATTCCGAAAGTACAGGCGGCACTAGCGTCATTAAAAATGGGAGTGCAAAAGATAAGTATTGTGAACGGTACAAAAGATTTTACTGAAGTTACGGGAGAGTGTATTGGAACGACGGTAACGAAAGGAGTAAGTATCGTATGACAAGTCATCTTTTTCAAACGTATGGGAGAAGAAATATTGAGCTTGTAAAGGGAAGTGGAACGAAAGTCGTTGATGAAAATGGTAAGCAATATTTAGATTTCACATCAGGAATTGGCGTATGTAATTTAGGACATTGTCACCCTACTGTTATGAAAGCTGTACAAGAGCAACTTCATGATATATGGCATATATCTAACCTGTTTACAAACAGCTTACAAGAAGAAGTCGCGTCATTATTAACAGAAAATATTGCATTAGATTATGTGTTCTTCTGTAATAGCGGGGCAGAGGCGAATGAAGCAGCTTTGAAGTTAGCCCGTAAGCATACTGAAAAGTCTCTCGTCGTAACATGCAAGCAGTCTTTTCACGGTAGAACATTCGGAACGATGAGTGCGACGGGGCAAAATAAAGTGAAAGAAGGATTTGGTCCATTACTTCCATCTTTTTTACATATTCCTTTTAATGATATTAAGGCATTGAAAGAGGTAATGAATGAAGAAGTTGCGGCAGTAATGGTAGAAGTTGTTCAAGGAGAGGGAGGAGTCATACCTGCTAATCGATCTTTTTTGGAAGAGATTGAAACATTATGTAATAAGTTCGGCTCCTTATTTATTATAGACGAAGTACAAACGGGGATAGGAAGAACAGGAACACTATTTGCTTACGAACAAATGGGAATAAAACCTGATATCGTTACCGTTGCAAAGGCACTAGGAAATGGTATTCCTGTTGGAGCGATGATCGGCCGTAAGGAACTCGGAACGTCGTTCACTGCAGGATCACACGGTTCAACGTTTGGCGGGAATTATATTGCGATGGCTGCAGCGAAAGAAGTATTGCAAGTAAGTAAGAAACCATCGTTTTTAAAAGAAGTAAAGGAAAAGGGCGAATACGTATTAGAGAAGTTGCGAGAGGAATTACGACATGTCGACTGTATTCAAAATATACGTGGTAAGGGGCTTATGATTGGGGTTGAGTGTAAGCATGAAGTTGCAAGTTTTATAGAACAACTAGAGAAAGAGGGTCTTCTCGTATTACAAGCAGGATCTAATGTGATAAGACTATTACCACCACTTATTGTAACGAATGAAGAGTTAGAACAGGCAGTATATATGATAAAAAAAGTAGTTTGTACAAAAAACGTATCAATCATATAAGGGGGAAATTCCATGTCAACTGTACAAGTACCGAAATTAAATACGAAAGATTTTTTAACATTAGAAGAACTGACACAAGAAGAAATCATTTCTTTAATTGAGTTCGCTATATATTTAAAAAAGAATAAGCAAGAGCCTTTATTACAAGGAAAAATATTAGGGCTTATCTTTGATAAACATTCGACTCGTACTCGCGTATCTTTTGAAGCGGGAATGGTACAGCTCGGAGGACATGGCATGTTTTTAAGTGGGAAAGAGATGCAAATTGGAAGAGGGGAGAGCGTTTCAGATACTGCGAAAGTATTATCTCATTATATTGACGGGATTATGATACGTACATTCTCACATGCCGATGTAGAAGAGCTTGCAAAAGAATCGAGCATACCTGTTATTAATGGATTAACGGACGATCACCACCCTTGTCAAGCGTTGGCAGATTTAATGACGATTTATGAAGAAGTAAAGACATTTAAAGGAATTAAATTAGCTTATGTAGGTGATGGGAATAACGTATGTCATTCATTGTTGTTAGCGAGTGCGAAAGTTGGAATGAATATGACTGTTGCGACGCCTGTAGGATATGAACCGAATGAGGAAATTGTAAAAAAAGCGTTAATGATTGCTGAAGAAACAGGGGCTGTAATTGAAATTTTGCATAATCCTGAATTAGCGGCGAGTGAAGCAAATTTCATTTATACTGACGTTTGGATGAGCATGGGGCAAGAAGGAGAAGAAGAGAAATATACTTTATTTCAACCTTACCAAATCAATAAAGAACTTGTTATGCATGCGAAGCAAACATATCGTTTCTTACACTGTTTACCTGCCCATCGTGAAGAAGAAGTAACAGGAGAAATTATAGATGGACCACAGTCTATCGTCTTTGAGCAAGCTGGTAATCGATTGCACGCGCAAAAAGCATTATTAGTAAGTTTATTTAAAAATGTAGAAGAACTTTCCTAAATGATGTGCATCTCCAGTTGTTAGACATGAATAACAATTGGAGGTGTACTTTTTTATGTTGAAATGTCGTATGTATATTTGGTTAATCATCTCTATATCATTTATAATAAAAGGAGTAAACTACATTTATTTTTCATATCATGTAAGGACATACTAGATAGAAAAAATATAGTTAAAGAGATGATGAATTTGAAAACAACTAAGAAAACATATTCGTTTTTTCAGCGGATGTGGAGAATATTAAAGTTTCAATATTATAAGTTGCTTCGATCACCAGAAGGAGCAAAGAAAGTATCATTAGGTTTTGCGATTGGTTTTGGTTTAGAGATGTTGGTTATATATACGGCATCGCTCGTATACGTAATATTTTATCCGATCGTCCGATTAGCAAAGGGATCTTTTCCTGCTGCGGTTATTGGCAATATTATTGGGAAAATATCGTTTCTACCGATATTTTTATTTCCATTTGCTTATGCGTTAGGAAAAATGATATACCCATTTCATGTACAAAAAATACATCATGAACCATTTACGATATCTGACTTGTTTTCGAGTCATATTTTTACGATATTAAAGGGTTTAGTGCAGAGTGAAGTTTATGTATTAATTGGAATGACGATTTTAGGAGTGGTGTTTGGGGGAGTTTCATATTTCGTTGTGCATTATTTATATGAAAAGAACCGTAAGCTACGTTTGAAGAACAGAAAGAAACGAGTGAGAGAACCACTCGTGCAAATATAAAGAGTGTCACATTCATTTTCTCCTTGGAATATGTTTAAGAAAAAGGAGGAGAGAATGAATGTATTATTATTACGTACCGCAAGTATATCCATATGTAAATTATTATCCGGTAAATGATATGAGGCAGCAATTTGGAGTGTATCAGCAGCAATTACCACAAATACCACAAATACCACAACAACAGCCTACGCAAGAACAAAAACCATATTTAACGACATGGCCATATTCAAATGTATACTATGGTAATTATTACGAATCATAAAGCTGCTTCTATGTAGAAGCAGCTTTATGCGTTTGTTTTCAAAATTAAATTTTGAATGGTTTGAAGAGAGTGAATGAGCTTTTCGCGCTCTTCCTCAGATAATGTTTGGAAATTTTCTTTTAATTTGTCTAAAATGAATTGTTGATACTGATTTACTAACAATTTCCCTTCAGCTGTTAGGGAAATTAAAATGACCCGTCGATCTTTTTCGCTATAATGACGCTCTATTAGTTCTTCTTGAATCAGTTTGTTTAATAGAGGTGTCATGTTAGGCCGTGAAATCGCTAGCCGCTTGCCGATTTCGGAAACTGCTAATGTACCATTTTCATGCAGAAGTAGCAATACTTGTGTATGTGATGGCGGCATATGTCTTTGAGAAGAAAATTCTCCAGGAAGCATAAATTTGCGATAAAAAAGAGGCACTAGCGAAAGAAGATGATCAACAATACGTTCCCACTCGCGTGATTCCATATAAAGGCCCCCTTCCACTATCATTGTAACAAAAAAGACATGTTATAAAAATAGAATTGTTTCATGGAAATTTTAATATTTGTAGGCCAACACTTTTTTTGTAAATGAATCGGCAATAATCGCGTAGCCATTATCATTTGGATGCACTTGGTCAAAGAGTAAATCTTTTTTATCATTTGATATTAATTTACGAATTGGTAAAACGATAGATGGTTGATTTGCTTTTGAAATGGAATAAACGGATTCATTCCATCCATCTAAAAACATATCTGCATAACTGGCGATGGAGTCATCGAGTTGTAACGGATTATAGAGTTCTGAGAGAATGAGTAAAGCGTTCGGATTTTGATCTCGAACTGTCTTTACAATATTTTTTATATCCGCTTCAAAATGAGCTTTTTCTTTATTTAACATTTTAATACCATCTATAACACCGACATCACGATTTAAACGGAATAAATTATTTCCTCCAATATTAATTGTAATGATATTTGCTGCTCTAACTTTTTGCTTTACATCTTCTGATTGCACTTTTTTAGCGAGACGATCTGTTGTAAGACCGTTTATCCCAAGGTTTTCTACTGTAATTGGTTTATGAATTTGTGCTTCTATTTGTCTAGAAGCTAATTCAGCAAATCCCCCTTGTGTCGAGCCATATCCTTTGGCGAGTGAATCACCTAGTACGAGATGATAAAAGGAATCGTTTGTTTGCTTATCAATCCAACTTGGAGTAGATGTTTTTTCTGTGTTTTCTTCCGGTCCATTTTGTTTTGTCTCATCGTTCTTTTCAAAATAAGAATAAGAAATGATTAGAAGGAGGAGACAAACAATTGTTAAGATGACTTTTTTCATATATTCATCCTCCTTGTAATTGGTAATTGTATCATATTCAGCAGTATTAACAATGTAAGGGCATATTATATGTTTATGAAAAGTTTACAACAACTTTACAGAAAATTTGTAGAAGTATGTCAAAAAATATTGACGATATGAAAGTACATTATATATGATAATGTCAGATAAGGTGAAATTTTAATGAGTAGGGCTTTATTTCCCACTAATTAAAGTTTCACTAATCAGGCGTTTAAGGGGACTACTCATTAGCGCAGGATGAAATGAAAATCTTGTCTCTAATAGAAGAAAAAAGGTATGTGGTTAGAGGCAAATAGAAGTTTATTTCATTATTTTTGGTAATTGTATAAGGGGGATTTTTTGTGAAAAAGTCAAAAAAAATGCTAGCTGGAGCAACTCTTGCTATAGGTGTAATAGCGCCTCAAGTATTGCCAGCAACAGCTCATGCGGATGAGAACAACGGGGAGAGTACGGTTAACTTACGAATTCTAGAAACATCAGATATTCACGTTAACTTAATGAATTACGATTATTATCAAACGAAAACAGATAATAAAGTAGGTCTCGTGCAAACGGCAACACTTGTTAATAAAGCACGTGAAGAAGCGAAGAACTCTGTCCTATTTGATGATGGGGATGCATTGCAAGGGACACCACTTGGAGATTATGTAGCGAATAAAATAAATGATCCGAAGAAGCCTGTGGATCCTAGTTATACACATCCATTATATCGTTTAATGAATTTAATGAAGTATGACGTCATCTCTCTTGGGAATCATGAATTTAACTACGGTTTAGACTATTTAAACAAAGTAATTAGTAAAACAGAGTTCCCGGTTATTAACTCCAACGTCTATAAAGATGATAAAGATACTAATGAAGAGAACGACCAAAATTACTTTAAACCATATCATGTTTTTGAAAAAGAAGTAGAAGATGAATCAGGACAAAAACAAAAAGTGAAAATTGGCGTAATGGGATTTGTTCCACCTCAAGTTATGAACTGGGATAAAGCAAATTTAGAAGGAAAAGTGAAAGCGAAAGATATAGTTGAAACAGCGAAGAAAATGGTGCCAAAAATGAAAGCAGAAGGTGCAGATGTTATCGTTGCACTAGCGCATTCGGGCGTTGATAAGAGTGGATACAACGTTGGTATGGAAAACGCTTCGTATTATTTAACAGAAGTTCCTGGTGTAGATGCAGTATTAATGGGACATTCACATACTGAAGTGAAGGATGTATTTAATGGTGTTCCAGTTGTAATGCCTGGTGTCTTTGGAAGTAACTTAGGTATTATTGATATGCAATTGAAAAAGGTAAACGGAAAATGGGAAATACAAAAAGAGCAATCGAAGCCGCAACTTCGTCCGATTGCTGATAGTAAAGGGAACCCATTAGTACAATCTGATCAAGAATTAGTTAATGAAATTAAAGATGATCATCAAGCGACAATTGATTATGTGAATACAGCTGTAGGAAAAACGACAGCGCCAATTAATAGTTATTTCTCATTAGTACAAGATGATCCTTCTGTACAACTTGTGACAAATGCACAAAAATGGTATGTAGAAAAGTTATTTGCTGAAAATGGACAGTATAGCAAATATAAAGGAATTCCAGTTTTATCTGCAGGCGCACCATTTAAAGCAGGTGGCCGAAACGGTGCTACATATTATACGGATATTCCAGCTGGAACGTTAGCGATTAAAAACGTTGCAGATTTATACGTATATCCAAATACGTTATATGCTGTAAAAGTAAATGGGGCACAAGTGAAAGAATGGCTTGAAATGTCTGCAGGTCAGTTTAACCAAATTGATCCAAAGAAAACAGAAGAACAGCCGTTAGTAAATATAAGCTATCCTACATATAACTTCGATATTTTAGATGGCTTAAAATACGAAATTGATGTAACACAACCAACGAAATACGATAAAGATGGAAAAGTTGTAAATGCAAATACGAATCGTATTATAAATATGACATATGAAGGTAAGCCAGTAGCTGACAATCAAGAGTTCATCGTCGCTACAAATAACTATCGCGGAAGTAGCCAAACGTTCCCAGGTGTAAGTAAAGGCGAAGTTGTATACCAATCACAAGATGAAACACGTCAAATCATTGTGAAGTATATGCAAGAAACACCAGTTATTAATCCAGCAGCAGATAAAAATTGGACGTTTAAACCGATTGTTGCAGATAAATTACATACAACATTCGATTCTTCACCAAATGCACAAAAGTATATAAAGAAAGATGGGAAAATATCATATGTTGGACCATCTGAAAATGAATTTGCTAAATATGCAATTGATATAACGAAGAAGAACGATGATGATAAGGAAACTGGTGGAGAGAATCCAACGACACCGCCAACAGGTGAAGGGAATAATGGAGGAAATCCAACGACACCACCAACAGGTGAAGGGAATAATGGAGGAAATCCAACGACACCACCAACAGGTGAAGGAAATAATGGAGGAAATCCAACGACACCACAAACAGATGAAGGTAGTAATGGAAAAAATCCAACGACACCACCAACAAATGAAGCAAATAATGCAGGATCTGGACAAACTACAACGGATAATCAAAACTCAAAAGAAACAACAACTGTAAGTGAAAATAAAGAAGACCGTGATTTACCGAAAACAGGTACAAGTGTTGCTTCTACAATTGGAGCAGGCTTGGCGTTTGTTGGAGCGGGATTACTTCTGTTATTTAGAAGAAAGAAAGCAAATAGATAGTGGAGAAATATAAAAAGGATTACCGATTCAGGTAATCCTTTTTAATATATTATGAAAGTGTTACAGCTTTTTCTTTCTTCCATGAAAGGCCAAATCCAGTGAAACCAACAATAATTGTTAAGACTGGGCAAGCTAAACAGAAAATTGCGAATGGAAGGTAATCAAATGTCGGAACGCCAAGGACGTTCGATAAGAATACACCACTTACTCCCCATGGTACGAGAGGGTTAATAACTGTACCTGCATCTTCTAGTACTCGTGATAAATTCCGACGTTCTAAACCGACTTCATCGTATTTATTAGCAAATGCTTGTCCTGTTAAAACGATGGATAAGTACTGCTCACCAAGTAAGAAGTTTACACCAATTGCAGTTGAAGCAGTAGAAATAATTAAACGTGTGCTATTTTTTACGAAGCTAGAGATGATATTCATGAGCTGCGTAATAATACCCATTCCTTGTAATAATCCTCCCATACAAAGAGCCAGGAAAATAAGTGCAATCGACATCATCATACTTTGTAGACCACCGCGAGATAGTAAGCTATCAATGTCTTTAATACCAGTTTTAGAAACGTATCCGTCTTGCATAATTTTCATTAAATCAGCTAAAGAAGTGCTAGGTTTAAAAATAAAGAGAATAATAATTCCTACCACAATTCCTGCAAGTAATGTTGGAACTGCTGGAACTTTTTTAAATGCGAATAGGAACAGTAATAAAATTGGAATTAGTGTAACGATAGAAATCGTCGTATTTTTCTCTAAAGTGCTAATAAAGTTTGTGAAGTCAACGTCTCCGCTAGTACCGCCTCCTAAAATGAAAAATGCGATAAAAGCAATAATGAAAGCTGGAACTGTTGTCCAAAGCATGTTACGAATATGCTCAAATAAATCTACACCCGTTACAGCAGGAGCTAAGTTTGTTGTATCAGATAAAGGAGACATTTTATCTCCAAAGAATGCACCAGAAATAATTGCACCAGCGATTAAAGCTGGATCGTATCCGAGAGCACTACCCATACCCATAAAGGCAAGTCCTACAGTTGCGGCAGTTGTAAAGGCACTACCGATACTTGTTCCAACAATTGCACAAACAACAAAAACAGTTGGAACGAAAATCTTTGGAGATACAAGCTGGAAGCCGTATACCATTAAAGTTGGAATTGTTCCAGCAGCGATCCAAACACTAATTAATACGCCTACAAGCAAGAAAATAAAAATAGATGGAATACCAGCTGAAATACTACTGATCATCCCTTTTTCCATAGTAGACCAAGAGATTTTTTTCATAAATCCAAATGCTAATAAAAGAACGATACCAAATAAAATTGGGATGTGTGGTGAAACTTCTAATTGAATAACACTAAAGCCAATACAGAAAAAGATAAATAATGTTAAAAGAACAGATTCAATTTTTGAAACCATTGTTTTCCCCTCCTAAGTAATTTAAAATAGCTCTTTTTTATATAAAATTCGCCAATATTGTGTATTTCCTTCTAAAATTTAGAATTTTGTGACAAATTATCGGTAATTGTTGGTCCTTCAATATGATACGGAAATGATTGGATAAAAAAACGTCCCTGCATATAATTATGCAGGGACGAAGATATCGCGGTACCACCCTAGCTTGTGAAATGAATGTATCACAAAATAAAGGGTCGTATGATATGCGCTAATAAAATAAAAACGCCCCTGCAATATATGCAGGGACGAAAAATTCGCGGTACCACCCTAAATTGTGAAACAGTTTCGTTTCACCACTCTTTAGATATAACGGTCTATAACCGTCTTTCACTACTCCTTACGTTTCGCAAAAGAAGCTCCAGGGGGTAATTCATAATTCGCTCTGTACTGGTTCGCACCGACCACCAGCTCTCTGAAATCAGAAATCGAAATACTACTAAATCCTATCAATGCCGATTCATATGATGTTAGTTAAATTTTTATCACATTTTCATCTTATATGTCAATAAAAATGTTCAATATTTTTTTAGGGAAATAAGGGTTAAATGTTTTTAATGTTCTAAATTTGTACGTTATAATGAATTTGAAAGGGGAGGAAAGAGTGAAGAAAAAAATAATTCTTTTTACCACCTTACTAGTCATTGGCGGAAGTGCTGGAATTTACACAGCTTTTGCAGCTGAATCAGAGCAGGCGAAACAAAAGCAAATACAGCAGTTAGAAGTGAAGAAAGCGAAAGAAACGGAAGAGAAGAAGTCGATGGAAAAAGCAGCTGAGAAACTAGGAGTTTCTACTGAAGGGAAAACAAAAGAAGAGGTTACGAAAGAAGTAAATACCGCAAGATTTGAGAAGCGCCATGATTTATTAATTGAACATGCAAAACAACTTGGAATTGATACAGAAGGAAAAAAAGATGAAGAGATTATTTTAGAAATCGGAAAGGTACAACACGGAAAGTAGAACAACTTATCGTATGATAAGTTGTTCTTTTTTAAGAACTATTTGATTTAAAAATAATTGACAGTCATTTAAATTTAATGTTAACTTTATTTATAAATTAGTTAACATTAGGGGTGACAATTGTGACTGTTAATAGTAATACGACTGAAAAATCGTCTTATACATATGAAGAATTATCGGAGAAAAATAAAGCTTATGTATGGCATCCGTTTACACAAATGAAAGATTATTTAGAAGAAGACCCTGTCATTATTGAACGTGGAGAGGGAAGAAAGCTATACGATGTAAATGGAAATGAATATTGGGATGGTGTTTCATCTATTTGGTTAAATGTTCACGGACATCAAGTACCAGAATTAGATGAAGCAATTCGTGAGCAATTAAATAAAATTGCCCATTCTACTATGTTAGGACTTGCTAACGTTCCATCTATTTTATTAGCAGAAAAAATAATTGAAGTTGTGCCAGAAGGTTTGAAGAAAGTATTCTATTCAGACTCCGGTTCTAGCGCCGTTGAAATTGCAATTAAGATGGCCTTTCAATATTGGCAGCATAAAGGAAAACCGAAGAAACAAAGATTTGTTACATTAAAAGAAGCGTATCATGGTGATACAATTGGAGCTGTTTCAGTAGGAGCGATAGACTTGTTTCACCAAGTGTATAGTTCACTTTTATTTGAGGCAATTAAAATGCCGTATCCATATACATATCGTTCTCCTTATGGAAATAATAAGGAGGAAATTGTGAAAAAACATTTAGAAGAAATGGAAGAGCTGCTGAAAGAAAAGCATGAAGAAATTGCGGCGATTATTGTAGAGCCTTTAATGCAAGGTGCTGGCGGTATGATTACAATGCCAAAAGGATACTTAAGAGGGCTCCGTAATTTATGTACAAAATATAATGTTTTATTTATTACAGATGAGGTAGCGACTGGATTTGGGCGTACCGGGAAAATGTTTGCATGTGAACATGAAAATGTAACGCCGGACATTTTAACAGCCGGAAAAGGTTTAACAGGTGGATATTTACCAGTTGCAATCACCGTAACGACAGATGAAATTTATAATGCCTTTTTAGGAGACTATGAAGAACAAAAAACATTTTTCCACGGTCATAGTTATACAGGGAATCCGTTAGGGTGTGCGGTAGCCATTGCGAATCTAGAGCTATACGAGAAAACAAATTTAATAGAAGAAGTGGCAAGTAAGACAGAATATGTAGCGACGCAATTAGAATCGCTCTTTGCGTATAAACATGTAGGGGATATTCGTCAGTGCGGGTTAATGGTTGGAATTGAACTTGTGAAGAATAAAGAAACGAAAGAAGCGTTTGAATGGACAGAGAGAGTCGGTGTTCAAGTATGTAAACGTTCAAGAGAGCTGGGCATGATTTTGCGACCACTCGGTAATACGATTGTATTTATGCCTCCTCTTGCTTCTACAATTGATGAGATTGATGATATGTTACGTATTTTGTATAAAGCAATCTCGGATGTTACGGAGGGAGAATAATGGGCGGTTTTTTTGTTACAGCAACGGATACTGAAGTGGGGAAAACTGTAGTTGCGGGTGCATTAGCAGGTGTATTTAGAGAATTGGGATATAACATCGGGGTATATAAACCGTTGCAAAGTGGACATGTTGCATCAAATCCAGAGGGAGATGCAGCAAGGTTAAAAGCATTATCGGGTGTACCAACAAAAGAAGATGAAATTTGCCCTTATTCTATTGAAGAACCTCTTGCTCCGAGACTTGCCATGAAAAGAGCTGGAAGAGTAGTACATTTAAAAGACATTATGGATCATTATAATGAACGATTGAAAGAGTTTAATAGCCTATTTGTAGAAGGGGCAGGTGGACTGGCTGTTCCATATACAGAAGACGCTTTAGTAATTGATTTCGCAAAGGAATTACAGCTTCCTCTTATTATAGTCGCACGCCCTACATTAGGAACAGTAAATCATACAGTTTTAACAATTGCTTATGCAAAGGCACAGGGCTTAACAGTAGCAGGTGTAATTTTATCCGGCTGCAAAGAATGTGAAATGGAAAGAGTACAAGAAAATAAAGAAATGATTGAAGAGCTAAGTGGGGTACCGGTTTTAGGTTTATTACCATTCTTTGAAGGTGCGTTTACAAAAGAAGAAGTCTTGGAATCTGCAAAAGAGTATATAATGATTTCAAAATTAGAGGAGTTCATCCGAAATGAATCAAACGTGGCGCACACATCTTCAATCTAAATTGCAACAATTAAATGAACAAGGACAGTATCGCAATTTGCATGTAACAGAACAAGCAGAAGAGACATGGCTTATTCGAGATGAAAAAAGGATGCTAAATTTAGCGTCAAATAATTATTTAGGGTTAGCTGGAGATGAGAGGTTAAAAGAAGCTGCTATTGCATGCACAAGAAAATATGGAACTGGAGCGACAGCATCAAGGCTCGTTGTAGGAAATTATTCACTGTATGAAGAGGTTGAGAGAAGTATATGCGAATGGAAAGGCACTGAAAAAGCCTTAGTTGTAAATAGTGGATATACCGCAAATGTTGGAGTGATTTCTTCATTAGCCTGTCGTCACGATATTGTGTTTAGTGACAAATTAAATCACGCAAGCATCGTTGATGGGATTATATTAAGCGGAGCAGAGCATAAAAGATATCGTCATAATGATTTAGATCATTTAGAGAAGCTGCTGCAAGTAGCGCCGCCCAAAAAGAAGAAATTAATCATAACGGATACTGTTTTTAGTATGGATGGTGATACTGCGTATTTGAGAGAGTTAGTGGAGCTGAAAGAGAAATACGGGGCAATCATTATAGTCGATGAAGCACATGCGAGTGGAATATATGGAATTGATGGAGCAGGGTTGTCTCATATAGAAAAAGATATTGCTCAAAAAATTGATATACATATGGGGACGTTTAGCAAAGCTCTAGGGTGTTATGGCGCGTATTTGACAGGTGATGCAATGTATATAGAGTATTTACAAAATATGATGAGAAGCTTTATTTTTACAACAGCTTTACCACCAGGAACGTTAGGAGCAGTGCAAAAAGCAATTGAAATTGTGAAAGAAGATAATGAAAGAAGAGAGAGGCTTATAGAGAATGGAGCATATTTTAGGACACATTTGCAAGAAGCTGGTTTTGATATTGGGAATAGCTCAACTCATATTGTACCGATTGTAGTCGGTTCAAATGAAGCAGCTTTACGGTTTAGTAGAAGGCTGCAAGAGGTAGGTATTGCAGCAATTGCAATTCGTCCACCAACGGTTCCAGTTAATAGTTCACGGGTCCGTTTTGCAGTTACGTCCCAACATACAATAGCTGATTTGAAATGGGCTATTCAGCATATTATACGCATTGGTAAAGAAGAGGGGTTTTTCGTATGAAAGAGCTAAAGGTTATTTTTATTCCTGGATGGGGAATGGAAGAAGGTGTTTGGACTTTAGTTCTGCCGTATTTTAAAGGATATTCTGTTCAATGTATCAATTGGCGTAATGTGAAAGAACAAAGTGAATTTGCGGGGCGAATAATAGATGTAGCAAAAGATGAAAATGTAATTTTAGTTGGATGGTCACTAGGAGCGTTAGCAGCAGTTCAAGCTCATAAAAAGGTTAAGGCAAAAGGTATCGTACTAATTGGTGGTACTGCCAAATTTACAAATACGAGCGATTATACGAGTGGATGGAATACTCTGCATGTAGAACGGCTGAAAAAGAATTTAGCGAGAAAGAAAGAAGATACGCTCAAGCGGTTTTATGAAAATATGTTTACAAAAGATGAGCTGAAAGAGAATAAAAGGTTTGAAGATATGATAAAACGCTTTAAAGGTGATTCTATTCAGTCTTTGCAATTAGGTTTGGAGTATTTAATAGAAGCAGATATGAGAGAAGAACTGAAAGAAATTAAAGTCCCTATACTACTTATTCACGGAGAGCAGGATGTAATTTGTCCATTGTCTGCAGCGCGTAGTATGGCTGAGAATGAGACTGCCACGCTCAAGGTAGTAAGTGAGGCTGGACACGCATTATGCGTAACGAATTTCGAATATTGCGGAAATGAGATAATTCAATTTGTAGAGGGGATACGACATGATCAACAAAACGTTACTTCAAAAACGGTTTAACGCGGCATCTGTATCCTACGATCAATATGCAAATGTACAAAAAAAGATGGCACATTCATTACTTTCTACATTGAATCGGCGATATAGTGCAAATTCATCGATACGTATTTTAGAACTTGGATGCGGAACAGGATATGTTACAGAGCAATTATCAAACTTATTTCCGAAAGCACATATTACAGCCATTGATTTTGCTGAAAGTATGATTGCAGTTGCGAAAACTAGGCAAAATGTGAAAAATGTAACGTTTTACTGTGAGGATATCGAAAGATTACGACTAGAAGAAACATATGATGTCATTATTTCAAATGCCACATTTCAATGGCTAAATGATTTAAAACAAGTGATAAGAAATTTATTTCATCATTTGTCTATAGATGGGATATTACTCTTTTCAACGTTTGGACATGAAACATTTCAAGAATTGCATGCTTCGTTCCAGCGGGCGAAAGAAGAAAAAAATATACAAAATGAAACATCGATTGGGCAACTTTTTTATTCGAAAAATCAGTTGCGCCATATGTGTGAAATAGAAACAGGGGATGTGCATGTTTCTGAAACATGTTACATAGAGAGATTTATAGAAGTTAGGGAGTTTCTACACTCTATTCGAAAAGTAGGAGCGACCAATAGTAATGAAGAATCATATTGTCAAAGTCCCTCACTCTTTCGTGCGATGCTTCGCATATACGAAAGAGACTTCACGGAAAATGAAGGGATAATGGCGACGTATCATGCTTTATTTATGCATATAACAAAAGAGGGGAAGAGATGAAATGAAACAAGTACAAACAAAAAGGGATTGGAAAAAACTTGCACATGACGTAGTAGAAGAGAAAATGATTACGAAAGAGGATGCAATTGCAATATTAGAAGCTGATGATACAGAAGTGTTAGAAATTATGAATGCAGCTTACATCATTCGCCATCATCACTTTGGTAAGAAAGTAAAATTGAATATGATTATTAATACGAAATCTGGATTATGTCCTGAAGATTGCGGATATTGTTCACAGTCTATTATTTCAGAGGCGCCGATTGATAAATATGCATGGCTAACGCAGGAAAAGATTGTAGAAGGAGCACACGAAGCAATTCGCCGTAAAGCGGGTACATATTGTATTGTAGCATCTGGTCGTCGCCCGACGGATAAAGAGGTGAATCACGTAATTGGAGCAGTTAAGGAGATTCGTGAAACGACAGATTTGAAGATTTGTTGTTGTTTAGGTTTCTTAAACGAAGATCAAGCAGGACGTTTAGCAGAAGCGGGTGTACATCGTTATAACCACAACTTAAATACACATGCAAATAATTACGAAAGTATTTGCTCCACTCATACGTATGACGATCGTGTTGATACAGTTCAAAAAGCGAAACAAGCAGGCATTTCACCATGCTCTGGGGCAATTTTTGGAATGGGGGAGACAATAGAAGAACGTGCTGAAATTGCATTTGAATTACAACGTATAGATGCAGATTCAATTCCATGTAATTTCCTTGTTGCTGTAAAGGGTACGCCGCTTGAAGGACAAAAAGAATTAACGCCGATAGAATGTTTAAAAGTACTGGCGATGATGCGTTTTGTAAACCCAACGAAAGAAATTCGTATTTCAGGAGGACGTGAAATCAATTTACGCTCTGTGCAGCCAATCGGTTTATTTGCAGCAAATTCTATTTTTGTTGGAGATTACTTAACGACAGCTGGACAAGAACCGACTGCAGACTGGGGTATGATTGAAGATTTAGGGTTTGAGATTGAAGAATGTGCATTATAAGATAGATAAAAAGCAAACTAGTAAAAGAGTTTGCTTTTTTTTGTAAATAAAATGTAATAAATAGTTGTGAAAGCTTGATACTATTGGTTTTTGAGCGGAAAAAAGAATTTTGGTGGACGAATTTTCCAAGCCCCAATTGTACATAGTAAATATGTAATTTATATTGGGTTGGAGGATTTTACATGCACAAATATATATTAGCGATTATGACTTGTCTAATTTTACTAAAAGCAATAAGTGCTGATCCAGTTAAGGCTGCCGAAAATCCTGAACAAAAAGAAATGCAACAACGAATTGAACAACATTTTCGAACGAAAGCTGAACATTTTGGATTGAAAACAGAAGGGAAAGATTTAAAGGAAGTGCGAAAAGAAATTACTATTATAGAAGAAGCGAAGAAAAGAGAGAATGTATGGAGAACAGCACAAACGCTTCGTATACAAACAGAAGGAAAAACAATGGATGAATTAATAAAAGATGTACGGAAAAAAGTAAAAAAATAAAAAAGAGGCCGCAGCCTCTTTTTTATTTTTTATGCCCATTGTTTTGATAAATGAGCCATTTCAATCGCAGCAACGGCGGATTCATAGCCTTTATTACCTGCTTTCGTGCCCGCGCGTTCAATCGCTTGCTCGATCGTTTCAGTCGTTAATACACCGAAAATAACTGGGATGTCTGTTTGTAGTGATAAAGATGCAACTCCTTTTGCTACTTCATTACAAACGTAATCGTAATGTGTTGTAGCACCACGAATTACAGTACCTAACGTAATTACAGCATCATACTTTCCGCTATTAGCCATCTTTTTAGCGATTAAAGGAATTTCGAATGCGCCAGGAACCCAAGCAACATCGATATCAGTTTCTTCTACACCGTGACGCTTTAATCCATCTAAAGCTCCGCCGAGTAACTTACTTGTAATAAATTCATTAAAACGTCCAACAACAACCCCAACTTTTAATCCTGTACCAACTAAATGACCTTCGAATACCATAATAAACCTCTCCCTTAATTATAAGTTTAGTAAATGTCCTAATTTGTTTACTTTCGTTTGTAAATACGTTTTATTCTCTTCTTTTGTTGGCATTTGCAATGGTACACGCTCGATTACTTCTAAATCGTAACCTTGTAAGCCAGCAATTTTTCGTGGATTATTCGTTAATAATCGTAAATGTTGTAAACCTAAATCTTTTAAAATTTGAGCGCCAATACCGTAATCACGCAAATCAGCTGGGAACCCAAGTTTTTCGTTTGCTTCTACAGTATCGAATCCTTCTTCTTGTAACTTATAAGCGCGAAGCTTATTAAGAAGGCCAATGCCTCGTCCTTCTTGTCTCATATAGAGAAGAACGCCTTTTCCTTCACGCTCAATTTGAGCAAGTGCAGCATGGAGTTGTGGTCCGCAATCACAGCGGCACGAGCCAAATACATCTCCTGTTAAGCACTCTGAATGAACGCGTACAAGTACAGGCTCTCCTGTTGAAATATCACCTTTTACGAGTGCGATATGTTCTTTCGTATCTAATGAATTAGAATAGCCAATTGCATGGAAAGTACCGAAATCTGTAGGTAATGTAATTTCCACTTCTCGCGTCACTAGTGTTTCATGGTGGCGGCGGTAAGCAATTAAATCTTCTATTGTAATCATTTTTATATCAAATTGTTTTGCACACTGTAATAAATCAGGTACGCGTGCCATCGTACCGTCCTCATTAATAATCTCGCAAATGACTCCAGCTGGTTCTGCTCCGCAAAGTCTGGCTAAATCGACAGCAGCTTCTGTATGACCAGCTCGGCGTAGGACACCGCCTTCTTTCGCGATTAATGGAAAGATATGTCCAGGACGATTGAAATCAGCACCTTTTGATGCAGGGTTTAATAATTCTTGTATCGTAGTTGCCCGTTCGTGAGCGCTAATCCCTGTTGTTGTAGAAACATGATCAATACTCACTGTAAATGCAGTATGATGCGAATCTGTATTATGAGCTACCATTGGTTCTAATTGTAGACGTTCTGCGTATTCTTCCGTAATCGGTACACAAACGAGACCACGCCCATGTGTAATCATAAAGTTAATCGTTTCTGGCGTAATATACTCTGCTAAAGCGATAAAGTCGCCTTCATTTTCACGGTTTTCATCATCGCATACGATAACGACTTTTCCTTGTTTTAAATCTTCTAGAGCTTCTTCAATACGATGAAACATAATGCTTCCCCCTTATAGAAATCCGTTTTCTTGTAAAAAGTTTTCGCTCATTGAACCTGTTCGTTTTACAGGTTTAGAAATAAAGCGTTCGATATATTTACCGATCATGTCACACTCGATGTTTACGATGTCACCGGCATTCTTTTCTCCGATAACAGATTCACTTACTGTGTGCGGGATGAGTGAGATTGTAATGGAAGATTCATCTATATCAAATATCGTTAAACTCGTTCCATCAATAGCAACGGAACCTTTATGCAAACAATAGCGTAGCAATTCATCAGCAATAGCTATTTTGTAATAGACGGCATTATAGTGTTGTTTTTTGTTTAATATCGTTCCGATGCCATCAATATGTCCTGAAACGAAATGTCCACCGAATCGTCCGTTTGCAGCTATCGCCCGCTCTAAATTTACTTTAGAGTTTTGTTTAAGCATGCGAAGTGATGTTGATTGCATCGTTTCAGGCATTGCGTCCACTGTGAATGAAGTTGTTGTGAAACTCGTTACAGTTAAGCAAATACCGTTAACCGCGATACTATCACCTAAGTGAACATCTGATAAAATATTATTTGCATGGATCGTTAACTTCATCGCTTCTCCGCTTTGTTGCATGTTTGCAATCGTTCCTAATTCTTCTACAATTCCTGTAAACATTCCGTCACCTCACTTCGGGCATTCGCAACGATTTTTATATCATCACCAACTTGTTTCATCTCTTGAATTTCCAAGGAAAGTGCATCATGTAATGCTGCGAAACCATTTCCCCCAAATAAAGTAGGGGCATCTTTCCCGCCAATTAATTTGGGGCTTATATAAGTTACAATTTCATTGAGATGCTTTGTTTGTAAGAAGCTTGCGTGAACTGTTTGACCACCTTCAACGAATAGAGAAAGAATTTGCTTCTCTCCAAGAAAGAAAAGGAGGTCCTTGATTTCTATATGTTTTGTTTTCATTTGGAATATAGCTATATTTTCAGATTCATAAGAAGCTATTTTCTCTTTATTTACATCCTTACCGACAATAATCCATGTCGGTGCTAAACCATCTGTTATGACATGAGAAGATGGTGGCGTTCGTAAATGGGTATCTAAAATAACACGAATAGGATTTTTACCCCCGTTAGGAATTCTTGTCGTTAAATGCGGATTATCAGCTATAACTGTATTCACTCCAACGAGAATCGCATCATGTGTATGACGATATTGGTGAACATCAGCTCGTGCTTCTTCACCTGTAATCCACTTACTTTCCCCCGTGACAGTTGCTGTTTTTCCATCTAAGCTCATCGCTGTTTTTATTGTTACAAATGGACGCTTCGTTTTCATGTAGTGAAAAAAGAAACGATTTAATAAGGTGGCTTCTGTTTCAAGAACACCGGTAGCTACTTCGATGCCAGCTTCTTCTAATCTCCTTTTTCCAGTACCAGAAACGAGAGGATTGCAATCAAGAGTAGCAATTACAACCCGTTTGACTCCTTTTTTGATGAGCAATTCACAGCAAGGTGGTGTTTTTCCAAAATGGCTACACGGTTCAAGTGTTACATAAACGGTAGCTCCTTTTGCTTTTTCACCAGCCATATGAAGCGCGTGAACTTCTGCGTGTTCTTCACCAGCACGTAAATGAGCGCCAATACCGACGATGTTTCCTTCTTTTACAACAACAGCACCAACCATAGGGTTTGGACTTGTTTGTCCAGATGTCCCTTCTGCTAACTGTAGGGCAATCCTCATATATTCTTGATCTGTCATTCTCTTCACCTCTCCTGAAAAAATCAAAAAACCCCAAGGATTTTATATCCTTGGGGTTTGGGAGACGTGATTTCTAGAAATATAGTTCGAATACGAAAGTACAGGAAAGAAACCTAACGATGATTGGTATTTTTGCATAAGGAAAAAACCTAGCAAAAATATCGAATTTTTCAAACGCTAGTCGTATCTTTTTATTTCAGTATAGAAACATAAGTATACAAAATAAAACATATATAAAGATTCAAAACGAAACTTTAAAAATATGCATACTGAAATAAAAGTGTATTCGCTATATAAAATTACTAGAAAACATATCCTTCTCCCATCCAGACTATACTGTCGGCCCTAGAGTTTCACTAGATCCACCGTTTTCGAGTTGAAAACGGGTCACGGACTTAGAAGTTTGCACTTCATCACCGCCGGTTGGGAATTTCACCCGACCCCGAAGGATGTTGTTTGCTCAAATTATAGCACAAAAAAAATAAAAGGCTAGAAAAAAATATTCGAATGTGAAGAATTGTGTGAAAATATATGTAAGTTGGAATGAGGACAAAAGTACGAGGAATGTTGTAAGGAAAAGGGGGACGAGAGTTAATGAAAAGAAAAAACATGCACAAAAAAATGTGCATGTCACATGTGAAATTATTCTGCCTCTGGTGCTCTAACGACAGACTCGAATTTCCCTTTATGCGAAGCATCGCAATAAGGCATATTTTTTGATAAACCACAACGGCATAAAGAAAATGCCGGTTTTGCTGGGAATACATTCCCTTGTGAATCGACTAATTCCACGTCCCCTGTAACGCGAAAAGAGCCATTATCATTTACTTTAATTTGTACTTTCGCCAACGCTATCCCTCCTTCCCAAACGCTTAATTTCATCATATAATTAAGAGAAGTACTTGACAATATAAAATGAGCACTTTCTTTGGGAGAGAAGAGAGTGTTATAATGTTTTTTATAACTGACTAGAGTAAGGTGACGAGAGATGGATAAACAATTACATACATTACGAAACATTGCAAATGAGCGCACGTGGGCATCATTTTTGAATGATAATCATCCATATAGTTTGTTACATTGGTCCATTGCAGGTGTAGGGCAAGAGGCAAAGGATGTTTGGTTACTTCAAGATGAAGTAACATTTCAAACGACAGAATTTCCAACGTTAGATGATGCAATGCAATGGATTTCTGTAAATATGGAACAAGTTACAGACGTTTTAGCGCAATAAAAAAACAGGCTTATGCAAGCCTGTTTTTTGTTTCTTTTACATATGAGTTTAAAAATTGATCAACGGCTGCTTCATACTCTTCTTTATTTTCGTTATAAGAGCAAGCGTGTGCACCGCGTTCTGCAATATAAAGTTGTTTATTGTTTTCTTTTGCTTCATATAGTGATTTCGTCATATCAGCTAAAATATAATCATCATCTTTACTATGAATAAAGAGGACGGGATTATTAATATTTTTTATACAATCGATTGGTGAAACTTCGCGAATCGTATAACCGTCACGTACTTTTAAAAAAGCATTTGCTAAAGGTAATAAAGGCCATTTAGGTAAATGGAATTCAACCTTTAAACGGTGTTGTAATTGCCCGTAGAAATCAGAAAAAGGACAATCTGCAATATAGAAATCAGCACCATCTTCTACAAGTCCTGCGTATTGAAGAAGTGTTGCAGCTCCCATAGATTCACCATGAATACCGAGTGTTATATTTGTTCCAAAGCGACTTTTTAGCCAGTCAACTACAGATTTTAAATCATGTTTTTCATAGTATCCATAGCTTGTTGTTTTTCCGCCAGTTTTACCATGACGACGATGGTCATAAATAACGACATTATACCCTCTGTTTAAAAATAACCTTGCATATTTTACAGAGTTCATTTTATTTACAGTTACGCCGTGACAAAAAATCATAAACTTATTGGAATGACCAGCAGGAATGTAATATCCGTGAAGATCATATCCGAATTGCGAAGGAATATGAATTTCTTCTTTATGAAGAGCATCAAAATCCTCTAAACGAAAATGTTTTTTCGTTTCTCTTTCGAGTACTTCTTCCTCTGTTTTTTTCTTTAAGTACATCACTTTATTTGTAAAGAAAATCCCAAGGGCAGTTATCGCACCTAGTATAGTAAACAATGCTGCAAAAAAACGTTTCATACTTTACCTCATCCTCCAAATACCGTTACATGTGATACACTTACATTGTATCACAATGATAGAAAAGGGGAGAAATAGGAAATGGTGTATATACAAAAAATTACGCCAGCGATGAAAGAAACAATCCGAATGTTCATGTGTGAGAACTGGGGGAGTTCATTGATGGTTTCACGTGGTAAGGGGCATCAGTTAGAAGAGTTGCCAGGATTTGTTGCGCTCTTGGATGACAGAATAATCGGAATTATAACGTATGAAGTGACCGGAAATATTTGTGAAATTGTATCGTTAGATAGCTTTGAAGAAAGAAAAGGAATAGGGACGAAACTTGTAGATTGTGTATTACAATTTGCAGAAGAAGAACGGTGCGGGCGGGTTTGGCTCATAACAACAAATGATAATATGAATGCGTTACGTTTTTACCAAAAACGTAATTTTGTGATGACTAATTTATATGTGAATGCAGTGGAAGAGGCACGAAAAATAAAGAAAGAAATTCCGCGTATCGGATATGATAACATCCCAATTTTACATGAAATACAGTTGGAGTATCGTTTAATAAATTGATGTAACAATTTTCAGAAATATAAGTTATTAACCTTGACGAATATTGTAATTTAGGTTACCGTAAAATTGTAATCTATTACCATATTAAGGGGTGACGATGTGGCAACTATACGTGATGTTGCAAAATTGGCAGGTGTTTCAGTCGCAACCGTTTCACGAGTTATTAATGAAAAAGGATACGTTCATGAGGACACAGTAAAACAAGTAAAGGAAGCAATTGGGGAATTACGTTATAGGCCAAATAATGCAGCAAAGCCATTATTTAAAGAGAATTCAACGATAATTGCATTACTTGTAGATAATCTATATGACCTATCAAACATCCCTTTGCTACATTGTATTGAGGAAATAGCATATAAAGAAGGATATCAAATCATTGTTTGTAATATAGAGAATAAAGATAGATACATATATATGTTGAAGGAAAATAACGTTGCAGGTGTTATTTTAACAAGATCCGTTTTTAAAAGTATAGGAGAAATTCCACTTCCGTTTGTTGTGATTGATGAACAAAAATCCCATGCAAATTATTATGAAAGTGGACAAAGAACGGTTTCTTTATTAAAAGAAAAAGGCTGTCAATTTCTTGCTTATTTCGATGAGGGAGAAGATAGTGAAGAAATGGAAGAGCGCATATCAGGATTTTTAGACGCTGTTTGGGAGGAAGGGATCTCTTATCGAGAAGTATGTGTACAAGGGTATACGAATAAACAGTTTATTACATTCTTACAAACTTACCCGTATATAGATGGAATTGTAACTTCAAGTGAAAAGGTTACTTTTGAGTTAATTCAAGCAGCGAAAAATTTCAATATCCGTATACCGGATAAGTTGAAAATTATTGGACCGAACGGGAGCATAGACAGTGAATGGATAGGCCCGTCACTCATGAAAATTGAAAGTTGCGCCGAAGAAAATGGGAAAATAGCTTTACAACAATTAAAAGAAAAAATAAAAAAGTAAAAGGTGCGTATAAAACGCACCTTTTATAATGTAATTGCGGCAATAAAGCCGAATATAAGTAACGGTATATTATAATGCAGAAAAGTTGGTACACATGTATCCCATATATGATGGTGTTGACCATCAGCATTTAAACCGGATGTTGGCCCAAGTGTACTATCTGATGCTGGAGATCCCGCATCGCCTAGCGCTCCAGCTGTACCGATAATTGCAATTGTGGCCATTGGACTAAATCCAAGCTGCATGCAAAGAGGCACAAAAATTGTTGTTAAAATAGGGATGGTTGAAAAGGATGAACCAATTCCCATCGTAACGAGAAGTCCAATCACAAGCATAAGAAATGCAGCGAGTGGTTTGTTATTTCCAATTATATGTGCACTCGTTTGCACAAGAGATTCAACATGTCCTGTTTTTCGAAGAACAGCGCCAAATCCAGCGGCAGCGATCATAACAAAACCGATAAAGGACATCATGCGCATTCCGCTTGTTAATATCGCATCTGCTTCTTTAAGAGGTAGACTACCACTTACTGATAAGACGATAATCCCCGCTAAAGCACCGAAAATCATTGATTCCGTTGCTAATTGAACAGTTAATGTGGCTATGATAGATAACAATCCGAAAATAATGCTACGTTTTGTATAGGGAACGATTTCATTTGCGGTAGTATGAACTTGTTCTGTTTCATACGTACGAGGTTTCCGGTACGTAATGAATACCGCTACACATAATCCAATAATCATACCGATTGCTGGAATAGTCATTGCTTTTGGAATAAGTGCGACATCAAATGTAAGACCACTTTGCGCAGCATTTGTTTGCAATACGTCATGATAAATTTTTCCGAACCCTGCTGGAATCCACATATAAGGAGTAATCAATCCGAATGTAATAATACATGTAACAAGTCGGCGATCCACTTTCAGCTCATTTAATACTTTTAAAAGTGCTGGAATTAAGATAGGGATGAAAGCGATATGAACAGGAATCACATTTTGTGAGAAACAAGCCATCGTTAAAATGATGAATAAAATAAGTATTTTAGAATAAACTTGTTTTTTCGTGTCTTGTTCATTGCCAATCCATTTTAGTGCAGTTTGAATCATGGCATCTGGAAGTCCTGTTTTGGAAAGGGAAATAGCGAAACCGCCAAGCATTGCATAACTTAAAGCGATTGGAGCACTGTTTCCAAGGCCAGTTGTAAAAGTGTTAATAGTTTCTGAAATACCGAGTCCACCGATAATTCCGCCTGTTAAAGCTCCAACAATGATGGCGACAATGACCTGGACACGTAACAAACTAAGCAATAGCATAACTGCTACTGCGACGAGTACAGCATTCATAATAAATGTAATCTCCCTAAAATTTTATTGTGTTAAGGCAAGTAAATATGAAGCACTTTGCTAGATTTATACATAGTTGCGACATATTATTATAAATTGTTTTCTATGAAATGTAAAAGAGCCTTTTGTTACTAATGTTGAAAAGCTAGCTCTTGTTTAATTGATTGTAAAGAATTGGCGAATAATTCTGGTTCTTCTAAATCAGGAGAATGTGCTGAATTTGGGAACCAAATCATTTTTTTTATGGGGGCTTCTATCACATCACAATATTCCTGAACGAGAGCATAAGGAGTTTGATAATCATAGCGACCAGAACAAAAATAAACCGGAATAGATAAGCTTGAAATAGAAGAAAAGAAATCGATTGTCAACATTTCTTCCCATAAAACGCCAGATTTTAAATTTCCTGCGAGAAACTTGAACCAATCTAATAGCGTATATTCAGGGGAAAAGAAGCCTTTTCGTATGAAAGAAAAGGAAGATCCGTTTTGGATTGCTCCGCCGAATGTGCCAAGCCACTTTCTTTGAATAATAAGGCGTCTCGTATCTAAAAATGGTGGTTTGCCTAATTTCAAAAGGGACGCTAATGCTTTTTTATGATCATGTTTTTTTGCAGAACGAATTAAATGCTGATATAGCAATTCTTCGTTTTGTTTCATATGTACAATCTGCCCAATACCGATGTAAGCCTCGATATACTGTGGATATTGATGTGCTATGTTAAGCCCAATAATGCTTCCCCAAGAATGACCAGCGAGAAATAGTTTCTGTTTATTGAACTTTTTAAGTACATATTGAATCACTTCTTTTGCATCGGAAACGAATTGTTCGATTGTAAAATTTGCTCCGAAATCTTTCATTGAAAAGGATTTACCTGCCCCGCGCTGATCCCAATTAATAACGATGAAGTGTTTCTCCAATTCTTTTTGAAAATGACGAATAAATCCAATTTGTGCCATGCCAGGTCCGCCATGACAACATAATAAAATTGGCTGCTCTATGTTTTGCCCGCGCATAAGGAGAGTTTGTTTTCGATTATGAATCATAACGCTTTCCATTGTAGCAATACTATTAGGAATGAGTTGTTTATTTTCATTATAAAACTGTGGGGTATAGCTACGAAAAAGCATATGGAAATCCTCCTTTTCTGAAATCGTATGAATCGCACAGGCTATTCGTTTTGCATATACTGTTAGAAAATCATTGTAACATACCATACTAGTGTTATTTCAACACGGGAGGAGGGAAATTGTGACGATTGGAGAAATTATAGATTGCTTAAATAGACGTGAATCCATCGCTATTATAGCAAAACGTCTTGAAATAAGCCCATATACATTATCAAAGAAATTAAGATTGATTGGATACGAATATGATGGAGAACAGAAGAAACGTATTTTTGTAGGAGATGGAGAAGAACCGCGTCACTTACAACTCCAAGAAGCGACAGCCCTTCAATATGCGAAAACGGATTATCAATTATTAATTTATGAGCAATTACAAAGTATTTATGATTTATTAAGAAAGAGAGAAGAAGTAATTGTGCCCATTATGAGTATAAGTACAGAGAAAAAGAAACGTACCTTTACTATTAATAAAGAAATATTAGCAAAACTAGACGTTATATCAGAAGCGAAAGGAATTCAAAAATCTAAACTTGTAGAAGAGGCGTTACAACAATTTTTACAACAATATGATTTTAACAAAACATCACATTTTGATAACTAAAGAAAAGGATACTATGTTCATTGTAAGAACGAGTATCCTTTTTAGGTTTTACTAATATTGTGGATTAAGTATAAGTGCGTATCCTTTACAATAAAAATCTGGATCGCATATGAGGGAAATACTTAATTTATCTTTTGAATTCTTCCATCAATAACTGGCTGAATTGGTTCTTTCAATTGTTTTACATAATCGACTAGCGCTTCAAAGTCGTTTGGACCAGTTTCTGAATTCTTCCCATTTTTAAATGATACGAATCCGTCACCGCCAGAAGCTAAGAAAGCATTCGCAACTACGTTATACGTTTTAGATGGAGATAACTCTTCGCCATTTGTTAAGCGTATATTCGTAACCTTTTCACCGCTTGGTTTATTTGCATCCCACGTATATTGAATACCTGAAATTTGAAGCATTCTTGTTGTTCCTTTTTGCCATTGTTGATTTAAAATGTCGTGAATATCTTGACCTGTTAAATCTACTTTAATCAATTGGTTTCCAAAAGGCTGAATGCCATATAATTCGCCCCAAGTAATATCGCCAGCATCTAAGTCATTACGAATGCCACCAGGATTCATAAGTGCGATTTGAGCTTGCATCGTTTGACGCTGTGCGTCGGCAATTACATTCCCAAGAGTAGATTCACCAGCATCATTTTGTTTACGGTCGATAGGTGCTGTAGATTTTCCTACAACTTCATTTACAAGTGGTGCGATTGTTTCTTTATATTGATCTATTTTTTGTTTTACTTGTTTATCAGGTTCCACACCTTCATGATATGTTGTAATCACTTCAGCTTTTTTCTTTACAATATCTTTTGTTTTACGATCAATTGTTACATCTACGTCTGAGAAAGCTGTTCCATAAGAGTTCGCTTGGACGATTAGTTTATTATTTACAGTACCATTTACATACGTGTGACTATGTCCACCGAAAATAACATCAACTTCCGAGTCTGTTTCATTTGCAATTCGAGTAAGGTCTCCATTTGTCACGCCAGACTCATCAGTTGTTCCGCCGACATGGGCAAGGACGACGATGGATTTAACACCGAGACGCTTTAATTGTTGCGCTGATTTATTAATTGCTTCTACTTCGTCAGTGATCTGTACATTTTTAAGCATAGTAGGCATCACGACATTTGGCGTATCGGTTGTAACAACGCCAATGAATCCTACAGGAACACCATCTACCATTTTTACAGTAAATGGTGGTAAAAATAAGCGACCAGTTGATTTGTTATAGAAGTTAGCAGCGACATAAGGGAAGTTAGCACCTTTGAAATTACCTGTTTTCTCGTGATATCCACCGTAAATGAGGCGTTTCATTTCATCGATACCTTCATCAAATTCATGGTTTCCGATTGTACCAACATCGAATTTTAAGTCATTTAAAAATTCAATTGTTGGTTCATCTTGTAACAACGCTGAAACTGGTGGACTAGCTCCGACGATATCTCCAGCATGTACGAGAAGTGTATTAGGGTTTTGTTTTTTACGTTCTTTTAAATAAGTAGCTAAGTACTCAGCGCCACCAGCTTCTTTGTTATTAATTTTTTTAACAGTATCTAGTTGTCCATGGAAATCATTAATACCAAGCATTTGTACGTCTACGTAGCGGTTTTGTTCAGCTGGAGTCTGGGATGGGGGAGCGGCAAATACGCTTGAAAAAGTAATGGTGCTTAAAACGGCAACAGCAGGAATGATTTTTTTCCACATAATTTAATTCTCCTTTTTTATAATCTGACATCATACGACATAATTTTAATAGATTCATAGGATTATATCTATATAAAAATTTAGTTTTTTCGAAAAATTAACATATTTACAAAAAGTGAATAATAGAGTAACGAACCTTTTTTATTGTCGAGTTCATTGTGTATCTACTATAATGGAGAAAAAAGTAAAAGGTGAGTAGCATGAAGAAAAAGAAACAAAGACAAATGCAAAGACAATCGCAAGTGAATAGACCAGAGAAAGAGTCGCTTACATTAGGCGATCAATTAAATGATTCACTCATGCAGCAATTAAAGAATAAGAAGAAAGAATTGCAAGTGAGAGAAGAAGAAAAAGAGGCAGCTGAACTGGAAAGAAAGCGCCGAGAACAAAAAGAACGTGAAAAAAATAAATCATTTGAAGAACTGTTAAGTGAAAGTAGCCTTACTTGGAAAGACTTTAAATAATATAAAAAATGATCAGTGCATACCGCTGATCATTTTTTTGACGAGCTTGTAAGAAAAGGGGAGTTTTAATGAGAAAAATTGTAGTCGTTCCGCATGAAAATCATTGGAATGAAAAATTTCAAATAGAGGCCGAACGATTAAAATCGGCGATGCCAGAAAGGGTGAAAGTCCATCATATTGGAAGTACATCAGTGCCAGGACTGGCAGCTAAACCAATTATAGATATGATTATGGAAGTAGAGTGTATCGACAGAGTAGATCATTGGAATGAACGTTTTGAAGAGCTTGGTTATATCGTAAAAGGGGAAAATGGTATTTCAAGACGTCGTTATTTTATTCATGGAACTGAGGAAAAACGCTCGTATCACTTACACGTTTTTGAAAAAGGAAATCCTGAGATAGTAAGGCATTTAGCGTTTCGTGATTATATGATGGCTCATTGTGAAGAAGCAGAGGCATATGCAACCTTAAAGAAAGAATTAGCCGAAAAATATACATATGATGGCACGTTATATACGGAAGGAAAAAATGAGTTTGTGCGTAGTGTTGATGAAAAAGCGAAAGAATGGAGAGAAGGAAATATGAATAATTGAGTTTGCGTTTTAGTGTATAAAATTATTATGTAAACTGTACATATGTTTTGACTTTTTGGTTGAATCTTGTTGAAATAAAGTGGTAGCTTATAAAAAATGTAAGAATGAAAGGGAGACGACTGTGCACATTCCAACAACTACACTTCATAATGGCGTAAAAATGCCGATGATTGGTCTAGGCGTTTATAAAGCGAAAGAAGGCGATGAAGTAAAACAAGCAGTAAAAACAGCGTTAGAAGTTGGATATCGTTCGATTGATACAGCAACTGTATATGAAAATGAAAGCGGTGTCGGAGAAGCGGTTCGTGAATCAGGGATTCCGAGAGAAGACATATTTATTACAACAAAAGTTTGGAACGACGATCAAGGATACGAGGAAACACTTGAGGCGTTTGAAAAAAGCTTAAAGAAATTACAAATGGACTATGTAGATTTATATTTAATACATTGGCCAATAAGAGGGAAGTATGTCGATACGTACCGAGCGCTAGAAAAACTGTATGAAGAAGGTAAAGTGCGCGCAATTGGTGTTTCAAATTTTCATAAACATCATTTAGAACTGTTATTACCAAATTGTAAAGTGAAGCCGATGGTCAACCAAGTGGAACTTCATCCGATGTTAGCGCAATTTGAATTGCGTAATTTCTGTCAAGGTGAGCAAATTCAAATGGAAGCATGGAGCCCATTAATGAGAGGCGGGGAAGTATTCGAGAACCCGATTATTCAGGCCATTGCTACGAAATATGAAAAAACACCTGCGCAAGTTATATTAAGATGGGATATTCAGAGCGGGGTAGTGACGATTCCTAAATCTGTTACACCATCTCGCATTAAGGAGAATTTTTCTATCTTTGATTTTTCATTAACGGAAGAAGAGATGACTCAAATTAATACGTTAAATCGTAATTTACATGTAGGAACGAATCCGGATAAATATGATACGCTATAAAAAGACGCTACCAGTATGGTAGCGTCTTTTTAACGATGTAAAGCGTAAGTATCACATTTAGCAATTTGCTGAAGTTGTATATATTGAGCTGTTGTTAACTTTGTTTGTTTACTAGCCTGGCCATTTTCTCTCAATTGCCCAATAGAGCTTGCGCCAGGTATAACAGCTGCAACAGTTTCGTTATGTAAGCAATATTGAATAGCTGTTCCTGTTAAAGAGCTTTCTCCGATTATTTCTTTTACATTCGCAAGTGTCGCATATAATTCATCGTAAGAATAAGAAAGATAATTCTTTTCTTTTACTCTTTCTATCTTTCTTGCATTATTATCAGTTAAAATTCCTTTTGCAAGTGGCCCACGAGCAATAATGCTAATTTGATGTTCACTTAGAAGTGGGAACCATTCTTCAGGGCGACGATTTAAAAGGCTATATTCCATTAGCACACTAACGATATTGGAACGTTTAGCATATTCACGGATAACATTTGGACGTATAGAAGAAATACCGTAATGACGAATAATACCTTCTTTTTTTAATTCTTCAAAGGCTTCAATTGTTTCATCTATCGGATCTTCAATCGTCCCGCCGTGAAGTTGATAAAGATCAATATAATCAGTTTGAAGTCTACGTAAACTTTCTTTCACTTCAGCCTTTATGTAATTTTTAGAAGGATCCCAAGACCACCCGTTTTTTTCTTCTGTCCATCGATTTCCAACTTTTGTTGTAAGAACAATTTGGTCTCGTTTCCCTTTTAAGGCTTTTCCAACAAATTCTTCGTTTAATCCATAATCATATAAATCCGCTGTATCAAAAAAATTGATTCCTAAATCGATTGCTTCATCGATAATACGCATAGCTTCTGTTTCAGATGTACCGAGAGACATACAGCCAAGTCCCATTTCTGTCACAAACAAATCTGAGTTTCCTAATTGACGTTTTTTCATAGGTCAACCTCCTTACCTTTATTGTACGCAAGGGAAAAGAGGTTGACAAACGTTTACTTTTTATTTGCTGTAATCCACTCTTGTACAGTTGTATACTCTTTTCCATATTGTTTTAGTTTATGGCGAATTTGCCATGCTTTTCCGACTAAAGTGACGCGATTTGGTAAAATATAAACTTTCATTTCTATCACGCTCCTTTCAATGTGGTAAAATGTATGAGGAAAGAATAGGAAATAGAACAGGGAGATGAAGTAGTATGAGTAATCTTGCAGAGAGAACAGTAAAAACTGAACCGATTTTTGATGGTAGAGTTATAAAAGTTCGTGTTGATGATGTAGTATTACCAAATGGAGCAATGAGTAAACGTGAAATTGTAAATCACCCTGGTGCAGTTGCTATTATTGCTATTACTGATGAGGGGAAAATTGTGCTTGTCGAGCAGTATCGTAAAGCGCTTGAAAAGGCGATTATAGAAATTCCGGCCGGCAAGTTAGAACCTGGTGAAAAACCTGAGGTGACAGCAGTTCGTGAATTAGAAGAGGAAACAGGATATGTATGTGAAAATATGGAGCTTATTACTTCTTTCTATACATCTCCAGGATTTGCAGATGAAATTTTATATGTATATAAAGCGACAGGTTTGACGAAAAAAGAAAATAAAGCCGAGTTAGATGAAGATGAATTCGTGGAATTGATGGAAGTATCGTTAGAAGAAGCGATTATTCTTATGAAAGATCTTCGTATTCATGATGCGAAGACGATGTTTGCAGTACAATATTTACAACTACAAAAATAAACACTCGCCAAAGGCGAGTGTTTTTTAATTGATTTTTGCGTATACGCGTGCATCACGTAAGCTACCATCTGGTGCTATGAAATCATTTTCCATTGTACCTTCTAGAATAAATTCTAAACGTTCTGCTAGGTTACATGCATTTGCATTTGTTGCATCAGTACGAATTTCAATTCTTCTAGCACTTAGCTTATCAAAGGCAAATTGAATGGCACCTTTAATGGCTTCAGTCATATAGCCTTGTTTTGTATAAGCACTATGCAGCCAGAAGTGAAGTGAAAACTTTGGAATATCCCAGTTTTCAGGCTTGAGCGTTATAGCTCCGATGAATGTACCAGATACTTTATCGTATAAGTGAAAATCAAGTGTTTCACGAAGTAAAAACTGCCCGTGAGCGTTACGAACGATTTCTTCAGCACTTTCTTCTGTTTCAGCGTTAATTGGCATCCACGGTACTAAGTCTTCTAGAGAAGCTTGGATTGCTTCATACACTTCTGCACCATCACCTGGAAATGGCTTACGAACTTGTAAGCGTTCAGTTTGAAATAATGTTGGAAAATCTAATAATAATGGTTTCAAGAGAAATCCCTCCTATTCTCTACTTTTTAGTTTAGCAAAGTAGAGCGGAATTTCAATGTTAATTCGTCATACTTTTTTCTTTCTTTCATACATTTTTAATAAGAGTGTGAACGGAGGGAAGAAAAATGTGGAGAAAAACTTGGCAAGACCGTGTAATGTCTCACATACAGGAAAACTCTTCATTATATATATTTAACGCTGTTTTATTATTGATGGGAGTAATATTTGGGGCCATTCTTGTAAATAGTTTACAATTAAATCAAAAACAAGATTTATCATTTTATTTACAACGTTTTTTTGGACAAGTTTCTAAAGGAGAATTTGCTGTTGCGAGCGAAATGTTTCGAGAAAGTTACTTTTCGCAATTAAAATACATTGGATTTATTTGGATTTTGGGGATTTCAATTATTGGATTGCCACTTATTTTTATTTTATTATTTGTAAAAGGAGTAGTTGTCGGATTTACAGTAGGTTTTTTAGTAAGCCAGCATGGATGGAATGGATTATTATTAGCATTCGTTTCTGTATTGCCACAAAATCTCATTATTATTCCAGTATTTCTCGTTATGACAACAATTGCTGCAAGCTTTTCCTTACGCATGATTAGACATCAATTTATTCGGAAAATAACCGAACCGCTATTACCATTATTAATTCGTTATACATGCTTCTTTCTTGTAATCGGAGTAGTGTTAGCTCTTGCTTCTAGTGTAGAAGCTTATGCATCACCAGTTTTAATGAAAGAAGTCGTTGAGGCTATTAATAAACAATAAATACTTTTTGAGAATAATTATCAATTTGTTTTTATTGTTTTTCTTTTGACAGAAGCCCTTCTTCTGATATAATGGTGTAAGAGTGGCGAGGAGGGAGTAGTACCGAATGGAAGAAAGAATTGAACGAATTAAGAAGCAATTACATGCAGCGAGCTACAAATTAACACCGCAACGTGAAGCAACAGTTCGTGTGCTGCTAGAAAATGAAGAAGATCATTTAAGCGCAGAAGATGTTTACCTCCTTGTAAAAGAAAAGTCGCCAGAGATCGGATTAGCAACCGTCTATCGAACTTTAGAACTATTATCTGAGTTAAAAGTTGTCGATAAGATTAACTTCGGAGACGGTGTTTCACGCTATGACTTACGCCAAGAAGGTGCGCAGCGTTTCCACCATCATTTGATTTGTACACAATGTGGTGCTGTACAAGAAATACAAGAAGATTTACTTGGTGAAGTGGAAAGGAAAGTAGAACATGACTGGAGCTTTAAGGTGAAGGATCATCGTTTAACATTCCATGGGATTTGTAAAAATTGTCAAGAAAATGAAACGGATGAAAAATAACCTTTTCCTATTTAACTAGGAAGAGGTTTTTTATTTGAATAAGGTATAAATTGGTGAAAGCTTGGCATATGTTGTAATAACTTATATTTTGGAGGAATTTACAATGCGCCGAGCTTTAAAATTAACTTTTGATGGGATAAAAGTATTTTTATTATTTACAAGTTGTACGATTTTGTTTTATTTCGCTATACTATGGATAAATGAAGAATATGAAAGCTATCATCGTTATGAAAAGCCAAAAGAAGAGACTGTAGAAAAAGTATCAGGGAATGAAGAGCCGGCAAAGGATGCTTTCGTAAATAGAATGATGTTTTTCTATGAAAATGGGGAGTAGTGTAGATTGGAAGATCAATTAAAAGATTTTATTCATTATATGGTTGTCGAAAAAGGGCTAGCGAAAAATACAGTAGTATCTTATGAACGTGATTTAAAAAGTTATGTAAAGTATTTGCAAAATGTAGAACAGGCGAAAAGCTTTCATGAAGTAACACGCTTGCACATTGTTAATTTTCTGCAGCACTTAAAAGAAAACGGAAAATCTTCGAAAACATTAGCACGTCATATTGCATCGATTCGTTCGTTTCACCAATTTTTACTTCGTGAACGGGCGGTAGAGCACGACCCATCCGTACATATTGAAACGCCGCAAGGAGAACGGAAATTACCGAAAGTACTATCAATCGATGAAGTAGAGGCGTTACTTCAGACACCGAAAATGACGAGTGCTTTTGGGGTTCGTGACAAAGCGATGCTAGAGTTATTGTATGCAACAGGACTTCGTGTTTCGGAATTAATTGCCTTAAATTTAGAAGATGTACATTTAACGATGGGATTTGTTCGTTGCATAGGGAAAGGGAATAAAGAAAGAATTATTCCACTAGGAAGTTTAGCGACGGAAGCGATTCAAAAGTATATTGAAAAGGGAAGAAGAGAATTGATGGGTAAAAAAGTAGTAGATGCACTCTTTTTAAACCATCATGGGAATCGATTATCAAGACAAGGATTTTGGAAAATTTTAAAACGATTGGCGAAAGAAGCAAATATTGAAAAAGAGCTTACACCGCATACGTTGCGCCATTCTTTTGCTACGCATTTATTAGAAAATGGAGCAGACTTGCGTGCTGTGCAAGAAATGCTTGGACATGCAGATATTTCAACGACGCAAATTTATACGCATGTTTCAAAAGCTAGATTAAAAGATGTATATAAACAGTTTCATCCGAGAGCATAGTTACTATGCTCTTTTTTCATAGATTCAAAAGGCTACAGTACTTCACAAAAACTTCACAAACATTTCGTACATTGTTTTCAGCAGAAGACTAGAATATTACAATGTATTTCCTCTATACTAAATAAGGTATGAAGGAGGAAATGATGATGAAAAAACTTATTATGACTTTATTTATCGCGATGCTAGCATTGGCTGGCTGTAATACAAACAAAGAAGAACCGAAAAAAGAACAGAAACTAGAAGCTGTAAAAGTAGCAGTTCAAACAAATCCGAAAGAAATTAAACCTGGTGAAAAAACAGAAGTACAAGCACTTGTTACACAAGGAAAAGAAAAAGTAACAGATGCTGATGATGTAAAGTTTGAAATTTGGAAAGCTGGCGACGAAAAGCACGAGATGTTAGATGGTAAGCATAAAGGAAAAGGTGTTTATGCAGTAGAGAAAACGTTCGAGACGGATGGAGTATACCATATTATCGCTCACACAAATGCACGTGAAATGCATGTTATGCCAGAAGTAAAAGTGGCTGTAGGAAATGCGAAAGTAGAAGATGCGAAAAAAGAAAATAGTCATCACGGTGCAGGGCATGGCGATCATAAAAGCGATACAATGATCCATCTTATGGCTGGTGATATAAAAGCAAATGCTGAATCGACTATGAAAGTTCATTTAAAACAAAAAGAAGAAGCGTTAACTGGTGCTGAAGTACAACTTGAGATTTGGAAAGATGGTGTTGAAAAACACGAATTTATTCCAGCGAAAGAAGGAAATAAAGGAGAGTATGAAACGAAACATACTTTCAAAGAAAATGGTTCTTACAAAGTGAAAGTTCATGTTAAAAAAGGCGAACTACATGAACATAAAGAAGAAACAGTAGAAGTAAAATAAAAAGCAGCTCTTTAGAGCTGCTTTTTATTTTTATTCCGTAAACGTCCAATTGATGAGGGCTTATAATCAGTGGAGAAGAACTAAACTCCCACTAATCAAAGTTTCACTTTATATGAAGAAATAAATCATAAAATAATTAGCACTTATTTGCATAATGGATTACAATAGAAGTGTGAAGAAAATGAGAAATTCTACGAAAATGTATTAAAAAGAAAGCGTAAACATGTTATGATATCTGTATCAGATGTCTGACATCTGACTTAGAAAAAACTAGAAATGTTTTTGAGTCGTTTCGAAGTAAACGAAATAGGTTAGAGAATCAATTAAAGAAGTACTGTTTGACAATGAGAACGAAAGAGAATTCTTATGGAGAACAGTTTCACTTTATAGCGTTTTGAACATACTACAAGAAGTAGAACTGAACTTATAGGAGGTCGCAGTTATGAATAAATATAAACGTATATTCCTAGTCGTAATGGATTCTGTTGGAATCGGTGAAGCACCAGATGCTGAGCAATTTGGTGATTTAGGATCTGACACAATTGGTCACATTGCTGAACATATGAATGGGTTACAAATGCCTAACATGGTGAAATTAGGTCTTGGTAACATTCGTGAAATGAAAGGTATCTCTAAAGTAGAAAAACCACTTGGATATTATACAAAAATGGAAGAGAAATCTACTGGTAAAGATACAATGACAGGCCACTGGGAAATTATGGGCCTTTACATTGATACACCATTCCAAGTTTTCCCTGAAGGCTTCCCGAAAGAATTACTTGATGAATTAGAAGAAAAAACAGGTCGTAAAATCATCGGTAATAAACCAGCTTCTGGAACTGAGATTCTTGATGAGCTTGGTCAAGAGCAAATGGAAACAGGATCTTTAATCGTTTACACTTCTGCTGATAGCGTATTACAAATCGCAGCACACGAAGAGGTAGTGCCGCTTGATGAGTTATATAAAATTTGTAAAATTGCACGTGAATTAACGTTAGATGAGAAGTACATGGTAGGTCGCGTTATCGCTCGACCATTCGTTGGTGAGCCTGGAAACTTTACACGTACACCAAACCGTCATGATTATGCATTAAAACCATTCGGCCGTACGGTAATGAATGAATTAAAAGATAGTGACTACGATGTTATTGCTATCGGTAAAATCTCTGACATATATGATGGTGAAGGTGTAACTGAGTCACTTCGTACGAAGTCTAATATGGATGGAATGGATAAGCTTGTAGATACATTAAATATGGATTTTACAGGTCTTAGCTTCTTGAACTTAGTTGACTTTGATGCATTATTTGGACACCGCCGTGATCCACAGGGATACGGAGAAGCTCTGCAAGAGTATGATGCTCGTCTTCCAGAAGTATTCGAAAAACTAAAAGAAGATGATTTATTATTAATTACAGCAGACCACGGTAATGATCCAGTTCACCACGGTACTGATCATACACGTGAATATGTACCGTTATTAGCATATAGCCCAAGCATGAAAGATGGCGGACAAGAATTATCAATTCGTCAAACATTTGCTGATATTGGTGCAACGGTAGCAGAAAACTTCGGCGTGAAAATGCCAGAACACGGAACAAGCTTCTTAAACGAGCTAAAGAAATAGGGGGATAAACAAATGAATCGTGAACTTATTACAAAATCAGCTTCATACTTAAAAGAGAAATTTCAAGAAACGCCACAAGTAGGACTAATCCTTGGATCTGGACTAGGTGTATTAGCAGATGAAATCGAGAACGCAGTAACAGTACCTTACAGTGAAATCCCTGAATTCCCAGTATCAACTGTAGAAGGTCATGCAGGTCAACTAGTATTCGGTACACTTCAAGGTGTAACAGTAGTAGCAATGCAAGGACGTTTCCACTTCTATGAAGGATACGACATGCAAAAAGTAACATTCCCAGTTCGTGTTATGAAAGAACTAGGTGTAGAAACAGTTGTTGTAACAAATGCAGCTGGTGGTGTAAATACATCATTTGAGCCAGGCGATCTTATGTTAATTTCAGACCACATTAACTTCATGGGTACAAATCCATTAATCGGACCGAATGATTCTGAAATGGGCGTACGTTTCCCTGATATGTCTACATCATATACGACAGAACTTCGTGAAATGGCGAAACAAGTTGCAGCGGACTTAAATATTAAAGTACAAGAAGGTGTATACGTTGGAATGACAGGTCCTGTATATGAAACACCTGCTGAAATTCGTATGCTTCGTACACTTGGCGGAGATGCAGTTGGTATGTCAACAGTACCTGAAGTAATTGTAGCGCGTCATGCTGGTATGAAAGTACTTGGTATTTCTTGTATTTCAAATATGGCAGCTGGTATTTTAGATCAGCCACTTCATCACGATGAAGTAATCGAAACGACAGAACGTGTTAAAGCTAACTTCTTAGCATTAGTAAAAGCAATCGTAAAACAAATGAAGGGGTGACCTCACAATGAGAATGGTGGACCTAATTGCAAAAAAACGTGACGGACATGCATTAACGACAGAAGAAATTAACTTTATTGTTGAAGGATATACGAATGGTGATATTCCTGATTACCAAGTAAGTTCACTTGCAATGGCAATTTTCTTCCAAGATATGAACGATCAAGAACGTGCTGATTTAACTATGGCAATGGTAAATAGCGGTGATACAATCGACTTATCAGCTATTGAAGGGGTAAAAGTAGATAAGCACTCAACAGGTGGTGTTGGTGATACAACAACACTTGTGTTAGGTCCATTAGTAGCCGCTTTAGGTGTACCGGTTGCAAAAATGTCTGGACGTGGGTTAGGACATACTGGTGGTACAATTGATAAATTAGAAGCAGTTCCAGGATTCCATGTTGAAATCGAAAATGATGAATTCATGCGACTTGTAAATGAAAACAAAATCGCAGTTATTGGTCAAAGTGGAAACTTAACACCTGCGGATAAAAAGTTATATGCACTTCGTGATGTAACGGCAACAGTAAACTCAATTCCGCTTATTGCAAGTTCGATTATGAGTAAAAAAATTGCTGCTGGTGCAGATGCAATTGTTCTTGATGTAAAAACTGGAGCAGGTGCATTTATGAAAACAGATGAAGATGCAAAACGTTTAGCAGAAGCAATGGTGCGCATTGGTAATAACGTTGGTCGTAATACGATGGCTGTTATTTCTGATATGAGTCAACCACTTGGTGAGGCGATTGGTAACGCACTTGAAGTACAAGAAGCAATTGATACATTACAAGGTAAAGGACCGAAAGATTTAGAAGAGTTATGTTTAACGCTTGGAAGTCAAATGGTATACCTTGCTGGACAAGCTTCATCTTTAGAAGATGCACGTGAGAAATTAATTGAAGTAATGAACAACGGTAAAGCGCTAGAATCATTTAAAACGTTCTTATCAGCGCAAGGCGGCGATGCTTCTGTTGTTGATGATCCTTCTAAATTACCACAAGCACAATTTAAAATTGAAGTAGAAGCGAAGGAAGACGGTTATGTATCAGAAATCGTTGCAGATGAAATCGGAACAGCAGCAATGCTTTTAGGAGCAGGACGTGCGACGAAGGAATCTGAAATTGATTTAGCAGTTGGCTTAATGCTTCGCAAAAAAGTAGGGGACAGCGTGAAAAAAGGTGAATCCCTCGTTACAATTTACGCAAACCGTGAAAATGTGGACGATGTAAAAGTAAAAATTTATGAGAACATGAAGATTGCTAACGAACATGTAGATGCACCAACGTTAGTGCACGGCATCGTTACCGAATAATAAAAAAGGGCCAAGGAGTATTTCTCCTTGGCTTTTTTTGCTATTTTTTGTTTATAATAATAATGGGTGAAATTATGATTAGAATTTGTGCAATAACAAAAACAGATGAAGTATTATATGATGTTTCGCTAGAAGAAACAACGAAAGACCATATTGTATGGTATTGGCTAGATTTATATAAGCCAACGAAAGAAGAGTATACATACATTTTGCAAGATCATTTTAAGTTCCATCCCCTTGCAATTGAAGACTGTATAGAATATGTACAGAGACCAAAAGTTGATTTTTATGATGGATATAACTTTTTAGTTCTTCATGCATTTGGTGAGGATGGATTAGAACCGCACGAGATTGATTTATTTATTAGTGATCGTTTTATTGTTTCTTTCCACTTTTCTCATAACAATGCAATCGAAAGAGTATGGAAAACACTTGGAGAAAAGAAGCGTATTAAAAATAGTCCTTTACACGTAGCGCATACAATTATCGACCAAATTGTAGATGACTATTTTGCGCCTGTATATTACATTGAGGATCATTTAAATGCAATTGATGATAATTTAACGGGTGAGACAGCAGGAAGTGTATTAGAAGAAGTATTTGATATACGTACAGATTTATCGAAGCTAAGGCGCACAATCATTCCGATGCGTGATTTATTGTATCGTATTTTAAATTCGACTCGTTTTTACGGTATAAGTGATCATGAGATTTATTTTAAAGATATACATGACCATTTGCTTAAACTGACAGAAATGATTGAAGCAAGCCGCGAGTTAACGGCAGATATTCGGGATAGCTATTTTTCATTAAACTCACATCATATGAATAACATTATGAAAACATTAACTGTATTCTCGACTATTTTCATGCCATTAACATTTATTGCGGGAGTATACGGAATGAACTTTACGCATATGCCAGAGCTTGGTGGACAATATAGTTATTTTATTTGTCTACTTCTAATGGCGCTAATTGGCGGTGGGATGATGGCTTGGTTTTATAAAAAAGGATGGTTTAAGTAAAAAAACACCGAGGAAAATTCCTCGGTGTTTTTACTTAACCAATAGCATGTAATACGAACATGGCTAAGAATAAGCATGTAACGATATACATAGACGGTGCGACTTCTTTACGCTTTCCAAGAGCAACTTTTAAGATAGGATAAGCAATAAATCCGAACGCAATGCCATCAGCGATACTATATGTGAGCGGGATCATGACGATAATTAAGAACGCTGGAAATCCTTCTGAAAAATCGTTCAGAGGAATTTGCTGAATGCTTGTAATCATCAGGCCGCCAATAATAATTAAGATTGGTGCAATGGCACTATCAGGAATTAGTTTCACAAACGGAAGTGCAAACAGTGATGCGAAGAATAACAACCCTGTAACGATAGACGTCAGACCTGTCTTTCCGCCTGCAGTAATACCTGCAGCACTCTCTACTGTTGATACGGTAGGGCTTGTGCCAAATAGACCACATGTCATTGCTGAAATTGCATTGGCTTGGTAAGCACGTGGGAATTTACGGTCATCTTCTAATAAACCGTGCAGAAGTCCCATGTTCTCAAAAATAAGCACCATGCTTAAGGAGAATGTTGCAATCCAAAACGGTAAGGAAGAAAGTTTGCCAAATGACATAGCTCCAAACACATCGCCGTAATTAGCGAATGAGAATGAACTATTTCCGATTTGACTTGTATCAACAAGACCAAATAGCCATGCAATACCAGTTCCTATTGCAATCGTCCATAAAAAGCTTCCACGTACGTTACGAATAAATAGTACAAGTGCAACGATAAGAGTAAGTAGTGTCGCAAGAACGACAGGGTTACTTAATTTACCCATTGCAACAGCAGTATTTGGATTCGAAACGACTAAACCACCTTTTTGCAATCCGATAAATGCTAAAAATAATCCGATGCCGACAGTAATAGCTTCCTTTAATGACTTTGGAATCGATACTGAAAGCAAGCGAGCGATTGGTGTAAACGCAGCAATTGCAAAAATAATACCAGAGATGAAGACAGCTGCTAATGCTTCCTGCCAAGCTAATCCGAGCGTATGCACAGCAGTGTACGTGAAGAATGCATTTACGCCCATACCAGGGACAAGAATAGCAGGTGCATTTGCCCAAAATGCCATGAGCAGACATCCGACAAATGAACTGAAAACAGTTGCTAAAATTCCAGCTTCAAGAGGAATGCCAGCATCCGATAAAATTGATGCATTTACAATCATAATATATACGATTGTGAAAAATGACGTAACTCCAGCTAAAACTTCTTGTTTTGGTGATGTTTCGTGTAAACCTAATTTAAATGTTCTTTCAAGTATTCCTTTCATGTTAAACCTTCTTTTTCATATCCCTCTCCCACCCGTGATATCTCTTTTGTAAGAGCTCACCGTCCTTTATTATATCAGAACATCATGTTTTTACAACAAGGAAAATGATAACGTTTACTTATAAAAGAAATTATTTATAAATACGTAAAAATGGCTCGTATTGTTGAAATGATTTCTAATTCTCCTGATTGAATGGGCGGAGCTGCTTGCGCATGTAAAGTAGCATAGGACGTCACTTCCCGTGGTAATTGGGCGGATTCTTCAACGAATGAGAGTGGAACTGGATTAATGTTTAAATTGTATGTACTCGCAATAGCACGAGCTTTTTCTACCGCTTGTTGCAGAGCTTGAATAAGAGCTTGCTCATAATATTTATTTGGATGAGATATTCGAAAACGTAACCCTTTTGCTAAGTTTGCTCCATTTGAAACGGCTATATCATATACTTCCCCTGCTTTTTGTACATTTAAAACGGTAATTTCATACAAATGTTCCACACGATATCCTTGTAGTAATGCTTTATCATTTACATATTCGTACTGGGGCGTAATCGTATATGAAATGGTTTCTATATTTTTTTCGGCAATACCTAGTTGTTTTAGTGCATCCAATAATTGTTTTGATTGCACTGCATTCTCTTCTTGTGCCTGTTTTACATTTTTATGATCTGTACGAATACCAATCGTTAATATAACAACATTTGGTTTTGCTTTTACAACGCCTTCACCTTGCACCGTAATGGTAGCTTCTTTACCAGTATTAGCTGTACGTACGTTGTGTAAATAAGGATTCATTCCACCTTGCATCTTCCATCACCATCCTTATTTATATGTATATGTGTGAACAAAAAAGAAATTTGTATGAAAAAGTTACATAAATGAGAATGTTAAAGGAAGAAAGCATATACAATAAGGGTATTTATAGATTATAATATGTGTAAATATGATAAAAAAGGGACGAGGCTAGTGAACGAAAAAAGAGAAACACTGATTTTAGAGTTATCCGGATCATTTCGAAAGATGATACGTTTATTACAAAATGATATTAATACACGTTTTGCAGAACATATGCCATACAATGAATTTTCTGTATTACGCGCGTTATTTTTAAAGAGTCCACAGATGGCTTCGCAAATTGCGAGTGAAGTAAACGTAACCTCTAGTCATATTACAGCTGTTACTGATCGTCTCGTACGAAAAGGGTTTGTAGAAAGAAAGCGTTCAAATTCAGACCGTCGTATCGTGTACCTAGAAATTACAGAACACGGAAGAGAAGTAACTGAAAAACTTGAAGCTGTGCGTAAAGAATATTATAAAGAGAAATTTAAAGGTTGGAGCGACCAAGAAATCGAAATGGTGTTAGAGCTATTTGGCCGCGTATTATAATAAATGAGGATAGGAAGCGAAAGCTTTCCTATCCTTTTTCTTTTGAATAAAAACATTTTGAAACTCCAATACTTTAATTAAAAAGAATCGGAGTGAAAAATTATGAAACGTATTTGTATGCTTTTCATTATGATTGGAAGTTTTTTCTGCTTTAATCAATTCGTGGACGCTGCAACGCCTCTTCAGGTCGTTCAGAAAGAATTACAACATATTTCAAATAAGCAACCTGTTTTATATTCAAAACTATGGATTCGTTCTATGCAGAATGCTATTTTATTTCATCATAGTGATAACATTCGGCATGAAGATACGATAAGCAATGTGACAAAGTCTTCTCTTATAAAAGTAAAACAACTTCCACTTCAGAAAGCATCACAGTACATCCCGAGATTATCGCAATATATTTCTAAGTTTGAAGCTGAGAATGTGCAAGTGTATTATGTTGCAGCTCGTTATGAAGTGAAAAAAGAAAATCCGTATCAGTTAAATGGCATGAATTATTTTATGCAAGTGTTTATCCAACAAGGAGGAGAATGGAGAATTGCTGAAAGCATAGTTGCTCCAACAGATCAAATCGTGGCAAATGGTGACGGCTTTGGAACGAAGCAAGAAAAAGAGTATGGGAAAAGAAGAGAGAATGTGAAATAACCTCCTCATGAAGAGGAGGTTATTTTATTTAAAATTCCAAGAGACTTTCCATTTTAATATTTTAGGCAGGAAGAAATACGTAATGAAACTAGTAACTAAAAATCCGATGTAAAAGCTAGGCAATGAATGCGCGCGACTTAGCATTAAGCCTCCAACGATTCCACCAAAGAAAATCGCACAAGCCATAACTACTTTTTGTAGTTTCGGATACAATAAGTAGTTACCATTTCGCTCATTGACTGAACGGGCATATAAATATATACCGAGTGATAATAAAATAATAATATGTGCAATAGGTGCAATCAATGTTTTTGCCGGCGGGATTGTTGTAAAGTTTGGTTCATTATGACGTACTCCATCCTTATCAGTATAAGCGTTTTGAGGATCGTAATTAAAGCTAATAGTAAACTCTTCTGCTGGACCAGAAATACGTATGTTTTCCATAATATCATGTATACTGCCATTGTTCTCATGAAAGTCGGCATTCGAGTGAACAGCAATGACTCCTGATATTAGAGATGGAAGTAACACTGGGAAGATTAATATAGCTGCAGTAAGAAATCCTTGCGATATAATATTCCCTGCAATTGTACCTACACATAAGGTAAGTGTATAAATAGCGATTAATACAATTAACATGTATATAAAGTAACTATGAAAAGGGGAAAATACTTGATATTTATTATGAAAAGTTAACTTTTTCATAATAGCAAATAGCCCCCAGTTTAAAACGACAACAGCGGCGATATTACAGATTCCAAACAACCACTTTGTTATATAAAGTTGTGAACGTTTAAAGGGCATAGACCATAACAAGTCGCTAGCGTTATTTTGTCTTTCCCATCCAATTAACGTACAAGCTAGAACGATCAGTACGCTACCTAACAGCATGACAGAATCTAGAAGTTTTAAATCAAAGTGATAATGATATACATAGTTCCATTTTTTATTGTCATTTAGAAAGTGTTGCTGTTGAATAGAAGTCATATAGTATTTATATGACAAAGTATAGAAGCTGACGAGCCAAAATAACCATACAACATATTTACTTTGTTGATATGTTCTTAGCCATAGTGCTTTTTGAAACATAGGATCTCTCCTTTAAAAAACTTTATAATTTGTTAGGCGTGATAATACAACATAAGTAATGATTCCAGCGAGAAACAAACTGATATAGTAGTTAGGTAAGAAATAAAATTGATTCATTTTATAGCCACCTAGTAATGAAAAGTAGATGGTTGTCCCCCATATACATATTTTTAAATGTTTTTGGAAAATAAATATCTTTTGACTATTTTCATTTGGTGAACGCATATATAAATATGTCCCAAGTAGTAAATAAAATATTGTATAGAAAATAGGGACTAACATTGATTTGGCTGAATAATATTTATGAGATACTGGATTTCTTAAAGTAGTTGAATCGTTGTCTGGATGATAGTTATAATCAATAGAAAAACGATATATTGGTGCAACTATATTTGTTTTTTGATTGAATTCATAAAGTTGTTGACCTAATTTATTACTTTTAGTATTGGTAGCCTCTAAATGATTTAGCGTAAAAGTGTACACTAGTGGAATAAATGTAAGTCCCATTAGTAGCCATGGAATACAAAAAATGACCTGCGAAACAATGCTTCCAGTAAAAGTACCGATGCATAGTGCAGCTGTATAGACTGCAACATAAGAAACAATTGCATAAAGAAAGTATCGATGAAACGGACTGAATGATTGGTAATCAAAATGAATGGTTGTTCTATAAATAACATACATAAGAATCCAATTTATAAGTAACGAGCTTACAATACAAAAGGAACCGAAAGCCCATTTAGATAAGAAAACATGTTTTCTTTTAATCGGTATCGTCATAAGTAGTGTATTAGATTGGTTGCTACGTTCCCATCCTATCAATAAGCAGGCTAAAGCAATGATAAGAACAGTTAACCAAAAACTATTACCTTCTCCTGAAGAAAAGGTATAAAAATAATAATACTGTTTCCCTTTTTCTTGTAATTCGTAATATTTATCGAGTTCCATCTGAGCGCTTCTATAGTATCCGAAAGATAAAAGGTAAAGCGAACTAAAGAAGAATAGCAACACAGCATATTTCCCGCGCTTCCAATTCCACATCCACAACGCCTTATGAAACATACCCATCCTCCTCTAGTGTCGTAACGAAGACATCTTCAAGTGACATTGTTAATTCTTCAATGAGTATAGGTTGTTCTTTATAAAACTTCTCCAGTGTTGCAGCCACATTTCCCTCAATTAAGATTGTATATACTTTTCCTGTTTGATTTAATATTTTAATATTGCTTAAGTTTTCTAGTTTTTGAGGTAATGAACGTTCGTAAGCTACTTGTATTTTTGCAAATCGTGATTTGGCATCGTCTAGTGATGTAATAGAAGATATAGTATGGCCTTTTAATATAATAATTGTATCTGCAATTTGTTCCACTTCATCTAAATGGTGAGTTGAGATGAAAATGGTAATCTCTTTTTCTGCAACTTCTCCAACGAGAAACTGCAAAATCTGCCTTTTAACGATAGGATCAAGTCCGTTTGTCGGTTCATCCAAAATGATATATTCTGCTTTTGTAGAAACGGCTAAAATGATGGCAAGTAATGCTTTCATCCCTTTTGAATAACTACGAATTCGTTTGTTTGGTAAGTTAAAACGTTCTAACAGTTCATAGAAATATGCTTCATCGAATGCGGTATAAACTTCTTTATAAAACTTTACAATTTCTTTTACCGTATATCCGTTCAGTATGTTAGTAGAATCCGGAACATATACGATTTTTTGCTTTATTTCAGGACACTGATGAATGTTTGTATCCTCATATGTAACAGTCCCTGCATCAGGGTCTAAAATGCCGACCATCGTTCGTAATAAAGTTGTTTTCCCCGCACCGTTTCTTCCAAGTAATCCGATGATACTTCCTTTTTGTAATGTGAAAGAAACATCGTCTAAAATTGTTTGATTATCAATTGTTTTCTTGAGGCTTGTCACTCTCAGCATCCGCATTTCCTCCAATCTCTTTATAGTATGAATCTATCCAATCATGAATTTTATCTTTCGTAACACCAAGATAAGAGGCTTCTAATAGTAATTGATGAAATTGCTTTTGAACCATAGCGATTTTCCTTTCGTCTAATGTTGGGGTAATCGATTGGGATACAAATGTTCCTTTTCCTCGTAATGTTTCAATAATTCCTTGTCGCTCTAACTCTTGATACGCTTTACTTACTGTATTTGGATTTATAACGAGTAAAGAAGCGAGTTCGCGTACAGAAGGAAGTTTATCACTTGGAGCTAACATGTTTTTCAATACGAGTTCTTTTATATTTTGAACAATTTGTTCCCATATCGGAGTGTTGCTTCTTGGATCAAGTTGAATATGCAAGAGCAATGTCTCCTTTCTGACTTGTATTAAGTGTACTACTGCATGTAATACACTTAATACAATATAGGTGATGAATATATTTGTCAACTGAAAATATTAGAAAAATATGGTATTAAAAAATAATAAATTGGAAAAAATAGGTTTGATATAGAATGGAGGGTTAGTCATGAAGCGAGTTTTTGGAATACTTGTTTGTTTCATGTTATTGCTTTCTGGTACTTCAGTTAGTTTCGCACAATCTGAGAAGACGAAGCAGGAAAAAACAGAAGAAACAACGCCGAAGTTAGCGGAACAAGCGTCATCAGCAATTGTAATTGAACAAGATACAGGTAAAGTTTTGTTTGATAAAAATCCAAATGAGAAGTTACCACCTGCTAGTATGACGAAGATTATGACAATGCTATTAATTATGGAACAAGTTGAAAAAGGAAAACTAAAACTGACCGATAAAGTTAGAGCAAGTGAGCATGCAGCTTCAATGGGTGGATCACAAATCTTTTTAGAGCCTGGAGAAGAGATGACTGTAAATGAAATGCTAAAAGGTATTGCTATTGCATCTGGAAATGATGCGTCTGTTGCAGTAGCGGAGCATATCGCGGGTTCAGAAGAAGGTTTTGTAAATATGATGAACAAAAAAGCGAAAGATTTAGGACTGAAAAATACTCATTTTCAAAATCCAACAGGTCTTCCGGCTAAAGACCATTATTCCACAGCAAATGATATGGCTATAATGGCAAAAGAATTGATGAAATACCCACTTATTCGCAAATATACAGGTAAATACGAAGACTATTTACGAGAAGATACGGATAAGAAGTTTTGGCTCGTGAATACGAATAAGTTAGTACGTTTTTATCCTGGAGTAGATGGTGTGAAAACGGGCTTTACGACAGAAGCAAAATATTGTTTAACAGCATCGGCTGAAAAAAATGGCATGCGTGTTATTTCAGTTGTTATGGGAGCACCTACATCGAAAGAACGGAATAATCAAGTAACAAAGCTTCTTGACTATGCATTTGGACAATATATGACAAAGAAATTGTATACACGTGGCGAAAAAATTAAGACTGTACAAGTAGGAAAAGGGAAAAAAGAAAAAGTAGATTTAGTTGCGTCAGACAATGTGTCTCTTCTTATGAAGAAGGGCGAAAATATGGACAAAGTAAAGCAAGAAGTAATTGCTGAAAAGAAAGTGAAAGCGCCGATTAAAAAAGGTGACGCGCTTGGTACACTTGTTATTAAAAAAGATAAAGATGTTTTATTAAAACAAACAATTGTAGCAAAAGAAGATGTTGCTGCAGCGAGCTGGTGGGAGTTATTTAAAAGAAGTTTTGGGATGTTTTCAACATCAAAATAGCGGCAAACATTTTGCCGCTTTTCTATTCGTATGAAAGTAAATAATTGCCGAATGTTTTCACTTTATGGCGAAATAGTTCTTCTTTTGTCAGCAGGAAGGATTCTTATGTTGTATCACGAAAATCTTTATGTATGTAAATGAGTAAAGTTTGAGCATAAGGAGGAAATCGTGTGAGTCTTTCCATGCAATTAGAAGTAAAGCGTGACGTCCTATGTGTGAGACTAGCGGGTGAATTAGATCATCATACTGCTGAAGAGTTGCGAACGAAAGTAACAGATATGATTGAGACACATGGTGTTCATCATATTGTTTTGAGCCTAGAGAACTTATCGTTTATGGATAGTTCTGGTTTAGGTGTTATATTAGGCCGATATAAGCATGTAAAGGGATTAGGTGGAGAAATGGTTGTTTGTGCAATTTCACCGCCTGTTAAGCGTTTATTTGAAATGTCGGGCTTATTTAAAATTGTTCGCTTAGAAGAAAGTGAAGCGCATGCGCTCGCGACGTTGGGGGTGGCATAAATGAGAAATGAGATGAACCTTCAATTTTCAGCATTAAGTCAAAATGAATCATTCGCTCGCGTTACAGTAGCTGCTTTCATTGCGCAACTAGATCCAACGATGGAAGAACTTACGGAGATTAAAACAGTTGTGTCAGAAGCAGTTACGAATGCAATTATTCATGGATACGATGGAAATGCAGAAGGTGTTGTTTATATTTCTGTAATTTTGGAAGAAGCAATGGTGAAACTCACGATTCGAGATGAAGGGATTGGCATCTTTGATTTAGATGAAGCAAGACAACCCCTTTTTACAACTAAACCTGAATTAGAGCGTTCCGGAATGGGATTTACTATCATGGAAAATTTTATGGATGAAGTAGAAGTTATTTCAAACGAATCTTTCGGGACAACAATCCATTTGACAAAATACTTATCAAATAGTAACGCTCTATGCAATTAAGGAGAATAGCCTATGGACATAGAGGTCAAAAATGAGAAGAAGAAACCTCAGTTAAAGGACCACGAGCTAAAAGCGTTAATTCAACAAAGTCAAGATGGAGATCAACAAGCGAGAGATACAATCGTTCAAAGTAATATGCGTCTCGTATGGTCGGTTGTGCAGCGTTTTCTTAATCGAGGATACGAACCAGACGATTTATTTCAAATTGGATGTATTGGGCTCTTAAAATCGGTAGATAAATTTGATTTATCTTTCGACGTGAAATTTTCAACATATGCAGTTCCAATGATTATTGGAGAAATACAACGATTTTTACGTGATGATGGATCAGTGAAAGTAAGTAGATCTTTAAAAGAAACAGGAAATAAAATTCGAAAGATGAGAGACGAGCTTTCGAAAGAATTCGGAAGGGCACCAACGATTAACGAAGTAGCCGAAGCGTTAGAACTAACGCCAGAAGAAGTGGTTCTGGCGCAAGAAGCGAGTCGTGCTCCTTCATCCATACATGAAACGGTGTATGAAAACGATGGAGATCCAATCACTATTTTAGATCAAATTGCTGATCAATCTGAAACGAAATGGTTTGATAAAATTGCTTTAAAAGAAGCAATTAGAGAATTAGATGATCGAGAACGTTTAATTGTATATTTACGCTACTATAAAGACCAAACCCAATCTGAAGTAGCGGAGCGCATAGGTATTTCGCAAGTACAAGTTTCAAGACTTGAAAAGAAAATATTAAAACAGATGAAAGATCGAATAGATGAGTAGCTATCTATTCGATTTTTTTTATGACTTTAATTTAGTAGGGATTGTAAACTTTCGTAAAAATTAACAGAATTTATTGATAATTTAGTAAATTTAAAATATAATCCAAGTATGAACTTGTCACAAAGGGGGAAGGGAATATGGAAACGAGGCAACAATGGGGAACGAGGGCCGGATTCATTTTCGCAGCGGTCGGCTCTGCCGTTGGATTAGGAAACATATGGCGTTTTCCTTATACAGCGTATGAAAATGGGGGAGGCGCATTCTTTTTACCGTACTTATTCGCATTATTAACGACTGGTATTTCATTATTGGCGTTTGAATTTGCTCTTGGGCATCGTCATCGTGGTTCAGCGCCACTTACGTTCTTCCGTATTAGTCCCCGTGCTGAATTTATCGGATGGTGGCAAATGTGTGTAACGTTTATCGTTTCAACATATTATGCAGTAATTATTGCTTGGTCTATTTCCTATACGTACTTTGCAATTACTGGAGCGTGGGGGAAAGACACGCAATCATTTTTATTTAAAGAGTATTTGCATGTTGCAGATAAGCCTGGACAGTTTGGAGGGCTCGTACCGGAAGTATTAATTCCATTAGCTCTCGTTTGGATTATCGTGCTCGGTGTAGCATTCAAAGGAGTTAAAAAAGGAATCGAAGTTGTTAATCGTATTTTCATCCCTTTATTAGTTGTTATGTTCCTTATTATCGTAGTTCGTGCAGTGACGATGGAAGGTGCAATGCAAGGGTTGGATGCATTCTTCAAACCAGATTGGAGTCGTATTTTTGATGGGAAAGTATGGCTTGCTGCTTATGGTCAAATTTTCTTTAGCTTATCTTTAGCATTTGGAATTATGATTACGTATTCTAGTTATTTACCGAAAAACTCAGATACAACAAATAATGCCTTTATTACTGGCTTTGCAAACTCAGGATTTGAATTGTTAGCTGGGATTGGGGTCTTTGCAGCTCTTGGATTTATGGCAAATAATATGGGAGTACCAGTTGATAAAGTAGCAAGTGCTGGTGTAGGACTTGCGTTCGTAGTATTCCCGCAAATCATTAATGAGTTACCGATGTCACCGTTATTTGGCGTATTATTTTTCTTATCATTAACGGTTGCTGGAATTACATCCCTCATTTCACTTGCGGAAGTATGTTTTGCTGCCGTATCTGAAAAGTTCAGCTTAAGTCGCCAAAAAACAATTGGAATTATGGGGACGCTTCTCGTACTAGTTTCTCTTGTTTTTGCAACACGTGGCGGGCTTATGTTCCTAGATGTTGTTGATTATTTCGCTAATAACTTCGGATTAATTTCAATTGCATTAGCGGAAGTGGTTACGATAGGGCTCATTCTACGTCGTTTACCAGTTTACCAAAATCATGCAAACTTCGTATCTGATATTAAGTTAGGGACGTTTTGGAGAGTAAGTTTACTCGTTATTACCCCGCTTATGTTAGGGTACATGTTAATTGATGGCACAATCCAAAATATTAAAAAGAACTACGGAGATTATCCAACGGAGTTTGTCGTAACATATGGTTGGTCAATTGCAGCAGCCTTCCTTATCGTTGCACTAATCATTAGTATAAAGAAATGGAATGCACAAATACATTCAGATTCTGCTAAGCTTGAAAAAGAATGGAAAGATCGGGGTGTTTCATAATGAGCGGATCAGCGATTATGATGATGGTGATTGGTATGGTAGTCATTTGGGGAGGACTCGCATTAAGTATTGCAAATTTATTTAAGAAAAAGGCATAAACTAAAAAACATCTGTACCGAAACGGTACAGATGTTTTTTTATGAAAAAATTGTATTAGAAAAAAATTCAATAACCATACTACAACTACGAGGAAGAGTGAAGAGGTGAATAGAAATTGGAACAAACAATTTATATTAAAATGCGTAATCGATTAAAAGTTTCTCCTACGTATGAAGTGAAACTACGTGATGTCGCTCAACTTGCCGGAGATACTGAGGTAGTTGAGTCGTTACAGGATGAGGTAGTTTACAAAATAACAGCGCATGATAAGACACATGTTGTAATTGATGTTATGAAAATTATTGAGATTATTAGGCGAAAAGCGGCTCATATACAAATTAATTTACTCGGTTCTGGACAAACTCTTGTTGAAATTATATATGAAAAAAAGAAAGTACATCCGGTTTTCTTCGGACTTGTATGGTTGTTACTTTTTATTGGAGCTGCTCTTGCGATCATTTATTTCCATGAAGATGTAAGCATGCAACAAGTGCACCAGCGGTTATATTACATGATTACGGGAGAATTTAAGGCGCAGCCACTGCTATTTCAAATTCCTTATTCAGTAGGTCTTGGGTTAGGTATGGTCTTATTTTTTAATCATGTATTTCAAAAGCGAATTAATGAAGAACCGAGTCCGTTAGAAGTGGAGATGTTCCAATATCAGCAGTCACTTGACCAATATGTAATTGTTCATGAAAACAAGGACAATATGAAACAACTTGCCGATGATTGAGTCTGGGCTTGTTATTTTAATTGGTTTAGCGGGAGGAATTGCAGTGGGTAGCGGATATGTCGCATTTTTAGCTGTACTTGGTATAATCCCCCGTCTAGCTCAATTAACGAGAAGTGGAAAGCACATTCAATATTTTGAGTGGGCAGTTATTGCAGGTACGTTAACAGGAGCTTGGTGTAGTTTGAAAAACATTACATTTCAAACGTCGCAATATTGGCTTGTTATATTAGGAATATTTTGTGGCACATTCATTGGAATGCTTGCAGCCGCATTAACAGAAGTGTTAAATGTTTTACCTATTTTAGCGAAACGAGTAGGGGTAGAAGGGAAAATCGTTGTTTTACTCGTTGCTCTTGTACTTGGCAAAGTAATAGGCTCATTGTTTCACTGGATTTATTTCGTAAAGTAGGAGGCAGTATATAAATGACAGGGCGAAAACTAAAGGATGATTACATAAATAAAGTGAAGGAGTACCATCCAAAACCAAACTATTTCCTAAATTGTGTCAAGGCATTTCTTGTAGGTGGATTCATTTGTACTGTCGGAGAAGTATTGATGAAATTTTATATACATTATTTTCATTTCAGTGAACAAGAGGCAGGAAATCCGACAGTTGCAACGCTTGTATTATTATCGGCGATTTTAACAGGTTGTGGTGTATATGATAAAATCGGTCAATTTGCTGGAGCGGGATCGGCCGTACCTGTTACGGGATTTGCGAATTCTATGGCGAGCGCTGCGCTAGAACATAAGAGTGAAGGAATTGTGCTTGGGGTTGCTACAAATATGTTTAAGCTAGCGGGAAGTGTTATCGTTTTTGGGGTCGTTGGTGCATACGTTATTGGATTAATAAGATATACTTTTAACATTTTTATGTCTTAAAGGAGGGGCTAGTATGAGGTTGACCGGAAAACAAACGTGGGTATTTCAAAATGATATTTATGTGAATGCAACCGGTACTGCTGTCGGTCCAAAAGAAGCTGAGGGCCCTCTTTGGAAGGATTTTGATATTTCATATGATGATTTACATTGCGGAGAGGAAAACTGGGAACTTGCTGAACGAAGGTTAATGTCAGATTCAATTCAACAAGTCTTGCAAAAAGGAAATGTAAAAACATCACAAATTGATTTCTTTTTAGCGGGTGATTTATTAAATCAAACAGTGACAGCAAATTATGTTGCGCGTAAGTGGGGGATTCCCTTTTTAGGGATGTTTAGCGCTTGTGCAACCTCGATGGAGACTTTAGCGGTTGGATCAGCCTTTATAGATGGTGGATTCGCAAATCGTGTTTTAGCGACGGTAAGTAGTCATAATGCAACGGCTGAAAGACAGTTCCGTTATCCAACAGAGTATGGGGGACAAAAACCAGGAACAGCAAATTCCACTGTTACAGGTGCGGGATCCATATTAATTAGTAAAGAAAAAAGTGCTATTAAAATTACGGCAGCTACGATTGGAAAAGTGCAAGATTTAGGGATTGCGAATCCTTTAGATATGGGGTCGGCGATGGCACCTGCTGCTGCTCATACAATTCAACAACACTTTGAAGATTTGAAGAGAAGTGCAGCAGATTATGATTTGATTGTTACCGGTGATTTATCAGCTATTGGGACACCAATAGCAAAACAACTGTTACTGGAAGAAGGTTATGATCTTGGGCATATATATAATGATTGCGGATTAATGATTTATGATCCCGGTCAAGAAGAAGTATTTGCCGGTGGTAGTGGTTGTGCTTGTTCAGCTGTTGTCACATATGGTCATTTATTAAGCGAGATGCAAAAAGGGAATTTACAACGAATTTTTGTCGTTGCTACTGGTGCGTTATTAAGTCCGATGATGATGCAGCAGAAAGAAACCATTCCAACAATTGCACATGGTGTCGTATTTGAGAGAGTGAAGGGAGAGTGAATTGTGGATTTTATATATGCATTTCTTGTAGGAGGCGCCATTTGTGTAATTGGACAGGTATTGTTAGATTTCGCAAAGTTAACACCAGCCCATTTAATGGCTACCTTTGTAGTTATAGGAGCAGTTTTAGATGGATTCGGATTGTACGATAAGCTTATAAAGTTTGCTGGTGCTGGGGCGACAGTTCCTATTACAAGTTTTGGACATTCACTATTACATGGGGCAATGCATGCGGCAGAAAAACACGGATATATTGGGATTGGTATGGGTATGTTTAGTTTAACGTCTGCAGGCATTTCTGCAGCGATATTATTTTCATTTTTTGTAGCACTTATATGTAAACCGAAAGGATAAATCAAATGAGACGAAGGGTTGTTTTGGTCACAGATGGAGATGAATATGCAAAGCGAACGATTGAGCTTTTAACGAAGGAATTTGGGGGAAGGTGTATTTCAGCATCACAAAGTAATCCAACCAAATTGACAGGGAAGAAAGTTGTTGAGCTTATTATGCAAACGCCATATGACCCTGTATTTGTCATGTTTGATGACAGTGGATTTATTGGAGAAGGATCTGGTGAAAAGGCTTTAAAATATGTAGCCACACATAAACAAATTGATGTACTGGGGATTTTGGCAGTAGCGTCTAATACACATCATTGGGAATGGGCACGTGTAGATGTCAGTGTAGATCGAAACGGGAATTTAACCGAATACGGTGTTGATAAATTTGGACTTCCAGATGGTGAAATTGGCAGAATTAGCGGAGATACAATTTATTGTCTAGATGATCTGAATGTTCCTGTCATTGTGGGAGTTGGTGATATTGGTAAGATGTGTGGAAACGATGAATGGGAGAGAGGATCACCTATTACTAGAAAAGCGATTCAATTAATTTTGGAAAGGAGTGGTTTTTATGACGAAGCCTAAAAAAGTGGATATCCCTATTTCATCTTTCATAAGTGATAATGAAAATTACTTAAAGCAAACAGCTGGACTGGGTGTTACATACGACGTTGGCATTCGTAAATTTCAAATTTTAAATAAAGAAATTGGTGTGTTATTTGTAAACGGACTTTGTGATACAAATTATATTATCCCTATTTTAGAAGAAGCGGTGGATACAAATGAGATAAGGGATGTAGAAGAAGATACAGTGAAGCTTTTAGAGAATCGTTTAATCCATCAACAAGTAAGCAAAGTGAAAACGATGGATGAGGTAATGCTCCAAGTATTATCAGGACTTATCGTTATATTTGTGGAAGGTGAAACGGAAGCGTTCGCAATAGATGTTCGCAGCTATCCAGGACGAACACCGACAGAACCTGATACTGAAAAAGTAGTACGCGGTGCGAGGGATGGATTTGTTGAAAATATCGTTGTAAATACAGCGTTAATTCGTAGGAGAATTCGAGATCCACGTCTCCGAAATGAAATGATTCGAGTAGGAGATAGATCCCAAACTGATATTTGTATTACATATGTTCAAGATGTTGCAAATCCAGATTTAGTAAAGATTATAAAGCAAGAATTAAATAACATTGATGTCGATGGAATTACGATGGCGGATAAAACAGTGGAAGAATTTGTTGTAAAGCAAAGCTATAATCCATTCCCGCTTATTCGATATACAGAAAGACCGGATGTAGCGGCGAATCATTTATTAGAAGGACATGTGTTAGTACTAGTTGATACATCACCGAGTGCTATGATTACTCCAACAACATATTTCCACCATTTACAGCATGCGGAAGAGTTTAGACAAAATCCAGCTGTCGGTACATTTTTACGTTGGGTACGCTTTTTAGGTGTCTTATTCTCCTTATTTTTACTACCATTTTGGTTAGTGTTTGTATTTGATCCAACTCTTTTACCAGAAAACCTTGCATTCATTGGACCGACTAAGATGACACATTTACCAATTCTATTACAGGTGTTGATGGCCGAAATCGGACTTGAGTTTTTAAGGATGGCAGCCATTCATACGCCAACGCCGTTATCTTCTGCAGCAGGGTTAATTTCCGCCATATTAATTGGTCAAATAGCAATCGATGTAGGTTTGTTTGTACCAGAAGTTATTTTGTATGTAGCAGTTTCTATGATCGGTGCATATGCAACACCGAGTTATGAATTAGGATTAGGAAATAAAGTTGGAAAATTGTTTGTTATTATTTTAACAGGTCTCTTCCATGAGATGGGATTTGTAATTGGTATGACGATATTGATTTTATTTTTAACGTCTATAAAAAGTTTACAAACACCTTATTTATGGCCGTTTTTACCATTTGATTGGGGTGCATTAACAAAAATTCTACTTCGCCCGACGATGTCTAGTTTAAAAGTACGACCAAGTATTGTAAGACCTCAAAATGTAAAAAGACAAAAATAAACGGGATTATACACCCGTTTATTTTTTTAGCAAAAATTTATTGTTTTTTAACAAAAATCAAACATTTTTTGTGTACACTTAGAGTAGATATTGTGTATGGAAGGGGAAGAGGACATGATTAAATTATTTGTAAGTGATTTAGATGATACGCTCGTTTACAATGTGAATCATATGCAAAAAGAAGATGAACGTGCACTTTGTTGGTTAGCTGAAAAAGGGACAAATATTTGTTTTGCCTCTGGCCGCTTTACTCATCGAATTGATGAAGTCGTAAATAGGTTTGCATTCCCGTATTACACAACTAGTTTAAATGGAGCAACGATGTTACTGCCGGATGGAAAAATATTTCATGAATCAAGTTTTGAAGATGGGATTGCCCAGGAAATATATCGATATATCCATAAAAAGGGACTAGCAGATATTGTTTGTGCAAATGAGCAACGGTATACAAAAAGAAAGAATGAACATCATCATACTTTTGAAACGTATATGGGCGTGCATATTGCTGAGATAGAAGCATTAGAAGAGGAATTTGGTAAGACTGTACATCCTGCGAAATTGTTTGTTTTTGGGGAAGAAGAGACAATTGCAGCATTAGATCAAGAGTTACGAGATACATTTCAGAGCGAAGCGGAAGTTTTTATGTCTGGTAAACGCTATGTTGACATTATGCCAAGGGGAGTAAGTAAAGGGAGTGCTTTAAGGCGACTAATGGAACATTTACAAATTGAAGCAAATGAAGTTGCATGCATTGGAGATTCTTTCAATGATATTTCTATGTTTGAAGTAACTCCGCATTCATTTACTCTACATCATGCTCATCCATATGTGAAGAATAAGGCAAATCATATTGTTCGTTCGGTCGAAGAAGCTGTTATGAAATTGCCATTACTTGTATAAAAAAAGAAGCTCGTCACTGACGAGCTTCTTTTTACTTGAATAACGATTTAACAAAATCAATGATACTTGAGAAGAAATCTTTAACTTTATCTAGGAAACCTTGCCCTTCTTCAGATCCTAAAAAGGCAGAAACGTGTTCTTTTGCTTTATTTAACTGACTGCCAACTTGATTCCAATCGATATTAAGATTTTTCATTTTATCAAATAGCGCAACTAAGTTATCTAACTGTTCATCCGTTAATGTAATACCAAGTTGATCCGCAATTTTTTTAATTAATGAACGTAAATCTTCAGTCGTTTTTGGCTGTTCTTTGGCAATTTCTTCTTTAATTTTTGCAACAAGTTGAACTGCTTTTTCTTCACCAATTTTATCGCCGAGCTGGGCTGTTTGCACCATTTCTTCATTGGCTACTTTTTTTACTTCCTCAGGAATTGCTTTGTTCGATGTTGTTTCATAGGCTTTCATTAAACCGGTTAAAGCAGCAGTTCCTGAAACTTTAAATGGTGCAGTAATTTGAATTTCTGCATCTTTCACACCTGCTGTAATAAGTGCGTTTGTGTACATTGCATCTGTTATCGAATTAATGTTTTTTGAACGTACAATGAGACCAGAACCTGGCTTTGTGTATGTAATCATAGAAGAGGAAATTGCTCTCGTACCAATTTGGGCTTTTGGAACAATCCCTTCTAGAAATTTATGTTCTTCCGCATTAGACACAGTAATGATTGTAGCATCTTTTGGTGCTTTCATTTCTTTTAACAGATCTTGTTTTTGTTGTTCAGACAAGTTTTCTCCTAGTGTAACAATTGATTCTCCTTCGATGATGTCTGCAAACGAAGCTGTTGGCATCATAAATACCGTTACAGCCAATAGCAGAGCTAGTAATTTCGTTTTCACGAAAAATCGCTCCCTTTCTCTTTCTAAAATTTTCGGGCAACACAGTTATTATAGTATATATTTCTTATTTGTCACCTAGCTTTTTCCACATTTCGAAAAAGAAGTATCTAGATTGTCGGATTCTTTTTGTTTCTAGTCATGAATGTGGTAATATAGTGCTGAGATAGTTGAAAGGAGACATATACGTATGAAAACTTTAGGATACATATTAATGGAAAATGGTGAAAAAATCGAGTTAGAATTTTTCCCAGAAGAGGCACCAAAAACAGTAGAAAACTTTAAAAAACTAGCAGAGCAAGGATTTTATGATGGTGTGACATTCCACCGCGTTATTCCTGGCTTCGTAAGCCAAGGTGGAGATCCAACAGGAACAGGTGCAGGTGGCCCAGGTTACTCTATCCCATGTGAAACTGATGGAAATCCTCATAGACACCTTGTAGGTTCACTTTCTATGGCTCATGCTGGCCGTAATACAGGCGGTAGCCAATTCTTTGTTGTTCATGAGCCACAACCGCATTTAGATGGTGTACATACTGTATTCGGTAAAGCAACAAGCGGTATTGAAACAGTATTAAACATGCGTCAAGGCGATGTAATGAAAGAAGTTAAAGTTTGGGAAGAATAAGTTAATGGGAAAAGAGAGCTATTGCTCTCTTTTTTGTTTTTTAATAGGAATGGGTATTTCGTTTGCAGTACATGATACAAGTAGTACTGTTATTGTAGCGAAAATATGGCGCTTATAAGAACAAAATTTTGACAAATTACATAGAATACATTAGATTTCATGTTTCAATAAATATTTTTATTACATTAATTTTGCTAGAATTCATTTGCTCTCAGGTGATGAATATTGAAGTGGTAATGAGCGGTGGATGTTTCTTTTTACTTTCATATAACAGCGTTTCTTTGTTAATCTACTTAGAAAAAATAGTACTGAAACATATATTTGACTTTCTTCTTTTCGCTTTGTATGATTATCAAGTTGTTTTAGGCCCTTCTCACTCTGTTGAAAATATTGTAAAATGAATGTGATATGAAAAGAGTGGTTGAGGGGATTAATAGTTTGTAACTTTTGTAAGAAGGGATAAGGGTTATGTTAATTCGTTTTAAAAAAAGTTATGAAAAGATTGCAATGGGGCTTCTTTCATTTATGCCAACTGAAAAAGATGTGAAAACATTACAATTGACTATGAAAGATTATGAAGCAAAGGATGATTGGCAATTGTATTTGTGGAAACAAAACGAAGATTTTGTTGGGATAATGGGGATTGTAAAAAAAGAGAATCAAGTGTTGGAAATTCAGCATTTGAGTGTGAACCCGTCTCATCGTCATATGGGTTTTGGGACGAAGATGGTTCAAGAGTTAAAGAGTAAATTTCTTGAGTTTACAATTTGCGGAAATGAGCAAACAGCAAGTTTTTGCAAAAAGTGTAAAGGGCTAGAACAAAATATACATTCGTAAAAGCAGAGATAAGTGGTTTATTATCTCTGCTTTCTTTTTTGTAATTGTTCGTTTCGTTCAGCGATGACCTCTGTTCGATCACGTAATGTGTGCTTATGTATTATATATTCATTAGAAGTAGCATTCACGTCTTTCCAAGGAAGGTTTTGTTTCTGACATAATTCCATGCAGTGCTTTTCTAATGCTGTATCCGATAACGGTAAAAATAACGGTGTAAAACTCTCTTCTTTCTGTATAGATTGCAATCTATCCTGGAGTAAGCATAGAAGTTGTGTCTGATTTATTCCTAAACGTAGTAAAGGTGCACTGTTTTTTTCTAAAATCGTTATGGCGCTTTTCATCATCTTTTCTGAGCCATTCCAGTTAGAGCGTCTTTGATGGTATAAAGAAACTGCAATTTGAATAAGACCGACTAAATAATTATCACGATTTCCTCTCGGTTTTGTTTTCCAATATTCTTCCAGTGTTTCGTGGCATTCAAAATAATCATAATCTCCGTGAAAATGAATTAAAAATTGTATGTATTCGGTAGGATACATTTTCTTCACCCCTGTTTAACGGTTATAAATACAAGTGTATCATAGAAATATAAACAATAAACGACTAGGGAATTGTCCCTAGTCGTTATTGTTCATATTAGCAGAAGCAAGCTGCCCCTACAATAATTAGTAAAATAAACAATACAACAAGTAATGCGAACCCACCGCTAAAACCGCAATCAACGTGCCCCATAGTTTTTTGACCTCCTACATTGTTCTTACTACACTGTTATCATATGAAGCGGTGGGCATGATGATATAGGCATAGGTCTATTTTTAATTAAATTTCTTAAAAAGGTTGGATAGAACATGAGTATGCTCTATACTTATGTTGTTATAGAAAAAATGTGGTGGGATGCTTTGTGCAGTATAATTTTAAAGTAGAGGCTTTTGAAGGGCCTTTAGATTTATTGTTACATTTAATACATCGTTATGAAATTGACATATATAATATTCCTGTAGCGGAAATTACAGAGCAATATTTATCTTATGTTCATACGATGAAAGAACTACAGTTAGATGTTGCAAGTGAGTATTTAGTAATGGCTGCGACTTTATTACAAATTAAAAGTAAAATGTTGTTGCCGAAACATGAAGAAGATGTACTTGATAACGGTGATGACTTTATAGATGATCCTCGTCAAGAATTGATGGAGAGGTTAATTGAATATAAGAAATATAAGCAAGTTGCTACTGAGCTAAAAGAAAGAGAACAAGAAAGAGCACAGCTATATACACGTCCGCCAATTGATTTTACATCGTTACAACAAGAAGAGGAGACAAACTTGCCTCTTGATGTTACGTTATATGATATGCTAGCGGCATTTCAAAAATTAATGCGCCGTAAAAAAGCAAAGAAACCTGTAACAACACGTATTACTCGTCAAGAAATACCAATTGAAAAGCGCATGATTGATATTTTAAAACAGTTAGAAATACAAGGTGGTCGTCAAAGTTTTTATGATTTGTTTGTTGATGATGAACGGGAAATAATGGTTGTAACATTTTTAGCGGTTCTTGAGCTTATGAAAAATCAACAAATCATAATTGAACAAGAACATAATTTTGATGAAATTTTCGTATCAAGCTCTACTAAATCTGCATAGATTTAGTATGGAAAATGGGATGGGAATAATATATCTCATGCTAGGTTTGAATGTATCGTTTGGAACAAGAGAAAAAATATTGAACCGAACGCATTGATTGTGATTCGGTTTTTTGATGTGTATTTTTATGGAGAAAATTGGAGGAAGGAGCTCGTAAAATGGATAGAAAAGAACAGAAATCAGTCATTGAAGGGCTTTTATTTGTTTCTGGTGATGAAGGGATTTATCCAGAACAAATAGCGAAAGTGCTTGAGATTGAAGGAAATGAAGTAATCGATATTTTAGAAGAAATGCAAAAAGAATGTGAAGGTGCACACCGCGGTTTGCAAATTGTACAGTATGCAAAAGTATATCGTTTTGCTACAAAGAAAGAACATGCTTCGTACTATCAAAAATTAATAGATATCCCAACAGCTGCTTCACTTTCTCAGGCTGCTTTAGAAACGTTAGCGATTGTGGCATATCGTCAACCTATTACAAGGACTGAAATGGAAGAGATTAGAGGGGTGAAAACCGATAAGGCGTTACAAACGTTAGTTTCACACTTACTTATAAAAGAAATGGGAAGAGCAGAAGGGCCAGGGCGTCCTATTTTATATGGAACAACGAAAGAATTTTTGGATACATTTGGATTGAAAACATTAGATGATTTACCGGCACTTTCTGAAGAGAATGAACAAATGAATGAAGCAGATTTATTCTTTGGTTCTTTACAGGAGATATCGAAATAAAAGCTTAGCATTTTGCTAAGCTTTTTTTGTATATCAATTATATACCGTGCCATACTAATTGAAAAAAGGAGACGAGTTATGAGAAGTATGCGAGGTATTTTATTGTTAGTTTCTGTTTTGTTATGCTTTTCTTTAAATAGTGCATCGGCTAAAAGATATATGATGTCTATTCATACCGCGTCTCCTTTACATATGCAGCGGCAACATTTTGGTAAAATGAAAGTGAGTTTTTTAAAAGTTGGACAAGGTGATGCGACACTTATCACATTGCCAAATGGACAAACGATGTTAATTGACGGGGGACCTTATGAAGCCGGAGAGGTTATCATTCAAAAACTAATCGAAAAAGGGATTAACCATTTAGATGCTATCGTCAGTACTCATCCTGATATGGATCACATTGGAGGACTTATTCCGATTGTAGAGCAAATGCCGGTATCGCTTATATTAGATAGTGGAAAAACATATAGTTCTTTTACGTATCACACATACCGGAATCATATTAAAAAAAGAGGAATTCCTTTCGTTTCAGTAAAAGAGGGACAATACATACCGCTAGATCCGCATGTTTCCATACAAGTATTAAACAATGGGAAATCAAAAGATGAAAATAATGAATCTTCAATTGTGTTGAAGGTACGATACGGAAAAGCGGATTTTTTACTAATGGGTGATGCTGATGTGCGGACGGAAACTGAAATATTAAAGCAATTTGATGTACATGCAGATGTGTTAAAGGTGGGACATCATGGCTCCTATACTTCAACAAGTGAAATGTTTATAAAAAAAGTAGAACCACAGTTTGCGATTCTTTCATATGGAAGCAGAAATCCGTATGGACATCCGCATCAAAGTGTAGTGAGACGCTTAAAACAGCATGGTATAATGATATATGGAACAAATAAACGTACAGTAGAAATGGAAACAGACGGCGAGCATATTACAATAGGCTCTAGTGGATTAATGCCATTACTTAAGTGAGTAATATGATAGGGGATATTCTCCCTTTTTGGAAAACTGAATAACATATATTATAATTGCAAGAGACGTACTAAGTTTCCTTTTTGTTAAACAAAGAGGAAATTTCATTCGAATGTCTAGACAACTACTCGTGCATATATTAAGATGGAATTAGGCGAATAAGGTAATAATAACAAGTAGGTATTTCATGGGAAAGGATCGATGAAAATGAAAACGCAAGTTGTCATCAATGCCAAAATTTATACAGGTCAAGAAGTAGTGGAAAACGGATTTATTCGTTACGCAGAAACAATTAAAGAAATTGGTTTGATGGCTCAATATGTATCACAAGAAAATGAAGCGGTTTTAGATGCAGCAGGGAAGATTGTGATTCCAGGTATGATTGATGTTCATATTCATGGTGGATACGATATTGATGCGATGGATGCAAATAGCGATGGATTAGTAACTCTAGGTAAAGAAATGTTAAAAGAAGGAGTTACAACTTACTTTCCAACAACAATGACACAAGCTCCAGAAGCAATCGAAGCGGCACTACATGCTGCGAAGGAAGCGAAAGAAAAAGGAGCACATTTCGAATATATTCACTTAGAAGGACCGTATGTTTCAAAAAAACGTGCAGGTGCACAACCACTTGAACATATTGTTCCTGCGAATATTGAACAATTTAAACAATGGCAGGAAGCAAGCGGGAATCTAATTAAATTAGTAACATATGCACCTGAAGAAGAAGGTGCATTAGAGTTTGAGCAGTATCTTGCTGAAACTGGTGTTGTTGGCACAATGGGGCATACAGATGCAATTGATGCGCAACTAAAAAATAGAAACATTACACATGCAACGCATTTATACAATCAAATGCGTGGATTACATCACCGAGAACCAGGAGTTGTTGGTCATGTGTTATTAAATCCAGATGTAATGGTTGAAGTAATTACAGATGGTATTCATATTCACCCTGATATGGTGAAATTAGCATATAAATTAAAAGGACCGAAAAAAGTAAGTGTTATTACTGACGCAATGCGTGCAAAAGGTCTTGAAGATGGATTATATGAGCTTGGCGGACAGCCAGTACATGTAAAAGATGGTAGTGCTCGATTAGAAGATGGAACGTTAGCTGGTAGTATTCTAAAAATGGATCAAGCTTTCCGAAATGTAATTGAATTTACAGGTTGTTCAATCGAAGATGCAGTACTGATGACATCAGTTAACCAAGCAGAAGAGTTTGGATTAAATCATAAAGGTGCATTAGCGGTAGGAAAAGATGCAGACTTTGTTGTGATGAATGAAGATTTACATGTATATGATACGGTTCGTTTAGGAATTCATATGAAGGAAGGGAAGTAATTAAATGAATATTCTTGTTGTAAAAACTCCAGAAGAACTAGCAGAAGCAGGATATAAATTAATTGAAGAAGTTGTAAAAACAAAAGAAAATCCAACATTAGGAATGGCTACAGGAAGCTCTCCATTAGGTATTTATGCAGAAATGCGAAAAAATAAACTTGATACAAGCCGTGTAACCACTGTAAACTTAGATGAGTACGTAAATTTACCACATGAAGATAAAAACAGCTATCACTATTTCATGCAAGAACAGTTGTTTGATCATCTTCCATTTAAACAAACTTATGTACCAAACGGGATGGCAAGTGATTTAGAGGAAGAGTGCAAACGTTACGAGGGCATTCTAGCTGCTAACCCAGTTGACCTACAGATTCTTGGAATCGGTGAAAACGGTCACATCGGATTTAACGAACCAGGAACACTGTTTAATTCTCCAACAAACATTGTTGAATTAACAGAATCTACACGCCAAGCAAACCTTCGCTTCTTCGAAAAAGAAGAAGATGTGCCAACGCATGCGATTACAATGGGAATTGGAAGCATTATGAAAGCGAAACAAATTCTACTGGTTGCTATGGGTTCTAAAAAGGCGGAAGCTGTGAAAGAATTATTGCAAGGTGAATATAGCGAAGCGTGTCCTGCTACAGTTTTACAACGTCATCCGAATGTAACCGTAATCGCTGATCAAGAAGCTCTATCTTTATGCAGTGAGGCGATTGCTGATGAACATCGACAAGTATTCACCATTTCCGATCTATTATCAGATTCAAGAGTGGGTGAAACAGCTAATTGAGGACGGCGAATGGAAGCCGGGAGATAAAATCCCATCTGAGAATGAACTTTGCGATAAGTTCGAAGTGAGTCGTATGACAATCAGACAGGCGATTAATAATTTAGTGGAACAAGGTTATTTATATCGGAAACGTGGAATCGGTACGTTTGTCCAACTTCCGAAAGTGGAACAAAAATTGCAAGGAATGACGGGATTCACAGAAGATATGATTTCTCGTGGGATGAACCCAAGTAGTCAATTACTTAGTTTCCGCCTAGTTCCAGCTACTGCGAAAATAGCAGACCGGTTGAGAATACAGGAGGGAGAGTCGGTTTATGAAGTGAGGCGTATACGTTTAGCTGATGATGAACCGATTGCTTTTGAGACGACATATTTGTCGCCAGCTCTTGTAAAAGATATTAACGAAGAAATATTGCAACAATCTTTATATGAACATTTAGAGAAAAAACTGGGCTTTAAACTTGTTAGCGCTACTCAATCAATTGAAGCTTCAATTGCAACGGATAATGAAGCTGAACATCTGCATATTCCTAAAAAGGCGCCAGTGCTTGTAATGCGTCAATGGTCATATTCAGAAGGTGAAGTACCGTTAGAGTATGTGAAATGTATTTATCGTGGGGATCGTTATAAGTTTATTACAAACATCGCACGTAACAAATAATATATTTCAGTTCGTGAAGTACAGTTAATGTCAAATTGTTTAACATGTAAAGAAAAAATACGACTCATCCTTACAAGGAGTGAGTCGTATTTTTATTATGAGTAATTACGTGGTTAACAGCATCTTTAACTGTATTTACTACATAGTGAGCGTGTTCTTTTACTGCTTCATCTGCTTGAGACATAGCAAAACTGTGAGGAGTTAAAGAAAACATCGGGATATCATTATAAGAATCCCCTATGCAAGCAACTTCCTCTGGTTGTAGTTGAAACTCTTTTAATAAAACAGAAATAGCAGCCCCTTTACTAATATTAGGTGGCATTACATCTAAACATTGTTCTGCTGAAATGAATGTACTAACTTTTCCGTGGAATTTTTCATCAATTTTTTTCTGAAGGAGTTGTAAGCTTTCCTTTGTTCCACCGACAGAGATTTTATTTGGGAAAATTGTATCATCAATTTTCTGTAATAGATGCGGTTCTTCAACAGAAGTCATCGTTACTTGTTGTTCAAGCTCATGAATGAACGGTGTTTTCTCTTCAATGTAATAATTATGCTCATCACTTACATAACGAAAATAAGGATCTTCATTTGTCATTGCTAACAGATCAGGTAGAATACTCGAATCAAATGTTGCGGATAATAGTTGCTTGTTTTCATGTGTGTACACGAAAACACCATTTACACTAATACGATGGAAATTTGTATTTACAGCTTTCATTAAGTCTGCAATTTCATTATCCAATCGGCCAGAAGCGAAACAAAGAATAACATTTTGCTCAGCAAGACTACGAAGTGCTACAATATCTTGTTCGTCAATTAGCCCTCCGTGTTGCATCATTGTACCATCGATATCACTTACAAACATTTTAATCATGTTGTTATCTCCTTTCTATGTACAGTTGCTCTTACATTATACGCATCATATATAAACATGTCTAAAAAATGAATTTTTATGAAATGGTAGATGTTTTACATTGACGACAAAGAAGAATGTTCTGTAACATAAAAGCAGGCTATTTAAGTACGAGGGTGGTGTTATATGAATAATTATCTAGAAATTAAAAAAGTTTTAAATAATAATGTCATCATTGCTAGCCATCCTGAACATGAGGAAGTAGTAGTGATTGGTAAAGGGATTGGATTTGGGAAAAAAGCGAAAGATGTATTGGAGCAAGAACAAATTGAAAAAATGTTTGTTTTAAAAAATGAACGTGATCGTGAACAATACAAACTGTTAGTGCCGCATGTGAGTGAAAAACTAATTGAATTAATGAATGATATTATGTTCTACATTCAAGAAAAAGCAAAATCACCATTGAATGAACATATTCATATCGCTTTAACAGATCATATTTCTTTTGCGATTAAGCGTTTAAAACAAGGACTTACAATTGATAATCCTTTTTTAGTTGAAACGAAAATGCTCTATCCAGAGGAATATGAAATTGCTGAAGGTGTTGTAGACCTTTTAAATTCTCGTTTACAAATTACATTGCCAGAAGGAGAAATTGGTTTTATTGCACTCCATATTTACAGTTCGCTTACAAATTCAGATTTATCTTCAGTTAATCAAAACTCCCGTCTCATTGCACAGCTCGTATCTTTAATTGAGACAAACTTACAAATTACATTAGACCAAGAAAGTATCCACTATTTACGCCTTATCCGCCATTTACAATACGCAATTGAACGGGTAAAAAAAGGGGAAAAAGTAGAGGAATCACAAAGTTTTGCTGATTTATTAAAGGCAGAATATCCTGTCTGTTATAATTTAGCTTGGAAGCTAGTTAAGGTCATGCAAAAAGAATTGCAACTTCCTGTGTATGAAGCAGAGAGCATATATTTAACGATGCACCTGCAGCGCTTAGTGAAAGCAGAGCATGTGTAAAAAGACATATATTTTTGTCTAAAATGAAAACGTTAAAAAAAATCATTGAATCGCTTACAATAGTTATGTATAATAACTATTGCAAAGTTATACAAATTTCGACAAACACATTAAGGTAAGTAACGAAAACGTTTGCCTTAATTATAGTGAACTTATACGTAAACCTATTTTTGACACGTGTTACTGATTCGATCAGGCATGAGTGGAGAAAAGCAAGGAATGTAAGCTTGAGAAAGGGATATACTACCCTTTGTATAGCTATCGTTCTATCTTTTTTTCCTCATGTCTTTTTGGCGTTTGTCGGAAGGTATCAATATAGATAAGAGAGGAAGGGTTTCCATGTTTAAGAAGATCTTTGGTGTTCTTCAAAAAGTCGGAAAAGCGTTAATGCTTCCAGTAGCGATTTTACCGGCAGCAGGTATTTTACTTGGATTTGGTAATGCATTTCAAAATCCACAGTTAACAAATGTTATTCCTGCTTTAAAAGCAGATTGGTTCGTAATGGTAGCAAAAATTATGGAACAATCTGGTGATATTATTTTCGCTAACCTTGCATTATTATTCGCAGTTGGGGTAGCAATTGGTTTAGCTGGTGGAGACGGAGTAGCTGGATTAGCAGCGTTCGTCGGCTACTTAATTATGAACAAAACGATGAGTGTGTTCTTAGAAGTAGATAAGCTAGTGAAAGTAACAAGTTCTGGAGCAGACCCAGTAAAAATTGGATTTACAGATCCAGCATATGCAAATGTATTAGGAATTCCAACGCTACAAACGGGAGTGTTTGGTGGTATTATCGTCGGTATAGTAGCGGCATATTGCTACAATAAATATTTCAACATTGAATTACCATCATACTTAGGTTTCTTCGCAGGTAAGCGTTTCGTACCGATCGCAACTGCAACATTCTCTTTAGTAGTAGGTATAATCATGTGTTTCATTTGGCCATACATTCAAGGTGGCTTAAATACGTTCTCACATCAAATGATTGATGCAAATAGAACATTAGCAGCATTCATATTCGGTTTAATTGAACGTTCATTAATTCCATTTGGATTACATCATATTTTCTATTCACCGTTCTGGTTCGAATTCGGTCAGTATACAAATGCAGCTGGCGAATTAATCCGTGGTGACCAAAAAATCTTTATGGCACAGTTAAAAGACGGTGTAGAATTAACAGCAGGTACATTTACAACTGGTAAGTATCCGTTCATGATGTTCGGTCTTCCAGCAGCAGCATTAGCAATGTACCATGAAGCACGTCCAGAAAATAAAAAATTAGCAGCTGGTATTTTAGGTTCTGCTGCATTAACATCTTTCTTAACAGGTATTACAGAACCACTTGAATTTTCATTCTTATTCGTAGCACCAGTACTATTCGGAATTCACGCAGTATTCGCTGGTCTATCATTTATGACAATGCAAATTTTAGGTGTTAAAATTGGTATGACATTCTCTGGTGGTTTAATCGACTTTATGTTATTCGGTGTACTGCCAGGCCGTACAGCATGGTGGTGGGTAATTATTGTTGGTCTTGTACTAGCAGTTATTTACTACTTCGGATTCCGCTTTGCAATCCGTAAATGGGATTTAAAAACACCTGGTCGTGAAGTAGCAAATGCAAATGACGGCGCAGGTAAAACAGAAGCAGGAGAACTTCCACGTGAAGTATTAGTAGCACTTGGTGGTAAAGAAAACATTGCTTCTTTAGACGCTTGTATTACTCGTTTACGTGTTCAAGTTAACGAACAAAAGAATGTAAACAAAGATCGCTTAAAAGAGCTTGGAGCAGCTGGTGTACTTGAAGTTGGAAATAACATTCAAGCTATTTTTGGACCGAAATCTGACACATTAAAATCACAAATTCATGATATTATGTCAGGTCGTACACCTCATGTTGAAAAAGAAGAGCCTGTAAAGGTAGAAGAAACTCCTAAACAAGTTGATGAAAACGAAACAATCGTATCACCAATTGAAGGGAAAATCTTACCGATTACAGAAGTACCTGATCAAGTATTCTCAGGAAAAATGATGGGAGACGGATTTGCAATCGAGCCAACAGAAGGAACAGTAGTTTCTCCAGTTAACGGTGAAATCGTCAACGTATTCCCTACAAAGCATGCGATTGGTATTCAATCTGAAGGCGGAAAAGAAATTTTAATCCACTTCGGTATTGATACTGTAAAATTAAATGGTGAAGGTTTTGAAGCACTTGTAGCACAAGGCGACAAAGTGAAACAAGGACAACCATTATTAAAAGTAGATCTTGCATTTGTAAAAGAAAATGCACCATCTATCATTACACCAATTGTCTTTACGAATTTACAACAAGGACAACAAGTCGAATTGAAAAAAGATGGAAATGTTAAGAAGGGCGAAAACGCTATTATTGACATTCAGTAGGAATTTGACGCAAAATGTTTATAATTATAATAGGCGATGTGGTTGACCGAACATCGCCTATTATATACAATAGATGATGTAGTACTCACGTCTATACAACTAAAAAAATACTGTAATTTAAAGGAGATAAATTATCATGGAAAAAATCTTTAAAGTAACTAGCGACTCAGGAATTCATGCTCGTCCAGCAACTCTACTTGTAAACACTGCAAGCAAATTTGGTTCTGACATTAACTTAGAGTATAACGGAAAAAACGTTAACTTAAAATCAATCATGGGCGTTATGTCTTTAGGCATTCAACAAAACGCAGAAATTAAAATCACTGCAAATGGTGATGATGCAGCTCAAGCACTAGCAGCTATCGAAGAAACTATGAAAAACGAAGGATTAGGAGAATAATGACTCTTAACATTCAAGGGATCGCTGCATCAAGTGGGATTGCTATTGCAAAGGCTTTCAGACTTGAGAATCCTGAATTTAACATCGAAAAGAAATCAATTACAAACGAAGCTGCTGAAATTGCACGCTTAGACGCTGCGCTTGAGAAAGCAAAAACTGAATTAGAAGCAATTAAGGACCATGCTTTTGCTGAGCTGGGTGCCGATAAAGCTGCGATCTTTGAAGCACATTTATTAGTGTTAAATGATCCAGAACTAGTAAACCCAGTAAAAGATAAAGTAAATAGTGAAAAAGTAAATGCTGAATTTGCAATGGATGAAGTTGCATCAATGTTTATTTCTATGTTTGAAAACATGGATAACGAATATATGAAAGAACGTGCTGCGGACATTCGTGACGTAACAAAACGCGTTCTTGCACATTTACTAGGAATTAACTTCTCAAACCCTGGTACAATTTCTGAAGAAGTAATCATCATTGCTGAAGATTTAACACCATCTGATACAGCTCAGTTAAACCGTAAGTATGCAAAAGGTTTTACAACTGATATCGGTGGACGTACATCTCACTCTGCAATTATGGCTCGTTCTATGGAAATTCCTGCAGTTGTTGGTACGAAAGTTGTTATGGAGAAAATCCAAAACGGCGATATCGTAATCATCGACGGTTTAGATGGAGAAGTAATTGTAAATCCATCAGAAGAAACTCTTCGTTCTTTTGAAGAAAAGAAAGCGAAATTTGAAGAGCAAAAAACTGAATGGGCAAAATTAAAAGACCAAGCTACTGTAACAAGTGATGGACATCACGTTGAGCTTGTTGCAAATATCGGAACACCAAATGATGTACAAGGTATTATCGATAATGGCGGAGAAGGCGTTGGTTTATACCGTACAGAATTCTTATACATGGGCCGTGACAATCTTCCAACAGAAGAAGAGCAGTTCGAAGCGTATAAAGCAGTTCTTGAAGGTGTAAAAGAAGGTCAACCTGTTGTTGTTCGTACACTTGACATCGGTGGAGATAAAGAGCTTCCATACTTACATTTACCAAAAGAAATGAACCCATTCTTAGGATACCGTGCAATTCGCTTATGTCTTGATGAGCAAGATGTGTTCCGCACACAACTTCGTGCATTACTTCGTGCTAGCGTATACGGTAACTTAAAAATTATGTTCCCAATGATTGCAACTCTTGATGAGTTCCGTCAAGCGAAAGCAATCTTATTAGAAGAGAAAGCGAAACTTGTAGAAGCGGGTACAACTGTTTCTGATTCTATTGAAGTCGGTATGATGGTTGAAATCCCAGCTTCAGCAGTATTAGCAGATCAATTCGCAAAAGAAGTTGATTTCTTCTCTATCGGAACAAATGACTTAATCCAATACACAATGGCTGCAGACCGTATGAACGAACAAGTAGCTTACTTATACCAACCATATAACCCATCTATTTTACGTCTTGTAAAAATGGTTATCGATGCGGCTCATAAAGAAGGCAAATGGGCTGGTATGTGTGGTGAGATGGCGGGAGATTCACTTGCTATCCCATTATTATTAGGATTAGGTTTAGATGAGTTCAGTATGAGTGCAACATCTATTCTTCCTGCAAGAACACAACTAAGCAAGTTGTCAAAAGCAGAAATGGAAACATTAGCAGAAAAAGCATTAATGATGTCAACTGCAGAAGAAGTTGTTGAACTAGTTAAAAGCATATAATCAATAAAAAAACCTGAGTCGATTTGAAATCGGTCTCAGGTTTTTTCTATGAGAAAAGTAAATCTTATTTTCTTACTATAGAGGATAAGGAACGGAATTAGATAGCGATAGCAACGATATCAGTTGGGCATACACGTAAAATACCAGTAAAAGTATTTCGATTTTGATTGTTCTTATCGTCTTTATTATTATCTTTATCGTCTTTGTTATTACGAGCTAAAGCAGAGAAAAGAGCAACGCCGTTAGCGAAACCTTCAAAAATTACATTGTTGAATGTTCCGTTACCTCTAATGCTTAAAAGAGAAAGTTCTGTTCCAACTGAAATGTTAGCAAGCACGTTACATACAGCAGGTCGTTGTGGTCTAACTTCCTCTCTCTCTTTCTCGCGATGGTCACGATGGTCGCACTCTCTTTCACGATGATGACAGTCTCTAAAGTTATCACAGCATCCAAATGATCCAAACATAATCCTCATCACCCCCTTCACACTTATAATCTATGTAAGTTCGGTAGTGAGTGACTGGACAGAGAGTGGAATTTTTTCTGGGGGATTTTCTCATTTTAAAAGACTAGCTGGGTGTTTAGTACGGAATGATGTTTAAAATAGGGGAAATATCACAAAAAAGTGTAAAGACCACCGAAATGAATGAAATAGGTAGGCTTTACACTTTTTTACTTTTATATAAAACGATGATATATACAGGGAGAGCTAAGAGTAGTGGTGCAATGGATCTTGCAGTATATTTTTCTGCGTCTAATTTGAACGCTTCTTCTTTTGGGAATTGTAACACTGATATGTTTGTAGCATCGCCAATAAAATATAACAGCAGTACAGTTACTATGTAACTTAAAAGTGCGATAAAGCTTCCGTATGAACTCAATGAAAATCCCTCTCTTGTTATCTATTTGTTATCATTGTATCATAATTGTAACAAAAACACACGGTTATATTTCGATACTTTAACAAAATTCGACACAAAACGCCATTTATGTGTATGGGAATAGCATGAAGTTTACTGTTTTTTTATGTATAGATGTCGAATAATACATTGTAATATTACGGATGTGTGACAGAATAAAAAAGAAACGAAGGTAATGAAATTACCTTCGTTTCTTTTTTATTCTGTATTAAAGAGCAGTAAGCCCCCCACCTCAAAATTCAGCGAAAGCAAAGAAGTTAGGCGGAGGATTAACTGTCCATAAAAACCGATTATAGTTTCACTTTATTATTTTGCCCATTCACTCACTTGTTCTACGCTCATTCGTGGTGCAGGATGACCTTTTAAAGTTGATTCACCAATTGTAATAAGCATAATTGGTACGTAACGAGATGAAACATTGAATTCTTCTGTAAGTGCTTGTGGGTTGAAACCACCAATAGCACAAGTATCCCAGCCAGTTGCTTTAGCCGCAAGCATAAGTTGCATTGCTGCTAAAGATGCATTTGAAAAGGCTGCATCTCTTGGAAATTGCTCACGAGCATATGCAGACTCAATATTTTTAGCTAAGCGTTCTTTTGCTTCTTCTTTCATAAATCCTTGTTCTACAATTGGACCATAAACTGGTTCAACGTTTTTATAAGCTTCTAAATCACCTAAAATAGCGACTACAGCAGAAGCATCAAGTATTTGTTGCTGGTTATAAGCAATTGGATGCAATCGTTTCTGTACATCTTCACCTTGGAATACAAGGAATTTCCAGTGCTGCAAGTTCCAAGCAGAAGGTGCTTGAGCAGCTCCCTTTAAAATCTCGTGTAACTCTGTAGATGAAATTTCTTTCTCTGGGTTGAATGCACGTGTAGATGTGCGTTCGTATAGAACATTAAAAAAGTTGTCGTTTGTCATTATATATCCTCCAAGTAACATATCAAATTATAAAAAAATACATGTAATATATTCTACTTACATTTTGTAAGTTGTCGAATTTAAGAATATAATATCTTTATTTTAATTGTCAAGTTTTAAAGAGGAAGCTAGGGCATTCATACAAACGATACAATTCCTATAATCATACACTAGAAAAGGAATTTATAGAGAAAAAGCGAAGAGAGCATTCTCAATTAGCTTGTTAATATGTATCCCTCACTCATTAAAGTATATAGAGAACAGTCTTTTTATAAAATGTTTGTGAGGAATGCAGTAGAACAAGATATATGAAGTGAGTGAAGACTAGTGATGAACATACTACATTTTTTATTAGAGAATACGGTTTTCCAAAATGTATTACAAGATCTTCAGTTAAATGTCCTTTATATAGAAAATGGATGTACACATCAACAAACGATAGAAAATATTCATCCAAAATGTATGTTTATAGCAAATAGTTTTGAAGAAGGAGAATTATTGTTTCAGAGAACAAAACCACATATTGTAATTATGTATGTAACAGATTTTTCTCAAATAAAATATATAAAGAATATGTATAATCCACAGAGTACATTTATTGTCATTTGGGATCAACAGATAACAAGCGAGTTTGCAGAGGTGCTTACGTTAGGAATACGTAATATTGTGATAGCTCCTGTGACTCCACAAATGGTGTTAGAGGAAGTGAATAAGAGTTTGTATCAGCTTTCTTTAGTGCGGCAAGTAAGTTTGCAACAAGAATTACTTCAAACGATGTTTGATTTTCAAAATGATCTATTATTTATAGTAGAAGACGATGAGATTGTTGATTGTAATACAAATTTTTTAGAGTTTTTCGGATATGAAAATTTATTTGCCTATCGTGAGCAACATTTAGTATTTGCTGAACATTTTATTAGAGAAAACGGATACTATTCAACAACTCACGATATAACATGGTTAGATGATACATTATCATATGATAGAAGAATTAAGATGTCCAATTATGAAGGGGAAGTGTCAACTTTTTTATTGCGCGCGACACCACTGCCAGAAGATTTATCAAGATTTATTGTGAAGTGTACAGAGATTACAGAATTAGATGAAATCTATCAAGAACAAGAAAGGCTTGCTATGATAGATTCGTTAACAGAGATTTATAATCGTTTGAAGTTCCAACAAATACTAGAGGCAGAATGGGATAATGCAATGCGTAACGATGAAAAAATAGCACTTATTTTATTTGACATAGATAATTTTAAAACAGTAAATGACACGTATGGCCATGATTTTGGTGACTTAGCATTAATTCAGCTTGCAGAGCTTATGAAATCTAAAGTGGAGCACGAACATGTATTTGCAAGGTGGGGAGGAGAAGAATTTATTATATTAGTAACTAACACAGTAGAAAAAGAAGCATTTCAGGTTGCGGAATCATTACGATTTTTCATTGAAACAAAGCAGTTCTCCGGAATTTCGAAATTAACAGCGAGTTTTGGAGTCGCGTTATATGAACAAGGGATTACAAGAGAAGAATTAATGCAACGAGCGGATATTGCATTATATGAAGCGAAAAAAAATGGAAAAAATCAAGTGTGTGTATATAGAAAAGAAAAAAAGTGATTTTTCGCAACAAATTGTTGCGATTTTTTTTTATTGTTTGATAATAGAATGTAGGGGGGATTTTGAACGAAGGAACTATGGAGGAACAACATGATAAAAAAAATAATGACGATGGCTTCGCTGTCTGCTGTAGTTTGTGGTGGAGTATACTATTTTTTCTATAACCCCAATATAAAGGGAAGCACTGTATTGACAACTAAGGTAAATCCTACTATTGAATCAGAAGTACAGGAGAATATAGAGGAAAAAAAAGAACAACAAATTGATTATGCTAGTATATCTCAAAAGTTAGATCAATATTTAATAGGAAAGCAATTTAATGGGACAGTTTTAGTAACAGATAAAGAGCATGTTATATTGAATAAAGGATATGGATATGCTGATGTTCAATATAAGATAGAGAATACGCCTCAAACAAAATATCGTGTCGGTTCTATTACGAAAACCGTTGTGGCAACATCTATTTTACAGCTGCAGGAACAAGGGAAGTTAAATATTCAAGATAATGTAAATAAATATATTCCCTCTTTTCCAGTAGATAAAAATATTACTTTATATCATTTGTTAACACATACATCAGGTTTACCGGAAAGTGGAAAAGGGAAAGTGAATGCCGCTTCTCGTATAAATTTAGTAAATTGGATTGGAAGTCAAAAATTAGAATTTCCACCAGGCTCAGGTTGGAGATATACAGATTATAATTATATGGTGCTTGCCTATATTATAGAAAGTATATCAAAAAAACCTTTAGGAGATTACATAAAAGAAAATATATTTACTAAAGCAGAAATGCATGAATCTGGTATGGGAAATATGGTTCAGGGAGATCAGCATTTTACTAAAGGATATGTAAAGAAAGAGAATGTACTTGAACCTGCACAAAAATTGTTAATGGAGTGGTTATACGGGTGCGGTGAGATGTATACGACAGTTGGTGATATGAAGAAGTTAGACGAAGCGATTATAAATGGGAAACTTCTTTCTGAACAAAGTAGACAAGCGATGTTTTCACCTTCAACAGAACGAAAATATGCATATAGTTTTTACATATATCCGGATTATTTTCATAATCATGGTGTACTATCTGGTTGGAACACTTTCAATAATTTTAATAAAGAAAAAGGCACTTTTGTTATATTATTTTCAAATGTGAAAAATAGTATAGATGATGATTTTAATAATGAGTTTCGAAAGATGGTAAGTGATTTATTAGAACAAAGGGGATGAGAAAATGGAACGTAAAAATGTATCAATAGGTTTCATCGGTATTGGTGTAATGGGAAAAAGTATGGTGCGTCATTTAATGCAAGACGGCTATAAAGTATATGTATATAATAGAACGAAAACGAAGACAGACTCTTTAGTGCAAGATGGTGCGAATTGGTGTGATACACCGAAAGAGTTAGTGAAGCAAGTTGATGTTGTAATGACTATGGTTGGATATCCACATGATGTAGAAGAAGTGTATTTTGGGATAGATGGAATTTTGGAGAATGCAAATGAAGGTACGATAGCAATTGATTTCACGACATCTACACCAACATTGGCAAAACGTATTAACGAAACCGGTAAAAGTAAGGATGTATATACGTTAGATGCGCCTGTATCTGGAGGAGACGTTGGTGCGAAAGAAGCAAGGCTAGCAATTATGGTCGGTGGCGAAAAAGAAATATATGAAAAATGTTTACCGTTATTTGAAAAACTAGGGACAAATATTCAGTTGCAAGGACCAGCTGGAAGTGGACAACATACAAAAATGTGCAATCAAATTGCGATTGCTTCTAACATGATTGGAGTATGTGAAGCTGTTGCTTATGCGAAAAAAGCTGGACTAGACCCAGATAAAGTATTAGAGAGTATTTCAACGGGAGCAGCAGGTAGCTGGTCATTGAGTAACTTAGCTCCCCGAATGTTAAAGGGAGATTTTGAACCAGGGTTTTATGTAAAGCATTTTATGAAAGATATGAAGATAGCTTTAGATGAGGCTGAAAAATTGCAATTGCCAGTGCCAGGTTTAAGTTTGGCGAAGGAATTGTATGAAGAGTTAATGAAAGATGGGGAAGAGAATAGTGGAACACAAGTTTTATACAAAAAATACATAAGGGGGTAAAATGAGATGGATCTTCAAAAATTTGATGAGATGATTGATACTGTTCAGCGAACAACTTGTATACAAATTAGTGCAAAACAAAAAGAAGCTTTTAAACAAAAATATGATTTTGAGCCGGAATTCGAATATGGAAGAGATGAGAAGGGGCATTATGTTATTCGAGCTTCAAAAAAGATGTTAGAAGAAATGGATTTTTATTTGGCATTGAAATATGATCGAGATGGGGTTGATCTTTATATGCAAGCAGAGATTGACGGTATATGTCACGTATCTGTTAGCTATAGTGAAGATGTCCTACATTTACAAGAATTGTTTCAATTTCTAGAAGAAAATAAATAAAAGTCCTCATTTGAGGACTTTTATTTATTTAGGTATATTTAATTTTTATAATTATAAGCTAGAAGCTCGGCGGCATCGTTCAATTGGGAATGGAATAACTTGCGCGATGTGATTAGGACCAAATTGTTTTGCACGAGCATGGCGTACTATATAAAATGCACACAGAATTGAAACAGGAATAGCGCCGAATAAACCGAAAAATAAAGCGCTTACACAAGATGCGACAAAACCTAAAACACCAACTTCTAACTCTTCCATAATAGCTCCTAGAATAACAGGAAGTGCTCCACACGTAACCCCTAGTATAAGTGCGATAAGTAAACTCATGATTATCCCCCTCTGTTTGCGATATTCTGTTCCTTTTTGTTTAATAGTAGTATACCATACGTAAAACAGAATTTTCAGAAAAAATTCAAAAAAAGTTCAATAAATGTTCAAAAAGTGTTCAGAAATACACTTAAAAAATAGAAGGGGGAGGTTGTTTTTTTTGAACGAAAGGAATCGTATGGTTAGGTACATAAAAAATCAGGCTTATTTCATTTTTTGAAATAAGCCTGTTCCATAGGAGGATGTATATATGTAGAGTGAATAAAAGGTTGGAAAAGGGGATCCAAGTCCTTTTATTCAACTAACTACCTTAATAAATTGGAACCCAGCCTTCAGTTGTAACAAAAATACGAATAGCTACAACTTGACGATCATCTTGCAAGGTAAAATAGTGTCTTGCATTTTCTGGAACAGATATGAGATCGCCTGGCTCAAGTTCAACGTCAAAGAATTTGCCATCTTTTCCTTCAATGGCAAAGATGCCATGTCCACTAACAATAAAGCGAACTTCATCATCGGTATGATGGTGTTCTTTTTGGAAATTAATTAATAATTCGTCAAGGTTAGGTGTGCTATTTGAAAGTGAAATTACATCATGTGCTTTATAACCTCGGCGCGCTGAAACATCAGCGATTTCTTTTGAAAACACAGCTAATATTTCAGCCTTGTTTTCATCTGTTAACGAATAATTTTCATTTAAATAAGTAGGAAGTTTAGAGATGTTCCATTTCTCATATAAAACGCCTTCCTCTTGTAGAAATTTAGATACTTCTACTTCATTTTCTATGCGAGTATTTACTTCATGAATACGAATTTGCGCCATTAGAAACGCCTCCTTGAATTGATAATAGTTTTATATGAAATTGGAATAAAAACTCATAAGCTTCTAATCTTTTCTTTGCATCAAAGCTATCTCGGCCCCATACGGTAATACCGTGGTTACGAATTAATACTGCTCCCGAATCTCCTTGTATGTGCTTTCGGAAGTTTTCTCCAAGCGTTGGGATATGGGCATGGTTTTCGATAATAGGAATGTGAATTGTTGCACCTTCTTCCCAAATATCGAGAGCTTTAATAATTTCTTGATTTTGAAGGGTGACTGCATCACTATATAAATTTGTGATGACATTATTATCAGTTGTATGAACATGAAGTACGCACCCAGCATTCGTATTGTTATAAATATGTGTATGCAATATTGTTTCTGCTGAAGGGCGTAATTCAGTCTCTAATACGGGAACCCCTAGATGATCTACTAATAGAAAATCATCTGGAGTAGTTTTTGTTTTATCTTTACCACTTGCTGTAATAAGAAAAGTAAGTGGCTCATGACTAACCTTTATAGAAATATTACCACTCGTTGCTGGAAACCAATTTCGTGTTGTTAATTCTTTTTTTATCTCGCTTAAGTCATACCATTGACGAAAAAGTTGTTTCATGATTTCACCTCCAACAAATGTTTTAATTGGGTTTGAACATCGTGAAATGTTTCAAACGGTGTATAAGCAATATAATTCTCTTCACACTTTGTAATAAGGAAGTCACGAGCGAATACTTTATCTGCTTGTTTCGCAGCTTGTAAATCAGTAATTGAATCTCCAATCACAATATGGAAGTCATTCGTATCACTTAATTTACGGATTAAAGATGATTTGCATAATCCGCAATGATTTTGACAATGATGATCACAAGGATGAGGCCACTTAACTGTAATGAATTCACTTGAAAAGTCTGTTTCATTACAGTAAATTTGCTCTTTTGGAATGATTCCTTGTAAGAGTGGATAGACGAAGAAATCCATTCCACCTGATATAACGTAAAAAGAAATGTTATTTTCATTTACAAATTGTATAAATTCATAAAAACCACTACGGATTTCAGCAGTTTTTATTAAAAATTGAATCATATCATCGTGTAGACTAGTAGGTATTAATTGAAATAATTGAGAAACACCTTCTTGAATAGACAGCTCTTGTGATAAAATTTTATTCTTTACTCCTTCGGCTTCTGGTGGTGCGAATTTTTCCATAATGGACATAATGTTATCATTATTTGTAATCGTGCCATCGAAATCACAAAATACTTGAATACTCATAATTTCACCCCATGAGAGGGATTTCCCCATATTTGTAGTGCACTATGCAAATTTATGTCATCTACTTCATGGAGTGGTGTATTTTGCAAAGTAGCATTAATTGCAGTACGGAAAGCTTTACCGCCCCCTTGCGCCCCACTCGGATGTCCATGTATCCCGCCGCCAGCATTAATAACAACATCTTTACCGAAATCTCGTACAATAAAGGGAACGAAACCAGGGTGAATACCAGCAGACGGAACAGAAAAACTCTTCTTGAAAAATGCATCGTCTTCAGTTAAATGTTTTGAGATGGCAAGAGCCTCCTCTTTTTCTAGTGCAACACTTCCGTATGGAGATGGGAATAATGAAAAGTCAGCCCCAGCATAACGTAGTAGCTTTCCTAGTAATAATGGAGAGGAAACTCCATATAACTTGGATGATGAATAAGCACCACTTACAGCAGGGTGTGCCATAATAGGAACTGGGATTTCATCATCTTCTGCAAGTGATTGTAGTACATCTAGTCCGTAAGCAAATACATTAAATAATAGAATATCTGCCCCAGCTTGCACTGCGCGTTTCGCATTTTCTTTTAAATCAAAAGTTCGTCCTGTTAAATTTACGGCATATAACGTTTTATGTCCGTATGTTTCATATACGGATTGTAAAACTTCTTTTCCAGATACAATGCGTTTCGTAAGTGGTGTTAATGTATTCTCAAATAATATTTCATCATCTTTTACTATATCTACACCACCAATTGCTTGATCGCGTAATTGCGTTTTTAAATACCCAATATTTCGTCCAATCATTCCTTTAAAAATACTCATTAAAAGGGGACGCTCATGCACTTGTAAAAGATTTCGAATACCATCTATCCCGAATTTTGGACCAGGGAAATATTGTTTTAACTCGTCTGAAAATGTTAAGTCGATTAATTTCACTTCACCATCAAGTGATAGCTTTCCGAATGTAGTTGTTAAAATTGCTGGTAAGTCCGGACTGAAGTTTAATAACGGATATTCGATTTTAATAATCCCGCGTTTAACTTTTTTACGTAAATACGAATTGGTATGTTCTTGTTCAGCTAGTTCCTCAACATGAATGACGTTGCCTTTATGCTGTTTTAATTGTTCTTGCAATAAGTGTGGCAAATGAGTCCAAGAGCCAATTGTTAAACCGAGTGCAATTTGCTCGGCTTTTTTTTCTAAGTTATGTGAATCATCATGGATTAAATACGTTGCTATAATTCCGCTCATTGTTAAAACCTCCTAGTTAAATAAAAAAACCTCTCAGCTAAGGAGAGGTTTTTTTACAACCAGCTCCTTATCTGTCAGCATAATGCTGCGAGAATTAGCACCGTGTCTACAATTGTAGATCGGTTGCCGGGTTTCGTCGGGCTCGTCCCTCCACCTGCTCTTGATAAGAAGTATTTAGAAATGTTTAAATTTTTAAGATAACTGAATTTTGTCAGATATTTTTCATGTTGTCAATTACTTTTTGAAAAAATTTAATTTATCAATTCGATTAATGGCTTCTCTTAATCTATCTTCTGTATGCAAGAGACCAACACGGACATACCCTTCGCCATGTTCACCAAATCCAACACCAGGAGCAACTGCAACGTGTGCTTTTTCTAGTAAAATATTAGAAAATTGCTCAGATGTATATCCTTTCGGAACAGGAAGCCATGCAAAGAATGAGCCTGTTGGAATGTCTACATTCCAACCAATTGAGTGACAAGCTGAAACAAGAGCGTTTCTTCGAGATTCGTAACTATTTACAAGGTCTATTACGCAAGACTGTGAACTTAATAGTGCTTCGCGGGCAGCATCTTGAACTGCACCAAAAATACTAACATACATATGATCTTGTAATAAGTTAATTGTCTCAATCACACTTTCATTCCCCACAGCAAAAGCGATGCGCCATCCAGCCATATTGAAAGTTTTCGATAGAGTGTAAATTTCAATACCTGTATTTTTAGCACCGTCTGCTTGCAAGAAACTAACAGGTTTTTGACCATCGAATCCAATAGCACCGTAAGCAAAATCATGAACGACTAATATATTATGTTCATTAGCAAAATGAATGGTTTCATCAAAGAAACCTTTTGATGCAGTAGCACCGGTAGGATTATTTGGATAGTTTAAAAACATTAACTTTGCACGCTTAGCGGTAGCGGCATCAATTTTTGTATAATCTGGTAAAAAATTATTTTCTGCAATAAGCGGCATTGTTTCAAATTGTGCTTTTGCTAAAGCAACTCCTGATAAATAATCTGGATAGCCTGGATCTGGAACGAGAATAGTATCACCAGGGTTTGTAAAACAAAGTGATAATTCTACTAATCCAGCTTTTCCACCAAACAAAATAGCAACTTCTGTTTTTGGATTTACTACTACATCATATTCGCGTTGATAGAATGTTGCCACGGCTTCTTTTAAACTTTCGTGTCCGCGAAATGGTGGGTATTTATGATGAATGGTCTTTTCAGCAGCATCTTGTAAAGCTTTTACGATATGCTGCGGTGTTGGTTGATCTGGATTACCTTGACCTAGATTAATAACATCGTGACCATCTGCAACGACTTTGTTAACTTTTGCAACAAGTGAAGCAAAAAATTGTGTAGGCAATGATGTTACTATCTCAGAAGGTTGAAATAATTTCATACTTTCCACCTCTTTTGAAAGTTGTTACAATTCTAGTGACAAATGATATAATCTTTCCAGTATTTTGTAAAGAAAAAATTAAGAATGGGGCTGACAAAATGAAAGTCGCATGTATTCAAATGGATATTGTCTTTGGAGATGTAGAAAAAAATATTGAGAATGCTAAAAATAAAATAAGCGAAGCGATGAAGGAAAGACCAGATGTGATTGTCTTACCAGAACTATGGACAACGGGATATGATTTAACGAGGCTTACTGAAATTGCAGATAGGGATGGATTGCAAACGAAAGAAAAGCTGAAAGAATGGTCGAAGCAATATGGTGTACATATTGTCGGTGGGTCTATAGCGAAGCAAACAGAACAAGGTGTTACAAATACAATGTATGTGGTAAACAAGGAAGGAGAACTAGTCAATGAATATAGTAAAGTGCACTTATTTCAGCTTATGGATGAACATAAATATTTAATCGCTGGAAATAGTACAGGTGAATTTAGGCTAGATGATGTAGAGTGCGCCGGCACAATTTGTTATGATATTCGTTTTCCAGAGTGGATGCGCGTTCATACTGCGAAAGGTGCAAAAGTTTTATTTGTTGTAGCAGAATGGCCATTGGTTCGTTTAGCGCATTGGCGTTTGTTATTGCAAGCAAGAGCAGTTGAAAATCAGTGTTATGTTGTTGCATGTAATAGGGCAGGAAAGGATCCGAATAATGAGTTTGCCGGTCATTCTTTAATTGTCGATCCTTGGGGCGAAGTTGTTGTAGAAGCGAATGAAGAAGAATCAATTTTATTTGGAGAGCTTCATTTTGAGAAAATTAAAGAAGTACGCAAAGGAATTCCAGTTTTTGCAGATCGTCGTCCAGAATTATACAAATAAAATGTTGACAAGTGATTTTTATTCTTGGTATAGTCTTCAACATAAAGTTAAAAATTCAAAAAATTATACAACTCTTATCAAGAGCAGGTGGAGGGATTTGGCCCGATGAAGCCCAGCAACCGACCGTAATACCATTGTGAAATGGGGCGTTTATTTACGCCAAAAGGCACGGTGCTAATTCCAGCAGAAAGTAAACCTTTCTGGCAGATAAGAGGGGAGAAGATAAACTTCAAACCTCTTTCTTTGTGGAAAGAGGTTTTTCTACGTCAGAAAAACCTCTGAATTAAAAAAGGGGGAGAAGACGATGGGATATTATTCATTAACTGAAACGACAGCTATACAATATGCGAAAGAACACGGTTATTTTGAAAAGAAAGCAAATGTAGTTTGTCATGAAATTGGAGATGGAAATTTAAATTACGTGTTCAAATTAGATGATGGAGAGAAGTCTATTATAATAAAACAAGCACTGCCATATGCGAAAGTAGTTGGTGAGAGCTGGCCACTGTCTATAAAAAGAGCGACGATTGAAAGTAAAGCATTACAAATTTTTGCGAAGTATGTGCCGGAATATGTGCCGGTAGTGTACAGTCATGATGAAGAGTTAGCAGTAACAGTCATAGAAGATCTATCAAGGCTAACAATTGCAAGAAAAGGATTAATAGATGGAGAGGAGTACCCGCTTTTATCCCAACATATTGGTCGCTTTCTAGCACATGTGTTGTTTTATACTTCAGATTTCGGTTTACAATCAGAAGAGAAAAGGGTACTAGAAGGTACATTTGTAAACCCAGATCTTAGTAAAATCACGGAAGATTTAGTGTTTACAGATCCGTTTAGTCATTATGATACGAATGATTATGAACCAGAGTTACAACTAGCGGTGGATGAACTATGGAGTGACAAAAATTTAAAATTAAAAGTAGCACAGTATAAATATAAATTTTTAACGAGAAAAGAAGCGCTTATTCATGGTGATTTACATACTGGTAGTATTTTTTCATCTCCTGCTGAAACGAAAGTAATTGATCCAGAATTTGCAACATATGGTCCATGTGGATTTGATCTTGGCCAATTTATTGCAAATTTATTATTAAATGCACTATCCCGTGAAGAGGAAAAAAGAAGTGTGCTATTTTTCCATATTGAGAAAACATGGAGTTATTTTGTAGAAGCTTTTACGAAGTTATGGATTGGAGAAGGTGTAGAAGCATATACGAAAGAGAAACAATGGTTGCCAATTATTTTGCAAAATATTTTTACAGATGCCGTTGGATTTGCCGGATGTGAGCTTATCCGTAGAACAATTGGCTTAGCGCATGTAGCTGATTTAGATGGAATAGCAAATAAAGAAACGAGAATTCAAGCTAAGAAACAAGCGTTATCCTTAGGTAAAGAACTAATAAAATATGAATCTAAGAGTGCTGATATTCAACTGTTCCGAACATTATTTCAACAGACAGTTTCTGGAGGGATAAAAGCATGAGTACAATTGTTACTGTTCCGAGATCTGTCAGTTGGAAAGGTGATGCCATTGCAGTATTAAATCAAACAAAGTTGCCGCATAGTACAGAATACAAAACATTAACGACGATTGAAGAGGTATGGAAAAGTATTGTCATGCTAGAAGTACGAGGAGCACCTGCAATTGGAATTGTAGCTGCATTTGGCTTGGCACTTGCATCAAAAAAATATAATACTGTACATATGGAAGAATTTCAAAAGAAGTTTAATAGAGATTGTAATTATTTAGGAACGTCACGCCCAACAGCAGTCAATTTATTTTGGGCAATCGATCATATGAGAGAATCAATTCGAGAAATTACTACAATAAAAGAAGCACAAAAAAAATTAGAAGAAGAAGCGCTTCTCATTCAGCAAGAAGATGAAGCAGTATGCCGGAGTATTGGAGAACATGCATTAACATGTTTTAAAGATGGTGATCACATTTTAACAATTTGTAACGCTGGAAGCATTGCAACTGCTAGATATGGTACTGCATTAGCACCGTTTTATATTGGGAAAGAAAAAGGTGTACGTTTACATGCGTATGCGTGTGAAACGAGACCGGTTTTACAAGGCGGGCGTTTAACGACCTGGGAATTAAAACAGGCAAATATTGATGTAACACTTATTACCGATAATACGGCAGCTCATGCTATTCAAACGAAAGAAATAAACGCGATTATTGTAGGAGCGGACCGAATTGTCGCAAATGGAGATACAGCAAATAAAATCGGAACAATGAATTTAGCTATATTAGCAAATTATTTCGATATTCCATTTTACGTTGCAGCTCCGTTATCTACGTTTGATATTACGAAACAAACAGGTACAGAAATTGTTATTGAAGAAAGAGATGAAACCGAAGTTACGAAAATTTTTGGAAAACAAGTGGCGCCAATTGGAACTGATGTTTATAATCCTGCATTTGACGTAACACCGAATGAATTAATTACAGGTATTATTACTGAAAAAGGCATCATATACGGAGATTATAAACGGGAAATTGCATCATTATTTGAAAGACAAGCTAATACATAATAGCTTGTTTTTTTTATGCCTAAATGTTTTCTTTTCTCTTATTTATATAATGGAAGGAGGCGGAAAAGATGGAAGAGTGGATCAGGATGGTAGGTAATGTAGGGTTTCCGATTGTTGTAACATTATATTTACTCCATCGTATTGAAAGTAAATTAGATGGGGTAATTGTTGCAATCGAGAAACTCCCTAAACAATTACTAAAGTAGGAAGGTCCTCGCGATAGAAAGTAAAATAAAGTTTGCTCTTCGTGAGCAAACTTTATTTTTTACCCCGCATTAATGGGCAGTAAAAGCCTTCACTTTATTGAGCAGTATAACCACCATCGATAACAACGGCTTGTCCAGTTATACCTCTTGCTTTTTCACTCGCTAAAAACATAGCATAATCAGAGATTTCTTGTACTTGCAATAAGCGTTTTTGTGGTACAAGTGGATAAATAACATCTTCTAAAACATTTTCAAGTGGTACATTTCGTGTAGTAGCTAAATCTTGTAGTTGATTACGTACAAGTGGGGTATCGACATAACCAGGACAAAGCGCATTAACGGTAATTCCGTGAGTAGCGCCTTCTAAAGCGGCAACTTTTGTTAATCCGATTACGCCATGCTTCGCGCTATTGTAGGCGGATTTTCCTGCAAATCCAACGAGGCCATTAATGGAGGCTACATTAATAATTCGGCCATACTTTTGTTTTTTCATGATTGGGAAGGCATGCTTAATTGCGATAAAAGGAGCGATTTGCATAATTTTAATAAGTAGTTCAAACTTTTCAGTTGGAAAATCTTCAATTGGTGAAACGTGCTGCATTCCTGCGTTGTTAATTAATATATGTAATGAACCGAAATGAGTAACGGTTTGAGAAATTGCAGCGGTAATTTCTTCTTCAGATGTAACATCACATTTTAAACCGATAGCTTGATAGCCTTCTTTTTGTAATTGTTCAGCAGCTTCTTTTGCACGTTTTTCAAGACGATCGGTAATCACAACTTTTGCACCTTCTTTTGCGAAAGCGTTTCCCATTTCATAACCAATACCGCTTGCAGCACCTGTTAAAAAGACAACTCGATTTGTAACCATGGTGAAAAACATCCCTTCGTAATAAAATTCTCATATTGCTCTATTTAGAGAGTAGATAATAAAAATCCTGCAAAGATTTGGAAAAATATTGTTAGCTATCTTGTTTTGCAAAATAGCCTCTGCTATACTATTTTGTAAAGCAAGATACTTACGCTTATCTATCTTGTAAAACAAGATAGTGGGAGGATTTGAATTATGTCGACAAGTCAAATGCTGAAAGGGATTTTAGAAGGATGCTTACTTGCTATTATTTCTGAAGGTGAAATATACGGTTATGAAATGAGTGAAAAGCTAGCGAAGTATGGCTTTACTATGGCGAGTGAGGGAAGTATTTATCCGCTATTAATACGAATGCAAAAGGAAGGATTAATAACAAGTGTAATGAAGGAATCTCCATCTGGTCCAAAGCGGAAATATTATACATTAACAGAAAAAGGCGAGAAAGCACTTAATGAATTTATGGATCGCTGGGAAACGATGCAAAGTAGTGTAGAGCGTCTACTTGAGGGGAAGGGGAGAAAAAAATAATGTTATCAAGTGAAGCACGAAAGTTTTTATTAGATATGAGATTATTTTTAGTAGCAAAGGGTGTGAAAGAAAGCGATATTGAAAATTTTATAGAAGATGCAGAACTTCATTTAATCGAGGGTGAGAGTGATGGGAAAAGTGTAGAAGATATTTTCGGAAGCTCACCGAAAGAATATGCAAATGAACTTGTAAAAGTAATGGAAAGAGATAAACAGGAAACGTGGAGACAAATTGGTTTTACAGTAATGAATATCGTATCGTTTTGGATTATTGCTTCTATCCTAATAGTGAATAACGGATTATTACAGATCTCACTTATTCAGTGCGTTGGGTATAGTTTGTCATTGATTTTAGTTGTTATAGGTCCTAATTTTTTACTTCGCAAAATGACCTTCGTAACAAGCTTTACAAAAACGTGGTTTTCTATGTGGTTTTTAGTTATGGTAGCGCCAATGTTTTTAATGGGGGCTGTTACGATATTAGATGTAATCTATCCTACCAAAACGTTTACATTCACCCAAACGCAAAGTTATATATTAGCTGGAGCTATTTTTATGATCACAGTAGCGATAAATATATATTTTGAAGGATGGTTTAAAAACTTATATTTAATTATTCCATTTTCGATTATGTTACTGTTTAAAACATTTACATCAGAAGATCTCGTGCCAATGTTATTTCAAGTTATATGTTTATACGGAAGTTTGTTTATTTTAATTTTCCTTGAAATTATGATGAAGACGAATAGAAGAGAAGTGGTTAAATAAGGGAGGGATAAAAGTGTTATCGAATGAAGGACAAAAATTTTTAGATGATACCCAAGGCTATTTACGAATCAAGGGCATTAGAGAAACTGATATTATTTCCTTTATAGAAGATGCGAAACTACACCTAATAGAAGGTGAGAAGAAAGGTAAGACGGTGAGTGATATATTCGGTCATGCTCCAAAAGAATATGCTAATCAACTTGCGAAAGAGATGGATATAGATAGAAAAGGTAATTATAAATTATTACTTTACTTTATTGTAAATTTATTGGCTTTCACGATGATGAAGAGCGTATTCTTTAGTGCAGCCGACCATCGTTTGTCTTATTCTTTAATTGAGTTAATTGGCTATCCGATTATGATTTTTGCAGGAATTACTGTATTAATATGGGGGATGAGAACAGCATCATTTAAGCGTAAAAGAACTGAATTTTTAATTATGTATATAAGCGGTGCGATATGGTTTTTATTAATTTTTAGTATTGCATTATTAAATAAGTTTTATGGTACAACATTTATTAAGTTTACTAGTACAGAAAGCTTCATTCTGGTTGGTATAGTAGTTCTTTTAGCGGCTGTTACAAATATAAAATTTGGTGGTTGGTTTACTTTGTCGTATTTACTAGTTCCAATTGTATTAGAATATGTATTTGTAATGATAGATCTATCGAGTATTATTGGAATGTATGTACAACAAATAATTCTTTTCATTGTTATTTATATGCTTTTAAAAATTCATATAAAATTAGAAAAAAAAGAAGTATACGAATAAACAAGAGGGACAGTTATTTATATGTATATGAGGGATTTGATTTCTAGGATCAACTATACTGTTTTCAGGAAAAAATACATGATGACTATTTTAATATTTTATTAGGGGATAAGTCTGAATGTATCTTTTAAAATTAATAGGAGAGTGGCTGCTCTGGATATACAAAAAATTATTTCCAAAGAAATACTATATTTTGATTTTTAGAGGGATTCGTTTTAGGTGTATAGTGTATCCTTTGCAGCCGGTATATCGTTTATTAATTGGAATAAATTGTTTTAAACAGTAACATGACAGTTACTGTTTTTTTCTTTGTAATAAAGAACTTTGTAAAGAGAGTGCTTTTTGTTCGTTTGTTAATAGGGATTGAATATGGACGTTTTCAGGACGAGGTACGATAGGGTACATAAGATTTGTTGGAGAAGGATGGTGCTCCGAGCCAGTTGGGGAATGAGGATCTGCGTGAGTAAGTTTTCCATGAACACGTCTTGTAAATAAAATATGACCGACTTCGTGAGCGAGCGTATATATATTTTTCATGGGAGCAGCCGAATTTGTTAAAACGATATAACCAGTAAGTTGCTGTTGTTTGGCTAAAGAGTACGCGCAGGCAATTACGGCTGTTTCTTTGAAATAATCACTGCCAATATAACAAATGTAAAGGTCGCATTCAGGAGCTTCATTTACACATGTTTGGAAAAAGGATGCTAATTTTTCCTGACTTTGAATAGAATTTTTATAACTAATTTCACGGTCAGAAAAACGAAAAAGTTCATTTAAAATAATTACGTCTTTAATTTGAAATGTAATGGGGTGCCAAATTGATTCTGCAACTGCTAAATCTTTTGCAATACGGTCATCAGAAATATCGGCGCCTGGAGTAATGCAAATACATATATTGACGTATGGATCCATAAGGAACACCTCAACTGAAAAAATTCTTTCTATAATATATGTTGGGAAAAGACCCTATGTATGGATAAAAGCCTTGTTTATTACAAGTCGAAAAAATTTCATAGTTCTACAACATGGTGTGGTCATCTTTTTGATATAGTAAAGAAAAGGGGGAGAATATATGTATACATTAAAAATCGTTTCAGACAGAGAAGCACTTTATCAATTTGCGAGTTATGTAAGAGTTGTACAAGGGGTTGAAGATGTATATGTAGAGGTGGGAGAACCTTTATATGAACATCCATTAATGAAGTTTTATGTACATATTAAGCTGGAGGAAACATATGAGCAACATAAAGCGTTACAAGAAATAGCAAGATTAGTAGAATTAGGGCGTTTTACATACGTTCATTATCGTAATGATGAAATTGAAGAAGCTTTTGAAGCTGTAAAATATGAAAGTTTTAAGAAATAAAAATGGAAAAAAGGAAGCGAAAGCTTCCTTTTTTTTCTTGGAAATTACATCAACAAAAGGAGAAGAATTTTGTTATGATAAGGGAGGGTGAGGAAAGGAGAATTTACATAATGGGGTATATTGAAGAGTTACGCAAAGTTGTTGGGACAAGACCACTTATTCTCGTTGGATCAGCAATAATTATACTAAATGATAATCAGGAAGTATTGCTTCAATATCGTTCAGATACATATGATTGGGGGGTACCTGGCGGCGCGATGGAACTAGGAGAAACGACGGAAGAAACTGCTCGCCGAGAATTATTCGAGGAGACGGGATTAACTGCAAAAATAATGCAATTTCTAGGTGTCTTATCAGGAAAAGAAGTATATTTCCGTTATCCTAATGGGGATGAAATCTTTAATGTTATTCATCTGTATCAGGGGCATCATGTGAGTGGAGAATTAAGGCTTGATCATGAGGGATTGAAGCTTCAATATTTTCCGGTAGATAAGTTACCAAAATTGAATGAAACGACAGAGAAAATTTTACAAAAATTTTTATATGCATTAACAGAATAGAAGGTTAATTCCTTCTATTTTTATTATATTAAATATTTTGATTTTTTAGTATGTTTATAGTATGATAGATGTAGACATACATCTTATGGAATTTCACCTAAAAACTGACTAGGGTACATAAGAGAGGGGCAAGTGCAAAATGCATAATGTTGTTATTACAGCTGCAGTTCGTTCGCCAATTGGAACTTTTGGAGGAGCGCTAAAAAATGTAACGCCAGTAGAATTAGCGGTTCCTGTACTTCAGGAAGCTGTAAAACGAGGCGGGGTAGAACCACACGAAGTTGATGAAGTAATTTTAGGTCATTGTATTCAAAGAACTGATGAAGCAAATACTGCAAGAACAGCTGCATTAGCGGCAGGATTTCCTGACACAGTTACGGGTTATACAATCCAACGCCAATGTTCTTCAGGTATGCAAGCAATTATGTCAGCTGCAATGCAAATTCAATTAGGTGTAAGTGATGTTGTTATTGCAGGTGGAGTAGAAGCAATGAGTTCAAGCCCTTATGCATTAAAACAGCACCGCTGGGGACAACGTCTACAGCACGGAGAAATTCGTGATACGGTGTGGGAAGTACTAGAAGATCCGATTCATCATATTATGATGGGTGAAACGGCTGAAAATTTAGTTGACCAATATGAAATTACAAGAGAGGAACAAGATGAAGTTGCGCTTCGTAGTCATACATTGGCACTGCAAGCCATCGAGTCTGGATATTTTGACGAGCAAATTGTTCCTATTACGATAAAAGAACGTAGAAAAGAAATAGTATTTTCGAAGGATGAACATCCACGTGCAGATATTACAGCGGAAAAATTAGCAGGATTAAAACCAGCTTTCCGTAAAGATGGATCTGTAACGGCAGGGAATGCATCTGGCCTTAATGATGGAAGTGCGGTTCTAGTATTAATGAGCGAAGAAAAAGCGAAAGAAAAAGGCTTACAACCGTTAGCTAGAATTGTTGGATATTCAGTAGCTGGAGTAGATCCGAAAATTATGGGTATTGGACCAGCACCAGCAATTCGTAAAGGGTTAGAAAAAGTAGATTGGTCATTAGAAGATGCTGATTTACTGGAAATTAATGAAGCTTTCGCGGCTCAATACCTAGCTGTAGAGAAAGAATTAGGTTTAGACCGTGAAAAAGTGAATGTAAACGGTAGCGGTGTAGGACTTGGACATCCAATCGGTTGTACAGGAGCTCGTATTACTGTAAGTTTAATTCATGAATTGAAGAGACGCGGTTTAGAAAAAGGAATTGCTTCTCTATGCGTCGGTGGCGGTATTGGGGTAGCATTATTTATAGAAGCACTATAAAAAAGAAGCAGCAATCGCTGCTTCTTTTTTATTAAGAATCAAATAAATGATGAAATAATCGATCACGATTTTCAAAGAAAAGTTTTGTCGTTTGGTAATGCTCGGTTTCTTCTAATGTGGATTCATGAATCCCTTCTTGTGTTAAAGAATATATAGTGGATTCAGGATAAGCCATTAAAATAGGAGAGTGCGTCGCGATAACAAATTGTGAACCTTGTTCCGCTAGTTCGTGCATTCGAATAAGCATGGAAAGTTGCCTCATTGGTGATAGAGCGGCCTCAGGCTCATCTAAAATGTATAAACCTTGTCCTGAAAAACGGTTCATAAATAAGGAAAAGAATGATTCACCATGGGATTGTTCGTGAAGTGAAACACCGCCATAAGATTTTATAGCGTCTATCTCATCAATATAAGAAGCAACGTTATAAAATGATTCAGCACGAAGAAAGAAACCGTCGTTTGGTGTATTGAAACTTTTAGAAATTCGAAGGTATTCATGTAAAGATGAATGTGAATCGTTTGTGCTAAAGCGGAAATTCTTCGTTCCACCTTCTGCATTAAATCCTAAAGCGATTGCAATTGCTTCGAGTAATGTTGATTTTCCCGTTCCGTTTTCTCCAATAATGAATGTTACATTTGGATGGAAGGCAAGTGATTGTAAAGTTCGGATAGCGGGTAGACAGTAAGGATATGCGGAAAAACTAGGGATATTTTCTTTTTTTAATGTGACATTTTTTAAAAAGGGTACGTCAATCAATATATAAACCTCAATTCATAACGGATTTTGATTCTAAAAAAGCAGCAAATACAAGGGTAAGACAGCTTGCAAATAGTATTGTATATTGAAGTGCGCCAAAGCCAAGACCTTCCCAGCCTAAAGTCATTCTCTTCCATATGAAAATAAAAAGAACGCTTATAAAACCAACGAGAGCAGGCATATATTTTATAATTTTTAAGTGCTTCCACAGAAAAAAGCCGATGTATGTAAGTACAAAGAAGATAAGCAGAATGAGAAAAAAGGCAAGTGTTAATGACACGTGAACCTCTCCTTATTTTCTGAATATTTTATGTGGATTATAACATGTAAACTATCATATTCCAATGTGAAAATAAATATTGCATCAAGATCAATTCTCTCGTTATGATAGATGGTATTCTATTGAAGATATGAAAAGGAGTTAAAACATGCCGTTTACATTTGCGCATCCAGCAGCAGTTCTTCCTTTTGTGAAAAAGCGTTCTCAATATATTTCAGTAACGGCTCTTATATTAGGCAGTATGGCGCCTGATTTTGAATATTTTTTACACTTTAGACCGTATGGTGTTATTGGTCATACATGGCTTGGATTCTTATATTTAAATTTACCACTTGTATTTCTGTTAGCATATATGTATCATTACATTTTAAAAAAGCCGTTTATAACACATTTACCTAAACCATTTGCTGGCTATTTTGCATATGGAGTAGATGAGAGGTGGGGGCTTCATACATGGAAGGATTTTTTTGTATTTTGCTATTCTGCTTTATTTGGTATGCTCACGCATGTCGTTTGGGATGCATTTACTCATAATACAGGCTATTTTGTTACGAAGATACCATTGTTACAAAGAGGATTACATAGTATCCCGGTGTATAAATATATGCAACACGGGAGTACATGTGTTGGTTTCTTATTACTATTATACGTACTATGGAAGTATAAAGATGAAACAGGGAAAGATGTTATGATAGCTTCAGAAAAAAGGAAGTATTGGGTTTCGGCAATCATTTTCGCAGCTCTAGTATTTATCGTTCACGCATTAGTAGATCCCTATTTTCATATTTTCCAAATAGGGGGTATAATAGTATCTGGACTGACAAGTTCCTTTTGTGGAATTCTCATTGTTTCTATAGTCTACAAAGCAAAGGACTAATTTATATTAATGAATGATAGTGTTAGGAGAAATTATATGATGAAAGCATGGAAAAATATTTTTGTTTTATGTAGTTTTCTTCTTATGTTAAGTGGTTGCTTCCATCAAGAAGAAAAGAAAGTTGAACCGAAGAAGAAAGAATCTATTCCTGAAACAAAAGAATATGGTGGGCGTGAGCTGAAAAAAGTAGGACAAAAAGTGAAAGAAACAGGGTGGGGTACTTTTAAGTTAGAACAGATTCAATCTGTAAATCAAACATTTGAAGTAGCACCAATGAAAATTCACATACAAGATGTAAAAGTAATCTCTTTATCGCAGATGAGTAAAGATGCAAAAAATGCATTAAAAGTATTTACGGCATTAACTCCTGAAGAAGTAAAGCGTAGATTAGGAGATAAAGTAAGTCAAGAAGATGCGGAGTTATATGCATCGATAAGTGGTACAGAGATTAGTGATACGATTCGTTACGTTGAAATTACATATAAGGTGGAAAATAGCGGGAATAAAAATATGCAATTTTTCTCTATGAATGATGTTACGATTAATGATAAGCAACATTTTAAAGTAGCAACTCAAAACTTTTTATATGATGAAGATACGCTCGTTGGTACAAAAAATGTATCAAGGGAAGACTATAAGCCTGGTGAAACAAGAGATGGTATTATCGGCTTAATACTTGATGATGGAAAAGAAAAGGTAAAGGATATTAAGTTTACAACAGATAATGTAGTCGCAGCAGATACAGAAACGCAAGATGTTGTAAAAGAGGCACAAACTTTTAATATCTCACTTTCTGAGTAGGGGATTTTTAAAAACATAAAAGAAAAAACAGTCAGCGTTAAAAATATTATGCTGACTGTTTTTTCTTTTCTTTTATGTATGAATCTACATTTTGAAAAGGTACCTTAATTTTAAATGCATCTTTTTGTTCATTAAATTGCTTTTCATTATAAGGACCAAAACGTTTATTATGCTTTACGTCAATAATCCAATAATGCTCACTTTTTTTATTTGCAATTGCTCCGTCAGGGTTATTCGGATCTGACTTTTCCTCAATTTGTTTTGCAATAATGTATTTATCATCCCAAGCTATGTCTGTAATTTTTGCAGGAATGTATTGTGTGGCATATACAGCATCTTGCGATGGGAAAAGTTCAAATGCATTCCCAGAAGTACGTATGAGTTCGTATTCATCGTTAATCGTATAAGTTATATGATTTGTATTTCCAGCACAACCGGCTAATAGGAATGCGACGAATAGGATTATCCATTTTTTCAATATGGGAACCTCCTTTACAATGCTGTTGTAACACATTGTACAAGAAAAGTAAGAGAAACGCTAGTTTACAATGTTTTTTAGAAGTGGTACGATGAGACGGGTAAAGAAGGATATGAAGGAGTCGACATAAAATGAAGTTAAAGATGCATCGTCCAGCGCTTGTAATGAATCGCATAGGTGCTTCCCTAATTGACATGTTTTTAATCTCGGTTATGTATGGTGCAGTAGTAGCTATTATGACCGGAAATTATAGTGCTATTTTTAATCGCTTTAATATTAGTTTTGGTGATTATAGATATGATCTCGCAGTAGTTTTTATATTAATGGCGATATATTTTATTTTGGTACCCTTTATTTGGAACGGTGTTACACTTGGTAAAAAGGTAACGAGAATAAAATTAATTTCATTGAAGAGTGAAAAGTTAACATTACAAACATTAATTATAAGATTTTTTGTATTGTTATTACCGAACATATTGCTACTTGGAATTCCGATATTATGTAACGTATATATGATGTTATTCCGCAAAGATAATTGTGGTTTTCAAGATTTAATTACAAAAACAAAAGTGATAAGTCTTGTATAATAAAACAGAGACCTTTTTATACATAAAATAAGAAGGTCTTTTTTAATTATATAAATATATTTTAAAGGATATATAATAAGAAAAAGTTAATCCATATCATTTTTGATTTCAATAGATTGAAAATTAAGAAAATGTTATAATGATTAAAATAATATCTTTATATAATAAGGGGGAAATTGAAATGACTGGGGGTAGCGTAATCTTTTGGGGGATTTTAATTTTCATCGGTTTAGTTTTCGATCAGCGTAATAGTAAGAAAAAAGAAGGAGTAAAAAAGTAATCGCTTACAAATTAATAAGCAACTTTTCTTGCTTGCAGACTAATCTCATAAAGGAGTATACTGAATGACGGTAAGACTTATAGAAGGGGTAATGAAAATGAAGCTTGCAGGAAAAGTTGCTATCGTAACTGGCGGTGGCATCGGTATTGGACGTAATACAGCTCTTTTGTTGGCTAAACAAGGCGCAAAAGTAATTGTGACGGACATTGATCAAGAAAGTGGACAAGCAACAGTGGAGGAAATTACGAATCTAGGCGGAGAAGCACTTTTTGTATCCTATGATATGGGAAAGCAAGGAGATTGGCAACGCGTTATCAGTATTACTTTGAATGCATTTAGTCGCATTGATATGCTTTTTCAAAATGCTGGTTTATATAAAATAGATTCTATTTTTTCTCGCCAACAAGAGAACGATTCCAATGTACTTTGTATTAATGACGTTTGGATAGAGATAAAACAATTAACGTCATCTTTTATGAAACAGCAAGAAGAAGTGGTGCTGAGTGACTTACCGATTTTCGGTATTATTGGCACGAAAGGACAATCATTTCATACAGTAGAAGCCCTCGTATAATAATGAAAACCGCCCTCAAAGTATGTGGACGGTTTTTTTGTATGTTATACAGAGGAAAATTATTTTTTAACGAATACGTTGTTCAGTTTGACTATCAAAGAAATGCGCTTTATTCATATCAAATGCTAGTTTAATTTGATCTCCAGGTGAAAATGTATGTCTTGCATCAACACGTGCTGCAAAATCTTGATCTCCAAGTTTCATATATAAAATAGATTCAGCACCTAGTAACTCAGCAACTTCGATTTTTGTTGTGAAGGCAGTAGATTGTGAAGCTTCTAAAAATAATAGTTCATCATGAATGTCTTCAGGACGAATACCTAAAACAATTTCCTTATTTACATAGCCTTGTTCACGTAACATCTTCATTTTTCCTTCAGTTACTTTGACTTTTAATGAATTATCTATAACGAAATCGGTTTCAGTCAATTTACCACGGAAGAAATTCATTGCTGGAGAGCCAATAAATCCACCAACGAAAATATTTTCAGGTGTTTCATATACTTCTTTTGGAGTTCCGATTTGTTGAATCTTTCCGTCTTTCATAACAACGAGACGTGAAGCCATTGTCATTGCTTCTGTTTGATCATGTGTTACGTAAATTGTTGTCGTTCCAAGACGGTGATGTAATTTAGAAATTTCTGAGCGCATTGCAACACGTAATTTAGCGTCTAAGTTGGATAAAGGCTCATCCATTAAGAATACTTTCGCGTCTCGAACAATCGCTCTCCCTAACGCAACACGTTGACGTTGTCCACCAGATAACGCTTTCGGTTTTCTATCTAAATATTGTTCCAGTCCTAAAATTTTTGCTGCATCTTTCACACGACGATCGATTTCATCTTTTGGTATTTTTCTAAGTTTTAATCCAAATGCCATATTATCATACACGCTCATATGTGGATATAAAGCATAGTTTTGGAAGACCATTGCGATATCGCGATCTTTTGGAGGGACATCATTCATTAGCTTACCATCAATTGAAAACTCTCCTTTTGAAATATCTTCAAGTCCAGCGACCATTCGTAATGTTGTAGATTTTCCGCATCCAGAAGGACCGACAAATACGATAAACTCTTTATCTTGAATGTGTAAATTAAAATCTGTTACAGCTGTTACATTATTATCATATATTTTATAAATGTTTTCTAATTTCAATTCTGCCATGGTATTGCCCCCTAGAAAAAATTATGCAAACGTTTTCTTTGAGTTCATTATAAACTAATAGATTCAAAAAATAAACAAAAAAATAAAACGTTTTCATTTATTAGAGGAATATTAGTAATTTGCGTATGTTTTCTTAGAAAAATAAGAATAAAAGTTGTAAGCGCTATTTTAAATTAAGATAGAATCTGTTATCATTCATTAATGAAAACGTTTGCGCCTTAAAATAGAGAAAATCGAATTATTAATGAAATGGGGTAGCATAATGGAAAAACAGTGGTGGAAAGAAAGTGTAGTATATCAAATTTATCCTCGTAGCTTTATGGATAGTAACGGTGATGGTATTGGGGATCTTCGTGGGATTATTTCAAAGCTAGATTACTTAAAAGAATTAGGGATTGATGTCATTTGGTTATCACCGGTCTATGAATCTCCAAATGATGATAATGGTTATGATATAAGTGATTATTGTAAAATTATGAATGAGTTCGGAACAATGGAAGATTGGGATGAGCTATTACATGAAATGCATGAACGTAATATGAAACTTATGATGGACTTAGTTGTTAACCATACTTCTGATGAACATAATTGGTTTATTGAATCACGTAAATCAAAAGATAATAAATATAGAGACTACTATATATGGCGTCCTGGAAAAGAAGGAAAAGAGCCGAACAACTGGGGAGCAGCTTTTAGTGGATCTGCATGGAAGTATGATGAAATGACAGATGAATATTATTTACATCTGTTTTCTAAAAAACAGCCGGATTTAAATTGGGATAATGAAAAGGTAAGACAAGATGTTTATGAAATGATGAAGTTTTGGTTAGAAAAAGGAATTGATGGCTTCCGTATGGATGTTATTAATTTTATTTCTAAAGAAGAGGGATTACCAGCTGTTGAAACCGAAGAAGAGGGGTATGTTTCAGGTCATAAGCATTTTATGAACGGTCCAAACATTCATAAATATTTACATGAAATGAATGAAGAAGTATTGTCTCATTATGATATTATGACGGTTGGTGAAATGCCTGGTGTAACGACAGAAGAAGCGAAAATGTATACTGGAGAAGAACGAAAAGAACTGCAGATGGTATTCCAATTTGAACATATGGATTTAGATTCGGGAGAAGGCGGAAAATGGGATGTAAAACCATGCTCACTTCTTACTTTAAAAGAGAATTTAACGAAGTGGCAAAAAGCATTAGAGCATACAGGGTGGAATAGCCTGTATTGGAATAACCATGATCAGCCACGCGTTGTATCTCGTTTTGGTAATGATGGAATGTATCGCATTGAATCTGCGAAAATGTTAGCGACGGTGCTTCATATGATGAAAGGAACACCGTATATTTATCAAGGAGAAGAAATCGGAATGACGAACGTTCGATTTGAGTCGATTGATGAATATCGAGATATTGAAACGTTAAATATGTATAAGGAAAAAGTGATAGAGTGCGGTGAAGATATAGATAAAGTGATGCAGTCTATCTATGTAAAAGGCCGAGATAATGCTAGAACACCGATGCAGTGGAATGATAAAGATCATGCTGGATTCACAACAGGTGAGCCTTGGATTACGGTAAACCCTAACTACAAAGAAATCAATGTGAAACAAGCGATCCAAAATAAAGATTCAATTTTTTATTACTATAAAAAATTAATTGACCTACGCAAAAATAATGAAATAGTTGTGTACGGATCATATGATTTAATATTAGATAATAATCCTTCTATTTTTGCATACGTAAGAACATATGAAGAAGAAAAACTTCTTGTTATTGCAAACTTTACGGCGGAAGAATGTGTATTTGAATTGCCTAAGGACATTAGTTATAGTGAATCAGAGTTATTAATACACAATTACGACGTAGAGAGTGGATCGATAGATAACATTGTATTACGTCCATATGAAGCGATGGTATTTAAATTAAAATAAGAAAAATCCTTATGCCACACCTTGGCATAAGGATTTTTTATTACCATTTTAAGATTGAGAATCCGTATGGAGGAAGTGTAACTTGTAATACACTTGCTTCCGCTGAAAATTCTTCGTTTGTATAAATGTTAATAATTTTCTTTCCAGTAACATGGAGAGGGAGTGAAGCTGTAACATCACTATTAGTCGGATTTAAAACGAAAAAGATAGTTTCATCTTCATATGTTTTCGTATAAGAAATATAATTATGTTCATCATTTGCTTCGATGAATTGGAAAGTACCATGTCCTCCAAATGCTTTATATTGCTTTCGTAATGAAATTAATGTTTGTATATGTGTAAATAATAGATGATCTTGTTCTTTCGTATCCCAAACCATACATTTGCGACAATCTGGGTCCATACCACCGTCCATACCAATTTCGTCTCCATAATAAATACAAGGAGAGCCGATGAAGGAAAGATGGAATACATAAAGTAACTGTAACTTATTTTTATCTCCGTTACATGTTGTCAATATTCTTGGTGTATCATGACTGTCTAATAAATGAAACGCTGCTTCATTTACATTCATAGAGTAGGAATGTAGAGATTCTGTAATTTGTTTCATAAATTCATTTGCTTTAATGGAATCATTAGCAAAGTAAGACAGTAGAGCGTTTGTAACAGGGTAGCTCATTACAGCATCAAATTGATCTCCTTGTAGCCATGGAAGTGCATCGTGCCAAATTTCTCCTAAAATATATACTTCAGGATTTAATGCCTTTATCTCACTTCGGAATTCTCTCCAAAAGCTGTGGTCTACTTCATTTGCTACATCAAGGCGCCAACCGTCTATATTGAATTCTCTTACCCAATAACGCCCTACTTCAAGTAAGTATTCTTTTACATCTGGGTGTGCTGTATTTAATTTAGGCATATACGGTGTAAACGCGAAAGTATCATAATTCGGGAGTGGCTCCGTTACAATTGGAAATTCATGAATATGGAACCACTCTTTATAAGCAGACTTCTCACCGTTTTCTAGTACGTCTTGGAATTTATCGAAAAAGTATCCACTATGATTAAACACGGCATCGAGCATTACTTTTATACCGTGTGTATGACATGCCTGAACGAGTTCTTTGAACGTTTCTTTCGTCCCGAATTGCGGATCGATTTCCATGTAGTCAATTGTGTCATATTTATGGTTTGAATGTGCTTTGAAAATAGGTGTGAAGTATATTCCCGAAATTCCAAGCTTAACAAGGTAATCGAGGTTTTGAATAATACCAGCAAAATCTCCGCCGAAAAAATTAGTTGGAGTTGGCTCAGCGCTTCCCCAAGGAAGAGTGTTTTCTGGATTTAGTGCACGATCTCCATTAGCGAACCGTTCTGGGAAAATTTGATACCAAACGGTGTCTTTAATCCAAGAAGGTGCTTGAAACACATCATTTGCATGAATAAATGGCAAACAGAAAAAGTTACCAACGTCATCATTTGGAATACTGGAAAAAAATCCTCGCTCTGCATAAATAAGCGTTTCTGTATCATTTTTTAATTCGAATCCATAACGTAAGCGCTTAAATTTAGGCTCGATGGAAATGGACCAATAATCAAACAATGCAGTAGAACCAGTTTTTTTCATCGGTGTGCTTGATGTAATCCATTTCCCGTCTTTCCATTCATAAGGATCACCGTAAATAAGAGTGGCGCTTTGAACATCTTCTCTTTTAGTACGTATTCGGATATGAATCGTTTTTTCATCATAAGCGTATGCGTAATTATCTTTTGGCCTATGATAAATAGCTTCTTTAAGCATATAGAAAATCCCCCTTTAATATCTCCATGCATATTGTTCCCTTAAGTATAATAATAAAGTATATGTTGCAAACGATTGCTTTTTGCATAGCTTTAATATTGCTTATAAGAGTAGTATTCATTTCATATAAAGTCAATGTATAAGGAGTGTGGTAATAATATTTTAAAATTAATATTTGCAAAATGAATAAAAGAATGTATAATGAGAGACAAATAGCGCAAACGTTTTCATAGATTGAGATATTGTTTGTGCTTCTATTAAACCATTTAATGCAAACGTTTTCAATTAGTAAGGTACATATACAATTTAGGGAGGTTTTTGGGATGAAGAAAGCATTATCATTATTAACGGTTTCAGCATTATCAATTGGTATGTTATCTGCATGTGGACCGAAAGATTCAGGGAAGAAAGAAGAAAGTAAAGCGAAGAAAGATTACGATCTTCTCGTTTGGGAAGATGATAAAAAAGGTGTTGGTTTAGAACCAGCAGTGAAAAGTTTTGAGGAAAAATATAAAGTAAAAGTAAAAGTCGTTGAAATGCAAATGACAGATCAAGTGAAGAAGTTACGCCTTGATGGACCAGCGGGGACGGGACCAGATGTTGTAACATTGCCACATGATCAAATTGGAAATGCAGTAACAGAAGGTTTACTTTCTGAAGTGAAAGCTGATGATGCTGTGAAGAGTAGATTTACTGAATCATCAATAGAAGCACAGACATATAACGGGAAATTATATGGTTTACCAAAAGCAATTGAGACACCAGTCTTTATTTATAATAAAAAATTAATGCCAAAAGCACCAGAAACGATGGACGAGCTGTTTAACTTCTCAAAAGAATTTACGAAGGATGGCAAGTATGGGTTTTTAACACTAGGAGATAACTTCTACTTTGCTAATGCATTCATGGCAGGTATGGGTGGTTATGTGTTTGGTGAAAAAGATGGAAAGCCAAATGCAAGTGATGTTGGATTAAATAATAGTGGGGCAGTACAAGGTGCTGAATATCTTCAAAAATGGTACAAAGAAAAGTTATTCCCGAAAGGTATTATCGGTGAATCTGGTGGACCTGCTGCTGATGGACTATTTAACGAAGGAAAAGCAGCATCTATCATGAATGGTCCATGGGCGTTCCAAGCAATGGAAAAGAACGGAATTGATTATGGCGTTGCTCCAATGCCGAAATTACCAAACGGTCAACCAATGAAAACATTTGTTGGGGTTAAAGGGTGGCATGTAACAAGTTTCTCTAAACAAAATGATTTAGCTACAAAGTTCACTGAATGGGTAACAAATGAAGAGAACGCAAAAATTCGATTTGAGAAAACAAAAGAAATTCCTCCAGTAAAAGCAGTAATGGAAGATCCAATCATTAAAGATAATGAAGCTGCAAAAGCAGTTGCAACACAATCTGAAAATGGAATTCCAATGCCGAACATTCCAGAAATGCAAGAAGTATGGAAACCAGCTGGAGATGCGCTTCAATTAGTTGTTACGGAAAAAGAGGCACCAAAAGCAGCACTTGACAATGCAGTGAAGCAAATTAAAGGTAATATTGAGGCAAATCATAGTAAGAAAAAATAAGGTGAAATTCGTGCCTCTCATATGAGGGGCATGAATTCTCTCCCAGAAAAAAGGGGGAAGGAACATGCAAACATCTATGGAACCAGCAAACGGTTTAAACGGTTCAAAGCATAGGAAAATGGCAACCATGTTATCTATCATTCCAGGCGTGGGCCAAATGTATAATAAGCAATTTGTAAAAGGGCTTATTTTTCTAGTATTAACAGGTTCATTTATTGTAGCCTTTGCTGATTTATTAAATATGGGATTATGGGGAATTGTAACGCTAGGTACAGAAGTTCCACGTGATCATTCTGTCTTTCTATTAGTAGAAGGAATCTTGGCACTCATCGTCATCGTTTTTGGACTCGGAATATATGCATTTAATTTATATGATGCATACCAAAACGGGAAGAAACGTGATATAGGAACACCTTTAAACTCTGTAAAAGAGCAATACCGTAATTTACTAGATCAAGGTTTTCCATATTTAATGGTTTCACCAGGTTTTCTATTACTTATCTTTGTAGTTGTATTTCCAATCATCTTCGTAATTTTAATTGGATTTACGAATTATGATTTATACCACTCTCCTCCAGCTAAATTAGTAGATTGGGTGGGCTTCAAAAACTTTATTGATATCTTTACATTACCGATGTGGAGAGAGACATTTTTAAGCGTATTTTCTTGGACTGTCATTTGGACATTCGTTGCAACGACATTACAAGTTGCGCTTGGTATTTTCTTAGCGATTATCGTAAATCAGCCTGGTATTAAAGGGAAGGCAATTATTCGAACAATCTTCATTTTACCGTGGGCGGTTCCAGCATTCGTATCTATTCTTGTTTTCTCTGGTATGTTTAATGAGACATTTGGAGCAATTAACAATCAAGTATTAGCTTTATTTGGAATCGAAAAGATTGCTTGGATGACAGATCCATTTTGGGCAAAAATTGCTTTAATTATGATTCAAACGTGGCTTGGATTCCCGTTCGTCTTTGCAATGACAACAGGTATACTGCAATCGATTCCAGGGGAGTTATATGAAGCTGCTACAGTAGATGGAGCTACAGCTTGGCAACAGTTTCGTAAAATTACATTGCCACTTGTTCTATATGCAACAGCACCAATATTAATTACGCAATATACGTTTAACTTTAATAACTTTAGTATCATCTATCTATTTAACGGCGGAGGTCCTGCTGTAGCTGGACAAGACGCAGGTGGAACAGATATTTTAATTTCATGGATTTATAAGTTAACGATGACTTCGGCGCAGTACGGGAAAGCGGCAGCTCTTACAATGATCTTATCGTTAATCGTTATTACAGTTGCGTTATGGCAATTTAAGAGAACAAAATCATTCCAAGAAGAGGATATGATGTAAATGAATATTAAAAGACAAAAGATGTTACGTCTCTCATTAAGTTATCTCGTTATTTTCGTAATGTGTGCCATCATTTTCTATCCATTATTATGGATTATTGGCTCATCGTTTAATCCGGGTGATAGTTTATCTGGATCAAGTATTATTCCGCAAAATGCAACGTTAGATCATTATCGTAAGTTATTAGATTTAGAGAATAGTAATTATTTACTATGGTATAAAAACACATTAAAAGTAAGTGTTATAACAATGATTTTCTCAGTGTTAGCAATTAGTTTTACTGCTTATGCATTTTCAAGATACCGTTTTGTTGGAAGAAAAAATGGTTTATTAACATTTTTAATTCTGCAAATGATTCCAAACTTTGCGGCGCTAATCGCTCTATACGTATTAGCACAGTTAACAGGGTTAATCGATACGCACCTTGCATTAATTTTAATTTATGTAGGCGGAGCAATTCCAATGAATACATGGCTTATGAAAGGATATTTTGATACGATTCCGAAAGAATTGGATGAGTCAGCTCGTATGGATGGGGCAGGACATTTCCGTATTTTTTGGCAAATCATTATGCCACTTGCAAAGCCAATCGTAGCGGTTGTGGCGTTATTCACTTTCATCGGTCCATTTACAGATTTCATTTTAGCGAGTGTTATTTTGCGCACACCAGAAAATTATACGTTAGCAGTTGGGTTATATGAAATGGTAGCGAAGAAATTTGGTAATGAATTCACAACGTTCGCAGCGGGTTCAGTATTGATTGCAATCCCAATTTCAATTTTATTCCTATCACTACAAAAATACTTTATCTCTGGTTTAACTGCTGGAGGTACGAAAGGATGAAAAATGGGACATTATGTCCCATTTCTCTTTTCATCTCCCTATAAAAAGCTTTATAGGGAGATGAAAAGAGATTTGACATCACATATGAAAAGAAGTGAAATAAATAGTATATTATAGTATAGGAAAAAAGAGCTATATCCCTTACAATACATGGAGAGGGAGAATATGATAGGTATTACAAGATAGAATCAATGAAAGTTTATGATTGCTCCTATTACTTGCAACGGGTGCAAGATTAAAATATATAACAAAATGGCAGAGAAGTGAGAGGAGGGGGATTTTTATGACAGTTACAATTAAAGATGTGGCGAAGAAGGCGAATGTAGCACCATCTACCGTTTCTCGTGTAATTGCTGATAATCCAAGTATAAGTGAAAAAACAAAGCGTCGTGTTCGGAAAGTAATGAGTGAACTAGGGTATCATCCCAATTTAAACGCAAGAAACCTAGCTAACCAAACAACAAAAACACTTGGTCTTGTTATGCCAAGTTCTGCAAGTAAAGCTTTTCAAAATCCGTTTTTCCCAGAAGTTATAAGAGGGATTAGTTCATTTGCACATGTGGAAGGGTATGCGCTTTATATGTCGACAGGTGAGACGGAAGATGAAATTTTTAATGGTGTTGTAAAGATGGTACAGGGGCGCCAAATTGGTGGCATTATTCTTTTATATTCAAGAGAGAATGATCGGATTATTCAATATTTGCATAAACAAAATTTCCCGTTTGTTTTAATTGGGAAACCGTATGATCGAAAAGATGAAATTACATATGTAGATAATGACAATTATACAGCTGCAAGAGAAGTAGCAGAATATTTGATTTCATTAGGTCATAAACAAATCGCGTTCATCGGCGGTGGATCAGATTTACTTGTAACGAGAGATCGTTTGGCTGGTATGAGTGATGCTTTAAAATTAGCGGACATTGTATTACCAAAAGAGTATATTTTACATTTTGATTTTTCGAGGGAAAGTGGTCAACAAGCCGTTGAGGAGTTAATGGGACTACAGCAACCACCGACAGCAATTGTGGCAACGGATGATTTAATTGGACTTGGTGTGTTAAGTGCTCTTTCTAAAAAAGGATTCGTTGTACCAAAGGATGTTTCCATTATAAGCTTTAACAATGCTTTATTATCAGAAATTGCGAGTCCGCCACTTTCGACAGTTGATGTGAATATTTATCAACTAGGATATGAGGCAGCAAAAGCTTTAGTGGATAAAGTAGAGAATGCAGAGTCTACTGCAAAGTGTATTATTATTCCTCATAAATTACTAAAGCGCCAAACTTGCGATCATTATGCAACAAAAAGCTGAGAGTTTAACTCTTAGCTTTTTGTTGTAGAAAGGCCTCTAATCGATCACAGCCTTCTTTTAAAGTTTCAATACTATACGCATAGGACAAGCGAAGATAGCCTTCACCATATTCAGAAAATGCAGTTCCAGGAACGACAGCTAGTCCAGCTTCTTTGACAAGGTCAAGTGCAAAATCAAATGATGAAGATGTTAAATGACCAACATATGGGAATAAGTAAAATGCACCTGTTGGCTTTTCAACTGTTAAGCCCATTTGAATGAGTCGATTATATACATAATCGCGGCGTTTCTTGTATTGATGACGCATCATTTTTGGTGCATCTTTAGCAGCTGTTAATGCTTCAATTGCAGCATATTGAGCGATTGAAGTAGCACACGTTACGTTGTATTGATGAACTTTTAGTATATGTCCTGCTAAATAGCTTGGTGCGAATAATAGACCGATACGCCAGCCAGTCATAGAATGAGATTTTGATAAACCGTTAATGACGATAGTCTTTTCACGCATTTCTGGGAAATGAGCGATAGATGTATGCTTTTGTTCATATACAAGTTCGCTATAAATTTCATCAGAAAGGACGAAAATATTTTTATCTTTTAAAACAGTTACAATACCCTGTAATTCTTCTTTTGATAAAGTTACACCAGTTGGATTAGAAGGATATGGCAGTACGACGCATCTTGTTTTTTCTGTAATAGCATTTTCTAGCGCTTCGGCTGTTAAACGGAAGCCAGTTTCACGAACATCGATAAAAATAGGTGTAGCACCGCATAATCGAATAATTGGTTCGTATCCTGGATAAATAGGGGCAGGTAAAATAACTTCTGTTCCTGGCTCTAAAATCGTTCGGAATGCAATATCAATTGCTTCACTAGCACCGATTGTAACGATGGTTTCGTTTTCAGGTGAATACTGTAAATCGTAGTTATCTTTTACAAAGTTACAAGCTGCCTTGCGTAATTCTAGTAAACCAGCGTTATGTGTATAGCTTGTATAATTTTCTGTAATAGCCCGTTTTGCCGCTTCTTTTACGAGAGAAGGCGTAGGGAAATCGGGTTGTCCAATTGTTAAAGAGATAAGATTATCATAGTTTTGAATCATGTTAGAGAATTGACGGATTCCAGAAATTTGGATGTCTTTCACTCTAGGATTAATGAATTGTTCCATTGTATCTCCCTTTCTTCCGTTTGAAAATTAAGTTCATTTTAACATATTTTCTATGATTTCGCTTGCGTATATGTTATGTAGAAAGAGAGGGATAATAGAAAAAAAGCCGCTGTAAGCGACTTTTTAATATCCGTACTCCCAATCTATTTCATCTTCATTCCAAAGTACAGAGGATACTTTGCCAAGGTGAACAACTGATTCATTCACAGCACATGTGCAATTTTCTTCTCCGGTTTTATGCTGTAACTCTTCATATACTGATTTTTCAACATTTTCTAGAACGACCAAATTTTCTTCTTTTAAAACAAGCGTAGTACCCGCCATATTTATCTTCCTCCTACTAAAATAATGATCACTTATTTGTAAACATAGATAGTATGGATTATATGCTGTATTTTGCTATAGTTGTCCGTCTCATGAAGTATTTTTTATTTTCTTTGTAATCCGTATTCATTGTATACTGTCAGGCAGAAATTTGGTACAGGGTTTACATTCATTTCGAAAATCTGTAACAATTATTATGTGCTGTTAACAAAGAATTAACAAATATGTTAAGAAAAATCAAAATTTTAAAACAAATAAACCCGTAAAATGATATAATCATATCAAAATACATATAGGGGATGAGAGGCTATGGAGCTGATCCGTGATTTAATGATCCAAATTGCCATCATTATTTTGCCACTATTTTTATATGAAGCGATTCGTTTAAATCGTTATCAAGAAATGCCTCCGAAGCCGAACCGCTACTTTATTATGTTTTTATCCAGCATTACACTCATTCTCTCCATGACATACTCTATTTGTTTTGGTGACATTTGTGGGTATAATTTTCACCCAATCCCGATTGTTAGTGGTTTTTTATATGGTGGGATTGTTGGTTTAATCCCGGCCGTTATTTTTGTTGCATATGAATGGGCGCTAAAGGGAATGAGCCTTCTTCCGGTCATAGAAGTAATATTTCTATTGATAGTTCCATTATTTTTATCAAAGAAATGGTCTCTATTTTCAAGGGATAAGAAGCTAATTTTAGCATTTATGATTTCATCATTGTACGTACTTGTTTCTTTAGTGATTGGTATGATTAACGTTCTGTTAGAAACGGGGTTTACACCACACATTTCACACTTATATAGCGGATATATATTTGCTTCGCTTATTATGGTTATGACTATGGTATTTCAAGTGTACTTAACAGAATATTTAAACGAAAATGCAATATTACGTACAGAGATGCAAAAGTCAGAAAAGCTTAATATTGTAAGTGAGTTGGCAGCAAGTGTTGCACATGAGGTTCGAAATCCGCTCACTGTTGTTCGTGGTTTTATTCAATTGTTAGAAAGTACGGAAGATGTGAAGAATAAGGATTATATGCGTCTCGTATTAGCCGAATTGGATCGGGCAGAACAAATTATTTCAGATTATTTGAATTTAGCAAGGCCGCAAATTGAGAAAAAAGAACACATTTGCTTATCCGCTCAATTAATTGAAATGACAACTCTTATGTCATCATTTGCAGCGATGCAAGGTGTATATTTGCAAGTTGAGATTTCTGAAAGTCTTTATACGATCGGTGATAAGACGAAATTGAAGCAAGCTATTATGAATGTTGTTAAAAATGGTATTGAAGCAATCCAAGGAAATAAAGGATATTTAAAAGTAACGGCTATGCAAAAAGATGAAACGATAGTAATAAGAGTTAAAGATAGTGGTGTTGGAATGACGAAAGAACAGTTAGTAAGACTGGGACAACCGTATTATTCTTTAAAAGAAAAAGGGACAGGATTAGGACTTATGGTAACATTTAGTATTTTACAAGCGCATAATGGTACGCTGGAATATAAAAGCGAAAGTGGGAAAGGAACTGAAGCGATTATTATATTGCCAGCTGTAAGAAATAAGGAATAAAAGTTACCGATGGAAGGTAACTTTTTATTTTATATAGGAAAAAAATATTATTTTATTCAGATGTTTTTTCTTGTTTTGATCGGCTAAATAAACTTCTAAATGATTGAAAAAAACTTTGTTCTTTCGAAGCTGCGACTAATCTTTTTGTTTCTTGAATTTCGCGAATCACTTGCATAAGTTGTGCATCCCGGTTGCTGTCTTTATTATAAATTTGATTTACGAGTTTATTCATTTTTTCCTCTTGCTTGGATTCTCGTTTATACATATGATTCATTAATAAGTCCATCTTTTCTTTTTGCAGGGCATCTGTTTGAGCGGCATGATCTACTAACTCTTGTAGCATTTTTTCTTGAGAGCCTTCTTTTACATAAACTTGTTGCATCAATTCATCTAGCTTTTCATCTTTTAAACGATTTTGGGTAATAAGGGTAGAATTTTGATGAATAATTGCTTCATTTAATTGAGCGAGCATTTCAAGTTTTAACATGAACTCCTCAAAGTTACGCCCATCTTCTTTTTCTTTCGTTTGTATTTCTTGCTTATCTTGTATAGCGGGTACAGGCGGGGCCTCTTTTTCTTTTAAAATAATAGGTATCGTTTCTGAAATATCTTCTTGCAGTTTAGCAGCTCTTTCATGTATAGATTTCAATAGTTTTAAATCATCCAGTTTATAAATACGAGCATCAGCTGTTTTTGAAATGATATAACCATGTTCCTCTAACAGTTGGCTATATTTACGGACTATATGTTTTGGGATGCCTGTTTTATTCGTGACATCTTTCGTTTTATAGATAGCTTCCATGTTATTTCCTCCCCAAAAAGTATCGTATATATCATTTCAATCTTTTATGAGGACTTCCTTTAAAAAAGAATGTCGGAAGGTTATTAGTTTTCTACAGCATTAGTGAAAAGATGAAGAAAAATGAGAGTTTTTGGCGGAATGGCGAAGAAGAGCTAAAATAATGTCTGAAAACATATACAGGAGAAGTTTGTTATAATAACTGAGGAAAAGAAACTGGTAGAAGCATGGAGGTATACATGAAGCAATTAAAAGGTATTATCATTTCAATTATTGCAATTCTTTCTATTGTAGTAGCGGTTTATGAAGTACTTGTTCCAGAGGAAACAAGTATCAAAAAAACGAATGCATATGATCAAGTTCTAGAATTTCCGAAAGAGCGATATCCAGAGACAGGGAAACATATTACGGATGCTATAAAAGAAGGACATTCAGAAGTTTGTACAATCGACCGTGGTGGTGCTGCGGATAGAAGAAAATTATCGTTAGCTCCATACCCATCAAAAAAAGGGTATGATCGTGATGAATGGCCAATGGCGATGTGTAAAGAAGGCGGAAAAGGAGCACATATTGAATATATAAGTCCAGCAGATAACCGCGGAGCAGGGTCTTGGGTAGGAAATAAGTTAGATAAATACCCAGATGGTACGCGTGTGAAATTTGACGTAAAGTAGTAGTTGCATATTTCATAATGAAGGAGAAGGGGAACGATGGAGTTAACAATTTCTTATTCGCAATTAATGTTGATGAACTATGACGGTGATCATCCTTACGTAGACTGGACGGATGAAGATTTTGAAAGAGGTTATGCGAAGGTGGATGGAACTGTTATTTTTGAAGCACTCTCTGATTATACTTGTGAAGTAAAAGTGACCCCTGGGAAACATATTGAGAAAGAAGAGGTGATTAGAACGGTTACAGTTCCTTTTACAGTTAAAAATGAATGTATCGTTGTAACAAGTATTCTTTCGAATAAATTCCAAATCCCTATTCCGAATGGTGAGTATACGGTTGTATTACAGGCAACTCCTCTTGAAGAACCAACGGATGATGAATTATATAAAATACAATACGAATTCTTTTTTGAAAGTAAAGAATAAAAAATGGGTTATCCTCAAAAAGGATAACCCATTTTTGTTATGCGTTTGTTTTTAGCAGGGAACGAGCATCTTTTGCTGCTTGCACCATGTGTTCTAAAGCCGGGATAACTTCTTCCGTTCTTCTCGTTTTTAAACCACAATCAGGATTAATCCAGAAATATTTAGGATCACATACTTCTAAAGATTGTTCTACGATTTTATACATTTCATCTTTACTCGGTACACGTGGGCTATGAATATCATATACACCTAGACCGATGCCTTTTTCGTATGTTGTATGTTTTAATGTGTCAATAAATTCACCGTGACTTCTTGATGTTTCGATAGAAATCACATCTGCATCTAATGCGCGAATCGCATCAACAATATCTTCGAAGTTACTGTAACACATATGCGTATGAATTTGTGTTTCATTTGCTACAGAAGAAGTTGCTAAAAGGAAGGATTGTACTGCCCATGTAATATAAGCATCCCAATCTTTTTCTTTTAGTGGCATTCCTTCACGAAGTGCTGGCTCATCGACTTGGATTACTCGAATTCCGGAAGATTCAAGTAGTTCAATTTCGTGACGAAGAGCTAATGCAATTTGATACGAAACTTCTTTTCTTGGAATGTCATTTCGAACGAAGGACCAATTTAAAATCGTAACAGGTCCAGTTAACATTCCTTTTACAACTTTCTCTGTTAAGCTTTGTGCATAAACTGTTTCCTTAATAGTCATTCCGTTAATAAAGGCAACATCGCCATAAATAACAGGTGGTTTTACGCAGCGAGAACCGTATGATTGTACCCAACCGTTTTTAGTGAATGAGAAACCAGCAAGGCGCTCACCAAAATATTCGACCATGTCAGTTCTTTCGAATTCACCATGTACAAGAACATCAAGACCAATTTCTTCTTGGTAACGAATCCATTTTTCTGTCTCTTTTTCAATAAATTGTTCATATTGTTCATTTGAAATAACACCGTTACGCCATTCTTTTCGAGTTTGACGAACTTCAGTTGTTTGCGGGAAGCTACCAATAGTCGTTGTTGGTAATAACGGTAACTCCAGGGCAACTTGTTGTAATTCGTATCGTTTTTCAAATGGAAGAGGACGTGAAAAATCTTCTTCTTTTAGTGCTGTTCGTGCTGCTTTAACATCTTCTCGGTTACGTGCAGCAGATGAACGAATTGTATGATGTACATTTCGGTATGTTTCCAGCTCATTACTAATGCTTTCTGTACCTTGAGTAAGAGCGGAATGAATAAGAACTAACTCTTCTAATTTTTGATTTGCAAATGCTAACGCATCGAATAGCTCAGTTGATAAGTGAGTTTCTTCTGTTTTATCAATTGGCGTATGCAATAAGCTACAAGAAGGCTGAACGATGAAATCTTTCGTTTGGACTTGTTTTTGTAACGTTGTAAATAACGTAAGAACTTCATCAAGGTCAGCTCTCCAAATGTTACGGCCATCTATACAACCGACAGCTAAAGTTTTATCAGCTGGGAATCCATATTTTGAAATAGCATTTAGATTACCTTCTTTACCATGAACGAAATCTAATCCAATACCGGATACAGGGAATGTAATAATTTCTTCATAGTTTTCTTCTACACTATCAAAATATGTTTGTAAAAGAAGATTCGCATTTGGAACTTCTTTACGAATAGCTTCATAAATTTCTTTTGCTTGTTGAACTTCTTCTTTCGTTAAAGAAGCAAAAATCGGTTCATCAACTTGAATGACTTGTGCACCAGCTGCATGTAGTTCTGAAATCAGTTGTACGTAAGGTGCAACTAACTGTTTTAAAATCGTAGCAAATTGCTCTTGTGTGTAGCCTTTAGCTAATTTTAAGAAAGTATATGGTCCTAAAATAACAGGTTTTCCATCTACTCCTAATTCTTGTTTTGCCTCTTCGTATAAGCGAAGTGGACGATTATCTTTTAAAGAGATTTGTAATCCCTCTTCATATTCAGGAACGATATAATGATAGTTTGTGTTAAACCATTTTGTCATTTCAGAAGCTACGTGATCTTTAGAGCCACGCGCCATTGCGAAATATACATCAAGGTAAGATGTAAACTCAGAAAAACGTGATGGGATAAATCCTAGCATATAAGCAGTATCCAAAACGTGATCATAATATGTAAAGTCGCCAATTGGAATGAGTTCAATCCCTTTTTCTTGCTGTACTTTTACGTGTTGAAGGCGAATTGTTTTCATCTTTGTTAAAAATTGTTCTTCATCGATTTTATTGGACCAAAAAGCTTCCAATGTCTTTTTCCACTCTCGTTGTAGTCCGATACGTGGATAACCTAAGTTACTTGTTTGAATTGCCATTTTAAATTCCTCCCTAATTGAAAGTAAGCATTTCCGTTTACTAGGAAATACCTATAACAAAAAGCATAAAGGCATAGAAAATAAGCCTTCCTTTTTGTTTTAACACCTCATCATCATCCGTGAATCTATCAGTGTTGTTAAAACAGGCAGGTCTCCTGACTTATGCTTCATATAATCTCTTTTACCTTCCCGTTTTCACAGTGGCATAGAAAAGAAATCTCAGCATTTACAGTGGCGGGACCGTGTTGGAGTTTCACCAAGCTTCCCTTTTAAACACGAAAAGAAATTTTCGTGTACCTATTTTCCTTTTGAAAGGAAGTTAACAAGCGATATGATATTGAAACAAATTCTAACACAATTTTTGGAATTTTGTCTACTGTTTTAAAATAAGAAAATTCTAAAGTTTTTTATTTTTATTATTCGGATTATTCTGGTTTTTATAAGGCGAAGAAAAGTAAGAGGAATTGAAAGTAAGTACGATTAAACATACAAAAAAGTATGTACTTGTACAGAGCTAAGATGCTAGTTATGTTATTTGAAAATTAATCCATATTCTGGAATGAGGAAGGGGATTGAATGGTTCATTTTGAAATAGTAAGTTATCACAAGAAAGAAAAAGGTTTCTGTATAAAGATACATATACTAAGTTTATAGAAATGGGGAATTTCAATTGGAACAAAGTACACAAAATATTTATTCACCACCAAAACATATAGTTTCAGCAGCGACAATTGTAATTAATGAACAAAAAGAAATCTTATTAATTAAGGGACCTAGAAGAGGATGGGAAATGCCAGGTGGACAAGTTGAAGAAGGAGAGTCTTTGAAGGATGCTGCAATAAGGGAGACTAAAGAGGAGACAGGTGTTGATATTGAAGTTTTAAAATTTTGTGGAGTATTCCAAAATGTAAACCATTCAATATGTAATACGTTGTTTTTAGCTAGACCAGTTGGAGGTAAATTAACGACTACACCAGAAAGTTTGGAAGTAGGGTTCTATCCTATTGAGCAGGCGTTAGAGATGGTGAATTTTATGAATTTCAGACAAAGAATTGAATACAGTTTGGATGAAAATCAACAACCTTTTTATATAGAATTTTAAGAAATAATCTTCTATTATGGGATGCCGGTGATAAATAAATCTTTGTTATATTTTTGAGTGCAGTGAAATAAGTATCTTATAGCGAAAATAAAACAAGCATCCCCGTCCTAAATTAGAACGGGGCTATGCTTGTTTTAGGGTGTAAAAAGAAATAACTTTATTGTCTTTTTACAGTTTCTTCTTTATAAGTTTAATTTGTATCTATATCAATTTCCGACAGTCGCCCTGCAACTGCATCTGTAAGGAGGGTGTTTAACCATTGCAATTCAACTGTAATATGTTCAATAACGCTTTGTAAAATATATAGTTGTGCACGTGGAATTTGTCCTTTACTACAATCATATATAGTTTGCATTTTATGTAAATATTGAACGGTATCATTTTTCTTTTTTTCTAAAATAGGAATTAACTCTTGATCATCACCAAAATGAGCGAAAGAGAGTGCTGAATAAATTGGTTTATATATTTGATTTTTTGCCTCGAATTGTTTTAATAGTAACGTGTGAAATAACCGTTTACCTTCTTCTGTTATATGAAAGATTGTTTTATCGGGTCTATTCGTATCTCGAACAATCGTGGTAATACGAATTGCACCCTGCTTTTCTAATTGCTCGAAGGCGTAGTAAAGTGATCCTTTTGCATATTTAATATAACAATCCATTTGTCGTTCTTTCATGATGTGCTGCACTTCATATGGATGTTTATCCCCTTCGAGTAGCAAGCCGAGAATGACTAGTTTCATGCTCATGCTGTCTCAACTCCTATAAATAAAAACTTTATACATAGTATAAACGGCATATCCGTTTTCATAAAGGGATATGCCGTTTCTTTTCTCTATATTAACTTACTTGCTTTTGTTTTTGTTTCGTTTTTGGACCTGTAAAGAGGCGTTCATTTCCCATAAGTAAAATACAAATAACACTTAGTACAGCCGGGATCAGTGCCCAGAAGAATGTACTGGCAATAGAGGTAGCGAGAGCATCTTTAATACCAGTTAATATTTCAGCTGGAATCTTCTCGGTAGCACCTTGTGATAATAAGAAACTTGTGTCTCCGCCTTTTGGAGCTAATTTAGCTAGTTCTGGAGGGAACACAGTGTTTAATTTAGTAGTAAAAATATGGTTTTGAATTGTACCAAAAATCGTTACACCAAGAGTCATACCGAGTGAACGGAAGAATGAGTTTGTTGATGTAGCAGAACCACGGTCTCGCATTTCTAACTTGTGGATAGAAGACATACTTAAAACTGAGAACGAGAAACCAACTCCAAGTCCAGTGAGAACCATAAATAGCGTTACAAGTAGACGAGGTGTATCCATTGTTAAAGTGCTTAGTAAATAAATACCAATTACGAAGAAAATGCCAGATACCATCATGATGTTACGATAGCTTGTTCGAGAAGCTAACTGTCCACCTGTTTGACTTCCAATTACAGAGCCAACCATCATAGGTGTTAAAATTAATCCAGCATTGGAGGCTGAACCACCGAGAACACCTTGAACGAAGATTGGGATATAAACTGTACAGATAATAAAAGCGGCACCATAGAAAAAGGCAACGCCTTGGCTAGCTGCGAATAAAGGTTTTTTAAATAGATGGAAAGAAATGATAGGCTCAGTTGCTTTTCGTTCTACGAAGAAGAAAATAATAAGCATAATAACAACTGTTGTAAATAAACCGATAATTACAGTGGAATTCCATGCGTATTCTTTACCACCAAGTTCTAAGGCGAACATTAAGCAAACGATACTAATAACAAGTGTAATAGCGCCAGCCCAATCAATTTTTTGTTTTCTAAATTCTAGAGATTCACTGTAGTATTTAGTAATGAAGAAGAAGGAGATAATTCCTAATGGAATATTAATATAGAAGACCCAATGCCAACTTATATAGTCTGTAATATAAGCACCTAATAAAGGGCCAAATACACTAGATGTCCCGAAAACCGCACCAAATAGCCCTGTCATTTTTCCTCGCTTTTCTGGTGGGAATATATCGTACATAATCGTGAAGGCGATAGGCATAAGAGCACCGCCACCGATCCCTTGAATTGCTCTATAAATACTTAGTTGCTCAATACTAGATGCTGTCCCGCAAAGTGCAGAACCGAATAAGAAAAGAATGAGACCACCAATATAAAAGCGTTTCCGTCCGTACATATCAGAAAGTTTTCCGAAGATAGGCATCCCTGCCATTGTTGCTACCATATATGCAGACGTGACCCAAACAAACTTGTCAAATCCTCCTAGGTCTCCAACAATCGTTGCCATTGCTGTTGCAACGATTGTATTATCCATTGCCGCCATTAAAATACCAAGTAATAAACCTGCAACAACAAATTTTGTATTGTTGGAGTCTTTTTTTGATAATTGAGATTCCAAATATAACCCTCCTTTAATAATAAGTAAATTATATGAAGTTTTGAGTGCAGCGCATAAAAATTTGAAATATAGTTTTTTAAATTAATTTACATAAGTGCACTGACAAAGCCATAAAGAATATTATAGTCAAATTTGACTAAAAGGCAAACTTTTTCTTCCGCCAAAATATTCTGTTGTATGGACAGAGAAAGAGTGAGCAATACTTAGTATTGGTGTAAAGTCAATGAAGGAAATTGTAAAAAAATATTTCAGTAAGAATACCTTCTGTTAACAGAGGAAAAATGGTTTTTTCTTTATATTGTCGAATAGGATAAAAGAAAGAGTAATAACTATATATCGTTTGTAACAAGCTTTATTAATATTGTGTGGAGAGGCAGAATAAGGTCGTATGGATATGATGCATCTGAAATGGGGTGAATATTATTATGAAAATATGGAAACGAATTTCAGATCAAGGTAGGCGTTCAATGCCGCTACAACCGGTGTTATGGATTGATGGCTCAAAAAAAGAAAATGAATGTCCTAATGTAGCAGTTACATTGCAAATCCGTAGTATGTATAAAGAAAAATTTTCATATGAACTGACCTATGATGTAAATGACATACTTATTATTCGAATTGAAGTTGAAAATAAAGGAATGGAAATGATTTCACGAGTTGTAGTAAGTCATATGATTCGAGATTATTTTGCCTATATTCCAAACTCATTAAAGGCTGATAAGGGGATGAGTGAGTTCCTGTTCCAGCTTGTAAGGTGGCGGATTGATAATTTATTACCGAATGAGAAGGTAGAACTAATTTGTAAAATAAAAGCAAATAAAGATAAAGCACTTAAAAACGCATTATTTCAGGCTACATATACATTTCAATATAAAGGAGTATCATATGGTCCACTGCAAACAAATGAAGTTGTTGTGCGGCAATGATAAAAAGGAACCTGTAAGAAAGGTTCCTTTTTTAATGAAGATTGTGTTTTTTGAGTACTTTTTTTTGCTCGATTCCTTTTTTTCCTACATAATTATTTTTATAACCAAAATATAAAATGAAAAGAAAGGAAGCAACATTTACAATAGCATCAATTTGATCGTTTGTAATAAAGTTCACTCCGAAAGAATTAAACAGTAATTTTAATGATAATAGAAAACCTGCTAGTAAACGTATAATATCTGATAGATTCTCTTTTTGTAGCATATAAGTCACCTCTTTCTAAAACGATATATAGTATATATATGAAATAGAATAGAAATGGTAGACAAGCTTAAGCGGAAATGTACACTCAATATGTACATTTTTTATTTTGTAGAAAAACATAATTGTTATAGAAACATATATTGGTATAGAAAGGAGGAGAAGTATGAAACATAAAGGGAAAATTAGTGGGTTATTACTTGGGAATACAGTGGCAGTTACAGAATGGATTGCGCTTCAGGATGTAATTACAAAACTGGATTCGCGATCATTTTATACCGTCTTTATTATTTATATATTGCAAATGATACTCAGCTATTATTTTGGACATTGGTATGATAAAAGAGCGAGTGGGCGTATGGATACGGAAGTAGGGGGAATGGCAAGTAATGATTTTGTAGTTGATTTCTTTGAGAAAGTAGCTGCTTTGTCAGAACGGGATTCTCATAATATTACAGTGTACATTCTTTCTGTGAAAGAATGGAAAGAACTAAAAGAAACAGTGCAAGAAAAAAAATTGGAGGTGTTAGTACAAAAATTGGAGAGTACGATTGTAAAGACAATTCGTAAAGGAGATGTCGTTACTAGGTGGGATGAAAATAAGTATGTTATTGTGGCGATTGATAACGGACATGAAAAGTCGACAATAACAAATCGATTAATGAAAAATATTGAAAGTGAAATAGAAAATGGTTTGTTAAGTATGACGCTATTATTTGGAGCTGCTAGTTATCCAATAGGAGGAAAAACTTTTGAAGAATTGTTAAGAAAGGCACAAAATCAATTGTACCAGCATAGGGATTTGTAAGAAAATGAGTGAAACTTTGATTTAAAGAAATATGATATGAAGAAGTTTTTAATGTAACATTTTTTTGACTTTTATTACAAAAAGAACTTTTATTGTAATAAAAGTCTTTAAAAATATATGGAATAAGCATATAATTATGATGGATGTGTCAATGCATTTTGCACAATGTGTTTCATTTTAAAAGTGTAGAGGGAAGCATGCTCTACACTTTTCCTTTTTAGGGAATGACAAGAATAATTGTAAGTTGTTGCAAGTTAGCATTTAAACTGTGTAAAATGAACAAAGAAATTATTTGATGGAAAGCGGAAAGGGAATGATAGAATGATAGACGTGAGAGAACAACGAACATCCTTTATCAGGTGAATTATTACTGTTGTTCTTCAAATTATTATGGCTGTGATGAATTCCGTTGTACTTTTATGTAATACATAGTATGAACAAGTTTTAAAAAGTACCAAGTAAAAGTATATGTAAAGATGGATACGAAACTGCTATTGAGTTCAAAGACGTAAAATGTAATTTCAAGTAATACAATTTGACAAGTATAATAAATAATATCAATGATTTTCGTAAAAAAGGTGCGAGTGTGGAGTTTATAGAAGGGTATATAATTTTCATAGCTTTTTACACGATGATCGTATATAAGTAGGAGGAAAAAGATGTTGAAGTATAGTAAATTAGCAATTGTAACTGCATTATCAATGACTTTATTAGCCGGTTGTTTCGGGCCGAAACCAGAAGAGGAATTATATGTTGCGTTTGAAAATGCTGCAAAGCAAGAAAAAACAATGTTTGAAGATGCAAAGAAACTTGAAACTTTAGAGAAAGAAGGACAAGAATTATATAACCAGATTGTTCAAGAAGGAAAAGATAATAATCAAACTGTTAAGGAAAAACTGAACCAAGCAGTGAAAAATACAGATGAACGAGAAAAAGTGCTAAAAAAAGAAAAAGAATCTTTAAATAAGGCACAAGAAGAAGTGAAATCAGTAGATAAATATGTGAAGAAAATTGAAGATAAGAAATTGAAAGATCAAGCAGGTAAAGTGAAAAGCACATATGAGAAACGACAAGATTCATTTAACAAGATGTATGATAGCTATAATAAATCGTTAAAACAAGAAAAAGAATTATATACAATGTTACAAGATAAAGGTACAAAATTAAAAGATATTAGTGAAAAGGTAAAAGTAGTAAATCAATCTTATAAGGATATTGAATCAGAAAAAGACAAGTTTAATGAATTTACGAAATCTTATAATACAGAAAAAATAGCTTTTTATAAACAAGCAAATATTAAAATTAAAGAAGAGAAAAAATAAAACAGTTTGGCCTACAATTGGCCAAACTGTTTTATTTTTTTGTATAAGTACGACTATACCATGGAACAGGTTCACTTAATTTTTTTTCTTGTTTCAATGCTTCAGGACCAATATAATCTTGAAGTGTTTTTTTTGCTACTGTTAAAGATAAGGTTGTTTTCGGATTTCGATAGGAGGATTCAAGATGACCAAGATGTGGTAGGATTCGAAAATCTTCTTTGGTAGGAGGAATATGGAAAAAATAATCACCTAAACGTATAAGAACATCAGATTGTTGTTGGCTAAAACGTGGATTTCTAGAAAAATGTAATCCTTCTTTAATAGCTTTTTTCTCAGCAATTAAGCGTTCTAAAGCCGTCTTTTTTAACCAGTATAAATACTTCGGATTAGTTGCAGCTTTAGCATGACGATTCACAACGAAAATAGATTGAGCTAGTCGATTAATAGAATGTTGGTTTTGTAATTGAGATTGTGGTTGTGAAGGCTTCATATTGAATCTCCTTTCAATTTTTCATTATTATAACATAAATAAAAGAGGTTTTTATTATATGCAAAAAGTGATTGTATATATTTTCAATATTAAAGCAATATTGTTACAAAAAACAACTATTTTGTATAATAGTAATAGAACGTGTTTTAGAAATTTGATAATGAAAGAGTGAGAAGTTTGAAAGAAATATTAAAACAGCAATATGCCATTATAGATATTGGATCTAATACAATGCGTTTAGTTATTTATGAAAAGCAAAACGGAGGTTTTTATAAGGAGATTGAAAATACGAAAGTGGTTGCTCGGCTAAGGAATTACTTAATTGATGGTGTGTTAAATGAAGAAGGAATAGAGGTATTGTTACAAACGTTATTTCAATTTCAAGAAAGTACACGATTCCACCAGTTGCATCATGTACTTTGTGTTGCAACAGCAACAATTAGACAGGCTGAGAATCAAGAGGCAATTAAAAAACTGGTTGAAGGACAAACAGACTTTACTCTTAGAGTCTTATCAGAATATGAAGAAGCACGTTACGGCTATTTAGCGGTTATGAATTCAACTTCGTTCTCTGAAGGAATTACAGTAGATATTGGTGGAGGAAGTACAGAAGTTACATATTTTCGAAATAGAGAGATTCTAGAGTACCATAGCTTTCCCTTTGGAGCACTTTCTTTAAAGCAACAATTTATTAAAGAGGATATACCTACTGAAGACGAGTTGGAAAAGATTCAAACGTACTTAGAATATCAATTTCGAACATTACCATGGTTAATTGATAATAAATTGCCTCTTATTGCAATTGGTGGTAGTGCGAGGAACTTAGTGAAAATCCATCAAAATTTAATTTGTTATCCTATAGCAGGGGTACATTTATATAAAATGAAAGAAGAAGATATTAAAAATGTGAAAGAAGAATTGGAAGCATTGTCGTTCATAGAACTTCAAAAATTGGAAGGATTGGCAAAAGATCGAGCAGATACAATTATTCCAGCAGTCGAAGTTTTTCATACGCTTGTTAATGTTATAGAGGCACCAGCATTTGTGTTAAGTAGAAAAGGGTTACGAGAAGGTGTTTTCTATGAAGAGTTGACAAAAGATTTGGGGATTTCATATTATCCGAACGTAGTCGAAGAAAGTTTGTATTTATTATCACATGAATATGAAATGGATATGGAATTTGTAATGCAGCTTATTAAACATGGAAGACTCATTTGTCAACAACTTGAAGAAACAGGGCTGATTTCTATGTCAGTAAAAGACTGGGAAGTATTTCATCAAGCAGCGAAAGTATTTAATATAGGTAAATATATAGACGAAGAAGCGAGCCGCTTACATACGTTTTATTTATTAGCGAATAAAACAATTGATGGGATGATGCATAAAGAGCGAGTTAGATTAGCGCTTATTGCGTCTTATAAATCAAAAATGTTATTCAAACAACATTTGTCCCCATTTGAAGGATGGTTTGATAAAAATGAACAAAAAAAAATCCGCCTATTAGGGGCTGTTTTACAGTTTTCAGCAGCTCTGAATATAAGACAAAGATCACTTGTTGAATCGATATCTATAACAGAAAGTAAAGAAGGTTTAACATTTAAAATTGTATGTGAGCAATCGGCATTAGCGGAAAAAGTGCAAGCTGAAAAACAAAAAAAGCAGCTGGAAAGAGTGTTGAAAACGACTATTAATTTATCCTTCGAATCAAAACGTTAAGTTGTACGGATGTCTTTACAAAAAATTAACACCTTGGAATATTGTAATTTGCTAAAATAAAAGTAACTAAATTATAGTAAAAAAGTTTCAGGGGAAGTGTGAAGAGGATGGAAATGTTGATGGGGAATATAGTGAATTTAAATGATACAGCTTATTACAATAATCGAGAATTAAGTTGGTTAGCATTTAATGAACGTGTACTACAAGAAGCGCAGGATGAAACAAATCCGCTCTTGGAAAGATTAAAGTTTATTAGCATTTTCAGTTCCAATTTAGATGAATTCTTTATGGTACGCGTAGCAGGATTGAAGGATCAAGTGAGTGCTGGGTTTAACCAACCAGAAAATAAGGCTGGCTTAACACCAAAAAAGCAATTAAATAAAATTGCGATAAAGGCCCATGAATTAATGACTGTACAATATGATACGTTTAAAAATTATGTGTTGCCAGCGCTGGAGTTAGAGGGGATTGAACGTTTAACATTCCACGATTTGACGAAAGAACAGAGGGAATTTATAGAAGAGTATTTTGATGAGCAGATTTTTCCAGTCTTAACACCTGTAGCTATTGATGCATATCGTCCATTTCCGATGTTATTAAATAAAAGTTTGAATTTAGCTACTCTTTTATATGATGAGAAACAAGTGGAGGAAGAAAACCGCACGAAGTTAGGAATTGTACAAGTTCCTTCATTACTTGAACGTTTCATATTTTTACCGAGTGAGGGGCAAAAGCATAAATTTATTTTATTAGAAGATGTAATTAGTGGTTTTACTCATAAATTATTTACAGGATATAAAGTATCGTCTGTTACTCGTTTCCGTATTACACGCAATGCGGATTTAACGATTCATGAAGAAGGTGCGAGGGATTTATTAAAGGTAATTGAAAAAGAATTAAAAAAGCGTAAGTGGGGAGCTGCTGTACGTTTAGAAGTTGGCAAAGAGCATATTGATGAAAGAGTATTAGCATTATTATATGAGGTGTTGGAAGTAAAAGATGAAGATGTGTATATAATGGATGGACCATTAGATTTAACATGTCTATTTTCTTTATATAAAAAACTAGCTCCTTTATATGAACATCTAGTATATCCGGCTCTTATTCCGCAACGGCCTCAAGACTTGGGGGATGCGGAAGATGTATTCGAAAAAGCAATTGAGCATGATATTTTATTACATCATCCTTTTGAATCATTTCAGCCAGTAGTTGATTTTGTCCGTGATGCGGCAGACGATCCGAATGTACTTGCAATCAAACAAACATTATATCGAGTAAGTGGGGATTCGCCGATTATTCAGGCGCTAAAGGTAGCAGCTGAAAAAGGGAAGCAAGTTACGGTATTAGTTGAATTGAAGGCAAGATTTGATGAAGAAAATAATGTGCATTGGGCTAAAGAATTAGAAAAGGCAGGCTGTCACGTTATTTACGGTGTAAGTCATTTGAAAACACATAGTAAAATTACGCTAGTTGTAAGAAGAAAAAACGGAAAAATCGAAAGGTTCGTACATCTTGGGACTGGAAATTATAATGACGCAACAGCAAAGTTATATACTGATTTTGGGTATATTACATCACGAAAAGACTTTGGGGTCGATGCAACAAATTTCTTTAATTATTTGAGTGGTTATACAACCAAGCCACATTTTCATCATTTATCGGTTGCACCATTTGATATAAGAGAGCAATTTATGGATTTAATAGATGAAGAAATCCGTTATCATAGGCAATATGGAAATGGATATATTATCGCTAAGATGAATTCATTAACAGATAAACCATTAATCAAAAAAATGTATGAAGCATCACAAGCTGGAGTAAAGGTAGAGCTCATCGTTCGAGGAACGTGTTGTTTAAGGCCTGGTATTCCAAATGTAAGTGAAAATATTCGGGTAGTTAGTGTTGTCGGGAGATATTTAGAACATAGCCGAATTTATTATTTCCATCATAATGGAGAAGAGAAAATATACTTATCTTCAGCTGACTGGATGACGCGGAATATGGAGAAGAGAGTAGAAATATCTTTCCCGATATTAGATATTGAAATGAAGGCGAGAATTAAGGCGATTTTACAACTTATATTAGCTGATAATGTGAAAACACGTGAACAGAATAAATCTGGTGAGTACTACTATGTTATTAATAGTAGTACAGAAGAAATTGATAGCCAAGTGAAGTTGTTTAAGATGGCGTATCAAAACACGGATGCTGAATAATGAGAACAAAGTAAAAAATTTTTAAGAGGTTTTTTTACTTTGTTCTCTACTTATTATACATTCTCTAAATAGAAGGATGCGTAGAGAGAAATTGATAGCCAAGTGAAGTTGTTTAAGATGGCGTATCAAAACACGGATGCTGAATAATGAGAACAAAGTAAAAAAACCTCTTTTTTTAAGAGGTTTTTTTACTTTGTTCTCTACTTATTATACATTCTCTAAATAGAAGGATGCGTAGAGAGAATAGTTTTTATTGTAAGCATGTTAATGGATCAGTTAAGAGAGGGAATAACATTGGTAGAATTGTTGGAGTACATTAATAATAGAATGGTTGTTGACAAGGTCCGCCATAACAAGGATAAGGTGTTGGTGGTGGATATGGTGGGTAATACGGTCTAGGACCGAAAGCTAATGCTCCACCGAGCAGTCCACCAGCAATCCCAGCTAGAAATGGAACACCAAAAAACGGAAAGAAGCGTGAGTCGCCTACTGGACCAATAGGTGCTGAACGGACTGGGATTGGTTGATAATATGGATACATGAACAAACCTCCTTTATTGGACTCATTTTTATCATATGGTAAATGAAACGTGGATGAGCGCGTACAAGAAAGGATATATAAGAAAATAGGCGAATTATTACGAATGTTGGAGCGTAAAAATTGTAATTTCAGGTTTTGCCATAAATCGGAATGGGACGCGTGTTCTGCCAAGACCTCGATTGACATAGAGAGCTAAATCTTGAATCGTATAGAAACCTTCAACATAGTTTTTAGCAAGTGATGGGGTAATAATAGCACCTAAAAAGGGAATTTGTACTTGTCCGCCATGGCTATGACCAGAAAGTTGTAAGTTAACTGGATATTTAGCGATTTGTGGTGCAATATCTGGCTCGTGAACAAGAACAATGTTATAAGTGTTTTGCCTCGCGTGCTGTAGTGTTTTCTCTATTTTGGGTTTGCCTAGTAGTATATCATCAAGACCGAAAATTGAAATTTCACTATTATCCAGTAGACGAATTCTCTTTTCGCTATTTAGTAGTAGTTCAAATCCAGATTCACGCATGATGTGCTCGTAGTATTCCGTTCCATATCCGCCGTGATCATGGTTACCATAAATAGAAAATTTACCGAAGGGTGCTTGTATATTTTTTAAAATAGATGGAACGAAAGGAGTGTCAGTATATGTTTGATAATTATCAATGAGATCACCAGTGAAAAGAACAATGTCAGGTTTTACAGCATTAATTTTAGAAACGATTTGAGATAAATGTTGGAGAGAGAAATAGTATCCGAGATGTAAATCGCTAAATTGAAGAATCTTCATACCATGAAAACTTTTGGGTATGAGTTGTGATTTAAGTGTATGCTCTGTAAAAGAGAGTAAATGAGGCTCAATATATTTAGCGTAATAGTATCCGATGCTAGTGGTTATAAATGAATATAGACAAGTGCGCATTCCAGCTTTAAAAAAATCTCTTCTTGTAATTTTCTTCATAAAAATATGAGTATACCTATTTAACTTATATCACATGTTTTCGTTACATTTATAGGTTACTCAAATCTCCTTTCAGTTTATTTAAAATATATTTTAAATAATAAAAAAGTAGTATAGATTACGAAAAAAACGAATAAAAAGAAACCTCTTTACGTTAAAATATCAGAAAAGTTTAAAAATATAAAGATTTCTATTAAATAAAATGATAAAATGAATGTGTATTCATTTTTGGGAGGGGATGTATGTGAAAGAAAAGGTAGTTATTATAACAGGTGGATCGAGCGGAATGGGGAAAGGAATGGCGACCCGTTTTGCAAAAGAAGGGGCACGAGTTGTTATTACAGGACGTACAAAGGAAAAACTAGAGGAAACAAAGTTGGAAATTGAACAATTTCCGGGGCAAGTATTACCCGTACAAATGGATGTAAGAAATACTGATGACATTCAGAAAATGATTGAAGAGATTGATGAGAAGTTTGGTCGAATTGATGTTTTAATAAACAATGCAGCTGGAAACTTTATTTGTCCAGCAGAAGATTTATCCGTGAATGGCTGGAATTCAGTCATTAATATTGTATTAAACGGTACATTTTACTGCAGCCATGCTGTCGGAAAATATTGGATTGAAAAAGGCATAAAAGGGAATATCATTAACATGGTAGCAACATATGCATGGGATGCAGGTCCGGGAGTTATTCATTCGGCTGCTGCGAAGGCTGGAGTATTAGCAATGACGAAGACACTCGCTGTTGAGTGGGGCCGTAAATATGGAATACGAGTTAACGCTATCGCGCCAGGACCAATTGAACGTACGGGCGGTGCTGATAAATTATGGATTTCAGAAGAAATGGCTAAGCGTACGATACAAAGTGTTCCGCTTGGAAGACTGGGCACGCCAGAAGAAATTGCAGGTCTAGCTTATTATTTATGTTCAGATGAAGCTGCGTACATAAATGGAACTTGCATGACAATGGATGGAGGACAACATTTACATCAATATCCATTTTAAAAGGGATAAGAAAATGAATGTTTGATTCATATTCTCACGGTTAAATGTGACGGAATTGTGACATGTGAAAGAAAAGTGTTTACAAGAGGTCATATATACGTTATATTTAAGACCTCTTTTTTCTTCATAGTAGAATTGCTAATTCCCCTTAGCATTTTACCCCTCTAATCCCTTCAGGAAAACTGAAGGGATTTTTTATTATTTTTCCGTAAATATCATGTTATAATTTTTGAAAAGTAAAGGGAGGGAAGCACATTGATAGATGCATTAGATGTAATGAGTAACTTGGATAAAGTCCTTCCTTATTATCAAGCTATTTTTAGTGCTGATGAGCATACTGTAATTGGATATGAGGTAGTAGGACGTATTCAAACAGAAGAGGGCATACAAAGTTTAGCTTCTTTCTTTCATGATGATTCTATTCCGAGTGAGTTTCAACTGGAAGCGGATAACATTATAGTAGAAAAAGCTTTAAATCGTTATTTAGAAAGTGATCAAAAACTATTATTATTTATACATCGGAATGCTAACGTATTAATGAACGATGATGATGAAAGTTTACTTCAACTTTTATTGATGTATGAAGAGCAAGGTTTAAATTTGAAACACATTGTTTTAGAAATTACAGAACATGAATGTAAAGAAGATATAGAGCAATTTAATCATTTGCTTATGTATTATCGTACATATGGTATTCAAATTTCGATTAATAAAGTCGGAACGGGTACAAGTAATTTAGAACGTATTAGCGTGTTAGCACCGGATATTTTAAAAGTAGATTTAACAAACTTAAGGCAAACTGCACTTTTACAATCTTATCAAGATATTTTATATTCTTTATCATTACTTGCTAGAAGAATTGGTGCAACATTGTTATATGAAGAAATAGATGCTTTTTATCAACTACAATATGCTTGGAAAAACGGTGGTAGATATTATCAAGGGAATTATTTGAAAGAGTGCTTACCTGATTTTATTGAAACGAATGTTTTGAAAGAACGACTTGGTAATGAGTGTCATCAATTTATTCAACATGAGAAGAAGAAATTACAAAAAATTTATAATTTAACAGAAATGTTACGTGATCGAATTGGTGATGTTCTAGCCAAACAGAAAAAGAATGAAGATATAAATGATTGGTTATTACAATTTAGCCAAAGTGTATCACAGTGTAGTTTCCGCATATTTATTTGTAACGAAGATGGTTTCCAACAATCAGGAAACGTTATGAAAAAAGATGGGGAATGGATTGTGATGCCTGAGTATTATATGAAGAACTGGAGTTGGCGTCCGTATTTTCTAGAAAATATTATGAAAATGCGTTTTGAGAATAAGGCAAGACTTTCAGATTTATATGCTGATATTGAAACCGGTGAGATGGTACGAACATTTTCCTTCCCAATTGATGATGAAAACTTTTTATTTATAGATTTATCGTATGAATATTTATATGAAGAAGATGTTTTATTTTAATGCACGAAGAGATTCGTGCATTTTTTGTTTGTTTTTATCATAAATTGGTAATAGTGAAAATGGTGATGAAAATGCTGTCTATCGTTGTAAAGATTTTACGAACGAAACCACCCCTGTCTTTGCATAATCATTGTTACAATGAATACTACAAAGACAAGTTTTCTTAAAAGGAAGGTGAAAAAATGAGGAAATATGGAATATGGTTAGTTCTATTTGTATGCGTTGCCTTTCTAGTTGGTTATAGTGTCACAACTGTTTTAGGAAAAGAGGAAGTGAAAGTCGATCGGGAAGAAGTGTTTACAACGATACAAAAGGGCTATGAAACCCAATTTTCAATTCGTGGGAAGCATTTGCCGATGAATAAGATGATAGAAACGTTATCACCATATTTTACAGAGAATTTCCTTCAAGTATTTACAGATGAAAATAGTAGAAGTGATAAACAAAGTGGTGAATATTTACTTCCAGCAAAAGAAGCGCCGTTTTCTTTTCATTCAGAAACGAAAATGTCATATGATGAAGAGCATAAAATTTTATATGTATATGAGCGGGCGAAAAGTGGACAATATCAAATTGTAACATTGCAAAGAGATCAAGGGAAATGGAAATTGGCCGGATATCATGAAAGCCAAGAACTTTTAACTGAAATAAAACGATTACAACAATTATAAAGTGAAACTGTAATTGGTGGGGGATGTTCATCTCTCACTGAGTAATAGCTCGCACCAATCGGGCTATTACTGCCCACAAATAGTGGGATAAAAATAAGAATAGGTCTTTACCTATTCTTATTCAATATTGAGTAGCTGTTGTAATTTTTCAATTTGAAAACCAGCAACAACTTCTCCATCAATTACAACTGTTGGAGTTGAATACGAATCATAGTCGTATAAAAGACGATTGCGTGCAGCAGCGTCTTTTTTTACGTCAAATTCTTCATATACAACGTTATTATGCTTTAAAAATTCTTTCACAATGACACATGGCGGACAATCAGGTTGTGTGTAAACCTCAATTTTTCTCATTGTAATTCCTCCTTTTTTCTGTTTTTTATTATATTCTTCCAGTATAAAAATCGCAATAAAGAAGGGAAAAGATGTTCTTTCTGTTTTTTCCTTCGCATTTCGACAAATTTTTAGTTGAGTTTCTGGCCAATAACCTTTATCCTAGACTGTGGAACATTTTTTCTGTTATGACGGATAGAATGAGTATAGCTGTAAAACCTATTGGTAGGAAGATCAGAGAAAGGAGAGATTTCATGTCTCTACTCCAAGGAATTTTAACTCGACTTGTTAGTCTACAAGAACAAGCTGAAAGCGGTGAAGTAGCACAACGCTATTTTGAAGTGAACGGTGAGCGCAAATGTAGCGTGAAATTTTTCGATAAAAGTGAAATGTATGAGTTAGAAGTGTATCAACAAGGTGAAAAACCTCAAGTGTATCAATTCGATAATATCGATATGGTTGCAATTGAGATTTACGATATCATTTCTTGATACATATAAAAAAGGTGTTGCCATATGGCAACACCTTTTTTAGTTCTATTACTTTTTAGCATATATGTATAGGGAGTTTTCATTTTTCCTACAATGGTAATAAAGTGAAATTGTAATCAGTGGGGCTTCTTCGTCCTATACTGAATATTAGTCATCACCAATTGGTTGTTTACAGATAGCAAAAGCGAGATAAAAATAACGAGGAGGTGTGTTGTATGGAACGTTTACCAGTTGTGCTTTGTCCTAAATGTCACAATTCTGCTGAGATTATTCATGTATTAACAGCTCAATCGAATCAAAATGTAATTTATACGTGCCAAGTTTGCCATTATGTAATTCGAAATATTGAAACGAATAAAGGATAGGAAGTTATAATTTTTATTTTTGTCCCATACAATGAGAATACGAAAAGTCTGTCTAATTGAAAGGACGTGACTATGTGGCCGGTGAACATACATTTTATAATGTTTCAGAGAGACATTTAAATTTTGATATGGTCTTTAGCCGTATTTGTAGTTTCATTGAAAAGGATCCACGAAATTTATATCGCTTATCCATTGGGACAGACTCACAAGCACATCAAAAGGATACGAGGTTTATTACGGCAATTCATATTCATCGCGTTGGAAAAGGTGCCTGGGGGTGTTTACACCATAAATCAGTGAAAGATAAGCCAGCAACTTTACGTGAGAAAATATATTTAGAAACGCAGTTTAGCCAAGAGATCGCATGCCTATTTACTCCAAATCATATACAAACAATATGGGATTTATTGCATCCATATGCTCAAGAGGGAGCTGGATTTATAATGGAAATTCACTTGGATATCGGAAATGATGGTTTAACAAAAGAATTTATTCTAGATATGACAGCGAAAATTCAAGCGATGGGATTAACTGCAAAAATTAAGCCAGATGCTTATGCGGCGTTTAGTTATGCAAATCGATATACGAAATAAAAAACAATTTTTATATATCCTTTGCTAAAAACTGAATATTACATCTATTAAATGGGTTGGAAATTATATATAATAAGAGTAACGATGCGAGTATAAGGAGAGGGGTATATGAAAAGGGAATTTGTTTTAACAGAAGAAGAAGAGAGTTTGTTACTAGATATTCTATTTCAGCAAAATTATGCGAGTGAAATTTTAGCTGTGGAAATTACAGATATTGAGAATGGTTTAAAACAGACAGATGTGACACAATATAAAAAAATCACAAGGTTATTTTACAGATTAAAAAATAAGGGGTATTAAGCGCTACCGGGATGGTAGTCTTTTTTTTGTGTTGTATGCTAAAATAGCTGTGTAATTTTGTTTTTATTGAAATAAAGTAAGGACAAAATAATAATATGAAAACGCTGTCATAAAATATGAATAGATTCGGTGATTAAAAGTAGGAAAATGGGGGATGTAATATGATTAGTATTCCGAAAGACGAGTTTCAACAAATTTTTGTGAAAGATTTAATGATTTCATCAGAAAAAGTAGCACATGTCCAAATGGGGAATGGTTTAGAGCATGCTTTACTCGTTCTTGTGAAATCTGGATATTCGGCGATACCTGTTTTGGACCCGATGTATAAATTGCATGGGTTAATTAGTACTGCTATGATTTTAGATGGTATGTTAGGGTTAGAACGTATTGAGTTTGAAAGACTTGACGAAATGAAAGTAGAACAGGTGATGAAGGAAGACATTCCGGTTCTTAAGTTAGAAGATTCGTTTGCAAAAGCTTTAGAAATGACAATTGATCATCCTTTTATTTGCGCTGTCAATGAAGATGGGTATTTTGAGGGGATTTTAACACGTCGGGCTATTTTAAAATTGTTGAATAAAAAAGTAAGGCAACATAATCGATAATGTGAGAAAAGTGACTTCATAGAAGCGGAGAAGTCACTTTTTTTCGTGCATATCAGTTGTGTATGTATTATATTTAAAAAGATAAAAAATATAAGAGTATATAGTTAAATTAAGGATGAAAAGCTTATTGAGATAAGGTGTATGGAAGCTAAGGAAAGAGGGAGAAAGTTGCAAATTGATGATTTTCAAATGATGGTTGTGTTAGCTCAGGAATCAAATATGAGAAAAGCGGCGGAACGTTTATTTGTTTCACAACCTGCGCTTAGTCAACGATTACAATCTATGGAGAAACAATGGGGAATGAAGTTTTTTATTCGCTCACAAAAAGGATTGACAATTACACCTGAAGGGGAAAAAGTCGCAAATTATGCAAAAGAAATGCTGCAAAAGGAAGAGGATATTAAAAGTGAGCTAGCTGTTTTTAGAACAGAAACTCACGGAACGTTAAAAATAGCTGTTGCATCAGTTATTGGTCAATATTGGCTTCCTCCTGTTTTGAAGAAGTTTGTACATAAATACCCTTCTGTGAAAATATCGCTGTTTACTGGCTGGAGTAGTGAAGTACAAAAGCAATTTTATGAAGGGGACGTTCATGTTGCTATATTGAGAGGAACACAAGAATATAAAGGTCAGAAGCAACAATTATTTGAAGATGAACTTTATTTAGTGGATAAAGAAATAAAAGATATTACGATGTTAAAAGAAACAAATAGACCATTTATTCAATTTAAAAGTGATTCGACTTATTATGGACAAATACAAAATTGGTGGTATGGTTTATTTTCTAATCCACCTAAGAGAACAATTGTGGTTGATCAAATTGAGACTTGCAAACAACTCGTTTTAAATGGTATAGGTTATGCTCTTTTACCTTCTACTGTTTTAAAAGAAGTACAGGAAAATATGTATAAAACACCTGTTCAATTAACGAGAGAAACATGGTTATTGACGAGTGAATCGGCCAGACAATTGAAGCAAGTAAGGGCATTTTTAGAAATTATAGAAGAAATTCAAATGGAAAAATAGGATTATTATCTTGCTACTCGCTCTATCGTTTGGTAGAGTAACATTATAAATGGATTTAGGAGGCAACAAGAATGAAAATGATGGACGCTAACGAAATTATTTCGTTTATTCAAAAAAGTGAAAAGAAAACTCCTGTAAAGGTATACATAAAAGGGGATTTAAAAGAAGTAACATTCCCTGAAACGGTACAAGCATTTGTAAATAAAAAGTCTGGTGTATTATTTGGAGAATGGTCTGAAATTAAGACAATTCTTGATGAAAATAGCAAGCACATCGTTGATTACGTTGTTGAAAATGACCGTCGTAATTCTGCAATTCCAATGCTTGATTTAAAAGGTATTAAAGCTCGTATTGAGCCAGGCGCGATTATTCGTGATCACGTTGAAATCGGCGACAACGCTGTTATTATGATGAATGCAACAATTAATATCGGTGCTGTAATTGGTGAAGGTACTATGATTGACATGAACGCGGTACTTGGTGGACGTGCAACTGTTGGTAAGAACTGTCACGTAGGTGCAGGTGCAGTACTTGCAGGTGTTATTGAGCCGCCTTCAGCAAAACCAGTTATCGTTGAAGATGATGTTGTAATTGGTGCAAACGTAGTTGTGTTAGAGGGAGTTACAGTAGGTAAGGGTGCAGTTGTAGCAGCAGGAGCTGTTGTAACAGAAGATGTACCTCCATATACAGTTGTTGCCGGTACTCCAGCACGTGTAATTAAAGAGATTGATGAGAAGACAAAAGCAAAAACTGAAATTAAACAAGAGCTTCGTCAATTAAACCCAGAGAAATAAACACAAAAAAAGCGTAAGAGCATAACAGGCTCTTGCGCTTTTTATAGATAGAGGTGCAAAAATGGCAGTAAGCAAATTCGTTCAAATTCGTAGAGACTTACACAAAATACCGGAAATTGGATTTAAAGAGTGGAAAACACAACAGTATATTTTAGATTACATAGGAACGCTTTCGAATGAATATGTGGAAGTGAAAGTATGGAAAACGGGTGTCATTGTTAAAGTAAATGGAAAAAATCCAGAAAAAATTATCGGTTATCGCGCAGATATAGACGGTTTACCAATTACCGAAGAAACTGGATATGAGTTTGCTTCTATTCATGAAGGAATGATGCATGCATGTGGACACGATTTGCATACAACAATCGGTTTAGGCCTTCTAACAGCAGCTGTAACAGAAAGAATAGATGATGACCTTGTGTTTCTATTCCAACCAGCTGAAGAAGGGCCAGGAGGGGCTCTTCCTATGTTAGAGAGTGAAGAGTTAAAAGAATGGAAGCCGAATATAATTCTTGGTCTTCATATTGCACCTGAATACGCTGTAGGAACAATTGCCACAAAAGAGGGGCTATTATTTGCAAATACATCAGAGTTATATGTTGATTTGAAAGGGAAAGGTGGACATGCAGCCTACCCGCATACTGCAAATGATATGATTGTAGCGGCAAGTCACCTTGTTACACAACTTCAATCCGTTATTAGTCGTAATGTGAATCCTCTTGATAGTGCAGTGATTACAATCGGAAAAATAACAGGTGGTACAGTTCAAAATATCATAGCAGAAAAGTCTCGGTTAGAAGGAACGATTCGAACTTTATCAGTGGAATCAATGAGGCGTGTTAAAAGTAGGATTGAGGCAATTGTTGCAGGTATAGAAGCTTCCTTCCAATGTGAAGCTGTTATTGACTATGGGGCGATGTATCATCAAGTATATAACCATGAAGTATTAACGAGAGAGTTTATGCAGTTTGTAAGTGAACAAACTGATATGAATGTAATTACATGTACTGAGGCAATGACAGGGGAAGATTTTGGTTATATGCTTCAAGAGATTCCTGGATTTATGTTTTGGCTTGGGGTAAATTCAGAATATGGTTTACACCATGCAAAATTAAAACCAGATGAAGAGGTTATTGAGAAAGCTATCGCATTTTTAGATCAATATGTAAAGTGGAAAGGAACTAGAAAGTAAACTCGCTCGCCAACTTTGAAAAAACTTACAGTGGGTACTTGTTAGTTCCAAGACGAAAACATCTTTCATATTTGTTTTGGATACACATGGGCATACAAATGGATAAAGTAATGAGCAGCGGTTTTGAGCCGCTGCTCATTATTCATTATCGCTTATTGAGAAGATGATTAGTTAACTAGCTTATATATGTTTACATTTCGTGTAGAAAGTGTGTAAAATCAAGGTGAAACATAGAAAAAAGGGTGGGGAATTACGTGCAAATTAGCAGTGCAATGTTGTGTTTCGTCTTATATGCGTATGTTATTATTGCGGCGGTGTATTTTGGGATAAGTTTTTATGCCTACCGTTTAGTAGATAATCACGAATATGACGAAACATATAAATGGGTGAAAAGATATTTATCACCTGTATTAGAAATTATGAATGGGTTTGTGCTCTTTTTATTTATTGGATTAATTGCTTTCTCGACGAGTTTAGTAGGGAATAAAACGACATTATTTGTACTAGGTATCATTATTTTTATGTTGTTAGGGATACGGATTGGTAACACAGTGTTTTGGAATGAAAGAAAAGTAGATGGTTGGACTGGAATGTTAATCCCGTGTATGTTAGCGGCTATCGTGACAAACATAGAGCATGAGTATTATCAATTACATTTTTGGCTTATTATCGTTTTAACAATTCTTTCAGTTTTGTACATAAGTACGGTAGTACTCACATACATTGCACATGAAAAAGGTGATGTTAAAGGAACACGCTTCTTTAGAGGGCGAGCATTATTTTGGAGTGTGCCAACGATGGCTGTTATAGGAATTATTGCGATATTAGTAAATGGATATCAATTTACTAATTGGCAACTGTTTTTAGAAAATTGGTGGATTTTCATTATTTCGTTTATCGCTTTTTTAGGTGCAACACATTATTTATTCCATCAACATCATTATATATTGGCATTGCTATTCGCATTTACACAACTATTATTTGCTTTCTTCGGACAAGAAACGTTATTATTCGTTTTTGAAACATTTAGTTCATTTGGAAATATATTTGTATTTGGTATGTTAATTTTCAGTATCGCATTTTATTTACAACAGTATTTTTATATGCAAAAACAAAAATAAGAATGATATACAGGTTTTTGTAGCAAATCTAAAGTATGTTACAATAAAAATACATAGTATTCGATGTTATTGGAGGAATTCCTGTGGGTGAAAAAGAGAAAGAATTTGCTGTCATTGGCCTTGGACGTTTTGGTGGAAGCATTTGCCGAGAACTCGCTCAATTAGGTATGGAAGTAATGGCAATTGATTCAGATGAAGATAAAATTAATGAGTTTGCAAATATAGCTTCACATGCTGTAATTGCAGATTCAACAGATGAGATGGTATTAAAAAGTCTTGGTATTCGTAATTTTGATCATGTAGTCGTTGCTATTGGAGACAATTTAAATTCAAGTATTTTAACAACATTAATTTTAAAAGAGTTAGGTGTAAAAAATATTACTGTAAAAGCTCAAAATGATTACCATGAAAAAGTGTTAAGTAAAATAGGGGCAGATCACATTGTGCACCCCGAGCGTGATATGGGAAAAAGGATTGCTAATAATATTGCATCAAGTAATGTATTAGACTATCTTGAGCTTTCAGATGAGCATAGTATTGTAGAGATTATTGCAAATAAAAAAATTGATGGTCATTCTTTAATCGAATTAGATATTCGTGCGAAGTTTGGATTGAATATTGTAGCGATTAAACGTGGTAAAGAAGTTATTGTATCTCCTCGAGCTACGGAAAATATTCAAGCGGGAGATATATTAATTGTAATTGGTCATGACGATGAAGTAGATCGTTTTAAACACTTTTTAAGATAAGAGAAAAGGACAATACCATGAAGGTATTGTCCTTTTTCTTATATTTCCATAATGATTGGTAAAATCATTGGGCGACGTTTCGTTTTCTCATATAGGAATGGTGCTAATGTGTCTGTAATTTCATTTTTAATTTCAGACCATTGTGTTGTTTTACGCTCCATTACTTTTTCTAAATGAGTTGTAATTAATGTTTGAGCATCATTAATTAAATCACTACTTTCGCGCATATACACAAAACCACGTGAGATAATATCAGGTCCTGCTGCAACTTTAAATTCTTTCATATCAATGCTTACAACTACAATAACAAGTCCTTCTTCAGAAAGAATACGACGATCGCGTAACACGATATTACCGATATCTCCAATACCATTTCCGTCAATATAGACAGATCCAGATGGTATTTTACCAGCTACGCTTGCTTCATCAGAACGAAGAGCAAGAACATCTCCATTATCCATGATGAAACAGTTTTCTTCTGGAATACCACAATCGTTTGCTAACTTCATATGCATACGTTGCATGCGGTATTCACCATGAATTGGCATGAAATACTTCGGTTTAATTAGACGAAGCATTAGTTTTTGTTCTTCTTGTCCACCGTGTCCACTCGTATGAATGTTTGACAGTTTTCCGTGGATTACATCAGCACCAGCACGATACAACATGTTAATTGTACGGCTTACACTAATTGTATTACCAGGGATTGGTGAAGAAGAGAAAACAACTGTGTCGCCAGGAATGATTTGAATTTGACGATGAGTACCATTAGCAATACGTGAAAGTGCTGCCATTGGCTCACCTTGACTACCTGTACATAAAATAACAACTTTATTAGCCGGTAGGCGGTTTAGTTGAGCTGTATCTATGAATGTATCCTTCGGACAGCGAATATAACCAAGGTTTTGTCCGATTTCAATCGCCGCTTCCATACTGCGACCGAACACAGCCACTTTACGATTGTTTTCAACAGCCGCTTCAACAACTTGTTGTAGACGATGGATATTTGATGCAAAGGTTGCAAAGATAATACGACCTTCTACTTTGCGGAAAATATCTTGAATACTATCACCAACACGGCGCTCAGACATTGTAAAGTTTGGAACTTCACTGTTTGTACTGTCAGATAAGAGACAAAGTACGCCGTCTTTTCCGATTTCAGCCATTTTTGTTAAGTCCGCTGGTTCACCGACTGGTGTGAAATCAAATTTGAAATCGCCAGTATGAACAACTTGTCCTTGAGGTGTTTTCACAACAACTCCGTATGAATCTGGGATACTGTGAGTTGTACGGAAGAAGGAAACAGATGTCTTTTTAAATTTAATAACATCATCTTCTTGAATTTCATAAAGTTTTGCTTTACGAAGTAATCCGTGCTCTTCTAATTTGTTTTTGATTAGTGCAATTGCTAATTTTCCGCCATAAATCGGGATGTTTACTTGACGTAATAAGTAAGGAATTCCACCGATATGATCTTCGTGACCATGTGTAATGAATAATCCTTTAATTTTATCTTCGTTTCGCACAAAATAAGTGTAATCTGGTATTACATAATCGATTCCGAGGAGTTCGTCTTCTGGAAATTTAATTCCAGCATCAATAATAATAATTTCATCTTGAAATTGAACAGCATATGTATTTTTACCGATTTCACCAAGTCCACCTAAAGCAAAAACGGCAGCTTGATCATTCTTTAGAAATTTCATATGACTATACGATTTCCGCTAATATTAAATCAGCGTTTTCTTTTTCATATTCAAGATGAGCACCAGTAACAGACTGAACGAACTCGATATTATATGCGAACTTATTTAATTTCTTACGAACATCCTTTTCAGACGTAGCCTCTAAATATAAAACTTTTGTATTTTCACGTACTGGAACCTCAGTCAATTTTACTTGATAAAATACTTTAAAAATCATTTGGAAAACCTCTCCTTGTCTATGTTTTGCATTATCTGTTACTTATTATAAAGCAAACAGTCACGATTTTCATGTTTTTTCGAATGAGAATGAAGAAAAAGCCCGAAATGGGCACAATTTAAGCGATTGTCTTTTTACGGACTAGATCTTTTAAATAACGCTTGAGCTTTTTCTTCAGCTTCTTCAGCATGATTACTCCTTCCTTTCCTTATTTAAAACATGCATATTACTAGTGAAAACTCCGTCTCTGATATAAGAAAGAAGACAAAAGTGAATGTTGAATCTTGTCCTTTCTCATACAGGGAAAGTTATTCTATAGTAACGATTAGTAGCCGTTAGTTATAGGTATAGTATGAGAAAGAATAGAAAAGAAAATTCATACGAACAAGTATCCACATTTTTTACTAATATATATATGCAGGTTTCATAAATAAGGTCAGAAAGTGAACGCTTTCTTCACAGATGTTTAATATGTTATACTTTTTTTTAGAATTTGAAAAGCGATAATCAAAATAGGAATATAGAGTAACAGAAAGGATTTTGACAAATGAATGATAAAATTGTCTTTTTTGATATTGATGGAACATTATTAGATCATGATAAGAAGATTCCGCAATCTACACGAGATGCAGTAAGACATTTACAAGAGAAAGGTGTGCATGTAGCAATTGCGACAGGACGTGCGCCATTTATGTTTGAAGATATTCGTGAGGAACTCAATATACATAATTATGTTAGCTTTAATGGACAGTACGTTGTATTTGAAGATGAGGTAATATTTAATAACCCGTTACATCCAGCTGCCTTACATAAGTTTACTCAGTTTGCAAAACAAGAAGGATATCCACTTGTATATCTTGATCATCAAGAAATGAGAGCATCGGTGGAATATCATGATTATGTGAAGGAAGGTTTTGGAAGCTTAAATTTTGAGCATCCGGCATATGAACCTGATTTCTATGAGAAACGTAATATTTATCAAACACTTCTTTTCTGTGAAGTGAATGAAGAAGAAAAGTTTATTAATCATTATCCAGACTTTCATTTTATTCGCTGGCATGCATATTCAATGGATATTATTCCGAATGGTGGTTCGAAGGCAAAAGGAATTGAGAAATTCATTGAAAAATTAGGATTTAACCGTGAACAAGTGTATGCATTTGGAGATGGTTTAAATGATTTAGAAATGATCGAAGCAGTTGGGACAGGTATTGTGATGGGTAATGGTCATGAAGACTTGAAAAAACTTGCAAATCACGTGACAAAGGATGTTAGTGAAGACGGCATATATCATGGATTAAAATGGGCTGGATTGCTATAAGTGAATATGGAACCCATTTCATATAAAAAAAGGCGGAAGATTAACTTCCGCCTTTTTTTATTATCGCTCTAAAGGTTTTGAATCGTCAGGAGCAGCAAATGGATTTTCTTTATTAATGTGATCATAGAACATAACACCATTTAAATGGTCAATCTCATGCTGAAATACGATTGCTGGTAAACCTTTTAAACGTAATTTTACTTCTTCGCCGTTGATAGATGTTGCTTTCACTGTAATTCTTGTGTAACGAGGGACATAACCAGGTACTTCGCGGTCTACTGATAGACAGCCTTCTCCGCTTTGTAAATATGTACGTTCAACAGAATGACTAATGATTTTTGGGTTGAATAATGCATGACTATATAACGTACCGTTCGTATCAGTTACATGAACCGCAATCATTTTCTTCGAAATACCGATTTGTGGAGCCGCTAATCCGATTCCAGGGCGCAAACTATATTTTTCAGCCATTTCAGGATCTTGGCTATTTATTACAAATTCAATCATTTCTTTAAGGGTAGTTGTATCTTCTTCGCTCGCCGGCATTGATACCTCTTCTGCAACGTTTCGCAAAATAGAATCTCCTTCGCGAATTACATCTTTCATTGTAAGCATATGTAATCTCTCCTTTCTTCTTTAGTCTACCAAAGGAGGTGGAAAAAGTCATCGACAAGTAGGGAAGCACTTTGGAAAGTGTTTTACTATAGAATATTTATGTATGTAATAAAAAGAAAAGACGGCAAAGCCGTCTGTTTCTTTCCATAGTTGTTTCATTTTACATTAGCGAATGCAAGCAGCACCAACGATAATTAAAAGAATAAACAACACAACGATTAAGGCGAAGCCGCGTCCAGACCCGCCACAAGAACCGCCATAACCGTAGGATGGATTTGAACAAGTTGGATAGCAATATGAGTATCCGTACATGAGATGACCTCCTTTATCATTTCCCGCTAACACTGCGGTTACTATAATGTATGGAGGGAAGGATAGAAATGTATGGGTAATTACCTATAAAAGGAAGAAGAGTTTGTATATTTTTGCTAAGAAGAGAGAAAAACTAAAGAGAATTAAATCGTTTACATATTATTCTAAGAGAAAAAATAAGTTGAAAAGGGAATAATATAACAGTAGGTTAATGCTTACTAATACAGATGTGAAAAATAAAAACACGTTTGTGTAGAAGAAACCTGCAGATTATTTATAAAAAAACGTATCCAAAGTAATTGACATCGTAATTAGAATAGTTGTAAACTAAAAAACGTGATCAAGATTGTATTAATATGTTTCTGAAAAAACATTAGTACAGATTGTTAGGTACACAAAATTATTCTCAACCGACAGATAAATTTGTTGGTTTACATTGTTGCGTTTTCAGTCTAGCTAATAGATAGTGAAAGCGTTTCAGAATATGGTTCAAGAGAGGAAGAGGTGAACGGAATGGGTACTAAAACAAAAAAGACCCTATTTAATGTTGATGAGCAAATGAAAGCTATCGCAGCTCAATTTGAGACATTACAAATTTTAAATGAAAAAGGCGAAGTTGTGAATGAAGCGGCTATGCCTGAATTATCTGATGATCAATTAAAAGAATTAATGCGCCGTATGGTGTATACTCGCGTACTAGATCAACGTTCTATTTCTTTAAACCGTCAAGGACGTTTAGGTTTCTACGCACCAACAGCTGGACAAGAGGCTTCTCAATTAGCAAGTCATTTCGCACTTGAAGCAGAAGATTTCATCTTACCAGGATATCGTGATGTGCCACAATTAGTATGGCACGGTTTACCATTATACCAAGCATTCTTATTCTCTCGTGGACATTTCATGGGTAACCAAATGCCTGAGAATGTAAATGCACTTGCTCCACAAATCATTATCGGTGCGCAAATCATCCAAACTGCTGGTGTTGCGTTAGGTATGAAACTACGTGGGAAAAAATCTGTTGCAATTACTTACACTGGTGACGGTGGTGCTTCACAAGGTGACTTCTACGAAGGTATGAACTTTGCGGGTGCATTCAAAGCTCCAGCAATCTTCGTTGTACAAAACAACCGTTATGCAATCTCTACTCCAGTAGAAAAGCAATCTGCAGCTAAAACTGTAGCACAAAAAGCAGTAGCAGCAGGTATTTACGGAATTCAAGTAGACGGTATGGATCCATTAGCTGTATACGCAGCAACTGCTTTCGCTCGTGAGCGTGCAGTAAACGGAGAAGGCCCTACTTTAATCGAGACTTTAACATTCCGTTACGGTCCACATACAATGGCTGGTGATGACCCAACTCGTTACCGTACAAAAGATATCGAGAACGAATGGGAACAAAAAGATCCAATCGTACGCTTCCGTGCATTCTTAGAAAACAAAGGCCTATGGTCTCAAGAAGTTGAAGAGAAAGTAATCGAAGAAGCAAAAGAAGATATCAAACAAGCAATTGCTAAGGCTGACCAAGCTCCAAAACAAAAAGTTACTGATTTAATGGAAATCATGTACGAAAAAATGCCTTACAACTTAGCTGAACAATATGAAATTTACAAAGAAAAGGAGTCGAAGTAAGCCATGGCTCAAATGACAATGATTCAAGCAATCACTGATGCTTTACGCGTTGAAATGAAAAATGACCCTAACGTACTTGTGTTTGGTGAAGACGTTGGTGTAAACGGCGGTGTATTCCGTGCTACTGAAGGTTTACAAGCTGAATTCGGTGAAGATCGTGTAATGGATACTCCACTTGCAGAGTCTGGTATTGGTGGACTTGCAGTTGGACTTGCATTAGAAGGCTTCCGTCCAGTTCCAGAAATCCAATTCTTCGGTTTCATTTATGAAGTAATGGATTCAGTTTCTGGTCAATTAGCTCGTATGCGTTACCGTTCTGGTGGACGTTGGACTGCTCCAGTAACAATTCGTTCTCCATTCGGTGGCGGTGTTCATACTCCTGAACTACATGCTGATAGCTTAGAAGGATTAGTGGCTCAACAACCTGGTCTAAAAGTTGTTATTCCATCTACTCCATACGATGCAAAAGGTCTTTTAATCTCTGCGATTCGTGACAACGATCCAGTTATCTACTTAGAGCATATGAAATTGTACCGTTCATTCCGTCAAGATGTACCAGAAGGCGATTACACAATTGATTTAGGTAAAGCTGATATCAAACGTGAAGGTACAGATGTATCTGTTATCGCTTACGGTGCTATGGTTCATGCTGCATTAAAAGCTGCTGAAGAACTTGAAAAAGAAGGTATCTCTTTAGAGGTAGTTGACTTACGTACAGTTCAACCATTAGATATCGAAACAATCATCGCTTCTGTTGAAAAAACAGGCCGCGTAGTTGTAGTTCAAGAAGCACAAAAACAAGCTGGTATTGCAGCTAACGTTGTAGCGGAAATTAACGACCGTGCAATCTTAAACTTAGAAGCTCCAGTTGTACGTGTTGCAGCTGCTGATACAGTATTCCCATTCTCTCAAGCTGAGAGCGTATGGTTACCAAACCATAAAGATATTGTTGAAGCTGTTAACAAAGTAATGAACTTCTAATTTTTAGCTTTTCATGTGCAAAAGAAATCAGCACATGCTGGTTTCTTTTGTACATATTCCATAATAATGAAATGAATCAGGGGGCTGAATTCCGTGGCATTTGAATTTAAACTACCAGATATCGGTGAAGGTATCCACGAAGGTGAAATCGTAAAATGGTTTATTAAACCAGGCGATGAAGTAAACGAAGACGATGTACTTCTTGAAGTACAAAATGATAAAGCAGTAGTAGAAATCCCTTCTCCTGTTAAAGGTAAAGTACTTGAAGTACTTGTAGAAGAAGGAACAGTTGCAATTGTAGGAGATACATTAATTAAATTTGATGCTCCTGGATACGAAAACCTTAAATTTAAAGGTGACGATCATGATGCAGCTCCAAAAGCTGAAGAAGCAGCAGTAGAAGCTCCAGCAGCGGAAGCTACTCCAGCAGCAACTGCAGAAGTAGTAAATGAGCGCGTAATCGCTATGCCATCTGTTCGTAAATATGCTCGTGAGAACGGCGTAGACATTCATAAAGTAGCTGGTTCTGGTAAGAACGGCCGTATCGTAAAAGCTGACATCGATGCATTTGCAAATGGTGGACAAGCAGTAGCAGCAACTGAGGCTCCAGCAGCAGTAGAAGCTACTCCAGCAGCAGCGAAAGAAGAAGCACCAAAAGCACAACCAATCCCAGCTGGTGAATATCCAGAAACTCGTGAGAAAATGAGTGGTATCCGTAAAGCGATTGCTAAAGCAATGGTTAACTCTAAGCATACAGCTCCTCACGTAACATTAATGGATGAAGTAGATGTAACAGAACTTGTTGCTCACCGTAAGAAGTTCAAAGCTGTTGCAGCTGACAAAGGTATTAAATTAACTTACCTTCCATACGTTGTTAAAGCTTTAACATCTGCATTACGTGAATACCCAATGTTAAACACTTCTTTAGATGATGCTTCTCAAGAAGTAGTTCATAAACATTACTTCAACATCGGTATCGCAGCTGATACAGACAAAGGTCTATTAGTACCAGTTGTTAAAGATACAGATCGCAAGTCTATCTTCACTATTTCTAACGAGATCAATGATCTTGCTGGTAAAGCACGTGATGGTCGTTTAGCTCCGGCTGAAATGAAAGGTGCTTCTTGCACAATCACAAACATTGGTTCTGCAGGTGGACAATGGTTCACTCCAGTTATCAATCACCCAGAAGTAGCAATCCTTGGTATCGGCCGTATCGCTGAGAAGCCAGTTGTGAAAAACGGTGAAATCGTTGCAGCTCCAGTATTAGCATTATCTCTAAGCTTTGACCATCGTTTAATTGACGGCGCAACTGCTCAAAAAGCATTAAACCAAATTAAACGTCTATTGAATGACCCACAATTATTAGTAATGGAGGCGTAATAACAATGGTAGTAGGAGATTTCCCAATTGAATTAGATACAGTCGTTGTTGGTGCAGGTCCTGGTGGATACGTTGCGGCAATTCGTGCAGCACAATTAGGTCAAAAGGTAGCAATTATCGAAAAAGCTAACCTTGGTGGCGTATGCTTAAACGTTGGATGTATTCCTTCAAAAGCGTTAATCAATGCAGGTCATCGTTATGAGAATGCAATGCATTCTGATGACATGGGTATCACTGCAGAGAACGTAAAAGTTGACTTTACAAAAGTTCAAGAATGGAAAAACGGCGTAGTTAAGAAATTAACTGGCGGTGTTGAAGGCCTTCTTAAAGGTAACAAAGTTGAAATCATTCGCGGTGAAGCTTACTTCGTAGATGCTAACACATTACGCGTAATGACTGAAGATGCAGCACAAACGTATACGTTTAAAAATGCTGTTCTTGCAACTGGTTCTACACCAATCGAAATTCCAGGATTCAAATACTCTAAACGTGTTATCAACTCTACAGGTGCTTTAAGCTTACCTGAAATTCCTAAAAAACTTGTTGTAATCGGCGGCGGTTACATCGGTATGGAATTAGGAACTGCATATGCTAACTTCGGTACAGAAGTTACTGTAGTAGAAGCTGGCGACGAAATCTTAGCTGGTTTCGAAAAAGCTATGAGCTCTGTTGTTAAACGTGCTCTTCAAAAGAAAGGTAACGTAAATATCCATACAAAAGCTATGGCTAAAGGCGTTGAAGAAACAGAAACTGGCGTAAAAGTTAGCTTTGAAGTTAAAGGTGAAATCCAAACTGTAGAAGCAGATTACGTATTAGTAACTGTAGGTCGTCGTCCAAACACTCAAGAAATTGGTCTTGAGCAAGTTGGAGTTAAAATGACTGACCGCGGCATCATCGAAATCGATGAGCAATGTCGTACAAACGTATCAAACATCTATGCAATCGGTGATATCGTTCCTGGACCACCATTAGCTCACAAAGCTTCTTACGAAGGTAAAGTAGCTGTTGAAGCAATTAGTGGCCATGCATCAGCAATCGATTATATCGGAATTCCTGCAGTATGCTTCACTGATCCTGAATTAGCATCTGTTGGTTACACTAAGAAACAAGCTGAAGAAGCAGGAATGACAGTAGCTGTATCTAAGTTCCCATTCGCTGCTAACGGTCGTGCATTATCATTAAACAGCACTGACGGTTTCCTACAACTTGTAACACGTAAAGAAGATGGTCTTCTTGTAGGTGCTCAAGTTGCAGGTGCAGGCGCTTCTGATATTATCTCTGAGATTGGTTTAGCTATCGAAGCTGGAATGACAGCAGAAGATATCGCTCAAACAATCCACGCTCACCCAACATTAGGTGAGATCACAATGGAAGCAGCTGAAGTTGCTCTTGGAATGCCAATTCACATTGTAAAATAATTATAAAAAAACGTCTTCTAAATTTAGAAGACGTTTTTTTTATTCTTTATTTTCAAATTGATACATTTTTTATTTGTACTAGTGTCATTATAAAGGAATAACACGATATCAGCATTTAGTTTTTCGAGTTTTTGTTTTACATTTTTGCTTGCCGCAAATCGTGGATCAATAAATGTTGTTTGTTCAAACTCTTGTGCAAATAAAGGATAAGTTGCATCTGCATAAGAATCTTTAATAATGACAGCATGTAGTTTGGTTTTTGCATCTGGATTTAAAATATTTATCTGTGCATAGTCTGTTTTGTAAACGGAACTATAGTCTGGTGAAAGCTTATTTTTGTCCACTGCAAAGAATTCCTTCATCGGCATTTTCATCGATTCTTCTGATTTTGGACCGAGATATACAGTGTAATTATCCCACATATTTGGGTTTTGCTTTAATTGTACATATGGGATTGTTTCAGGTGTTTCTATTAAATTATACAGTTGTTTATTCCAACTACCGATAAAGTGTCCATTCGGTTTTTCTATAGTTATTTTATAATCATCTCGATTAACAGCATTACCTTTAAATGTTTTAGATTCATTAGCAATGTGCTTCATTGTTTGCTCGTATGCATAAAATGCACCTTTCATATTCCAATGATGATCGGTCTTAAAGTATAGATCTTCTAATTGTTCATGAGTAAATTCCTTTAGTGAAATTTTTCATAGTTAGCCCTCCTTTAGAAGCGGAAGTAAATAAATGGATTGTAAGTTGCATTCGTTAAATACATCATAGTTATGATTAAGACACTCAAGTAATAAAGTGGAGATAAAATGACTACCTTTTTATTTGCTAATTGATTCTTGATCCAAGAGAAAAATGGAGCGGATGTAATAATAGCAAGTATTAAAGATTCCCCAATAATTCATCACATAGAAATAACTCGTAATGTCAGTCAACGATCTATTTAATCCGAACATTGCTTGTGAAAATTTAGAACAGTAGCTAAAATTATCAGCGTGGAAGAACATCCAACCAATAATCACTAAAAACATAACGTATACGTGTTGAATCGGCCAACATAATTTTTGTAATAATTTTTCGAAACCAGCCTTTTCTAAAGCGATTAAACATCCGTAATAAATACCCCAAATCATAAATGTCCAACTAGCTCCATGCCAAAATCCGGTTAACGCCCATACAATGAAGAGATTACGATAGATTTTCCAAGTGGATACGCGATTCCAACCTAATGGAATATAAACATAATCACGGAACCAAGAACGAAGTGAAATGTGCCAATGACACCAAAATTCAGAGATGGATTTTGAAATATATGGGTAATTGAAATTTTTTAAGAAATCAAATCCGAACATTTTTCCTAATCCGATTGCTATATCACTGTAATCTGAAAAATCGAAATAAATTTGTAATGTGTAAGCGATCGCACCAATCCAAGCGGTAGATACGCTCATTGTTGCTGGATCCATCGCAAATATTTCATCGGCAATAGCTCCTAATTGATTCGCAATTAAAACCTTCTTTCCTAATCCAATGATAAAATGACGAATTCCTTCTGAAAACTTATCAGCAGTAACTGTTCTAACATGTAATTGAAAAGCGATTGTATTATATCGAACAATGGGTCCTGCTACTAATTGTGGGAAAATAGTAAAGTATAGTGCAAGGTCAAATAGATTTCGCTGAGCTTCTACTTTTTTCTTATATATGTCAATAATATAACTTATTGCATGGAAAGTGAAAAATGAAATCCCAATTGTAAGGGGATTTTTTCTAGTACAATGTTTGTATGAAAAATGTCATTTATATTATCTACTAAGAAATTAGCGTATTTAAAATATCCGAGTATAGCAGTATTGACAACGATTGCTATAGTCAGAATAACTGTTCTATTTGTACTAGACAGTCGGTCTTTATTAAGCCATATTTCGAACCAATAGTTGATGAAAATAGAAAAAAGCATTAGGAAGACATATATTGGTTCTCCCCAAGCATAAAATAATAAACTAAATAATAGAAGAACTATGTTTTGTAATTCTTTCCGTACTGAGTAGTACACGAAAAGAATTGCAGGTAAAAAAAGGCATAAGAAAAACAAATTGCTAAATAACATGTATCATTAAATCCTTTCTATCTTTTCTCTTTAAGGAGTATGCCATGCGATGAATGAATAATCTATCTTATAGGAGATATGAGAGAATGTATTGTTAAAAACGAGGAATATTCGCATTAGAATAGTTGGAGAATTTGAAAAAGAAAAATACAACGATGAATTAGGTGGGATTTGGAAAATTCTACCTTCAAAATGTTAAGAGGGAAGAGCTGAAGCATATAATAGGAAGAAAAAGGAGGTAACGCTATGAAAATTACACTAGCTTCATTTTTTCATCTAGTTTTATGGAGTGGATTTTCAGTAGTGTTATTATTGTCAAGTCGTGATAAACTTCATTATAAAATTTTTCTTTTTCTTATATTTTTGTACTTAGCGTATGTAATAGCGTATGTCATACTAAGTGCAAGGAGAAAAGCGATGCTTCTTACTTGCACAAATAGTATGATCTTTCTAATCATTTATTTTTGTTTTTAAATTAACGTTTATAGAAATACATTGTTCTTCCATTAAATAATTGTAATTCTCCTTCTAATTTCTTCGCTAGAAAACGGCAAAATTCATTTGCTTTTCCTTTATCACCGAATGTTGCATTAGGTGGTAAAGAAATCTGAATAAAATATTGTTCCTTTTCTATACCAACACCAACATATATGGAGTCATATCGATCGTGAGTAGCTTGTAGTTTTAATGTTGTTGCTGATGTATCTAAAATTTCATAAGGAAAAGCGGTATTTGTATAAGCGTAATTAATTTGAACACCAGTTTTGGAAGTAACTGTTTTATAGTACTGAAAAAGTTGTTTTATATCATCTGTTGAAACAGTTTGTTGATTGGATTTAGGTACAAGCGTAATAAAGGCATGTTGCATATAAGTTCCTCCTAACTTAGTAGAATACTATCATTCTACATCCTACTGAATTTTTTGACAATTAAAAGGAGTATTCCTTTTTTTGTTTAATATACTAATGAAAGGTGATGTAGAAAGGTGGAAACCGATGTTTGAAAAATTGTATGATGAGCATGAAAGTGTGAAGGTACGATTTTTGGGGTTTATGACACATGATACTCGTTATGATTTTGGTGTTATTTATACAAATATGTTTTTTGGAAAGCTGCTCATTGTTTGTATGCAAACAGGAAGGTCTACTTTACTTGGAAGAGATGATGTAGAGAATGTGCAACATATACAGGAAGTTTTTAAATTAGGGTCAGAAGAGGAAGCAGCAGAGTTAGCTCAGTTTTTTAAATTTTTAGTCCCATCTACTTCTTTGCATGCGGAATATGAAGAATAATTAATGTAAAACAGTCGTACGTATAAATATGGCTGTTTTTTTGTTCGAATATCGCATACTAATTTAAATTAAAAATATTTAATGTGTTATACTAAAAACCTATTGACGTAAAAAGTATAACATATTAAAATAAAGACAGAAAGTTAAGCGGTTACAAAAGTTTTTGGGATTATAAACTTAGGGGGAAATGAAAAATGGGAACGATCGTATGTCAAGATTGTGAAGGTACAATTGCACACTTCGAGGATGAGAAAGTAACGGTACTTTACGGGAAATGTGGATCTTGCGGATGTGATCACACAGAGCATACAAAAGCCCAATAATTGATAGGAAATGGACAGCTAAAAGTTTTTAGGACCATAAACTTAGGGGGAAATGAAAAATGGGAACAATCGTATGCCAAGTATGTGAAGGAACAATCGGACATTTTGAAGATGAAAAAACGACAGTGCTTTACGGAAAATGTGGTACAAATTGTGACTGTGCTAATAGAGACAAGGCGAAAGCTTAATTATAAATAAGTAGATTATTATTAAAACTCAGGGGGAAATGAAAAGTGGGAACAATCGTATGCCAAGTATGTGAAGGAACAATCGGACATTTTGAAGATGAAAAATCAACAGTACTATACGGAAAATGTGGATCTCATTGCGAATGTGACCATAAAGAACATACAAAAGCTTAAATAAGAAGAAGCGCCTACATATGTAGGCGCTTTTTTTAATAAATTGTAGTTGTATGGCCAACTGTTGCAACGATTGCATCATCTCTAATCGGAATAAATCCTATCGATGTCTGTGGAGTGCTAGGAGAGGCGTAGTGGCTCATGAGACGGCTATCAATACGGGTAATAGTATCGGTCAAGAAAGCTGAAATAAAAGCGTAAGGGACTCGTCGTTCATTTAATGAGTATATAATTTCCTCTTTTGTTTTTACACCTACGCCATGTCCGTAAAAAAAGAAATTTCCTAGATAGATTGTATTTTCTCCTTGCCACTCGATCGTAGCTGGATTCACTTGTGGATTTTTAAAATAAACGAGATCACCTGGAACAAGATCGCCACCCGTTTTTGTTATGAGCTTTAAATCTTGATCGTAGTCCCACGTATAAAGTAAAAGGTTTGCAAAGAGACGGTTGAAAGTTTCTTCCTCATATAATGATAGTAAAGCTTTGTAAAAAATAATGATCATAGCGGTGGCGCATTCAGTTCCATATAGTTTTCCGTTTTTGAAAATATCTTGTATGGCAATGGAAGGGGGTATGTTTGGTAGTAGCTCGAATCCTCCAAGTGGTGTTCTTTTCCAATACTGGGGGTTGCAAAAGGATTGTTGAAATGTGCGAAACTGAAATCCACTTTGAAAAAGTTCTAATGCAGAAGTAATAATATTCACTCGCAAATTTAGATCAAAGCTGAGTTCATCAGATGTTCGGAAGGAATAAATTTCTTGATTTCCTGCCATTATCGATAAAATTTGTTGTTTCTCAGCTGCAAATGGCTCATATTCATTTGTGATATAAGGATGTACAATAGAACGGCCTATTACAATCATAATAGTATCCCCACCTATACGTTACATTACTTAATATCGTATGGGAAAAGAGAAAAAAGGTGAAAGAAAAGCCTATCAACTGATAGGCTTGTACTCTTTAATCACACGTAATGTTTGTAATGTCATATCTTCAGGACCTTGTACAGGTAAACCCGCTTCTAAGTTTTTACGAATATACTCTAAGTTATCTTGTGTAATAATTTCCCCCGGAGTAAAGATTGGAATCCCTGGCGGATAAACCATAACGAAATCAGCTATAATACGACCTGCTGCATTTTCAAACGGAATGACTTCTGTTTCCGAATAAAAAGCATCTCGAGGAGAAAGTGCTAGCACTGGTATTTCTGGAATTTCTACTTGTATTTGAACACCTTTATCGGCTTTATTTCTAAATGTTGCTGCTAAATCTTGTAATGCTGCAATAAGTGTATTTGTCTCACTTTCTGTATCCCCAAAAGTGACAAGACATAGTATGTTGTATAAATCCGAGAGTTCTACTTCAATGTTATATTGCTCTCTAAGCCATACTTCAGCCTGATGGCCTGTAATACCTAAATCTTTTACAGATACAATTATCTTTGTAGGATCGTAGTTAAAAGTAGCATCTGTACCTAGCATTTCTTTCCCAGGACAGTAAAGATCCTCAACAGCATTAATAGCATCACGAACTTGTTCCGCTAATTGAATTGTTTGTTCTATGAGTGCTGTTCCTTCTGTAGCAAGACGTTTTCTAGCAACATCTAGGGATGCTAACAAGATGTAAGAAGTTGATGTAGTCGTAAGCATGCTAATAATAGATTGAACATGTTTAACGTTCACAAGGCCTTCCTTCACGTTAAGAATAGAACTTTGCGTTAAAGATCCTCCTAATTTGTGAACACTTGTTGCTGCCATATCTGCACCGGCTTGCATCGCTGACATCGGCAATTCATCGTGAAAATGAATATGAACACCATGAGCCTCATCAACTAGTACAGGGATATCATAAGAATGGGCTAATTGGACAATCTGTTCTAAGTCCGCAGCAAAGCCAAAGTATGTTGGATTAATAACAAGTAAGCCTTTCGCATCTGAATGCTCTTCAAGTGCCTTTTTGACAGATTGAATTGTGATTCCGTGTGAAATACCAAGTTTTGGATCGATTTCAGGATGCATGAAAATCGGTTTTGCACCTGAGAAAATAATAGCTGACATTACTGATTTATGCACGTTTCGTGGCACTAGGATTTTGTCACCAGGACCGCACACGCTCATCACCATTGTCATTATTGCACCACTTGTACCTTGAATAGAAAAGAAAGTATGATCTGCACCAAATGCAGCGGCTGCTAAATCTTGTGCTTCTTTAATCATACCTTTTGGATGATGTAAATCATCGAGCGGCGCAATATTAATTAAATCAATTGCTAATGCATTATGCCCAATAAATTCGCGAAATGTAGGATCCATGCCCTGTCCTTTTTTGTGACCAGGAATATGGAATTGAATTGGATTTCGCTTACTGTGCTCAACTAAAGCGGTAAACAATGGTGTTTCGTATTGGGACAATCTATACACCCCTTCTTTTTCATAATATTTATTAGAGTTTGTTTTATATAATCTTGTTCTAAAAAAGTTAAGTGCTTTTTAGAATGAGACTTGTTTTTCTGCCAATCACAAAAGCATTTTTGAGATGGTAGGTTCACTTTATTTTCTATAAAACAAAAGCATTATATCACCAATAATTATAGATGTATAGAAAAAAATATTTTTACAGTGAGTATGTTAAATAGTTATTTCCAATTAACTTATAGAGGAAGACAATTCCATCACAATGAATAAATAGTGTATAATGCAAAGTGGCTATAGTGAAGAAGAAAAAAATCCCTTTAAGATAGCATATTGAAATAAGAAGAAATGATAAATGAGGTGCGAAATGGAATATCAATATCCGTTAGATTATAATTGGTCAAATGAGGAAATGGTTGTAATTGTGAAGTTTTATGAAGCAATTGAGAAAGCATATGAAAAAGGAATTATAAGAGAAGAATTAATGGGATTATATCGTCGTTTTAAAGAGATTGTTCCATCTAAAGCAGAAGAGAAGAAAATTGATAAAGAGTTTCAAGAAGTAAGTGGATATTCTATATACCGTGCGATTCAAAGGGCGAAAGAAACTGAAGAACAAAAGCTTGTGAAAATGTAAAAAAATTTTGAAAAATGAAAACTGAAGTGATATAATGTGATAACAACTAAAAACGGACAATATAAATTGTCCGTTTTCTACTATCGATTACAAAGTGCATATAAAGGAAGGAGTGATTGCATCGTAGATTCAATCTTAGCAAGGAATTGTTCGTTGGTCATTGCTGAAAACTCCTCTGGTGATATATGAATACCAACTAATAATTCTGCTTTTTTCACAGTAGCTAGACGTTCAATCATCTTTTGTAAGTCTTCTGTTTCAAGTGTTTTATGTAATTTTACACTTGGTTTAGTATGGTCAATGGACCAAACGAAGTCATTTGGAATATTTGTTTTTAAATCATTTAAATGTTCTAAGAAGGCGTGAGCCGTCTCCACTTTTTGTGGACACTCATAGATTAAACCAAAGTATATGAAGGCATGAGTACCCCATAATCCAATTTGGAAATGTGGCAGCATTTTATAACCGCGTTTATTTGTTGAAAAAGCAACCCAAGTATCGTTTGGTGGATTGACTTTGCGGCGTGCATGTTTTGCTACATGATAAAAAAAGTTCTCATCAGTTTGTTTGGATAAATACGTTGCAAACTGTTCCCCTAAAGCTTCAAGCTTAGGATGAATGTTCGTTTTAATTGCACTCATTCGTTCTTCGAGACCATCAACTGTAAAGACCTCAAAATCAGTTGACTTGAATGTTTGTAGTGTCATGATTGTTCCTCCAACTCCTATTTTGCTTTTATTTTAGCATAGCTTGTACTATTCATAAAAAAAACAGCACAAAAAAATTTAAATAAAAAAATATAATTTTGTTGCATAGATGATTTATCCAACATAGTATAGTATAAAACAAAAAATCAGAAAATTGAATCAATTCTAGTCCGAGGGCAGACGAATATTGGGAGGAGGCAAATAATATGAGACAGGTGATTAATGCGTTAAAGAGAACAGATGCTGAAAAGAGAATACCGGTGCTACGTTTGGAGCTAGATTATGAATTAGCAACTTTATATGATGCGATGATGGAAAATGATAAACTGAAAAAAGAAGAGTGTGTACAAAAGTTAGAAGTGTTAAGACTTGAAATGATTCGTTTAGAAGCGTAATAATAGTATATGTATAAAAAATTAGTTGGTGCGAACCTTATAAAGGGTTCGTTTTTTCTGTGAACAGTATAGATCGGAGTGTTTAAACATGCAAGAAGTATGGAAAGACATCGATGCACACGCCAAACAGTGGATTCGAGATGCAGGAGAGTTTTTAATGGCATCAATGGAAAAAGCACTTATTATAGAAACGAAATCCAATGCAGCTGATTTAGTAACAAATATGGACCGAGAAATAGAACAGTTTTTAATTGGGAAAATTAAAGAAACATTCCCGAACCATAATATTTTAGGAGAAGAAGGTTATGGAGATGAGGTAACTTCTTCTGATGGGGTTGTTTGGTTAATTGATCCAATTGATGGCACGATGAACTTTGTTCATCAAAAAAGAAATTTCGCAATTTCAATTGGAATTTATGAGAACGGTATCGGAAAGGTTGGACTCATTTATGATCCAGTTCATGATGAATTATACCATGCGGTAAAGGGAGCTGGAGCATTTTGTAATGAAGTACCAATACCTTTATTGGAAAAAGGAACTGTAGAGCAAGGTATTGTAGCTTTAAATGCGATATGGCTTACCGACAATCCAATGCTTAATAAGGAAAGTATGATGGCACTGGTTAAGAAAGCAAGAGGCACGAGATCATATGGCTGTGCAGCGTTAGAGATGGTATACGTTGCAACAGGAAGAATAGATGCATATGTAACGCCGAGATTATCACCATGGGATTTTGGTGGGGGACAGATAATTGTAGAGGAAGTTGGAGGCAAGGTGACAACTTTTTCTGGATCCCCGCTTTCTATCGTAGAGAAGAGCAGCGTATTAGTTGCAAAACCAGGAGTGTATGAAGAGTTGTTACGATTTATAGCGGAGTAACAAAAAAAGTAAGAGGCTGTATAAGCGCTTCTTACTTTTTGACGTTATTTCGATTTACGCATTTTTCTTTTTGTTACAAAACCGTATCCAACTGTAACAAATGTGCCGATAATGCAAATAATAATACCGATGGGACTATTTTCAGCAACCATAATGCCGATACCGATTAAGAAAATAACACCGATAATTGCAGTTAATAAAAAGCGATATTGAATGTGTTCCATTTCTTCACCCTCCAATCTCATTTTACTTTCACAAAAGTAAGAATACAACTATATTTTCATTCTTGATTTTATTTTGATTGCCATTGTATCCCCTTCGCTCTTATAATAGAGAAGGATTAAAAAGACATTAGGAGTTGGACATGTTGAAAAAACGACAAGATTTACGAAATATAGCAATTATTGCCCACGTTGACCATGGTAAAACAACACTTGTTGACCAGTTATTACGTCAAGCGGGGACGTTCCGTGCGAATGAACATATTGAAGAACGCGCAATGGACTCAAACGATCTAGAAAGAGAACGTGGTATTACAATTTTAGCGAAGAATACTGCGATTCACTATGAAGATAAAAGAATTAACATTTTAGATACACCTGGTCACGCTGACTTCGGTGGAGAAGTAGAACGTATCATGAAAATGGTTGATGGTGTTCTACTTGTTGTTGATGCATATGAAGGTTGTATGCCACAAACACGATTTGTTTTAAAGAAAGCTCTTGAGCAAAACTTAACTCCAATCGTTGTTGTAAACAAAATTGACCGTGACTTCGCTCGCCCTGATGAAGTAGTTGATGAAGTAGTTGACTTATTCATCGAACTTGGTGCAAACGAAGATCAATTAGAGTTCCCAGTTGTATTTGCATCAGCAATGAACGGAACAGCAAGCTTAGATTCAAATCCAGCAAATCAAGAAGAGAATATGAAATCATTGTTTGACACAATTATTGAACATATTCCAGCACCAGTTGATAACAGCGAAGAGCCACTTCAATTCCAAGTAGCACTTCTTGATTACAATGACTATGTTGGTCGTATCGGGGTTGGACGCGTATTCCGTGGTACAATGAAAGTAGGACAACAAGTTGCATTAATGAAAGTTGATGGAACTGTAAAACAATTCCGTGTAACGAAATTATTTGGTTACATTGGATTAAAACGTCAAGAAATTGAAGAAGCAAAAGCTGGAGATTTAGTAGCTGTTTCGGGTATGGAAGACATTAACGTAGGTGAAACGGTATGTCCGGTTGAGCATGAAGAGGCTTTACCATTATTACGTATTGATGAGCCAACACTACAAATGACATTCCTTGTAAATAACAGCCCATTTGCAGGTCGTGAAGGTAAATTCATTACATCTCGTAAAATTGAAGAGCGTCTTCGTTCACAATTAGAAACAGATGTAAGTTTACGTGTAGATAATACAGATTCTCCTGATGCGTGGATCGTATCTGGACGCGGGGAATTACATTTATCTATCCTAATTGAAAACATGCGTCGTGAAGGTTATGAACTACAAGTATCTAAGCCTGAAGTAATTATTAAAGAAGTTGATGGCGTAAGATGTGAGCCTGTAGAGCGCGTGCAAATCGATGTACCTGAAGAATACACTGGTTCTATTATGGAATCTATGGGTGCACGTAAAGGTGAAATGTTAGATATGGTGAATAACGGAAACGGTCAAGTTCGCCTTACTTTCATGGTTCCAGCACGTGGTTTAATTGGTTACACAACAGAATTCTTAACATTAACTCGTGGTTACGGTATTTTAAACCATACATTCGATTGCTACCAACCAGTACACGCTGGACAAGTTGGTGGACGTCGCCAAGGTGTTCTAGTTTCACTTGAAACAGGAAAAGCATCACAATACGGTATTATGCAAGTTGAAGACCGTGGTGTAATCTTCGTTGAACCAGGTACAGAAGTATATGCTGGTATGATTGTTGGAGAACATACTCGTGAGAATGACTTAACAGTTAACGTTGTAAAAATGAAACAACAAACTAATATTCGTTCTGCGACGAAAGATCAAACTTCAACAATGAAAAAACCACGCTTAATGACTTTAGAAGAGTCATTAGAGTACTTAAACGATGACGAGTTCTGTGAAGTAACTCCAGAATCAATTCGTCTACGTAAAAAGATTCTTGATAAGAGCGAGCGCGAAAGAGCTGCTAAGAAAAAGAAATCTGTAGAAGCGTAAAATAATAGAACAGCTACCTTTGAGGGGTGGCTGTTTTTTATTGTATTTATTTTTGGAATATTTACTCTTTTTTGTGGACAGTATTTTTTTTGCGGGTTACTCTTGTATTAAGTACATAAATAAAATTTGTTTCTTGTGAGAAAGGGGGATGAATGATGTTAGAAAGAATGTCGTTTTTTGCGAAATTATGTAAAGTTGATGAAAATCCGGAACTAGGGATGTGGTTGCTGTATGGCATCATTATTATATTAAGTGCACTTGTGTATAATTTAGGTTTTGCAAGAAAACTATCAATAATAAAAAATATAGTGATATATATATCGTTAGCGATTGGATGTACAGTTTTAACTTTCTTTGCAGTTTTTTTACCTGTTGGAGAGGGCCTTGTTGTAGCGGCAATTGTACTTGGGATTTATAGGTTGCGTTTACGTCAAGCGAGACAACAAAAAGCAGGGTGAGGGGGCAAATTTTTATGCGTTCAGTACAAGATGCGTTATATAATTGGTTAACAATTAAAACAGTTGCCGAAGCACGTCCAGATGATCGTGCTGCACAAGAAACGTATTTGTTATTTGAAAATATGATATATGAAGAACATAAATTAAAGAATGTGGAAGTTAAAAAGAATGAAGAAATGTATTTGATTACATATGAAATGAATGGAGAAAGAAAATCTGCAAGGTTTCCGTTAGAAGCTATTGATTGTTTTGTGGATCAAATGAATCGTGAACCTGAAAAATATAAATAAGTCCTTATCTATATGATTAAGGACTTATTTACATTTTACCAATCGTCTTCGACTTTTTTATCACGGTATAATCGGAAATTACCACTTGCATGACGTTCCATCGTACGTTCTGCAATTCGTTCCGAACATTCCATGCACATATATGTATGAATAGGGCGGTTACGTAGTTTTTTTGCCGTAGGATTTTCATCATCTAACATATCTTTTTTATCACAAATCATACACTTGACTCTCATTTCGTCACCTCAATACGAATTCTATCAGTATAAGTATATCATGGAAGTGTAATATTTTTGAATAATAGCGGGAAAAAATAATATTTTCGCAATTCGAAAAATAAGTTATGATAAGGATATAGTAAGTATATTTGGAGGTGGAAATATGGCGAATGTAGTAGATCCTACATTAACAGATGATTTAGTACAAACGTTACGTAAAGAATGTATTGTTATGGTAGCAACAACAGACTTCGAAAAACAAGTTCCTAACGTAAGTGCTATTTCTTGGGTGTATGCAGTGAGTAAAACTAGTATTCGATTTGCAGTAGATCAACGTTCACGTATTGTGGAAAATATACGGCATAGTACTGGGCTAGTATTGACTATAATGGCGAATGAATCCGTATTTTCCATAAGTGGTGCAGGTGAAATTTTGACTGATAGAATGGAAGGCATTCCTCTAAAATTAACTGTAATAGAAGTAAATGTACAAGAAGTACGTGATGTTATGTTTTATGGAGCGAAGCTTGCAACTGAGCCAACCTATGAAAAAACATATGATATTCGCGCAGCGAAAAAGCTGGATAACCAAGTGTTAGTAGGAATAAAAGAATTATAAATGTGATAAATAAGAAAATAAGTTATTAACTTTTGTAATCAGTTATTGTGATTTTATGTTAATAATTATAATTAAAAGTAATATATTGAATAGAAATGAATAAAAAATAAATAAAAGGTTTCATGGTTATGAATTTCGATTCTACCTCGTTTATACGGTACATATAATTATAACAATGGTTCGTCCATATTTTATGGATGAAACCCTTGTTCTACAAATTTAAAAGTGGAGTCAGGGGGTAACAGGTTGGATAAAATTTATGTGTTAGATACGAATGTACTTTTGCAGGATCCTTTATCTATTTTTTCATTTGAAACAAATGAAGTAGTGATTCCAGCAGTTGTATTAGAAGAGGTTGATTCGAAAAAACGTTATATGGATGAAGTAGGACGAAACGCTCGTTATGTATCTAAGTTAATAGACAAATTTCGTGAAATAGGAAAGCTGCATGAAAGTATTCCGTTAGAAAACGGCGGTACATTTCGTATTGAATTAAATCATCGTTCATTTGTTCAACTACAAGATATTTTTGTAGAAAAAACAAATGATAATCGAATTTTAGCTGTAGCAAAAAATCTATCTTTAGAAGAACAAGAAAAAGAGGACGGGAAGTCTGTTATTTTAGTAAGTAAAGACGTGCTCGTAAGGGTAAAAGCTGATGCAATTGGTTTGAAGGCGGAAGATTATTTAAGTGATCGTGTAATTGAAGTAGATAATATATATTCAGGATTTTTAGAAGGGTATATATCAAAAGAGCAATTAGATTATTTTTATGAAAAAGGTGAATTGCCTTTATCCGAAATTGCAAATCACCCTTTTTATCCAAATCAGTTTGTAGTAATGAAAGATGCATTAGGGGGATCTAGTTCAGCACTTGGCATTGTGGATCATTTAGGTAAGAAGGTAAAGAAACTTATTTTTCACAATGAACAAGTATGGGGGATACGACCACGAAATGTGCAGCAAATTATGGGGTTAGAATTGTTGCTTCGTGAAGATATTCCGCTAGTAACGTTAACGGGGAAAGCTGGTACAGGAAAAACATTACTCGCGTTGGCTTCAGGACTCATGCAAACGGAAGATTTAGGACTATATAAAAAACTACTCGTTGCAAGGCCAATTGTTCCAGTCGGAAAAGATATCGGTTATTTACCAGGAGAAAAAGAAGAAAAGTTAAGACCATGGATGCAACCGATTTTTGATAATCTAGAGTACTTATTTAATACGAAAAAGCCAGGAGAGTTAGATGCTATTTTAGCTGGAATGGGTTCGATTGAAGTAGAGGCCCTTACCTATATACGTGGGAGAAGTATTCCAGATCAGTTCATTATAATTGATGAAGCACAAAATTTAACGAAGCATGAAGTGAAAACGATATTAACAAGGGTAGGAGAAAAAAGTAAAATTGTATTAATGGGGGATCCTCAGCAAATTGATCACCCGTATTTGGATGAATATAATAATGGTTTAACATATGTTGTAGAGAAGTTTAAAGAGCAACGTATTAGTGGTCATGTAAAGTTTGTTAAAGGGGAGCGGTCTAATTTAGCTCAACTTGCAGCGGATTTATTATAAAAGGAGTGAGCTGAGGCTCACTCCTTTTTCTTCCAAGTATACACTTTAAATAATTGTAAATTTACGGATGTTACGGATTGGATTTTGTCTATTAGATCCATCATTGTAATATAGATGAACAGGTCCATCCTCTTTTAATGGCTTTCCTTCTTTTGAAAAACCAAGAATAGCATTTTCTACAGTTTCTAATGGAAGTATTATTGTTTGATCTACTGTTTCAATTTCGACTTGCGTAGCGTCCTCTGAAATTTCGGCGTTAGCAAGAAATGGATGAAATGGTATACCGAACGTTCCAGTAATTAGTTGTTCTTTTTTATATTTCTTTACACTTTGTTGTATCGGTGGAAACGCAGCACCATCACGGATTTCGCGATCCCAATGCTCTGAAGTGTTTTTTAAATAAGCTTCTAGTTCTGAAGTGTTTTCTCTTGTTTCATCAAAGTAAGTTGTCAAATCTACTTTTCGATCATCAAAGATCCAAACAGTTGGATCGATAGTGATTGGAAAACGAACTTTTCCATTGATAAATAAAATTTCGCTCATTGTTGTTCCCCCATTTGTGTTATACTCCCACTTTTCAGTATAATAGCATTAGACACGGTTGTCACAAAAAATGTTTCTATTGCAATTTACTAAAACTATCGCTAATATTAATAGATAGGAGAGAGTAGGACGGAAACGGAGGGAATCAATTTGGCGTCTGAGACAGTATCAAATCATCAGGAAAAGGCACTAGCCCTTCTACAAGCGGATGCGGAGAAGATTTTAAGACTTATTAAGGTGCAAATGGACAATCTTACAATGCCGCAATGTCCATTATATGAAGAAGTGTTAGACACACAAATGTTTGGACTATCCCGCGAGGTCGATTTTGCAGTTCGCCTTGGTCTTATTGCAGAAGAACAAGGGAAAGCAATGTTAGGAGAGCTTGAACGTGAGTTATCTGCACTTCATGAAGCATTTACGAACAAACAACAATAACGGGTTCAAATAGGGGGGCTCAAACTGAAATAGTTTGGGCTTTTTATTTGTATAATAAAGCAGGAAGAATCAATGTACATATGGAATACAACAATAATTAAATTGAAACAGAAAGAGGAAATGAAATGAAAAGAGTATGGAAATCAATGGATTATTCATTATTACTTCCTCTTGTTATCTTATGTGTGTTGGGAGTTATAATGGTATATAGTTCTAGTTCCATTGTCGCGATTTCACGATTTGATAAACCAGCAAATTTCTTTTTTAAAAGACAATTAATTACTTTAGTTGTTGGGACAATAGTATTAATAATTATTGCTACTATCCCATATAAAGTTTGGAGAAAACGAATTTTTTTGTTGGGGAGTTACGGTGCTAGTGTTGCCTTATTAGCTGCAGCTGCCTTTTTCACTAAGTCAGTAAATGGTGCAAACGGATGGATATTTGGAATACAGCCTGCGGAATTTGTAAAGATAACGGTTATCCTCGTCTTAGCTCATTTTTTTGCGAAAAGACAAGAAACGAATACACCTGTTTTTAAAGGGTCAGGTCCAGTACTTATTGGTGTTGGTATAATCATGTTTTTAATATTAAAGCAAAATGATTTAGGTACTGATTTGTTAATTGCAGGAACAGTAGGAATTATGTTTCTTTGTTCGGGAGTACAGGTTAACTTATGGATTAAACGAATTGGTTTAACTTCTATAGTATGGATTCCGGCACTATATCTTCTTGGTAATTATGCATTAAATCCATATCAAAAGGCACGTTTTTCTGTTTTCCTTGATCCGTTTAATGATCCTCAAAAGGATGGATTTCAATTAGTGAATTCATTTATTGGAATTGCTTCTGGAGGGCTTAATGGTAGAGGTTTAGGGAATAGTGTACAAAAATATGGTTATTTACCAGAACCGCAAACGGATTTTATAATGGCAATTATATCTGAAGAACTTGGTTTTATAGGTGTAGCTATCATTTTAATCTGTTTATTACTTATTATTATTCGGTCATTTAGAGTTGCACAAAAGTGTACAGATCCATTTGGAAGTTTAATAGCTATCGGAATTGCAAGCTTGTTTGGAGTTCAAACGTTTATCAATGTCGGTGGTATGTCTGGAGTAATACCGCTAACAGGGGTACCATTACCGTTTGTTAGTTACGGCGGAAGTTCTTTATTAGCTAATCTACTTGCAATGGGAATACTACTCAATATTGCTAGTCACGTGAAACGACAAGAGAAACAACAGAATGGTCTAATGAAAGAAAGAGAACAAAATGGACCACATCTTGTAGTTGTAAAATAAAAACACATTATGCTTTAGAGCATGATGTGTTTTTTTATTTTTTAGTTGTTTTAAATAGGATGTATTAATTTCTCTTTCAGTTAAAAGATATATCACATTAACTCAAATGTGATATACAATTAAGTTGTTAGAAAAGGAAGAGGTATGCTATACTATTTTTGTGAAACAAATTGCACAGAAAACTTATCATTTGTTAAAAAATAAGGTATGATGGATAAAAATAAAGTGAAGCTTTCTAAGTATAATATAATGTGGAAAGTGAAGAACTTCACGCTTTTTAAGGTGTGTATATATTTTATCTCTAGAGTGGTAGGAAAGTAGAGGGGGAAAATCATGACAAAGCTGCAACGTATTCAAAAAGTATTGGTAGCTAACCGTGGAGAGATTGCAATTCGTGTGTTTCGAGCTTGTTCGGAACTTGGATTAAAAACAGTTGCAATCTATTCTAAAGAGGATAGTGGTTCTTATCATCGTTATAAAGCCGATGAGTCCTATTTAGTTGGGGAAGGGAAAAAGCCAATTGATGCTTATCTAGATATTGAGGGCATTATTGAGATTGCGAAAAGTAATCATGTAGATGCAATCCACCCTGGATATGGTTTCTTGTCAGAAAATATTCAATTCGCAAAACGTTGTGAAGAAGAAGGGATTATCTTTATTGGTCCAAAGAGTAAGCATTTAGATATGTTTGGAGATAAAGTGAAAGCAAGAACACAAGCGCAGCTAGCACAAATTCCAGTTATTCCTGGTAGTGATGGGCCGGTAAATTCAGTAGAAGAAGTTGGAGAATTTGCTGAAAAGTATGATTACCCGATTATTATTAAAGCTTCCCTTGGCGGTGGTGGTCGTGGTATGCGTATTGTACGTAGTAGTGAAGAATTAAGAGAATCGTATAATCGAGCGAAGTCAGAAGCGAAAGCAGCCTTTGGTAATGATGAAGTATACGTTGAAAAATTCGTTGAAAAACCTAAACATATAGAAGTTCAAATTTTAGCAGATGAAGAGGGCAATGTTGTTCATTTATACGAGCGTGACTGTTCTGTACAACGTCGTCACCAAAAAGTGGTAGAAATCGCACCTAGTGTGTCGCTTTCAGATGATTTGCGTCAGCGTATTTGTGATGCTGCTGTGAAATTAACGAAAAATGTAAATTATTTAAACGCAGGAACAGTAGAATTTCTTGTAAAAGGTGATGAGTTTTACTTTATTGAAGTAAATCCGCGTGTTCAAGTTGAACATACAATTACAGAAATGATCACAGGGGTAGATATCGTTCAATCGCAAATTTTAATAGCTGATGGACATGCATTACATAGTAAAATGGTAGGTGTTCCGAAGCAAGAGGAAGTAGTTGTTCATGGATTTGCGATCCAATCTCGTGTAACGACTGAGGACCCACTAAATAATTTCATGCCGGATACAGGGAAAATTATGGCATACCGATCAGGCGGTGGTTTCGGTGTTCGTCTTGATACAGGTAATAGTTTCCAAGGTGCTGTTATTACACCGTACTATGATTCTTTACTCGTAAAAGTTACAACATGGGCACTTACTTTTGAACAAGCTGCTGCGAAAATGGAACGTAACTTAAAAGAATTCCGTATTCGTGGTATTAAAACAAATATTCCATTCCTAGAGAATGTAGTAAAACATAAAAACTTCTTATCAGGAGAATATGACACTTCATTTATTGATGCGTCACCTGAACTATTCCTGTTCCCGAAACGTAAAGACCGCGGAACAAAAATGTTAAATTACATTGGGTCAGTAACAGTAAATGGCTTCCCAGGAGTAGGGAAAAAAGAGAAACCAATTTTCCCGGATGCTCGTATACCGAATGTATTACACTCAGAGCCGGTTCAAAATGGAACGAAACAAATTTTGGATGAGCGTGGAGCGGACGGATTAGTAAAATGGGTACAAGATCAAAAGCGTGTACTTTTAACGGATACAACATTCCGTGATGCGCATCAGTCATTACTGGCGACGCGTATTCGTACAAAAGATTTACATCAAATTGCAGAGCCGACAGCGAGAATGTTACCGAACCTATTCTCAGCGGAAATGTGGGGTGGTGCAACGTTTGATGTTGCATATCGTTTCTTAAAGGAAGATCCATGGGAACGATTACTAGATCTTCGTGAAAAAATGCCAAACGTTTTATTCCAAATGTTACTTCGTTCTTCAAACGCAGTTGGTTACAAAAACTATCCGGATAATTTAATTCAAAAATTTGTGGAATGTTCTGCTCAAGCTGGAATTGATGTGTTCCGTATTTTTGATAGCTTAAACTGGGTAGAAGGTATGAGAGTTGCGATTGATGCTGTACGAGATACTGGTAAAATTGCAGAAGCAACAATGTGCTACACAGGAGATATTCATGATCCGTTACGTAGTAAATATGATTTAAATTACTATAAAAACTTAGCAAAAGAGTTAGAAGCATCAGGAGCACATATATTAGGAATTAAAGATATGGCAGGCTTATTAAAACCTAATGCGGCATATGATTTAGTTTCTGCATTAAAAGAGACGGTATCGATTCCGATTCACTTGCATACACACGATACGAGTGGAAATGGTATATTAACGTATACAAAGGCAATTGAAGCAGGTGTTGACATTGTCGATGTAGCAGTAAGTTCTATGGCTGGTCAAACGTCACAACCAAGTGCGAACACGCTATACTATGCATTAGGTGGAAACGAAAGACAGCCAGACGTTAATATAGATTCATTAGAAAAACTATCTCATTATTGGGAAGATGTGCGTAAATACTACGCACCGTTTGAAAGTGGTATGAATGCACCTCATACAGAGGTATATATGCACGAAATGCCAGGCGGACAGTATAGTAATCTACAACAACAAGCGAAAGCGGTTGGTTTAGGAGATCGCTTCGATGAAGTGAAAGTAATGTACCGCCGTGTGAATGACATGTTTGGCGATATTGTTAAAGTAACGCCATCATCTAAAGTTGTCGGTGATATGGCATTATTTATGGTTCAAAATCACTTAACAGAACAAGATGTTTTAGAGCGTGGGCATTCTATGGACTTCCCAGGATCTGTTGTTGAAATGTTCTCAGGAGATTTAGGACAGCCATATGGTGGTTTCCCGAAAAAGTTGCAAGAAATTATTTTAAAAGGGAAAGAGCCATTAACAGTAAGACCGGGTGAATTATTAGAGCCAGTAGATTTCGATGCGTTAAAAGAAGAGCTATTCCATAAGCTTGGACGCGAAGTGACGATTTTTGATGTAGTTGCATATGCATTATATCCAAAAGTATTTATGGATTACGAAAAAGTTGCTGAGCTTTATGGAAGTGTATCTGTGCTTGATACACCGACATTCTTCTATGGTATGAGACTTGGTGAAGAAATCAATGTGGAAATCGAACAAGGTAAAACATTGATGGTTAAACTAGTATCAATCGGAGAGCCTCAGCCAGATGGAAATCGTGTTCTTTACTTGGAGTTTAACGGTCAACCACGTGAGATAGTTGTGAAAGACGAAAGTGTGAAAGCAACAGTGGCACAACGTGTGAAAGGAAACCGTGAAAACCCAAACCACATTAGTGCAACAATGCCAGGAACGGTTATTAAAGTAGTTGTTAAAGAAGGCGATGAAGTGAAAAAAGGCGATTCTATGGCAATTACAGAAGCGATGAAAATGGAAACGACAGTTCAAGCGCCGTTCAATGGGAAAGTGAAAAAAGTATATGTTAGCGATGGAGATGCAATTCAGACGGGTGACTTACTCATTGAATTAGATCACTAAAAAAGAAAAAGAGCTGTGTAAATGCAGCTCTTTTTTTTATCCCGCTATTCGCCGGGCAGTAAGACACCCGCCTCAAAATTCAGCGAAAACAAAGAAGTTAGATGGGGGATCAACTGCCCATAAAAGCTTGATTGGTGCGGGCTAATAATCAGTGGGGGGATGAAGACCCCCACTGATTAAAGTTTCACTTTATTGCAAAAAATACCTTGCCAATTCAGCAAGGTATTTTAATTTAAATTTATTTTGTTTGTTTAGAAGTTGATTCAGCTTCTTTTGCATTCACTTTACTTCGTGTACCTAACATAACTAAATAGCATAGTACAGCAAACAAGCAAGAAATGAATAGTGAATGTAATAATGCCATTACTAAATTAGCATTTGTAAATACGACTAAAATTCCTACGATAGCTTGAAGTGTAACAAGGATAAATGAAATGATCCATCCCCAGTATACGACAGGCTGCTGCTTGTAATGGCGAATAGCGAGAATCATCGCGTATAGTATCCAAGCGAAAATTAACATCGCTGCAACTCTATGTCCCATTTGAACCCATTCATGTAGTTGAGTTGGCATAGGTCTATTTTTGCTACATAAAGGAAAGTCTGGACAGGCTAAGCTAGCTCGTTCGTGACGTACTAAAGCACCTGTGTAGACGACAATATAACTGTAAATTGTTACACCATAAATATGAAATTTCATTTTTTTGTCCATAATAAGTGAACGTGCATCAAATTTCTGATCAATTTCAAAGATAAGACACGTTAATAAAATGACAGAAGCAAATGAAATTAAGGAAATACCGAAATGGATAGCAAGTACAGCTGGCATTTGTCCCCAAACAACTGCTGCCGCTCCCATTAATGCTTGCGCAACTAAAAATACGAAGGATAAAATTGCTAACGTTTTTGTTTCGCGCACATGTTTATAATATTTCCAGGACAAAATACAAAGGAGAGTGACAAGAATTCCTGCTGATCCTGATGTAAGGCGGTGACTTAGTTCAATAATAGTTTCCATTGATAAATTAGATGGAACAAATTCACCGTTACAAAGTGGCCATGATTTACCGCACCCTTGGCCAGAACCTGTTTTTGTAACTAAGGCGCCTCCTAGTAAAACTATTAATAAATCAAGACTCGTAATGACTGCTAACCATTTAATAAAGCGTTGCAATCTATTTCACCATCTTTCTGCTATGAAGTTATTGCGAAATATTTTCATTCCATTATGTATAGAATAAAAAGCGCTAGTTCCTATGATATATAAAAAATAATAAAATAGCAAAGAAATGGCGGGGGCAGACAGGGGAGAGAAAATGGGTGTGGAAATAGGATATATAAGGGAATTTTTAGGTGAAAAACAGGCTATTTTGAAAAGATATGGGGAGAATACGTGTTAAATATGACAAAAAAGTTTATTATAGAAGGTAACATCATGTTATGATAAGGACAAGTAAGAATTAAGTTTTTATATTCGACACAAAAAGTTCATGTTTTCTTCACAAAATGTTCGGGAAATATGATTTAATATATTGGAGTATGGGCGTAGATTAGTAGTAGAATGGATTAACAATATTTCTACTGTAATAATATTGCTATATAGAAGCGAAATATTTCATTCGAAATAGGCGCAAAAAGAAAGATGAAAGTTTTAAGAGGGGGTTAAAGTGATGAGCCATGCAACAAGTGAGCTGCATGATGAGTCAGCTGTTACAAGTGTACCGGAAACAACTCGGCTACAAGATTTATCAGCGCTCGTTAAAATGGGGATTGTAAACTCAAATACACTTACTGTATTTACAGGATTTTGGTTGGCATTACATTTTAATGGATTAAGTGTGATGGACAATCTGGATAAGTTATTCTTTACAATCGTTGGTTCTGGATTAATTATGGCAGGGGTATGTTGTTTAAATAACTACATTGATCGAGACATCGACCCGTTAATGGAAAGAACAAAAACCCGTCCAACAGTTACTGGGAAGTATAAACCGGGATTTGCACTTACATTTGGACTAGTTATATTACTTCTTGGATTTGTATTTTTATTATTAACAACACCAATGGCAGTATTAATGGGATTTATTGGTGCTTTCACATATGTTGTCTTATATACGTTATGGACAAAGAGAAAGTATACACTAAATACTGTTGTAGGTAGTATATCTGGAGCAGTTCCACCTTTAATTGGATGGGCAGCAATCGATCCATCTTTAGGCCATCCAATTGCTTGGATGTTATTTTTAATTATGTTTATTTGGCAAATCCCACATTTCCTCGCATTAGCGATGAAACGTGTTGATGAATATCGAAATGCAGGAATTCCAATGCTTCCTGTAGTTCATGGATTTGAAATTACGAAACGCCAAATTATGATTTGGACAGTATGTTTATTACCACTACCATTTTATATGAGTGGACTAGGGATAACATTTATGGTAATTGCAACATTGTTAAACATCGGATGGATCGTTTTAGGATTTTATGGCTTCCGTAAGCAAGATGACATCAAATGGTCCGTACAAATGTTTGTTTATTCCCTAAATTATTTAACAATCTTATTTGTATCAATGATTGTAGTTACATTCTTCTAAGACAACGACATAATTGGATTTCTTTACGTTGAGATTTACTTTACTTAACTATAAAGTACAATCTAATTCACAAGGAAAGTGGGGGTTGTTTGTATGAAGAAACAGTGGCGACTGCTTTCGTTCGTTTCACTGCTGGCTTTACTGTTAGGGGGATGCGGTAAAGCCTTTCAATCTACTTTAATTCCGCAAGGAGAAGTAGCAAAAATGCAATATGATTTGCTCTTACTAGCAACTGCGATTATGGTAGGAGTAGTACTAGTAGTTACTATTATTTTCTTATATGTAATTGTGCGTTTCCGACAAAAGAAAGGCCAGGAAGATTATATTCCAGAGCAAGTTGAAGGGAATCACAAACTAGAAATTATTTGGACAGTTATTCCGATTATTCTTTTGTTAATCTTAGCTGTTCCGACGGTTACATATACATTCAAACTTGCTGATGTAAGTGCGATGGAGAAAAAGAATATTGATAAAGATACTATCGTTGTTGATGTAACAGCGAATCTTTATTGGTGGGAATTTTCTTATAAATCAGAAAAAATAGTAACTTCTCAAGATTTAGTCATCCCCACAGGTAAGAAAGTGTATTTGAATTTGAAGGGTGCCGATATTAAACATTCGTTTTGGGTTCCATCTTTAGCTGGGAAAATGGATACAAATACAGACAATGTGAACAAAATGTGGTTAAAGGCAGATAAATCGGGCACTTATAATGGTTTTTGTACAGAATTTTGCGGCCCATCACATTCTTTAATGCAATTCAAAGTGAAAGCTTTAGATGAAAGCGAGTACAAAAAGTGGCTTGCTGATATGAAGAAGATTGATGGGAAGAAAGAAGTAGCTTCAACAAAGGCGCAAGAGGGCCAAGAAATATTTAATAAAAGCTGTATTGGTTGTCACGCAGTTGGATCTAATGATAGTAGACCACCTTCCGCTCGTATCGCACCAAACTTAGCAAACTTTGCGGATCGCGATATGGTTGCCGGTATTGCCGAAAACAATGAAGAAAACTTAAAAAAATGGCTGAAAGATCCTGAAAATATGAAACCAGGAAATAAAATGACTGGTAAATATGGCAACTTAACGGATGATCAAATTAATGCATTAAATGCATACTTACAAACGTTAAAAGTTGAAAAGTAAAGAGGGATTATTCGCGAAGGGGAGGTTGAAAACGTGAGTTCTGTAGCAAAAAAACAGGGGATGGGTGCTGTCATATGGGATTATTTAACGACAGTAGACCATAAAAAGATTGCCATTCTCTATTTAATTGCAGGTGGATTGTTTTTTATAATAGGCGGAATAGAAGCTCTATTTATTCGCCTTCAATTAGCGATTCCTAACAACGCTTTTCTTGTTGGGGATGCTTATAATCAAGTATTAACGATGCACGGTACAACAATGATTTTCCTCGCAGCTATGCCACTCGTGTTTGCATTTATGAACGCCGCTGTACCACTTCAAATTGGTGCACGTGATGTAGCGTTCCCGTTTTTGAATTCACTCGGATTTTGGTTGTTTTTCTTTGGTGGAGTATTTTTAAATTTAAGTTGGTTTTTAGGTGGAGCACCTGATGCAGGCTGGACATCTTATGCATCTTTAGCTTTAGCCTCTAAAGGCCATGGTGTTGATTTTTATGTACTCGGCTTGCAAATCTCCGGTATTGGTACATTAATTGGAGGTATTAACTTCCTTGTAACCATTATTAATATGCGTGCGCCAGGAATGACGTATATGCGTATGCCGATGTTTACATGGACGACATTTGTAACATCTTCTCTAATATTATTCGCTTTTCCGCCGTTAACTGTAGGATTAGGACTTTTAATGTTAGATCGTTTATTTGGAACAAGTTTCTTTAATCCAGCATTGGGCGGGAATACGATTATATGGGAGCATTTATTCTGGATTTTCGGTCATCCAGAAGTATACATTCTTATACTCCCAGCTTTCGGAATATTCTCAGAAATCTTCGCGACATTTTCGAAAAAACGATTATTTGGTTATTCGTCGATGGTGTTCGCGACAGTATTAATTGGATTCTTAGGATTTATGGTATGGGCGCATCATATGTTTACTGTTGGACTTGGTCCAGTTGCAAATGCTATTTTCTCAGTTGCAACAATGGCGATTGCAGTACCGACCGGTATTAAAATATTCAACTGGCTCTTTACGATGTGGGGAGGAAGTATTCGTTTTACGACACCGATGATGTGGGCAGTAGCTTTCATTCCATCATTCGTAATGGGTGGAGTTACAGGTGTTATGCTAGCATCTGCACCAGCGGATTATCAATTTCATGATAACTATTTCGTAGTAGCTCACTTTCATTATGTAATTGTCGGCGGTGTTGTATTTGGTTTACTTGCAGGAGCTCATTATTATTGGCCACTGATGTTTAATAAAGTATTGAATGAAACGTTAGGAAAGATAACATTTTGGCTATTCTTTATCGGTTTCCATTTAACGTTCTTCATACAGCATTTCCTTGGTTTAATTGGTATGCCACGTCGTTACTACACATATCTTGAAGGCCAAGGGTTGGAAATGGGGAATATGATTAGTTCTATTGGAGCGGTATTTATGGCTCTTGGAACGATTGTTCTTCTATTCAATGTAATTAAAACGACAGTTTCAAAAGAAAAGGCTGGTCGTGATCCATGGGATGCACGTACATTAGAATGGACAATGCCAGCACCAACACCAGAATATAACTTTAAACAATTACCATTTGTTCGCGGGTTAGATCCGTTTTGGATTGAAAAACGTGAAGGGAATAAAGAGATGACAGCGGCGGAACCAATTGGTGATATTCATATGCCAAATCCATCGTTTTCACCATTTATCATTTCTTTAGGATTGTTTATAGCGGCATTCGGTGCAATGTATATGCAGGGTGGAAAAGATAAGTTTTGGTTATTAGTAGCAATTATCGGTTTAATCATTACATTTGGTACAATGTTCCTACGTTCAGTAATCGATGATCATGGATATCATATTCATAAGGAAGATTTAGAAGATAAGGGGGGCAAGGCATAATGCATGTAGATGAAAAATTAACGAATGAAACATTTCCAGCAGAGCCTGAAAAAGCAACCCTTGAGGGAAAAAATAAGTTCGTCGGTTTTTGGTTATTTCTTGGAGGCGAAACAGTATTGTTCGCTTCCTTGTTTGGCACATATTTAGCGTTAAAGAATTCTACAAATGGTGGACCAACATCTCAAGAGATGTTCCAGATGCCACTCGTTTTCATTATGACGATGCTTTTATTAACGAGTAGCTTAACGAGCGTATATGCGATGTATCATATGAAAAACTTTAACTTTAAGAAAATGCAACTTTGGCTATTAGTAACAGTGTTGCTAGGTTTAGGGTTTTTAGCATTTGAGATATATGAGTTTTATCATTATACGCATGAATTTAAGCATACTATGAGAAGTAGTGCATTTGGTTCCGCGTTTTATGCTCTTGTTGGTACACATGGTCTCCACGTATTGTTTGGATTATGTTGGATTTTAACATTAATCTTTAGAAATGCGAAGAGAGGTCTAAATTTATACAATGCACCGAAGTTTTATGTTGCATCGATTTATTGGCACTTTATTGACGTAGTTTGGGTGTTTATTTTCACTGTAGTATATTTGATGGGAATGGTGGGATAAACAATGGCGATAAAGCAAATGAATAATCCTAAAGTTGATCTTGTTTATCGGAAGAGAAAAAGTGCGGAGGAAATGAAGCATCAAGTTATTACATTTGCATTAATGATTTTTTTAACATTAGTTGCATTTGCAGCAGTCGCATATCCGAAAACTTTTAGTCCGACTTTCTCAGTACCATTTATTTTACTATTAGCAGTGGTACAAGTAATTTTTCAATTGTATTATTTTATGCATATGAGTCATAAAGGACATGAAGCGGCAAGTTTCTTTCTTTATTCTGGTCTGTTGATCGGGTTAATTACAATTTTAGCTTTTATGACAATTGTGTGGATTTGAAAAGTGAAGAATAAGGGAGCTTGTGTCGTCACAGCTCCCTCTTCATGTTATGTGAAAGGATAACCTTAAGAAGGTAGGTGTGACAATGAGTAACTTGTGGATATTTGGTTTTCAAGCTCTATGGAGTCCAATCTTTTTACTATTTATGCTTTCGATCCTTATCGGGTACTTTTTAATTATTGGGCCATATAGAATGCGATTTGAACATGCGAAAAAGGTAAGTAAGAAGCAAGTTTTTTATTTTACGACCGGGATTGTTCTTTTGTATTTTGTAAAGGGAGGGCCTATTGATTTAATCGGTCATATTATATTTAGTGCACATATGTTTGAAATGGCAGTTATGTATATTGCAGTTCCACCGTTATTGTTGCTTGGTATACCAGTTTGGTTATATCGTTATATTACTTCTTTTAAGTTCGTTCAAATTATATTGAAGATATTTGCTAAGCCACTTATTGCATTGTTTGTATTTAATGGCCTGTTTTCTTTTTATCATTTACCAGTTGTTTTTGATACAGTAAAACAAAGTCAAATTGCTCATCCTATTTGTCTCGCTATATTGTTCTTTACGGCAATCATGATGTGGTGGCCGATGCTAAATCCATTACCAGAATATCAAACGTTAAGTGATATAAAGAAACTGGGTTATATGTTTGCTAACGGTATATTATTAACGCCAGCTTGCGCGTTAATCATTTTTGCGACGGCGCCATTATTTGCAACGTATACGGATCCGGCTGCTTGGATGAAGGCGATGGAACTATGTGTACCAGCGGGAACTTTATCGGATTTAAATATAACTGGACCAGAATTTTTACACTGGATGCCAGTCGTACAAGATCAACAAACAGGTGGCATCATTATGAAAATTGTCCAGGAAATAGTGTACGGTACGATTATTGGTTATGTATTTTTTAGGTGGGCACGTAGAGAGCGTGAAAAAGATAAAGAGCAGTTGCAACAATTACCGCCATATTTACAGACTAAGTAAAAAAGTGTATGGGTTTCCATACACTTTTATAGTTTTAGTAAACTATAAAAGATTGAATTTTCAATTTATTCATGTTAAGTTAGTGTAGGCATGTACTAAAAGTGGATATAAGATTTACTACTAGCTTTAATACGTAATGATTCCATGTGTAGTGCAAGTTTTTTAGAGAGTTACAAATTTATATTGTTATCTTTAATAAACAAGAACTATTTTAAGGGGGAATTTAAATGGGTAGTAGTGGAAGTATGGTAAAGCCAATTAGTGGTTTTTTAACAGCATTAATACAATATCCAGTACCGGTAGTAGAGTCACGTGCAGACATTGATAAACAAATTAAACAGATCATAAAAACAATTCATTCAACTAAATCAGGGTATCCTGGATTGGAATTGATAGTATTTCCAGAATATAGTACACAAGGGCTTAATACAAAAAAATGGACTACAGAAGAGTTTTTATGTACAGTTCCTGGGCCAGAAACAGACTTGTTTGCTGAGGCATGTAAAGAGTCTGAGGTATATGGTGTTTTTTCTATAATGGAAAGAAACCCTGATGGTGGAGAACCGTATAATACAGCAATAATTATTGATCCACAAGGTGAAATGATTTTGAAGTATCGTAAGCTAAATCCTTGGGTGCCAGTCGAACCTTGGAAAGCTGGAGATTTAGGCTTACCTGTTTGTGATGGACCTGGAGGAAGTAAATTAGCTGTTTGTATTTGTCATGATGGTATGTTTCCTGAAGTAGCTCGTGAAGCAGCTTATAAAGGTGCAAATGTCTTGATTCGTATTTCTGGATATAGCACACAAGTTAGTGAACAATGGATGTTAACTAATCGTTCGAATGCATGGCAAAACTTAATGTATACATTGTCAGTGAACTTAGCGGGTTATGATGGGGTATTTTATTACTTTGGTGAAGGACAAGTTTGTAATTTTGATGGGACTACTTTAGTGCAGGGACACCGAAATCCTTGGGAGATTGTTACTGCCGAAGTATATCCAGAGCTAGCAGATCAGGCTAGATTAGGATGGGGTCTCGAAAATAATATATATAATTTAGGTTCAAGGGGATATGTAGCGACTCCTGGAGGGGTGAAAGAAAACCCGTATACGTTTGTAAAAGATTTAGCTGAAGGTAAATATAAGGTTCCTTGGGAAGATGAGATTAAAGTAAAGGATGGAACTATTTATGGGTATCCAGTCAAAAAGACGATTCATTCTTAAGTAAGATAAATAGAAAAAGCGCATCAATATGATGCGCTTTTTCTATTTACTCAATGATTTGGAACTCTTTTAACTCTTTTTCGATATTTTGTAGGAGTTGTTCGCTTTTTTGAAGTACATTCGTTGGGAAAGTTTCACCATCACCATATTCAACGCCGTGAGGATAATAATGTTTTCCTAATAAGGGAGGAAGTAGCTTTATTTCAGCGTGTCTGCTACCAACATCACCTTCAACAGCCAAACCTTGTACGCGCAAATAATAAATATCATTTAATATTTCAAATTTATAATCGTATGTAACTCGTTCATAATCCCACTGTCCAGCAAGTACAAAATGGTTCTTTTCCATAATCTCTGTTAATAGTGTTAAATCAACGACTGCCCCATTAAATTTCGTATTTGTAAATTGCATATAATACCTCCTCTTTTCATGTTACATCATTATTTTTATAATAGTATGAATAATAAGAAAGTGCAATTCATATTGAGAGAAAAGGTAGAATCCAGACTTTTTTTGCGAAAATATGATATAGTGAAAAGAGTACGGTACACACAAAAAAGGAAAGAAAAGGATTTGTGTATATCTCAATTTTATGTTTTGTGCAGGAGGTATATCGATTGAAGAAATTATTGCGTATCGTAATGATTACATTTTTAATTTTAGCTGTTGATTTATACGGGAAATTACTCGTTTCACAATATATATTAACCCCATCTCAATCAAAGCAAGAAAATAAAATTGTGAAAAAGAAAAAACAAGTAAATGAAGACTCTTCCGATACTGTTTTAAATATGATTGGTGGGGACTCTGAAAATTTATTAGCAAAATGGGGCGAACCATCTCGAATAGAGCCATCTGCTTACGGATATGAATGGTGGGTATATAATCAAGATTTAACTAAGTATGTTCAATTTGGAGTTGCAGAACGAAAAGTTGTAACGGCGTATGTTGCTGGTGAGCAGGTTAAGGTGCCGCCTTATTATATAAATGAAAAGTATGAAGAAGTGTATAAAAAGAATCCACTCTCGCATGAGATTTCGTTAAAAAGAGGGAAAAATAGTTATCAATTTGAGTTATCTGACACGGAAGTGATGGAACAACCATTAATACCTGTAGAAGATGGCTGGGCACAATTATATTTTGATCATTTTACACATGAGCTTGTTGGTGTTCGTTATATGGATGATGAAACGTTATTACGCCAAAGACCGTATCAGCTTGTTTATTCGGGTGAATTACTAGCTGAACAACCATTGACTCCAGATAAAATGAAACAAATAGAGAATGGGAATATGCAACAAATTTTTGATTTAACAAATATTATTCGAAGTCGCCATAAGTTACCGCTGTTAGCTTGGGATCAACAAACAGCAGAGGTGGCTATAGGGCATAGTAAAGATATGAAGGATAATAATTACTTTTCACACGATTCACCTACACTAGGTACGTTAGGAGATCGTTTACAGCGCGGGAAAGTAGGGTTTCAACTTGCTGGTGAGAACATAGCGGCGCAACATAGTGATGGAATTGCGGCGGTGCAAGGTTGGTTAAATAGTGAAGGGCATAGAAAGAATGTATTAAATGAACAATTTACAGGATTAGGTGTTGGGGTATACGATAAGTTTTATACACAAAACTTTATTCGAAAATAAAGTGAAATTTTAAGTTGTGTAGGGGAAACCTCACGTTTAAGTACTTCGTATTCACTGAAGTGTAGGTCGGAATCTTACCGTATGCAAATAGCAGGATAAAAAGGTGCATGAATCGTCTAAAAATAGGCGAACCATGTGCCTTTTTTTTCTTACTATATAGTAGATATACATGAAGAGGTGAGGATTATGCCAACAACAAAAGGACCGTTACATCCATCGGTTCAACAGTTTAAAGAGTTTGTAAACCATCACCCTAAAATGGTTCATGAGGTTAGAAGTGGTCACAAAACTTGGCAACAGTTTTATGAAGAATGGTACTTACTTGGTGAAGAAGATCCGATATGGGCAACTTTTAGGCCTGATGGAGCGCCAGCTTTTTCTTCGGTAAAAGAAAATAAACAAGAAAAAGAAAAAGAAAAAGAAAAAGAAAAAGATAATCGAACTGAAGAGGAAAAAACTGCTGATGTGATGGGACAAATGCTTTCTTTCTTTAAAAAGCTAGATGTGGAACAGATGCAACACCATTTAGCTAATGTGACGAGTGCTATTGGTAGTGTGCAACAAGTTTTTCAACAATTTCAAGGGAAGCCCGCGCGGCAAGAAGAAAGTACTTCCGAAAATAATCCATTTTTCTTTCAGAAGGATTAGGGGGAAAGCGGATGAGAGCAGAAATTATGGAGTTTATAAAGGCTGATGAGGATTTATCTCGCTATATTAGGGAGCAACCGTACTGGTATAGAAAACTAACGCGAAACCCTGAAGAAAAAGAGGCATTTGAGTTAGCGGCTATGCAGCATTTCAAAAAAACGATACCAGATAAAGTTGAGAAATTTCAAAACCAATTGGCAGTTGCCTCCATTATGATCGATATGTTTCAGTATATGAAGCAGCAAAATACAACATAATTGGAAGGGAAAACTATGTCCGTCATGCAGAACTTTTGATACAATAGAAGCGGATTATTTAAAAAGGAGTTGCAGCATGAGCATGACGGAAATTTGTTTAGTACGACATGGACAAACTGATTGGAATTTTCAAGAGATTATTCAGGGACGTGAAGATATTCCACTTAATGAAGTGGGAAAGAAGCAAGCAAGTCAAAGTGCAGTTGCTTTGCAAGCGGAAGCATGGGATGTAATTATAAGTAGCCCATTAATTAGAGCGCACGAAACAGCTAAGGAAATTGCAGGGGCTGCAGGATTGCAATCGATTTTATTAGATGAGCGATTTGTTGAACGTAATTTTGGTGAAGCTTCTGGGAAGCCGGTTGCGACTGTTAGGGAGCTAATTGCAGAAGGTAAAGTAGAAGGTATGGAGCAAGATGAAGAGATTGTAACCCGTTGCTTTGCTGCTATAAAAGATGTTGCAGAAACCCATTCTGGCAAACGTATTATCATTGTAGCTCATTCACATGCGATAAAAGCAATTTTACATGCAATTGCACCGGAAGATATTTCGTTTAAGACACCATTAAAAAATGCATGTATTAGTTATGTGAAAGAAAATAGTGGGAAATGGGATGTTCTGAAATATAATATTGCGGAACATATTAATGTATAAGTATGTGCTGGGATTATACGGAAAATAGTTAGAGTGATATCTTTCTGTTTAGTGAGACACTTCAATTAGTAGTTCTATTCTAAATGTGGTATGATGAATACTCGGAGGTGTCTCTCATGATTGTAGCGACGCTGGAAAGCGTATTGATATTAGATAAGGCAGAGCAGCTTGCAAAAGCGATTATCTGTTCAGATATAGCAGAAGACTATCGTAAGTGTTATAAAGAATTGCATGAAGATATGGAAGTTCAGACGTTAATTCAGCAATTTACAGCGATGAAAGAACGATATGAAGAAGTGCAACGTTTCGGTAAATACCATCCTGATTATACTTTCGTTTCGACGAAAATGAGGGAGTTAAAGCGTTCTGTAGACTTACATGATAAGGTTGCAGCTTTTAAACGAGTAGAAACAGCTTTGCAAAAGTTGTTAGATGAAGTTAGTGTAGCAATCGGTTCTGAGGTGTCTTCTTCCATCAAAGTTCCAACAGGAAATCCATTTTTTGATGCTGGTGGCTGTGGTGGCGGTTGTGGTACCGGCGGAGGTTGTGGCTGTAAAACGGGGTAAATTACCCCGTTTTTTAGAAGATAGAAGAAAACGTATACAGAGTTTGTCCTGTAATGTCATAAATTTCTGATTGGTTTTCATAAAATATAAAATATATGTTTTTAAAAGGAGAAGATGGAGAAGATTATGTTCGGGCAACGACAAAGTATGATTGTTTATTTACATTCATTGAAACATGCCAAGATTTTAAGGAAATATGGTAACATACATTACATATCAAAACGCTTAAAATACGCAGTAGTATATTGTGATATGGAACAAATTGAGCATATGATGCAAAAGTTGAACAAACTTCCTTTTGTGAAGAAGATAGAACAGTCGTACCGCCCGTATTTAAAAACGGAATTTGAAAATTCACGTCCTGATCGGGCAAAAGAATACGATTATAGTTAATAGAAAAAATCCCCTGCTAATTTTAGTAGGGGATTTTTTTACTTGAAATAACACTTTATTTCATTGGAGGAATGAAATTATTCATTCGTAAAATACCAATTAAATGATTGAAAAACAGTTCTTTTTCTGGGAAAGTTGTGGATGGTTTTACCGTAAAGGTAGTCACTTTTCTTCCTAGTTGTTCTGCCGTTTCTTCAAATAAAATGACGCGTTTACTTTTTTTATTTTCAAGTACAGGAATGCCTTCACGACATATGTATAATGGTTGGAAATCACCAGTAGTAGTTGGTTTTAATATTACAACAAGTGAGCACACTTTTTTTTCATTTTTAATCGTTTCAAATTGTAACATATGTGTTATACGTTCTTGATTTGCTTTGGCAATTTCAAGTAATTCATATAAATCAGAGTAGCCTTCTCCGAGTTCTATAAAGCGTTGAATCATATTTTTTCCTCCTCTTTCTTTTACTTACTGTACCATCTCACTTTTTAAATGAAAAGTAGACAAAGAAAAAAAACCCTGCAAAGCAGGGCCCTTCTTATACTAGCATGTACTAGTAAGAAGGCAAAGGGAGAGGAGAAACCGGAGGAAGAACTTATGGGGAAACGTAAGTCTTCTCCGCGGTTGGCAACAACATCGAAGGTGATGTTGTTATAATTATTTATGTCCAATCTAAATGAAGATATACATCATGAAATTAAATTTTATGTTTGGCTTTTTATTTTTCTTTTTTTTATTTTATGATAGGATAAAAAAGATAAAGTGAAACGAATATACATATTGGGTTCGTGTTAGCGCATGGTGAGATGAATACATAAAAATGCAGAGCGGTTATTTTAAGCCAAAGTTCTCCTATTGTTCGTTGAGAAATGAATGGAAAATTTCATGGAATAGTATAGTTTGGTAGCGGTTACCGAATGGAGAAAGGTTTTCTATAATTGCTCGATAGATTGAAATAAAGGTAGTGACAACAGATGAGAGTAGTTTCAGGAAAATGTAAAGGGCATCCACTAAAAGCGGTGCCAGGTAATACAACACGTCCAACGACAGATAAAGTAAAAGAATCAATCTTTAATATGATAGGTCCTTATTTTGATGGTGGTATCGCTCTTGATTTATTTGGCGGTAGTGGTGGTCTTGGAATCGAGGCTATAAGTAGAGGGATTGATAAAGCAATTTTTGTTGATCGAGATAATAAAGCGATAAAAGTAATCCATCAAAATTTAGAAAGTTGTCGAATACAGGAACAAGCTGAAGTATATCGAAATGATGCAGAACGTGCGGTAAAGGCTCTTATAAAACGTGAAATATCATTCGATCTTATATTAATTGATCCTCCATATAAAGATCAAAAAATTGTATCTTTAATTAGTGTGATGGATCAACATGGATTGCTACATAGAGATGGATTAATTATGTCAGAGCATGGTAATGATGTGGTTTTACCTGATTCTATAGGGAGTCTTGTAAAAGTAAGAGCTGAAAATTATGGGATTACAGCAATATCGATTTATAAGTATGAAGGTGAGGGGACGGAATGACTAGTATAGCTATTTCTTCGGGAAGTTTTGATCCAATTACCCTTGGGCATCTGGATATTATTAAAAGGGGAGCAAAAGTATTTGATGAGGTATACGTAGTAGTTTTAAACAACTCGTCAAAAAAACCGTTCTTTTCAGTTGAAGAGCGCTTAGATTTAATTCGAGAAGCAACAAAGGATATCCCGAATGTAAAAGTAGATTCACATAGTGGACTACTAGTGGAGTATGCGAAAATGCGTAATGCAAACGCGATTTTGCGTGGGTTACGAGCGGTTTCTGATTTTGAATATGAGATGCAAATTACTTCTATGAATCGAAAATTAGATGAAAATATTGAAACCTTTTTTATTATGACAAATAACCAATATTCATTTTTAAGCTCGAGCATTGTAAAAGAAGTTGCGAGATATGGAGGAAGCGTAGTAGATCTTGTACCTCCTGTTGTAGAACGTGCTTTAAAAGAAAAGTTTCAAACCCCGTTAAAGTGAACGGGGTTTTTCTTTGTTGCTACGAAAAAATAATAAGATAACATATACATATAAACAAAATAAAGTAAAGATCGGTCCATAGTGTACAAAAGATGTCCAAATTTCTTGCAGTATAGAAGAATGATTCGATAAAAATACGGGGATATCTTTTTGCATAGGTGAAAAAGAGCTTACTTTTTCATAAAATGGTTTCCAAAATATAAAAGTAAAAATAGGAGCCAGAATACTTTGGATAATTCGTGCGAAAAAATAGGGCTTAAATCGGATGTCTGTTTCAGCTAATATGCTAGCAACTTGTGCCTGAATAGAAAGGCCGCTAAACGCTAAAATAAAGCTTGTTACCATAGCTTGCTGCAGGAGGGGTGTTTCATTTATTTGACTAATCATTTGGCTACCGAGTGTCATTTCAAAAATGCCTGATAAGATTGGAATACTAAATTCTGTAGTTAGTTGGAAGAATGATAAAATATGTTGCATAATAAAAGAAAGTGCTGCTGTAATATGAAATACAGTAATCATTTTATTTAAAACAGAGAATAAAATAATAAATCCACCAATCATAAGTAACGTTTGAATAGAAGAAACGATAGCGTCCCCAAGTAATTTTCCTAATGGTCTTTTTTCTTGCATGCGCGTCTCGTGTAGGACTGAAAAAGGGTTTTGAAAAGGACGTTTTTTAGTAGGATGTTGATCCTTCGTGGAAATATTGTTATTGCCGTAAAAACGCATCAATAACCCGACGGCAAAGTTACTTAAATAATGTGCAGCAGCTAATACGATTCCTAATTTCGGATTATTGAAAAAACCGATAGAAACAGCTCCAAAAATAAAAAGTGGATTAGATGAGTTTGTAAAAGATACGAGGCGTTCTGCTTCGATTTGTGTTAGCTGATTACTTTTACGTAGTCTAGCGCTTAATTTGGCGCCAGCAGGGAATCCAGAAGCCATTCCCATTGCCCAAACAAATCCGCCTATCCCTGGAACGCGAAAAAGTGGTCGCATGAGTGGTTCTAATATAACACCTATAAATTTTACAACACCAATACTAATTAGAAGTTCCGCAATGATGAAAAACGGTAAAAGTGAAGGGAATACAACTTCCCACCATATATTTAACCCTCGAATGGAAGCTTGCAAAGCAGCTTGGGGGTGAAGTACAAGAGAAAAGGTTAAAAATAGTGTTGATAGGGTAAGAAAAGCCGTTTTCCATTTTTCATACATGTAAGTAAATCCCCCTTTGTCCCAAAAAACGTTCATTTCAGTATACGTGGATACGTAGTGCATTTAGACCATAAGTATGAAAAAGGAATGAAAAAAATTAAAGGGTGAGAAAAATGAAAGAACCGAAAATTGGTTTAGCTCTTGGATCTGGGGGCGCAAAAGGGTTTGCGCATATTGGTGTTATAAAAGTTTTAAGAGAAAATGGTATACCGATTCATATGATTGCAGGAAGTAGTATGGGGGCTTTAGTAGGTACGTTTTATGCAGCTAGCTCAAACGTTGAAAGGTTGTATAAACTGGCAAATGTTTTTAAGAGGAAATATTATTTAGATTTTACAGTTCCGAAAATGGGATTTATTGCTGGAAAACGTGTCAAAGATATGATTAAAATGTTTACATATAATAAAAATTTAGAAGAGTTAGATATCCCGACGGCTGTTGTGGCTACTGACATCTTGAAGGGGGAAAAAGTAGTTTTTACAAGTGGTCCTGTTGCAGAGGCTGTGAGAGCTAGCATATCTGTACCTGGAGTGTTTGTACCAGAAAAGATAGATGGACGATTATTGGTGGATGGCGGAGTGATTGATCGCATTCCAGTATCGGTTGTGAAAGAGTTAGGTGCCGATATTGTTATTGCTGTTGATGTATCGCCGATTAAAGTGAATGGAGAGGTTACGTCTATTTATGATGTAATTATGCAGAGTATTGAAATTATGCAACATGAGCTGGTGATGAATCGACAAATTGCATCGGATTTAATGATGCGACCAGCTGTAGAACAATTTAGTTCACGTGCTTTTACAAACATTGAAGACATTATTCGAGTTGGAGAAGTAGAGGCGGAAAAACATGTTGCAAATATTTATTTATTAATTGAGCAGTGGAAGGAGAAACATAATGTTTAAGCGTTTTCGGTTTATATATGCAATTTTAATAGGGGTTATATTGGCGATGTTACTTGTTTACGTACGTTTACCGTATTATGTAACAAAACCAGGAATGGCGGCCAAATTAGAGCCTTACGTTCAAGTTGAGGGTGGAACGAAAGAATCCGGTGATTTTATGCTTGTTACGGTTTCAATGGGACCAGCAAATGTGGTGAATTTAATAGCGGCACAGTTTAATAAATATACACATATTTCGAAAGCGGAAGAAATATTGCAAAAAGGTGAGAGTGATGAAGAATATCAATTTCGCCAAAATTATGCGATGAAAGATTCGCAAAATGCAGCAATCTATAATGCGTATAAACGTGCAAACCGTACTGTTTCTTTTGAAAATAAAGGTGTATTGGTTGCAGGAGTAGCGAAAGGGATGCCGTCAGAAGGAAAGCTTAAGCTTGGAGATGTCATCATAGCTGTCGACGGAAAAACATTTGAAAAGACGGAGCAATTTATTGAATATATGACAGGGAAAAAAGAAGGGGAAGCAGTAAATATTGAGTACAAGAGAAATGGAAAACAGTTAAAAGAAAATTTAAATGTAAAGACCATTCCGAATGGAAATGGGCGTGTTGGTATAGGGGTTTCTATCGTTACTGAAAGAGAATTAATGGTAGATCCGAAAGTGAAAATTGATTCTCATGAAATAGGCGGACCATCGGCAGGCCTAATGTTTACATTAGAAATATATAATCAACTTGTGGAAGATGATTTAACAAGAGGGCATGAAATAGCTGGAACAGGGACGATAAATGAAAAGGGAGAAATTGGTCCGATTGGTGGTATTCAGCAAAAAGTGGTTGCTGCAAGTGATGCTGGTGCTGAAGTGTTCTTTGCGCCAAATGAAAAAGGTGCGGAGAAATCGAATTATAAAGATGCGCTTGAGGCTGCGAAAGATATTAAAACAAAAATGAAAGTTGTACCAGTTGATACGCTGGATGATGCATTGCTGTATTTGGAAAAAATGGGCGAGAAAAAATAAACCTCTCTGAAAAAGAGAGGTTTTTTATAGAAATTTTGCAGTTGTTTCATCATAACGAATTGGATGGTGTGTTGCATCTTGTTTTAGTAGTTGTGTTCGTAATGGTTCTTGCATGATGGAGAAATATACAGAATTGGCTTTTCGCTCTATATGTAAAGTAGGATGGTCAAATGTTTTTGTATGGGTAAGGATGGGAAGCTCTATTTTTTTCTTGTTTTTTGAAAGGTAAGTTTGTCCTTTTTGTGACATGCCTAGTAGACGAATGTACGGTGCATGCTGCTCTATATTTGCGCTATGTATTTCTTGTTTTGTTGTATTTGTTAAAATGTGTGTACAAGCTCTTTGTAATCTAGTCCATGTATAACGCTTCGTTTTTAATGCTTCCATGAATGAATGGAAGGAGGAACTGTTTTGTATTTTTGATAAAATACGATGCTCTAAACCTTCTTCTATTTCATATATATGTCGTAAGTCTTCTGGAGACATCGTCATGAGTTTGTATTTGAAAAATGAAAAGTATTGTTCCCAATTATGTAATATCCCGTAGTTTTGTTTGTAACTTGCTAAAAGAGAAGCAGTCGCTTTTGGGATAAAAGGCTCAATTTCTGTAAAAGAACTATTTTCGCTAAAAAGTTTTTTACGAATACTAGTTGCGCTTGCAATATGTTGGTCGCTAAATGTTTCATCATGATAATGAGATGCGAATCTTTTTATCGTTTGTGCTTGCATAGAACTATTTTGTAAGAAAATTGATTTCATGTATTGGAATCCTAATATGTTATTCGGTTGTGACATGTCTATGTTTTTTTCGGATGGTAAAATGTGTAGGAAGGCTTCAGATGTAGCTTTTGCGTAACTGTTACCTGCATTCATAAATTGCTTTACAAGACGATTAAAAGTATCTTCTTCATTTTTTTGCACAGAGATGGTGTTATGAAAATTTTCAATCTGCCCATCTTCACTACCGAAACAAATTTCAGAAACACGCAGGGCGTTTAAAATAGAAATAGCGCCATTTGCAAAGGTTTCAGCCTTTTGTGTTGAGAAGGCGTATGGAAGCTCTACAACAAGGTCTACACCGCATGATAAGGCCATTTTGGTACGATACCATTTGGATATGAGTGCTGGCTCACCACGCTGTAAAAAAGGGCCACTCATAACAGCGATTGTAATATCGGCGTGTGTTAACTTTTTTGTTTGTTGCACATGATAATCATGACCGTTATGAAAAGGGTTATATTCAACAACAATACCACTGGCTTTTATGGTAATCTCTCCTTTCGATGTAGCATCTTTTTCAAAAACGTGATACTCTATATATTATTTACTATGATGACTTCATTATAGTGTAAAGAAAAAACATTGACAAATATAAAATGGCTAGCTATAATTTTGTTTGTTGCCTTGAGGTGATATGATATGAAATGGTCCATCCATCAATTGAATAAATTGAGAAATAAAGGATTGACATTGGATGAGATGGTAGATGTAAGTGAGCTACAAGAGGTCGAGAAAGATATTCGTGAAATTAATCCTGCTCATGTAACAGGAAGAGTTGATTTTGGCTCCGGTAAGTTTACGTTCCATCTACATATAACTGGAAGCATGGTTTTACCATGTTCTCGCTCTTTAGTAGATGTGACATTACCATTTGACATTAAAACAACTGAGGTGTTCCAAACTTCACAAGAAGAATTTGAAACTGAAGCTGAAATTCATTGTTTAGAAGGAGAAGTACTTGACTTACTGCCCGTAATCAAGGAAAATATACTTTTGGAGATTCCAATGCAAATTTTCAGTGATGATGTTTCTGGTGGAGCACCGATGCAAGGTCAAGACTGGCAAGTGATTTCGGAAGAAAACAAAGAAAAGACTGTTGATCCACGATTAGCAGGACTTGCAAAGTTTTTTGACAAATAATCGGAAGACTGGTTTAGGCCTTCATATGAAAATAACTATTTCTTTTAAGGAGGTGGGAAGAATGGCTGTACCTTTTAGAAGAACTTCTAAAACAGTAAAAAGAAAGCGTCGTACGCATTTCAAATTATCAGTACCTGGTATGGTAGAGTGCCCAAGCTGTGGTGAAGCGAAATTAGCTCACCGTGTATGTAAAGCATGCGGTACTTACAAAGGTAAAGAAGTAATCAGCAAGTAATTGCGGGAAAATAAACGTAGAAGATATCTTCTGCGTTTATTTTTTTTGTCTTATTCTTTATTTGTTGTATTCTATCTTTTCTAGTAACTGCATATGCTTAATAAAAAATGCATAGGGAGGACTAGAGAGATGGCGACAACAAGACAAGATGCTTGGACTGATGATGAAGATTTGCTTCTGGCAGAAGTAGTACTCCGGCATATTCGAGAAGGTGGAACGCAATTATCTGCCTTTAAAGAAGTGGGAAGACATTTATCTCGTACACCAGCAGCATGTGGCTTTAGATGGAATTCTTACGTTAGAAAGCAATACAAAGAACGTATTGAAGAAGCGAAGCAACTACGTAAAGTAGAAAATTATGAAGTAAAAGAGACAAAGGTAGTAGAGCCTACGTCAATTACATTGAATGATGTTATTGATTTCTTGCAAAATTATAAAGATGAAAACTCTTTAATGGTGTTGCAACAGCAAATTGAATCGTTACAAACAGAGAGAGAGAGTCTTTTGGAGCGATTATCAGTATATGAGGAAGAGTATAGAACATTGCTTGATTATATCGATCAAAAAAGAAGTGTAATGGTAGCGGAAAGAAATAGCGCTCGTTCGAATGGGAAATTAGAAAAGTTAAAGAAATAAAAAAACAGCTGCTATGTAGCTGTTTTTTTATTTCTTATGCAGACTCTTCGTTTGTAACCGTATTCAAATTTGTTTCTGGGTTCCAAACATAAAAATCACCATCAGGTACTGATACAGGCTGGAAATTTAATTTATCCCAAAAACCAGCTGAATGGATACGTGCGATCGTTTTAATTGGGAACTGTAGCCCCTTCGCATAATTTACAAGCATTTCTCCGAATCCTTGTTTTTGGAAAGTTGGTAACACTTCAAGTTTATAGAGTTCTAGGTAAGTACCTGTAATTTCGAATGGTTCTCCGCCGTTCCTTTTCATATATAGACTCATACGTGCAATTAGTGATCCGCCATAATAAATACCGTAAAATGGAGATTCACTATCGTTTTCAATAATGTTTGCCTGTAATTCTTCTAACATGGATAGTTCTTGAGCTCCGCAACCTTTAAATTTTTTAAATTCGTCTAATGTTTTATAATTGATGAGCAAGCGCTCAACTTTTGGGAATCCCATAACATCACATCCTTTTCTTGTCTCGTTGAATGCAGAAAAGTAAAAATATTTACAATAATATTATAACTCATTTCTTTATTTTTATGAAGAAGATAGTATATTTCTTTTATTATTTTTTTGAGGATTTGCTAAACTAAGAGTAGAAACATATTAATAGGTAGTATATACATATTGAAAGTAGAGGTTGCATTTGTTTGTTAAAGAGTAATGAAATTGTAAACTATGTTCATGGAATTGAGAAAGGTAAAGTGAAACTGTAATCAGTGGGATTTGTTCACCTTTAGTTAATTATGATTCCGCACCAATCAGGCGTTTGCAGGATAAAAAGGGGGAGGGAAAAGGGACTTGTGTAACGTATTTATATGAGTTCCTTGTGTGAAAATGAAAATCGGAGTTGTGGGACCAGGAGCTATCGGTCTGTTATATGCATTTTATTTACAAAAAAGTAATCAAGATGTTACGTTGTTTACAAGGACAGCTAAACAGGCTGAGGAATTGAATAGAACGGGTGTAACTTGTATGAGGGAGGAAAAACGTGAAACCGTATTCCCACCTGCTTTACCAATAGAAAGTATGCTAGACCAGAAGCTAGACTATATATTTATTGCTGTTAAGCAATATCATATAACTGACATACTACCTTTTGTGCGAGGGGAATCCTCATTAATCTTTTTGCAAAACGGAATGTCGCACCTTCATGCTATGCAGCAAATAAGGAATGAAAATATTGCGGTTGGGATTGTAGAGCATGGTGCAAAAAAAGAAGAAAGACATATCGTTTATCATACGGGGATAGGTGTAACGAAGTTTGGAATCGTGCACGGCCAGTCTATACATTTTGAAAAAATATTTAATTGCTTTCCATTTCCTCATTTTCCGATTCAAATAGAAGATGATTGGAAGGATGTCATGCACAAAAAATTAGTAGTTAATGTATGTATCAATCCATTGACAGCATTATTACAAGTCCAGAACGGAGAGTTGATTACGAACCCGTTTTTTTATCGATTGATGGAGCGAGTTTTTCAGGAAGTCGTTTTTCTTGTTAAAGAAGAAAAAGAAATGGTATGGAAAATGGTACGTCACGTATGTGAAAGAACGTCTCGTAATACATCATCTATGCTGGCAGATGTAAGGGCAAATAGACAAACGGAAATCGGTGCGATTGTTGGATATGTATTAGAAGAAGCTAAGAAACAGCAACGATCTGTTCCGACACTGCAATTTTTGTTCGATGCAATAAAAGGATTAGAAGTAAAAGAATAAGTGTAATTCTTTGCTTTTACGTGCAACATTGACTACAATGTGGATTGGTGAGAGAACAGGATACGAAAGGAAGAATTATATGGAGATAAAAGAAATCTCTGTTCCGCAACAAGGTGTTGTAGCGGACTATATGAACGGTAAAAAAGAGATACAGTCGTGTTTTGACTATATGTTAACAGAAGATGCTTTTAAACAGCGTGTACATGATTTGCGTGAGAGGGAGTTTTTCCGCCAAGGTTTAGTAGCGCATTTATTAGAATATAATACAAAATTACAAGCGGGAGAAGCTACGATTCAAAATGTAAAAGCGCTTGGAGATGAAAATACATATGTTGTTATAGCTGGACAACAAGCTGGGTTATTAACTGGACCACTTTATACAATTCATAAAATTATTTCAGTTTTACAGCTTGCGAGGGAAAAGGAAGAAAGTTTAGGTGTTAAAGTCGTTCCTGTTTTCTGGATTGCTGGTGAAGACCATGATATGGATGAAATTAATCATACTTTTGTAACGAAGAATAAAAAAATAAAAAAGACTATTTTTCATGACCGTAATCCGAAAGTGGCGAGTGCTTCAGAGTCCGAGCTTTCTTTGGAAGACTGTAGAAAGTGGATTGAAGAAATTTTCAAAACATACCCTGAAACGAATTTTACAAAGGATGTACTGCAATTTATTGATGATTCTTTGGGGAAATCGAATACGTATGTAGATTTCTTTGCCCATCTTATTATGAAAATGTTCGTTAATTCTGGTTTAATTCTTGTTGATTCGCATCATCCTGAATTAAGAAAATTAGAAGTGCCGTTTTTTAAGCAAATTATAGGTAAGTATAAAGAAGTGCAAGAGGGGCTTCATAACCAACAGGAAATAATTAAAGAATTAGGATATAAACCGATTATTGAAACAAAGTATAATGCAGTACATATATTCATGGAAATTGATAATGAGCGAGTATTACTTGAAGACGATCAAGGGAAGTTTGTAGGGAAGGATGGAGCGTATTCCTTTTCATATGAGGAATTGATGGAAGAGATGGAAAGAAGTCCGGAACGCTTTAGTAATAATGTTGTAACGCGCCCTCTTATGCAAGAGTATCTATTTCCTACGCTCGCGTTTATTGGAGGACCAGGGGAATTAGCTTACTGGAGTGAATTGCAACAAGTTTTCCATACGATTGGTTTCCAAATGCCGCCTGTCGTTCCGCGTATTACAATCACTTATGTAGAGAGGGATATAGCGACAGATTTATACGATTTGCAATTGCAAGACAGTGATCCTTTTTTAAATAACGTAGATAAGTTGCGTGAAAACTGGTTATCTAATCAAATAGAGGAACCGATAGATGATCGATTTGTAGAGGCGAAAAAAGAAATAATTGATATCCATACGTCATTACAACAGTTTGTGAAGAAAATAGATCCTGGATTAAGTGCGTTTGCAGGGAAAAATGAATTCAAAATTAATGAACAAATTGAACTGTTGGAAAGAATGTTGAAAAGAAATGTTGAGAAAAAACATGAAGTACAGCTAAATAAATTCCGTCGTATACAATTTGCACTTCGTCCATTAGGGGCGCCGCAAGAGCGTGTGTGGAATGTATGTTACTATTTAAATCAGTTTGGTTTGGATTTCGTTGATCGTGTAATGGAAAAATCGTTTTCTTGGGACGGAAAACATCATGTCATAAAACTATAGAATCTTGCTCTTAGGAGCAGGATTTTATTTTTGTCTTGTTGAATTTACTGTGAAGTGAAATTTTTCTGAATTATCAATTTTAAAAAAGTGAATATCGTAATTATGCAGGATACTTAAATATATGACAAAATAGCACAAAATGTAAACGTATTATCATCTTTTTCGACAGTTTTTTATTTAAATTCCCGCAAAAGATGATAAAATTTAGTATATAATAAAAGAAAATAGCGATTTGTATAGTATGCTGCCTTTGTAGGCAAGTTAAATGAGTCGTTCTTTCATAGTATTTCGTTCTCTAATCGTGAAATATGCGTTTGGAGGAGGAGATGCATTCAACATAATTAATTGGAAAAAGAGTAGGTGCAACAATGTTTAAACACGTAACAGTGCTTTTGAAGGAAACAGTAGACGGCTTAGATATAAAGCCAGGTGGTACATATGTAGATTGTACACTGGGGGGAGGAGGACATAGTTCTTATTTATTATCCCAATTAACTGAAGGTGGAAGATTAATCGCGTTTGATCAAGATGAGATAGCGATTCAAAATGCGAAAGAAAGATTCTCTTCATACGGTGAGCAGTTCATAACAGTAAAAAGTAATTTCCGTTATTTATCTGAAAAACTACAGGAATTAGGTATAACAGAAGTAGATGGTATTTTATTTGATTTAGGTGTTTCATCCCCACAATTAGATACACCAGAGCGTGGCTTTAGTTATCATCATGATGCACCGTTAGATATGCGGATGGATCAAGATGCCCCATTAACAGCATATGATGTTGTAAATAGCTGGTCATATGAGCAACTTGTAAGAATTTTCTTCCAGTATGGTGAAGAGAAATTTTCAAAACAAATAGTAAGGAAAATTGAAGCGTATCGTGAGAATAAAGCTATTGAAACGACAGGAGAATTAGTAGAACTAATTAAAGAGGGTATTCCAGCTCCTGCTCGTAGAACGGGTGGACACCCTGCGAAGCGAGTGTTCCAAGCAATCCGTATTGCGGTAAATGATGAATTGAAAGTATTTGAAGAAGCGTTGGAATCTGCAATTGAGATGGTCAAGCCGGGCGGAAGAGTTAGTGTTATAACATTCCATTCTTTAGAAGACCGTATTTGTAAAACGACGTTTAAACGAAATAGCACAACGCCACAATTGCCACCAGGATTACCGATTATTCCTGATGAATTTAAGCCAAAATTAAAGCTTATTACGAGAAAACCGATTTTACCTTCTGATATAGAGTTAGAAGAAAATAATCGAGCGCGTTCTGCGAAATTGAGAATCGCTGAAAAACGATAAAAAGGGGAGAGAGGTATGAGTAACTTAGCTGTAAAGTACAAACAACAAGCGCAAGAAGAGATACAGATTCAAACGCCCCCACAGCAGATGGTTCAGCCAAAAGCTAAAGCGAAGATTACAAGAATCGAAAAACTGTTGTATGTAGCATTTATTGGCTTTTTATTGTATGCCTGTGTAGCGTTTATTGGAAATAAAGCAGGCCTTTATCAAGTTAATGTAGAAGCAGCGACGATAGAACAAAAAATTGTACAGAAGCAAAAAGAAAATCAAGAGTTACAGGCTGAAGTAGAGAAGTTAAGTCGCTATGAACGAATCGCTGAAGTTGCAAAAAAACACGGGCTAGAAATTAATGCGAATAATGTGAAGGGCCTCAAATAAGGCAATAGGTGTGAAGGGAAAATGAAGAGAAATATGACTAAATTTCATACCAATAAGGGAGCAGGGTATTTTATGATTTTATTCCTCCTGCTCTTTTTGCTATTATTAGCCCGATTTTTTTACATACAAGCAACAGGAACAGTGCATAATCAAGATTTGGATAAACTCGCTCAGCAAAAACATAGTAAAGCAGGAGTTCTCGAAGCAAATCGAGGAACGATTTATGACCAAAATGGTCATGTATTAGCGCAAGATGCAAACTCTTATAAACTTGTAGCGGAATTAAAAGGTGCGAAGCCGGTTGAGAATAAAGAGGACACTGCAAAGAAAATTGCAGGAGTACTTGGAAAAGGCGAAGAGGATATTTTAGCTGCGTTAAATAAAGATAAAAGTCAAGTGGAATTCGGGAAATTAGGTAAGGGCTTGACGAAAGAACAGAAAGATCAAATAGAAGCATTAAAATTGCCAGGTATATCTTTTATTACTGAAAATGCCAGAGTATATCCAAACGGTGATTTCGCATCTTATGTCGTAGGTCATGCGAGACCTGATGATAAGGGGATTGCTATAGGACAATTTGGTTTAGAAAAGAGTTTGGATAAGTATTTAGGAGCTTCTAACGGAGAAGTAGCTTATACAGGCGATCGTAGAGGCGTATCTCTTGACGGCGGAAAAGTGAATGTAAAGGCACCTAAAAATGGAGATAATGTATATTTAACGCTTGACCAGCGTATTCAAAGTTTTTTAGAAGACGCAATGAAAGAAGCGAGTAAACATTATGAACCAGAAAGCTTAATAGGGATTGTTGCGGATCCAAAAACAGGGAAAATATTAGGAATGTCTACTAAACCTAGTTATGATCCGAACCGAGAGGATATTAAATATTTTTATAATGACGCAATTGCAAATGCATTTGAACCTGGATCAACAATGAAAATTTTCACGCTAGCAGCAGCTATTAATGAAGGTGTGTACAAAGGACAAGATTATTATCAGTCTGGTACATATCAAGTCGGAAACCGAAAAATAAAAGATCATAACGGTGGCGCTGGATGGGGATCTATCACATTTGATGAAGGGGTAGAGCGCTCTTCCAACGTAGCGTTTGCAATTTTAGGGGATCAAAAACTTGGACCAGAACGATTCCGAAAATATATTCATAGTTTTGGATTAGATGAAAAAACGAAGATTGATTTACCTGGTGAAGGTTCAAATACAATTATATTCGATCAGCAAATACAGCAAGTAACAACAGCTTTTGGACAAGGTTCTACTGTAACACCAATTCAGCTTGTGCAAGCTGCAACTGCTATTGCAAATGACGGAAAAATGATGAAGCCTTATACAGTTGATAAAATTGTAAATCCAATAACAGGGGAAGTAAAATTAGAACATAAGCCAGAAGAAGTGGGAAAACCTGTTACAAAAGAAACAGCAGCGCAAGTAAGACAGTTATTAGAACGTGTTGTTACATCGCCGAAAGGAACAGGAACCGCTTATAAAGTCGATGGTTATTCAGTTGGTGGTAAAACAGGAACAGCCCAAATTCCGGATGGAAAAGGTGGCTATATGACAGGGAGAGAGAATTATATATTCTCGTTCTTAGGTATGGCACCTATGGATGATCCGCAACTTGTTGTATATGTAGCTGTTAAACAACCGAAATTGAAAGATGATGAGAGTGGCGCACAACCTTTAGCTGATATTTTTAAATATGTAACGAAGAATAGTTTAGAGTATTTAAAGATTAAGCCTAATGAAGTGAAAGATCCGAAGAAATATGTGAAAGAGCAGCAAACTGCTGTTCCAGATGTAACCGGAAAAACGATGGAAGAAGCGAAAAAAGCTATTGATAAAGCAAAACTTCGTCCAATCGTATTAGGTGAAGGGAAAGTACAGCAGCAAGTACCGAAAGCGACTGAACAAACATTGAAGGGTGACCGAGTCTTCTTAGTGGGAGATAAACCTACAATGCCAAATATACAAGGCTGGGCGCTTCGTGATGTTATGAATTTAGCAAAAACATTAAAGCTTAACCTAAAACCTACTGGTACCGGATACGTAACCGAACAAAGTGTGGCAGAAGGAACATTGTTACAACCTGGTACAGAGTTAGGTGTAACGCTTGTACCGCCACTTGAACCACAACAAGAAGCAGAAGAACAGTAATGGTAAAAGAGAAGAAGTTCTAATTAAATAAGTACAAGCATATATTGGAACAAGCTAGGCGTAAGGGAGGCTTGTTCCAATATGCGTGTATCAAATGTAACGGTTAGAAAACGACTTATTTTTATACTCATATCAGGTATACTTATTTTCACTATCATCGATATTCGTCTTGGATATGTGCAATTTTTTCTTGGCAATATGTTAACGGATCGTGCGAAGGATTCATGGAGTCGAAATATTACTTTTGAACCTGAACGTGGGAAAATTTTAGACCGGAATGGTGTGGAACTTGCTACGAATAAAAGTGCCCCAACTGTCTTTGTTGTACCGAGGCAAATTGAAAAACCAGCAGAGACTGCAGAGAAGTTAGCTGCAGTATTAGGTGTGGAAAAAGATGAGATTTATAAGAGAATTACAAAAAAAGAATCAATTGTAAGGTTAGATAAAGGCGGAAGGAAAATATCACATGATAAAGCGAAAGAGGTACGAGGATTAAGTTTGAAAGGTGTTTATATCGCAGAGGACTCTATCCGGTACTATCCATTTGGCAACTTTTTATCACACGTATTAGGGTTTGCAGGTAGTGATAACCAAGGTCTTATGGGACTGGAAAAATATTATGATAAAGAGCTAAATGGTGATGAAGGTCATGTGCGTTTTTTTGCAGATGCAAAAGGACAAAGGATGCCTAATGTTGGCGATGATTTCAAAAAACCAGAAGCTGGTTTGAATTTAGGTTTAACAATTGATGCACGTATTAATAGAATTATGGAAAGAGAAATGAATATTGCAGAGTCGACATATAATCCAGATGGTATGATTGCGATTGCAATGAATCCGAAAAATGGTGAAATTTTAGGTATGTCGAGTCGGCCGAGTTTTGATCCAGCAGATTTTCAAAGTGTTTCTCCAGAAGTGTATAATAGAAATTTACCAGTATGGAGTACGTATGAGCCTGGTTCAACATTTAAGATCATTACGTTAGCAGCAGCCTTGAATGAAAATTTAGTAGACTTAGAGAAAGATACGTTTTATGATGATGGAGCAGCTGAAGTGGGTGGAGCTAGATTGAAATGCTGGAAAGCGGGAGGCCATGGTAGCCAAACGTTTTTAGAAGTAGTTCAAAACTCATGTAACCCAGGATTTATTGAACTTGGTGATCGTCTTGGTAAAGACCGATTGTTTAAATACATTCGTAATTTTGGCTTTGGACAGAAAACCGGAATTGATTTGCAAGGTGAAGGTAGTGGGATTTTATTTAATTTAGATAAAGTCGGTCCAGTCGAGCAAGCAACTACTTCATTTGGTCAAGGAGTTTCTGTAACACCAATTCAACAAGTAGCAGCAGTAGCAGCGGCTGTAAATGGTGGGACATTGTATCAACCGTATATAGCTAAGGAATTTATTGATCCGAAAAATAATCAAGTTGTAAGTAAAAAGACACCTGTGGAAAAAAGAAAAGTTATTTCCAAGGAAACTTCAGAAAAAGTTCGGTATGCATTAGAGAATGTTGTAGCAAAGGGATCTGGTAAAGGTGCTTTCATTGATGGGTATCGTGTAGGTGGAAAAACAGGTACGGCTCAAAAGGTGAAAGATGGTAAATATTTAGAGAATAATTATATAGTATCTTTTATCGGTTTTGCTCCAGCGGATGATCCGGAAATTGTTGTCTATGTTGCTGTTGATAATCCGAAAGGTGTAACGCAATTTGGTGGAGTAGTAGCAGCTCCAATTGTTGGGAATATTCTTCGGGATGCACTTCCTGTTATGGGAGTGAAACCGAGAAAAGAACAAGTTGAGAGAGAATATAAATGGGGCGATACACCAACTGTGGAAGTTCCGAATTTAATTGGTATGAAAAAGAAAGACTTACAGACACAACTCGTCGATTTGAAGCTTGATATAAGTGGAGACGGAGAGAAAGTAATTAAACAATCCCCAGAAGCAGGAGCTAAAGTGAAAGAAGGCTCAAAAATTAGAATTTACTTCGGGAATTAAAGGTAACCTAGTACGTTTTATGGTACAATTGGTGGAAGTGAGTTCTTTATAGAAGAGTTACTTAATTTGAGGCTGTAAGAGCCCCAATTATAAATAAGTCTATTTATTAGACACAGTAGCACTTACCTCCTATTTTACATATTTAGGAGGTAACGTGTTGCTTATTAAAAAAGAGATAAATACACAATGTAGAGAGGGTTTAGTGAAATGAAGTTGCATACACTTTTATCATGTTTGCATGATTTTCCAGTTGTTCCAAAAGAAAATCCAGAAATCACATCTATAGAAGCTGATTCACGTAAAGTGAAAGAGGGAAGCTTATTTGTATGTATGAAAGGATATACGGTTGATAGCCATGATTTTGCTAAGCAAGCAGCGGCACAAGGAGCGGCTGCTATTGTTGCGGAAAGACCAATTGATGTTGACGTTCCAGTTGTACTTGTGAAAAACACTTTTCGTTCGTTAGCGGTTTTAGCTGATTATTTTTATGGTCAACCAACACACAAGTTACATTTAATCGGAATTACAGGTACAAATGGAAAGACAACAACATCGCATATTATGGATGAGATTATGCGCGCACATGGTCATAAAACGGGGCTAATTGGAACGATTAATATGAAAATCGGTGATGAAACATTTGAGGTGAAAAATACAACACCAGATGCACTAACACTTCAACAGACATTTTTAAAAATGGTTGAGCACGGTGTAGATAGTACAGTAATGGAAGTTTCGTCACATGCTTTAGATCTTGGTCGTGTACACGGATGTGATTACGATGTAGCAGTGTTTACAAATTTAACACAAGATCATTTAGACTATCATAAAACGATGGAAGAATATAAACATGCAAAAGGGTTGCTATTTGCACAACTTGGCAATAGTTATAACCATGGTCGTGAAAAGTACGCGGTACTGAATAACGATGATGCTGTAACTGCGGAATATATGAGAAGTACTGCGGCAACTGTTGTAACGTATGGAATTGATACAACAAGTGATATTATGGCCAAAGATATCGTTATGACGAGTGCTGGAACTACATTTACGCTTGTAACACCGTATGAAAGTGTAAATGTTACGATGAAATTGATTGGGAAATTTAATGTATATAACGTACTAGCGGCAACAGCGGCAGGACTTGTTTCTGGTGTAAGTTTAGAAACGGTTATTGATGTAATAAAGCAACTAGCTGGAGTTCCAGGACGTTTTGAAGTAGTTGATGGTGGACAAAATTATACAGTTATTGTTGATTATGCACATACACCAGATAGCTTAGAGAATGTATTAAAAACAGCAAAACAGTTTGCAAAAGGCGATGTATATTGCATCGTCGGTTGTGGTGGAGATAGAGATCGAACAAAGAGACCAATCATGGCAAGTGTTGCAACAAAATATGCAACTCATGCAATTTACACTTCAGATAATCCAAGAAGTGAAGAGCCAGGGGCTATTTTAGATGATATGGTGCAGGGTGCAAATGGGAATAATTATGAAGTAATTATTGATAGAAAAGAAGCGATATACCATGCAATTGCTAACGCGAAAGCTGAAGATATCATCATTATTGCTGGTAAGGGTCATGAAACGTATCAAATTATTGGTAAAGACGTTCATCATTTTGACGATCGTGAAGTCGCTAAAGAAGCAATTACAGAGCGTTTAAACAACGAAGAGTAACAACGTGAGAGGAGGACTACATGTGCTTGAGCAAGGTTTATTAGTAACGGCTGGGGTAGCATTCTTAATTTCTGTTGCCCTTTCGCCATTGTTTATTCCATTTTTAAGGAAATTAAAGTTCGGACAGAGTATTCGTGATGAGGGACCAAAGTCACATCAAAAAAAATCAGGGACACCTACAATGGGTGGTATTGTCATATATGTATCTATGATGGTAACTTCACTTATTATGGCGATTAAGTTTAATCATTTAGGTGCAGAGGTTTCGTTATTATTATTAGTGACATTTGGCTACGGATTAATTGGATTTTTAGATGACTACATAAAGGTAGTTAAGAAGAGAAATCTTGGTTTAACATCAAAACAAAAATTAGTAGGTCAGCTTGTTATTGCTATTGCGTTCTTTTTAATTGGAAAAGGGCAAGCGCTCCACACATACATCATGATTCCGGGAACAGATGTTAAGTTTGAACTAGGTTGGGCGTATTTTGTACTTGTATTATTTATGCTTATTGGTGGATCAAATGCAGTTAACTTAACTGACGGTTTAGATGGTTTATTATCAGGAACAGCTGCTATTGCATTTGGAGCTTTTAGTATTATTGCAGTAGCGCAAGAGCAATTTGGAGTAGCGATATTCTGTATGGCAGTTGTAGGAGCTGTACTTGGATTTTTAGTATTCAATGCAAATCCAGCCAAAGTGTTTATGGGAGATACAGGTTCCTTAGCTTTAGGTGGAGCCATTGCAGCTGTAGCGATTTTATTAAAACAAGAATTACTACTTGTAATCATTGGTGGAGTATTCGTAATGGAAACTTTATCTGTTATTATTCAGGTCATTTCTTTTAAAACAACAGGAAAACGTGTCTTTAAAATGAGTCCATTACACCATCATTATGAATTATGTGGTTGGTCAGAGTGGCGTGTTGTTGTGACATTTTGGTCTGTAGGATTTTTATTAGCTGTGTTAGGAATTTATATCGGGGTGTGGATGTAATTGAAAACTGTAACTGAATTTCAAAATAAAAATATTCTTGTATTAGGCATTGCAAAAAGTGGTTATGCAGCAGCTACGTTGTTACAAAAATTAGGGGCAAATGTTATTGTAAATGACGGAAAGCCTTTAGCAGATAATGTACTTGCTGCAGAATTACAAGCAAAAGGAATGGACGTTGTATGCGGTGGTCATCCTTTAGAATTGTTAGAGAGAAATATTTCTCTTGTAGTAAAAAATCCAGGAATCCCGTATTCTAATCCAATATTAGTTGCTGCGAAAGAAAAGCAAATCCCAATTGTTACGGAAGTTGAATTAGCATATCGTATTTCAGAAGCGCCATTTGTTGGGATTACGGGGTCTAACGGTAAAACGACGACGACAATGCTTGCATTTGAAATGCTAAAAGAAGGACAAAAGCATCCTATAATTGCAGGGAACATAGGAACTGTAGCGTGTGAAGTAGCACAGGGTGCAAAAGAAAATGAAGTTGTAGTTACAGAGCTTTCATCGTTCCAACTGATGGGAGTAGAATTGTTCCAACCTAAAATTGCTGCGTTTTTAAATTTATTTGAGGCCCACTTAGATTATCACGGGACGAAGAAGGAATATGGTTTAGCAAAAGCAAATATTTTTAAAAACCAAACAGAAAATGATTATAGTGTAATAAATGCAGATGATGCAGATGTGATGGCTTTATCTGCTTATAGTAAAGGGCAAAAAGTACTATTCTCGACAAAGAAAGAAATTGAAGATGGTGCGTGTATAAAAGAGAATGCTCTTTGTTTTAAAGGTGAAAAAGTTGTTGAAGTAGGCGATATCGTTTTACCTGGTCAACATAATTTAGAAAATATTTTAGCAGCGATGAGTATCGCAAAATTATTGGGTGTTTCTAATGAAGCGATTACGGTGGTATTAAAACGTTTTACAGGTGTAAAACATCGTTTAGAATATGTAACAACTATTAACAATCGTAAGGTTTATAATGACTCAAAAGCAACGAATATGTTAGCGACTGAGAAAGCTTTATCTGCGTTTACACAACCGATTGTGTTATTAGCAGGTGGGCTTGATCGTGGAAATGAATTCGATGATTTAATTCCATATTTCAAAAATGTAAAAGCAATTGTAACATTTGGACAAACAGCTCCAAAACTAGTAAGAGCTGCAGAAAAAGCGGGATTAGATACAATTGAAAGTGTCGATACTTTAGATGAAGCGGTAGTGAAAGCTTATGCTCATTCTACAGATGGCGATGTAATTCTTCTTTCTCCAGCATGTGCAAGCTGGGATCAATTTAAAACATTTGAAGAAAGAGGAGACATTTTTATACAAGCTGTGCATAAACTTATATAAAGTAAATCAAAACATCAGTAGGCTAACACCTACTGATGTTTTGTTACATAGGGCAAAAGTTTCTGCCTAAAGAGGTGGTGTTTATGGGTAATGAAGAAAACGCCTGATTTTATTCTCATCATCGTTACACTTGCGTTGTTAACAATCGGAATGGTTATGGTGTATAGTGCGAGTGCGGTTTGGGCCTCTTATAAAATGGGGGACTCATTCTTTTTTGCAAAAAGGCAATTGCTATTTGCAAGTATTGGTGTAGTGGCTATGTTTTTAATTATGAAAATTGATTATTGGGTGTGGCGTACGTATTCAAAAGTAATTTTGCTAGTTTGCTTCATTCTTCTTATTCTTGTTCTTATTCCTGGGGTAGGACTTGTTCGAGGAGGGGCGCGAAGTTGGATTGGAATCGGGGCATTTTCCATTCAACCGTCAGAATTTATGAAGTTTGCGATGATTATTTTCTTAGCAAAATTTTTAGCGGAACGACAAAAATTAATTACCTCTTTTAAACGTGGTTTACTACCAGCTCTTAGTTTTGTATTTCTTGCTTTTGGGATGATTATGTTACAGCCAGATCTTGGCACAGGAACCGTAATGGTTGGGACATGTATTATTATGATATTTATCTCGGGGGCAAGGGTCTTTCACTTTGCAATGTTTGGTTTGCTTGGTGTAGCAGGATTTGTAGGGCTAATTGCATCAGCACCGTATCGAATGAAACGTATTACATCATATTTAGATCCGTGGTCAGATCCGCTTGGAAGTGGATTTCAAATTATTCAATCGTTACTCGCAATTGGACCTGGTGGATTATTCGGGCTTGGACTTGGACAAAGTAGACAAAAGTTTCTTTATTTACCTGAACCGCAAACAGACTTTATATTTGCGATCTTATCGGAGGAATTAGGTTTTATTGGTGGTTCATTTGTGTTATTATTATTTAGTCTATTATTATGGCGTGGGATTCGTATAGCTTTAGGAGCGCCAGATTTATATGGTACGTTTTTAGCAGTAGGTATTGTGGCGATGATTGCGATTCAAGTAATGATTAATGTTGGTGTTGTAACAGGATTGATGCCTGTAACAGGTATTACTTTGCCGTTTTTAAGTTATGGTGGATCAAGTTTGACATTAATGTTAATGGCAGTAGGTGTATTATTAAATATAAGTCGCCATTCTCGCTACTAAACCCTGTTTTATAAGACAGGGTTTTTCGTATGTGCGCGAAGAAACATGATGTATATAGAAATAAATACGACTGAAATAAGAAAAGAGAAGCGGAGGAGTTAGTAGTGCGTGTATTAGTAAGTGGTGGGGGCACTGGAGGTCATATTTATCCGGCTCTTGCTCTAATAAGAGAAATAAAAAAATTAAATCCGGAAGCAAGGTTTTTATATATTGGTACGGAGAGTGGATTAGAGAGCACGATCGTTCCAAAAGCAGGCATACCGTTTCAATCTATTGTTATAAGTGGATTTAAGCGTAAAATATCGTTAGATAACGTGAAAACGGTGATGCGTTTCCTAAAGGGTGTACAAGATAGTAAACGATATATTCGTCGTTTTAATCCAGATATTGTGATTGGAACGGGTGGATATGTATGTGGACCAGTTGTATATGCTGCAGCAAAATTAGGTATTCCAACCATTGTACATGAACAAAATAGTGTACCTGGTGTAACGAATAAATTTTTAAGCCGCTATGTTGATAAAGTTGCGGTTTGTTTTGAAGCGGCTGCAGAACATTTTCCACAGTCAAAAGTAGTGATGACAGGAAATCCAAGAGCATCAGAAGTAATGGATCAGAATGGAATGAAAGGAAAACGTTCAGTAGGTTTATCTCTTCCTAAAAAATCGGTACTTATTTTTGGTGGAAGTCGTGGGGCTAGACCGATTAACGATGCTTTCGTAGAGGCAATTGAACAGTTTGGAAATAAAAGTTACGAAATATTGTATGTAACAGGTGAAGTTCATTATGACAAAGTGATGGAAGCAGTGAAGCAAAAAGGGAATCCGAATAATGTTATTATTAAACCTTTCATTCATAATATGCCAGAGGTACTTACAGGTGTAGATCTTGTTGTTTCAAGAGCGGGGGCAACAACACTTGCAGAATTAACCGCGTTAGGTAAGCCAAGTGTGTTAATACCGAGTCCTTACGTAACAAATAACCATCAGGAAAAGAATGCACGTTCCGTTGTCGATAAAGGAGCAGCAAAAATGTTGCTTGAAAAAGATTTAACAGCAGAAACGCTTATTCGTGATATTGATGAGATTTTATTGGATGCACAAACATTACAAAATATGAAGCTGGCTGCGGGGCAATTAGGTATTCCAGATGCAGCAAATAAGCTGTATGAAGTAATGAATAAGCTTGTAAAAAAATAACGTTAGGTGAACGCCCTGCATACTACTGTAATAAGGATACTTAGTATGGGGGAGATTGTTTATGGAGCAATTAGTAAATGAGCTTATAGAAGCAAATGTTGGTCGCGTGTTAGTGAATGAAGCGTTAGCGCGTTATACCACTATGAAAATAGGTGGACCAGCTGATATTTTAATTGTGCCAAAGCATGTTGTCAGTATTGAAAAAACGTTGCAGTTAGTAAAAAAATATAAAACAAAGTGGACTGTAATTGGTCGAGGTTCGAACCTTCTTGTATCTGATCTAGGTATAGAAGGTGTCGTTATTCGTTTAGGAGAAGGATTAGACCACTTAGAAGTCGAAAAACATAGAGTAAGAGTTGGTGGTGGGTATCCCCTTATTAAATTATCAACTTTACTTAGTCGCCAAGGGTTATCTGGCCTGGAATTTGCCAGTGGTATTCCAGGAAGTGTTGGTGGTGCAGTGTATATGAATGCAGGAGCACATAAATCGGATATATCAAACATATTATCAAAAGCTCTTATTTTGTTTGAAAACGGAACAATTGATTGGTTAACACATGAAGAAATGGAGTTTTCCTATCGTACTTCTGTATTGCAAACGAAACGTCCTGGTATTGTTTTGGAAGCTGAGTTTCAATTGCAGGTAGGGGAGCGTGAGGGAATCGTAAGCGTCATGCAAAAGAATAAAGACTACCGTCGTGAAACACAGCCGTGGAATCATCCTTGTGCAGGAAGCATATTTCGGAATCCAATCCCATACTTTGCAGGAGACTTAATAGAAAAGGCGGGGCTTCGTGGTTATCAAATAGGCGGAGCTCAAATTTCTGAAATGCATGGGAATTTTATTATTAACACTGGGGGGGCCAGTGCGCAAGATGTCTTATCTTTAATTGCATTAATAAAACAAACAATCGAGGATAAATTTGGCGTAGAAATGCATACAGAAGTAGAAATCATTGGAAGATAACGGTTATTCGTTCCGCTCATTATCATTTATGTTATAATAAGAAGATAAGAACGGCATGAGGAACATGCCGTTTTTTATGTTACGTAGGGGGATCGTACATGAAAAATAGTAAAGTGATTAAACTACAGGATCGTGTACCAAAGTTAAAAAATCAACAGAAGAAAAACAAGAAAAATGTTAATCATCGGTTGATTTTATACATATCAATTTTATTTTTATTAGTGCTCTTTTTAATTTATTTTCGGTCTCCGCTAAGCAATATCAAAAAGATAAGTGTGTTTGGAAATCATTATATGACAGATGAACAAGTGATGAAGGAATCAGGTGTGACGTATGATACAAGTTATTTCCGAGTGACAGCACATAAAGCAGAAGAAAACCTAACGAAACGAAAAGAAATTAAAGCAGTAAATGTAAAAAAACGTTTTCCAAATAAAATTGATGTTCATATTGAAGAATATTTAACGATTGGTTATATAAACAAAGATGGGAAATTACAACCGTTACTAGAGAACGGGAAAACACTTGATGTACTTCCGAACGGAAAACTTCCTGTTGCAGCACCAATTTTTGAACCTTTTAAAGAGGAAAAAATGAAGGAGTTAATTGCTGAGCTTGAAAAATTAACACCAACTATTTTAAGGTCTATTTCTGAAATTCGTTATTCACCGACGAATGCGAATGAAGATCATCTTACTTTATATATGAACGAAGGGTACGAAGTGAGCACTACGATTCAAAATTTCGCAAAGCGTATGGAAGCTTATCCGCTTATCTTAAAAACAATTGAGCCGGGTAAAAAGGTATTAATTGATTTAGAAGTAGGGGCATATACGAAAGAATTAGGAGCGGAAGAAAAAAAAGAATAGAACGATAGTTTTTACTACGTTCCTGTAGAAAAAACGAAACGAACGTTCTATTGAATGCATCTGAATTTACAAGAATGGTTCATTTGATGAAAAAGATGTAAAAATTCTTAGATTCATACTAGGATTGGTACAAGTTTCACTTTTCTATGAGTACATCTTAGTGTAGACTTATACTTGGCGGTAATCTTTACACTTGAAATAGAATTATTTCAAGATAAGCAGTTATTCACAGTTTACTGCGATATTCTTAAATGAATGTTAAATAAAAATAAGAAAAATATAGGGTTAAAAAAGGGAAACGTATAAAGACGTTGAATATTTTTCTTATAAATAGTAAAGTTGCGATTGTTGTTCCATATATTGAGTTGTATGGTATAAATAAAGAAGGAGGTGCCAAAGAATGAACAGCAATGAAATATATGTTAGTCTTGACATCGGTACATCCAATGTTAAAGTCATCATTGGTGAAATGGTTAATGACAGCTTAAACATTATTGGTGTTGGAAATGTAAAATCAAATGGTTTAAAGAAGGGATCGATAGTTGATATAGACGAGACTGTTCGATCAATTAAAAAAGCAATTGAACAAGCTGAGCGCATGGTGGGAATCCACATTGAGCAAGTTGTAGTAGGTGTCAATGCAAACCAGGTACAGCTACTTCCTTGTCACGGAGTAGTCGCTGTTTCAAATGAAGATCGTGAAATCGGGAATGAAGATGTCTTACGCGTTCTAGATGCAGCACAAGTTGTGTCAATTGCTCCAGAGCGTGAGTTTATTGATGTGGTACCTCGACAGTTCATCGTAGACGGTCTTGACGAGATTAACGATCCACGCGGGATGATCGGTGTAAGATTAGAAATGGAAGGTACACTTATAACAGGCTCGAGAACTTTACTACATAACCTACTTCGTTGTGTAGAAAAAGCAGGTCTTGAAATAGTTGATATTTGTCTTCAACCTTTAGCGGCTGCAACAGTTGCTATATCTTCAGATGAAAAAAATAGAGGAGTAGCCCTTGTTGATATGGGGGGAGGATCTACAACTTTATCTATTTTTAAAGATGGAGAGTTACAAGCGACGAGCGTATTACCGTTAGGTGGAGACCATATAACGAAGGATATTGCGATTGGGTTGAAAACTTCAACAGACAATGCAGATCAAATAAAGTTGAAATATGGACATGCTTTTTATGATACAGCATCTGAAGAAGAGATGTTTACGGTTCCTATTATGGGAAGCGATCAAACAGAACAATATTCTCAGTTGGAATTATCGGATATAATAGAGGCTCGTGTAGAGGAAATTTTAATGTTTGTTCAAGATGAAGTGCGTAAGTTAGGAGTAAAGCAAGTAGCTTCTGGCTATGTACTAACTGGTGGAATTGCTTCTATGCCGGGTGTTCTTGATCTTGCATATGATATTTTACATGAAAATGTTCGTATAGCGACTCCTGATTATATTGGTGTGCGTGAGCCCCAATATACAAGTGGAGTAGGATTAATTAAACATTCTTATCAAAAAGCTAAATTACGTGGAAAAAATGTGCAGGAAAAGCAAGAACATTTTGAACCAGTACCAGCACCAGCACCAACGCCGGTACAACAGCAACCTGCGAAACAAAAAACTCGTAATCAAAACAATAATAATCAAAATGATGAACGTATGATGTCAAAAGTAAAACGTGTATTCCGTTATTTATGGGATTAAAATTGGACACGAAAAATGAGGTTCTAGGGGGATTTCGACATGTTAGAGTTTGATACTACTCAAGATCAATTAGCGAATATAAAAGTTATCGGTGTCGGCGGTGGCGGAAACAATGCTGTAAACCGTATGATTGAACACGGTGTACAAGGTGTAGACTTTATCGCTGTGAATACTGATGCACAAGCATTAAATCTATCAAAAGCTGAAACAAAAATGCAAATTGGTGGAAAATTAACACGTGGACTTGGTGCAGGTGCAAACCCTGAAGTAGGGAAAAAAGCTGCAGAAGAAAGTAAAGAACAGATCCAAGAAGCACTTCGTGGTGCGGATATGGTCTTCGTAACTGCTGGTATGGGCGGCGGAACTGGAACTGGTGCAGCTCCAGTTGTTGCTCAAGTTGCAAAAGAATTAGGGGCATTAACAGTTGGTGTTGTGACACGTCCATTTACATTTGAAGGACGTAAACGTGCAACGCAAGCAGCATCTGGTATTGCGGCATTTAAAGAAAATGTAGATACACTTATTGTAATTCCAAACGATCGCTTATTAGAGATTGTTGATAAAAATACGCCGATGTTAGAAGCATTCCGTGAAGCAGATAACGTATTACGTCAAGGTGTTCAAGGTATTTCTGATTTAATTGCAACACCAGGTTTAATTAACTTAGACTTCGCAGACGTAAAGACAATTATGTCTAATAGAGGTTCTGCTTTAATGGGTATTGGTTCTGGTAATGGAGAAAATCGTGCTGCTGAAGCTGCGAAAAAAGCGATTTCTAGTCCATTATTAGAAACATCTATTGATGGAGCTCAAGGTGTTATCATGAACATTACGGGTGGAGCTAACTTAAGCTTATATGAAGTACAAGAAGCGGCAGACATTGTAGCTTCAGCTTCAGATCCAGAAGTAAATATGATCTTCGGTTCTGTTATTAATGAAGGATTAAAAGATGATATCGTTGTAACTGTAATTGCAACTGGTTTTGATGATAGTGCTTCGACGCAGCCACCAAAACCAATTATCCGTCCGACTGCGAATCACACGCAACAACAGCAACAGCAAGTAGCTCAACCTTCAAAACAACGTGAAGTTAAGCGTGAAATGAAACGTGAAGAGCCGGTTGTGCATGAGCGTCATACAGATTCAGATGACATCGATATTCCAGCATTCTTACGTAACCGTCGTAGACGATAAAAGAAAAGGAGCTTTTATGCTCCTTTTTTGTTTTATACAGGGAAAAGATCTGCTAAGCAGGTCTTTTTTTATTTTATATATTTCGATTTAGCCCGCTATTTGCTGGGCAGCCTGATTGGTGTGGGGTGATTAAAGTTTCACTTAATATATAAGTAAAAAGATATAGTATTCTATGAAACATATACTTTTATTTTTTACCGACAGATTTTGTCTAGAAAGCACAAAATAACAAAAAAACACCTCCGCAAATTGACACACTTTCCTATTGGATATGCATTATACTAGTCTCAACTTAAAAAAAGAGGTGAATTGTTTGGTTGTTTACGCCGACGTTGTTTGGTTGTTAAACGCCTGCATTGATTTTCTTTTACTTTTATTAACAGCAACCGTGTTAAAAAAGAAGATCAAAAGATGGAGGCTTGTGTTAGGGGCATTTATAGGTTCAAGCATTGTTATTTTTGCCTTTACTCCTTTTGCTTCTATGATGACACATCCAATTATGAAACTACTGTACTCGTTACTTATTGTGTATACAGCATTTGGGTTTACAACGTTTAGAAACTATGCACAAACTGTTTTTACTTTTTACTTTGTAACCTTTATGGTTGGCGGAGGGTTAATTGGGACTCATTTCTTTTTGCAAACGAATGAAATGGTAAATGGATTGGTTCAATCTCAATCAATTTCTTACGGTGATCCAATTAGCTGGCTGTTTGTTGTTTTTGGTTTTCCAGTAATTTATTATTTTTCTAAAAAGCGTATTGAAAGCGTAGAGGTTACAAAAATACACTATGACCAAATTGTGAAATTGAAAATTCAATTAGCTGAAGAGGAACTAGAACTCGCAGGTTTAATTGATAGTGGGAACCAACTTTACGACCCGTTAACAAAAACACCCGTTATGATTATGCATATTTCATCATTAGAGCATTGCTTGCCAGCTTGGTTAACAGAACAAATTTATTCCAAAACAGAGATTCCTCAAATACCAGAAAATGATTCTGGCTGGGCGACAAAATTACGCTTAATTCCTTTCAGAGCAGTAGGAGTAGAGAATCAATTTTTATGGGCAATTAAGCCAGACAGTGTGCAAATTTATCATGAAGGTAGTTCTATTGTAGTCAGCAAAGTATTGATTGGATTAAATACACAACAGTTGTCAACCAATGGAGAGTATCAATGTATTGTGCATCCGAAAATGTTAATTTCGCAAAAAATGGTAATTGCTTAATAATGGGAGGCGGGATAATATGATGAAATTAAAATTTTATTTAGTATACCTTTGGTATAAAGTATTGTTGAAATTAGGAATTAAGACCGATGAAATTTATTATATCGGTGGAAGTGAAGCGTTGCCACCACCGTTAACGAAAGAAGAAGAGGAAGTTCTTTTGAATAAATTGCCAAAAGGAGATCAGGCAGCAAGATCGTTACTGATTGAACGCAACTTACGGTTAGTTGTATATATAGCAAGAAAGTTTGAAAATACAGGGATAAATATTGAAGATTTGATTAGTATAGGAACAATCGGCCTTATTAAAGCAGTGAATACATTTAATCCGGAAAAGAAAATAAAATTAGCGACATATGCCTCACGTTGTATAGAAAATGAAATTTTAATGCATTTGCGTCGGAATAATAAAAATCGTTCAGAAGTTTCTTTTGACGAACCGCTTAACATCGATTGGGATGGGAATGAACTTTTGTTATCAGATGTATTAGGTACAGATGATGATATTATTACAAAAGATTTAGAAGCTACTGTAGATCGTCATCTTCTAATGAAAGCATTGCATCAATTAAATGATCGTGAAAAACAAATTATGGAACTTCGGTTTGGGCTTGCTGGAGAAGAGGAAAAGACGCAAAAAGATGTGGCGGATATGCTTGGGATTTCACAGTCATACATTTCGCGTTTAGAAAAAAGAATCATAAAAAGATTACGAAAAGAATTTAATAAAATGGTGTAAAGAATAAGACCAGCCGTTATCTAGGCTGGTCTTATTCTCTTTCGTTGTATGAGAAGAGACAACGAAAATGAAAAATGAAGAGAAAACCGCATGCATAAAATCCCCTTCAAAGGAAATACTTTACACTGTACAGCAACTCCCGATAGGAGGGAACACTTTGACGAGAAACAAAGTAGAAATTTGCGGTGTTGATACAGCTAAACTTCCCGTACTAAAAAATGATGAAATGCGTAAATTATTTCGTGAAATGCAAAGTGGAGAGATAAGCGCAAGAGAGAAATTAGTGAATGGAAACTTACGTCTTGTACTGAGCGTCATCCAAAGATTTAATAACAGAGGAGAATATGTTGACGATTTATTTCAAGTTGGTTGCATCGGACTTATGAAATCCATTGATAACTTTGATTTAGGCCAAAATGTAAAATTTTCAACGTATGCTGTGCCGATGATTATTGGGGAAATACGCAGATATTTGCGTGATAATAATCCGATTCGCGTATCTCGATCATTACGAGATATTGCGTATAAAGCGTTACAAGTAAGAGAGAAATTGATTGCAGAAAATTCAAAAGAACCAACAGCAATGGATATTGCAAAAGTGCTTGAAGTGACTCATGAAGAAATTGTTTTTGCATTAGATGCGATTCAAGATCCAGTTTCATTATTTGAACCGATTTATAACGATGGGGGAGATCCTATCTTTGTTATGGATCAGTTAAGTGATGAAAAACAAAAGGACGAGCAGTGGGTTGAAGAGTTAGCACTAAAAGAAGGGATGAAGCGTTTAAATGATCGTGAGAAAATGATTATTCGAAAACGTTTCTTTCAAGGAAAGACACAAATGGAAGTTGCAGAAGAAATTGGGATTTCTCAAGCACAAGTGTCACGTTTAGAGAAATCAGCTATTAAACAAATGAATAAGACGATTCAAGGATAAGGTTTCACCATTTATGGTGAAACCTTTTTATATGTAATATAGTTTGTCTTCGCTCATAGTAGGGAAGCTGTGTTCATATAATGAAAATAATATGGGATTAGTAGAGGGTGCTTCCTGTTAATTTGAGAAACAGTGTTTTTTCAATTCGTCATATATAAGGGAGAGGATGAAAATGATAAGAATTTCGGAGTTGCAGATGAAAGAGATAATAAATGTTTCAGATGGAAAAAGGCTTGGGAATATTGGAGATATTGAAATTGATATGAACACAGGGAAGATCGGGTCTATTATTATTTCCAAACAGGCACGTATGTTAGGGATCTTTGGGAAGGATGTAGAAATTGTAATTCCTTGGGAGGAAATTATGAAAATTGGGGAAGATGTCATACTTGTTAGAGTAAATCCTGTTAATTCTGTAACAGAATCAATACAAACACCGACAATTTCATAAAGAATATTACAAATTCCTCTTTTTTTTCTGTTGGCATTATGAAAAAATAAAAGTATGGTAAAATAGACAGGAAGTACCATGCTTTTTTATGTTATTTTAATTAAAAGGAGTCACTTTATGAGACAACCATTTAAATATGTGGACGGTATACTGTATTTACAAGCGTGGAAAGAACTTGGAAACATTACTGCTGGATTTACGACAAAAGATGGTGGGGTAAGTACGGGCTCCTTTCATGCGATGAATTTAGGATTACATGTGAATGATATCGTGGAGAACGTTCATGAAAACAGACGCATTTTAGCAAATAAGTTACAAAAACCATTAGAAAACTGGATTTGCTCTGAACAAGTTCATGATCATCATGTTGAAAAAGTAGGACAACAGGAAAAAGGAAGTGGCGTCTATTCATATGAAGACGGCATTTCAAAAACAGATGGCATTTATACGACTAATAATGATGTTCTTCTAACATCATGTTACGCGGATTGTGTTCCACTCTATTTTTATGCACCATCACATGGTATGATAGGACTTGCGCATGCTGGATGGAAAGGGACTGTAAAAGAGATTGCAAAGGAAATGATTCAAAAATGGAATGCAGAAGGGATTTCAAGTGATGAAATTCATGTTGCAATTGGACCAGCAATTGGATCTTGTTGTTACGTTGTTGATGATCGAGTGTTAACAGCAGCAGAGCAAGTAGTAAACGGCTCTGTCCCTTATAAAAAAATTTCTGATGGGCAGTACGCAATTAATTTAAAAGAAATTAATCGTATATTATGTGTACAATCAGGCATAAAAGAAGAGAATATTGTAATGTCATCTCTTTGTACAAGCTGTGAAGAACAACTATTTTTCTCTCATCGTCGTGATCAAGGTAAGACAGGAAGAATGTTGAGTTTCATAGGTTTTAAGGAGGAAGAAAGCAAGTGACAGTACAAAAAAATTTAACAACTGTAAATGAAGCAATTAAACAATCTTGCGTACGAGCGGGACGTTCGTTGCAAGATATTAAACTCGTTGCGGTTACAAAAACGGTAGGAATTGAAAAAACAAACGAAGTAATTGAAGCTGGAATTATCGATTTAGGTGAAAATAGAAATGAAAGTTTCTTACAGAAGTACGAACATTTCGGTTCAAAAGTGAATTGGCATTTTATTGGATCATTACAAACGAGAAAAGTAAAAGAAATCATTAATGAAATTGATTATTTACATTCGTTAGATCGTCTTTCACTTGCAAAAGAAATTCAAAAACGTGCTGATAAGAAAGTGAAATGTTTTATTCAAGTGAAAACATCATCTGAAGAATCAAAGCAAGGATTGGCAATAGAAGAAACCGTTTCTTTTATTCAAAGTTTGCAAGAATTGGATAAGATTGAAGTGGTGGGACTAATGACAATGGCTCCGTTTACAGAAGAAGAGGAAGAAATCAGACGCTGTTTTAAGGAGTTGTGTATGCTACAAACAGAGGTGCAGGAGCTAGAATTATTACATGCGCCATGTAAAGAATTATCAATGGGAATGTCTAATGATTACACGATTGCAATTGAAGAAGGTGCTACATATATTCGTTTGGGGACGATTTTAGTAGGAAAAGCGTAAAAGGAAGGAGAATCTTATTATGAGTTGGTCAAAAGTAAAATACTTCTTTTTTGATACACCGGAAGAAAAAGAAGCAGCTCAATATAGTTATGAAAAGGAGCAAACAGACATGAAGAAGCAGCAAGATCCGCCAGAACAACAAGATGTTGCGTTTCCAAAAGCGCAACCGAAACAAAATGTTGTGAGCATTGAAACGGCAAAGCAATCTTCAAAAGTTGTTTTATTAGAACCACGCACATATTCGGAAGCACAAGGGATTTCGGACCATTTAAAAGGTAGACGAGCTGTTGTGATTAATTTACAACGAATGTCTACTGATCAAGCTGTACGTATCGTTGACTTTTTAAGTGGTACTGTATACGCTATAGGCGGGGACATTCAAAAAATAGGACCGAAAACATTTATGTGTACCCCTGAAAATGTAGATATTGTTGGTGCAATTTCAGAGTTATTCGGTGAAGAAGAAGACACAAATATAAAGAGGTGGTAATACGCCATGGTAACAGTTTTAAACGTTTTAATTACTGCTATCGAGATCTACTCGTGGGCACTTATTATTTACATTCTTCTATCATGGTTCCCTGGTGCAAAGGAATCAACTTTTGGAGAAATTCTTGCGCGTATTTGTGAACCGTATTTAGAACCATTTCGCAGATTTATTCCGCCGCTTGGTATGATTGATATCTCTCCACTCGTTGCGATTTTCACGTTAAAGCTTGCTACGAATGGTTTAATAAGTATATTCAACTATTTCTTATAGTAAGAGGTTAAATACATGAGCATCTATGAACATTTCAGACCCGATGAAGAGGTCTTTGTGGATAAGGTGTTAGAGTGGAAGCGAGCAGCGGAGTACCATCAAGTGAAGTTAACAGACTTCCTTGATCCAAGACAACAACAAATTGTCACTATGGTAATAGGACAAGGGGATGTTGCTGTACAGTTTGATGGTGCAACGCCTCATGCAGAGCGTAAGAGAGCACTCATTTATCCGGACTATCTAGTAGTGAATGAAGAGGAATTTCAAGTAGAAGTATTGGAAATTGACTATCCTTCCAAGTTTTATACGCTAGAACATAGGCAAATATTAGGTACATTTATGTCTCTTGGTCTAACGAGAGAAAAATGTGGTGATATTTTGCTTCAAGAAGATCGTGCCCAAATTGTAGTCGCGAAAGAAGTTGTATCTTATATTGAGATGAACTTACAATCTATAGGGAAAGTGAAAGTCTCCTTATCACCAGTGCAAGGAGAAAAAATTCTACAGATGCAAGAAACGTGGGGAGAGAAATCTGGAACGGTTTCTTCACTTCGTTTAGATGTTATGTTAGCTGAAATGTTACATATATCCAGACAAAAAGTACAACCTTTCATAAAAAATGGTTTAGTAAAAGTTAATTGGAAAACAGTGGAGCAAACTTCTTATGAATGTTATCCAGGAGATGTTTTTTCAGTGAGAGGATATGGACGAAGTAAATTGTTTTCTGTAGAAGGTAGAACAAAGCGCGACAAATGGAGAATTTTGTATGGTATACTAAAATGATTGGTTTTTTAGAAGGAAATCCTCCTATTTTGTCGAAGAAAAGATATAATTGAAATAGGAAATTTAGATAACTACTTGGAGGTGGCGTTGTGCCGTTAACACCATTAGATATTCATAACAAAGAATTTGGTCGCGGATTCCGTGGCTATGATGAAGATCAAGTAAATGAGTTTCTTGATCAAATTATCAAAGATTATGAATTAGTCATTCGTGAGAAAAAAGCTCTAGAAGAAAAAGTTGCGCAATTAGAAGGGAAGTTAGATCATTTCTCTAATATTGAAGATACGTTAAACAAATCTATCATCGTTGCACAAGAAGCAGCGGAAGAAGTAAAACGTAATGCGCAAAAAGAAGCAAAATTAATCGTACGTGAAGCTGAAAAGAATGCAGACCGTATTATTAACGAAGCGTTAGTAAAATCAAGAAAAGTTGCCTTTGATATTGAAGAGCTAAAGAAACAAGCGAAAGTATTCCGCACTCGTTTCCGTATGTTATTAGAAACACAGCTTGAAATGTTAAACAACGATGATTGGGATAAACTAATTGAGTTAGAAGACGAAGTAGATGAACTGTTGAAAAAAGAAGAAACAGTGTAAGCTTGACGTTTTTCTCATTATTACATATAATTTTAAACAACATATTTATTAAGAAAAACGAAGATAGGGATAAGTACCTTTTTCATACCTTATATAGCGAACTGAGGATGGTGTAAGCTCAGGATAAGGAGATAATGGGAATATCACCCTGGAGTTCCGCGCTGAACAAATAGAGTAAGCGTAGGCGTATATTCGCGTTAAGAATATAAAGAGGATTGTATACATACGTATAGGATCTACTAGGGTGGTACCGCGGGAGACTTTCTCGTCCCTTTTTGGGATGAGAAGGTCTCTTTTTTATTCCGTTTTTTAAGTGTTTCTTTTATACATGTAAGGAGGAATTGAGCATGGAGTACAAAAATACATTACTAATGCCAAAAACAGAGTTCCCAATGCGTGGGAATTTACCAAAACGTGAGCCTGCAATGCAAGAACAGTGGGCTGAAATGAATATTTATGAAAAGGTACAAGAACATACGAAAGGTCGTCCTTTATTTGTACTGCATGATGGACCTCCATATGCGAATGGTGACATTCATATGGGACATGCATTAAATAAAGTGTTAAAAGACTTTATTGTTCGTTATAAATCAATGACTGGTTACTGCGCACCATATGTACCGGGTTGGGATACACACGGTTTACCAATTGAGCAAGCTTTAACAAATAAAGGTGTAAAGCGTAAAGAAATGACAGTTGCTGAGTTCCGTAAGTTATGTGCAGAGTATGCATATGAACAAGTAGAACGTCAACGTGAACAATTTAAGCGTTTAGGTGTACGTGCAGATTGGGATAACCCATATATTACTTTAGAGCCGGCTTATGAAGCGCAACAAATTAAAGTGTTCGGTGATATGGCGAAAAAAGGTTATATCTATAAAGGGCAGAAACCAGTTTACTGGTCTCCAACGAGTGAATCAGCTTTAGCAGAAGCTGAAATTGAATACCAAGATAAAAAATCAGCATCTATTTACGTAGCATTCCCTGTAAAAGACGGAAAGAACGTATTAGAAGGTGATGAGAAATTCATTATCTGGACAACAACACCTTGGACGTTACCTGCAAACTTAGGTATTTCTGTTCACCCAGAACTTGAATACGCTATTGTAAAAGTAAATGCTGAAAAATATATTATTGCTTCTGAACTATTTGAGACAGTTGCAAAAACGTTAGAGTGGGAAAATGCTGAAGTTGTGAAAACGGTAAAAGGTAGCGAACTTGAGTATACAGTTGCAAAACATCCATTCTACGATCGTGATTCATTAGTTATGCTAGGAGATCACGTAACAACAGATGCAGGTACAGGTTGTGTTCATACAGCACCAGGACACGGGGAAGATGACTTCGTTGTTGGTAAAAAGTATGGATTAGAAGTACTTTGCCCAGTTGATGATAAAGGTGTATTAACAAATGAAGCACCTGGATTTGAAGGCTTATTCTATGATAAAGCTAACAAGCCAATTACAGAAAAATTAGAAGAAGTAGGCGCGTTACTGAAGCTAACATTCATTACGCATTCATACCCACATGATTGGAGAACGAAAAAACCAATTATTTTCCGTGCGACAGCACAGTGGTTTGCATCTATTGAAGCGTTCCGTAAAGAATTATTAGAAGCTGTTGCGGAAACAAAATGGGTACCAGCATGGGGAGAAACTCGTCTTCATAATATGGTTCGTGACCGTGGTGACTGGTGTATTTCTCGTCAGCGTGCATGGGGTGTGCCAATCCCTGTATTCTATGCAGAGAATGGTGATCCAATTATTACAGATGAAACAATTAACCATGTAGCAGATTTATTCCGTGAGCACGGTTCTAACGTATGGTTTGAGCGTGAAGCGAAAGATCTATTACCAGAAGGATTTACACATACAGGTAGCCCAAATGGTGAATTCCGTAAAGAAACAGACATCATGGATGTATGGTTCGATTCAGGTTCTTCTCACCAAGCAGTATTAGAAGAGCGCGAAGACTTACAACGTCCAGCTGATTTATATTTAGAAGGATCTGACCAGTATCGTGGTTGGTTTAACTCTTCATTATCAACAGCAGTTGCTGTAACAGGTAAAGCTCCATATAAAGGCGTACTAAGCCATGGTTTCGTATTAGATGGTGAAGGTCGTAAAATGAGTAAGTCGATTGGAAACATCGTCGTACCGAAGAAAATTATGGATCAATTAGGTGGAGATATTTTACGCTTATGGGTATCTTCTGTTGACTATCAATCTGATGTACGTATTTCAGATGATATTTTAAAACAAGTAGCAGAAGTGTATCGTAAAATCCGTAACACATTCCGTTTCTTATTAGGAAACTTAGATGACTTTAAGCCAAGTGAAAATACAGTAGCTGTAGCTGAACTTCGTGAAGTAGATCGTTACATGTTAGTGAAATTAAATGACTTAATTACAAAAGTAAAAGAAGCATATGAAACATACGACTTCGCTGCTGTGTATCATGCAATTCATAACTTCTGTACAATTGATTTAAGTTCATTCTACTTAGACTTTGCAAAAGACATTTTATACATTGAAGGTGCAAACCATGAAGATCGTCGTGCAATTCAAACTGTATTATATGATGTTCTTGTTGCATTGACGAAACTTGTAACACCAATCTTACCGCATACAGCTGATGAAGTATGGCCATACATTCCGGGTGTAACAGAAGAAAGTGTACAATTAACTAATATGCCAGAAGCTGTACAATTAGATGGTGCGGAAGCATTAAAAACAAAATGGGATGCATTTATGACGCTGCGTGATGACGTATTAAAAGCGTTAGAAGTAGCTCGTAATGAGAAAGTAATCGGTAAGTCATTAAATGCAAGTATTACGCTATATCCGACTGTAGAAATGAAAACTATGTTAGAGTCTATTAGCGAAGACTTAAAGCAATTATTCATCGTTTCTGAGTATAAACTTGGTGGTATGATGGAAGAAGCGCCAGCAGATGCGCCGAAGTATGAGCATACAGCGGTTGTTGTTGCTCAAGCAACTGGTGAAACATGTGAACGTTGTTGGGTAGTTTCAGAAACAATTGGTAAAGACGCTGAACATGATACGTTATGTGAGCGTTGTGCAACAGTTGTTAAAGAAAACTATGTAAAATAATAAAAAAACTGACTGTGCGTAAGTACAGTCAGTTTTTTTGTTGATGATATATTAAAATAACTTTCACTCTCTTTCCTATGAAGGAAAAATGTGTGTGAGGTAAGCATAGAAATTTCGGACACACTAATCGTACATTGCAGCTGGGAGGAATGTACACGTGAATGAAATGTATATGGAAATCAAAGAAGAATTGCAATTGATGCGAAAAGAGTTACAAGAGAGGCTAGCTAAAGAGGTCATGCACAAATATGATACAGAGTTTAGCGAAGAGCTTGGATATGAAATTAAGGAAGAGATAAAGAAAAAACTCCTATTACATGATATAAAAGAGGACTTAAAAGATGTAGAACGTGCATTATTTAAAATGGAAATAGATATGTATGGTATTTGTGAAGAAACGGGGAGAGCCATTTCGGTAAAACAAATGAAGACGATGCCGACTGCCCGTACCATTCATGAATTTTTCTATGAAAAAGTAAATGTATGAATGCGCACAACGATATTATATTACCTTTTTTTAATTTATTTTATTCTTCTATAAAGGTTCATTGTGAAAAGGTTGCAGCTATGCTAAAATTTTGAGGTACACTGTCTTTGTGGGGGAAATGAAAATGATATATTATGTAATAGCGTTATTTGTCATTGCCATCGATCAAATATCGAAATGGCTAATTGTAAAGAACATGGAATTGGGTACGAGCATTCCGATTATCGATAATGTATTATACATAACATCACATCGAAATAGAGGAGCTGCCTGGGGGATTTTAGAAAATAAAATGTGGTTTTTCTACATTATTACAGTCGTTTTTGTAGTATTTATCGTAATTTATATGCAAAAATATGCGAAAACAGACAAACTTCTAGGGATTTCATTAGGTCTAATATTAGGCGGAGCAATTGGTAATTTCATTGATCGTGTATTTAGACAAGAAGTAGTGGATTTCATTCACGTGTATATTTTCTCGTACAACTATCCAGTATTCAATATAGCTGATTCAGCATTATGTATTGGTGTTGTATTAATTATTATTCAAACATTATTAGAAGGCAAGAAAACGAAGGAGTAATTGAATGAGTGAAGTAGTACAAGTAACAGTTGCAGAAGAACAAAAAAGTGAGCGAATTGATAAATTCGTTGCAGAAATAAACAGTGAATGGTCACGTTCACAAGTACAACAATGGATTAAAGATGATGTCGTTACAGTTAATGGAAAATCGGTAAAAGTGAATTATAAAGTTAAAGAAAACGATGAAATTACAGTAACGATTCCTGATCCAGAAGAGTTAGATATCCAAGCAGAAGATATGGGCTTAGAAATTTATTATGAAGATGCAGATGTACTCGTTGTAAATAAGCCACGTGGTATGGTTGTACATCCAGCTCCAGGGCATACAAGCGGTACGCTTGTAAACGGACTTATGCACCATTGTACAGACCTGTCAGGTATTAACGGTGTAATGCGTCCTGGTATTGTGCATCGTATTGATAAAGATACATCTGGACTATTAATGGTTGCTAAAAATGATGTGGCGCATGAGTCACTTGTAAATCAACTTGTAGCAAAAACAGTAACAAGACGTTACAAAGCGATTGTACACGGTGTGATTCCGCATGATAAAGGAACGATCGATGCGCCAATTGGTCGCGATAAGAAAGAACGTCAAAGCATGACAGTTGATGAAAATGGTAAGAATGCTGTTACACACTTCCAGGTGTTAGAACGCTTTAAAGATTTTACACTTGTAGAATGTCGCTTAGAAACGGGACGTACGCACCAAATTCGTGTTCATATGAAATATATTGGCTATCCACTTGCAGGAGATCCGAAGTATGGTCCGAAGAAAACATTAGACATGAATGGACAAGCACTTCACGCAGGTATTTTAGGGTTTGACCATCCTCGTACTGGTGAATATATTCAGTTTGAGGCACCGATTCCAGAAGTGTTTGAAGACGCATTAAATATTTTACGGAAATAGTATTGACAAATCATAAGAAAACTGAGATACTGACAACAGTTAAATAATGATCCTTTAACACAGCCCCGTGAGGTTGAGAAGGTAACGGTTTGAAATATATAGGGTATGCTGTACCCTTTTTTCAAAAGTCCTCTCGCACACGCTGAGAGGACTTTTTTTATACCATTACTCTCACGCAAGAAAAAAGCTTGGAGGTGTAGAGCATGCAAGAGAAAGCTGTCGTTTTAGATGACCAAATGATTCGCCGCGCTTTAACACGAATTAGTCATGAAATCGTGGAACGAAATAAAGGTGTCGATAATTGTGTTCTTGTCGGAATTAAAACTCGTGGAATTTTTATTGCACAACGTTTGGCAGAACGAATTGGTCAAATTGAAGGAAAAGAAATGGAAGTTGGAGAGCTAGATATTACGTTATATCGTGATGATCTAACACTACAATCGAAAAATGAAGAACCACTTGTAAAAGGTTCTGATATCCCTGTAGATATTACGAAGAAAAAAGTTATCCTTGTGGATGATGTATTATATACAGGAAGAACAGTTCGAGCAGCAATGGATGCTCTTATGGATTTAGGTAGACCATCACAAATCCAACTGGCGGTTCTTGTTGATAGAGGTCATCGTGAACTACCAATTCGCGCTGATTATGTAGGAAAGAACATTCCAACATCAAGTGAAGAGCGTATCGAAGTTGATTTGCAAGAGACAGATCAACAAGATCGAGTAAGCATATACGATAAGTAAAGCCCTTTTAAATGTAGTCCTGTGAGGCTGCCAAAGGGTCTTGGCTTTCATATGTCAAATTTGGCATACGAAAGTGTAGGACTCTTTGTGCACAGGCACAAAGAGTTTTTTTATTGCAAAGATTTAAACTGAAGGAGGATGTAACAATGGAACAAAAGCCAGTGTTAGACGTTAATGAAGTACCGAAACCGGGAAAATGGTTATTTTTAAGTATACAACATTTGTTCGCGATGTTTGGATCAACAGTGCTTGTTCCGTTTTTAACAGGATTGAATCCGTCAGTAGCATTAATATCAAGTGGATTAGGAACGCTAGCGTTTCTTCTTATAACGAAAGGTCAAGTACCTGCCTATCTAGGATCATCATTCGCCTTTATCGCACCGATTATAACAGCGAAAACAGCAGGTGGACCTGGAGCAGCAATGCTTGGTGGTTTGTTTGCAGGACTTGTGTACATCTTAATCTCACTCGGAATTAAGAAGTCAGGATCAGAGTGGATTATGAAATTACTTCCGCCAATCGTAGTTGGTCCAGTCGTAATGGTAATCGGTCTAGCTTTAGCACATACAGCAGTTAACATGGCGATGAACGGTGCGGATGGCAAATATAGCTTTACACACTTTTCAGTAGCATTAGTAACATTAGCAATTACAATTATCTGCTCTATATTCGGAAGAGGGTTTTTCAGTATCATACCAGTGTTACTGGGCATTATCGGCGGATATATCTTTGCTTACTTCCAAGGGCTAGTAAACTTAAAGCCGGTAGCTGAGGCAAAATGGTTTGTTGTACCAGATTTCACAGTACCATTTGTAACATATACTCCGGAGTTTTCGTGGAAGATTGTACTCTTGATGGTACCAGTAGCATTAGTAACAATTTCAGAACATATCGGACATCAAATTGTACTAGGAAATGTTATTAAAAGAGATTTAATTGAAAAACCAGGTTTACATCGCTCAATCTTCGGTGATGGAATAGCAACATTGATTGCATCACTAATAGGTGGACCACCGAATACAACGTATGGTGAAAACATCGGTGTGTTAGCAATTACGAGAGCATACAGTGTATACTTATTCATCGGCTCAGCAGTGTTTGCAATCATGTTCGGATTTATCGGTAAGATTTCTGCACTGATTCATTCGATCCCAACACCAGTTATGGGTGGTGTATCAATCTTACTATTCGGTGTAATTGCATCAAGCGGATTACGCATGATGGTAGATGATAAAACAGACCTAAGTGACAAACGAAACTTAATGATTGCATCAGTAATACTAGTAATCGGTATTGGTGGAGCGGTACTCCACGTAGGAGAATCGTTCCAAGTAGAAGGAATGGCACTAGCAGCAATTGTGGGTGTACTATTAAATCTACTACTACCAGAAACGAAACAAATAAAACAATCTAAGCAGATTGCTTCATAATAATAACCTTTTAATTCAGTCCTGTGAGACCGGAAAGGGTGGCTTCTTCCTTGCACCCTAGCCTCAAATGACTAGGGTATTTTTATGCAAAAGTTGTTATAAAAATACAAAAGTGGTAACATAAAAATCAGAAAGATGAGGGATGACGATGAGCCATTTGTTAACGATGAGTGAATTATCGGAAGTAGAAATTTCAGAAATCCTAAAAGACGCAGAAGATTTCGCGAATGGAAAAGAGAGCAAAACGACAGAGCAAACTTTTGTTGCGAACTTGTTCTTTGAGAATAGTACGAGAACGAGATTTAGCTTTGAAGTTGCTGAGAAGAGATTAGGACTTGAAGTTTTAAACTTTTCAGCGGATGCATCAAGCGTACAAAAAGGAGAAACTTTATACGATACGATAAGAACACTGGAATCAATCGGAACAAAAGCGGTGATCGTCCGCCATGAGCAAGATCGCTACTTCGATGAACTAAAAGAACAGGTAAATATCCCAATCTTAAACGCTGGAGATGGATGTGGAAACCATCCAACGCAGTGCCTACTCGATCTTCTTACAATTAAACAAGAGTTTGGAAGATTTGAAGGATTAAAGATTGCGATAGTAGGAGATATTCGTCATAGCCGAGTAGCACGTTCTAATGCAGAAGCATTAACGAAACTGGGTGCAACAATTTACTTTGCAAGTCCAGAAGAGTGGAAAGATGAAGACAGCACGTTTGGAACATACAAACCATTAGATGAACTTGTTCCAGAAGTGGATGTAATGATGTTACTTCGTGTACAACATGAGCGTCATGATCATTATGAAACAGACATTATGAAAGAGTATCATGAGAAACACGGATTAACAGTGGAAAGAGAAAAGCGTATGAAAGAAGGAAGCATTATTATGCATCCAGCTCCTGTAAACCGTGATGTTGAAATTGCAAGTGAACTTGTTGAGTGTGAGCGTTCACGCATATTTAAACAAATGGAAAATGGAGTTTACGTAAGAATGGCTGTACTAAAACGCGCCTTACCAAATGTATTAGGAGGAATGAAACATGAATTACTTGTTTAAAAATGGTCGTTATATGAATGAAGAAGGAAAAATCGTAGCAACAGATCTTCTCGTACAAGACGGTAAAATCGCTAAGGTAGCAGAAAATATTACGGCAGATAATGCTGAAGTAATCGATGTGAACGGAAAGTTAATCGCACCTGGATTAGTAGATGTACACGTACACCTTCGTGAACCAGGTGGTGAACATAAAGAAACAATTGAAACAGGTACACTAGCAGCGGCAAAAGGTGGATTCACTACAATTTGTGCAATGCCAAATACACGCCCAGTACCAGATTGCAGAGAACATATGGAAGACTTGCAAAATCGTATTAAAGAAAAAGCGCATGTCAACGTACTACCATACGGAGCAATTACAGTACGCCAAGCTGGTTCTGAAATGACAGATTTCGAAACATTAAAAGAACTTGGAGCATTTGCTTTCACTGATGACGGTGTAGGCGTACAAGATGCTAGCATGATGTTAGCTGCTATGAAGCGTGCAGCGAAATTAAATATGGCAGTAGTTGCGCATTGTGAAGAGAATACTCTTATTAATAAAGGTTGTGTACATGAAGGGAAGTTTTCTGAGAAACACGGATTAAACGGTATCCCATCAGTATGTGAATCTGTACATATTGCAAGGGATATACTGCTTGCTGAAGCGGCAGATTGTCACTATCACGTATGTCACGTAAGTACGAAAGGTTCTGTACGCGTAATTCGAGATGCGAAACGCGCTGGAATTAAAGTAACAGCAGAAGTAACACCTCATCACTTAGTGTTATGTGAAGATGATATCCCATCAGCTGATCCTAACTTTAAAATGAACCCGCCGCTTCGTGGAAAAGAAGATCACGCAGCACTAATTGAAGGTTTATTAGATGGAACAATTGATATGATCGCAACTGATCATGCACCGCATACAGCGGAAGAGAAAGCGCAAGGAATTGAAAGAGCACCATTTGGAATTACTGGTTTTGAAACAGCATTCCCACTTCTATACACAAACCTTGTGAAAAAAGGAATTATTACATTAGAGCAGTTAATTCAATTCTTAACAGAAAAACCAGCTGATACATTCGGCTTAGAAGCAGGTCGCCTGAAAGAAGGTAGAACAGCTGATATTACAATCATTGATTTAGAACAAGAAGAAGAGATTGACCCAACAACATTCTTATCAAAAGGAAAAAATACACCATTCGCAGGTTGGAAATGCCAAGGATGGCCGGTAATGACAATCGTTGGTGGTAAGATCGCATGGCAAAAGGAGAGTGCATTAGTATGAAAAGACAACTTATCTTAGAAGATGGAACAGTATTAATTGGAAAAGGTTTCGGAGGAGAAATCGAAAAGTCAGGTGAGGTTGTATTTACAACAGGAATGACTGGATATCAAGAAACATTATCTGATCCATCATATTGCGGTCAAATCGTAACATTCACGTACCCATTAATCGGAAACTACGGCATCAACCGTGACGATTTTGAATCAATTCACCCATCTGTAAATGGTTTAATCGTAAACGAAATTTGTGATCATCCATCAAACTTCCGTAATGAAATTTCGTTAAATGATTACTTAAAAGAAAGAAATATCCCAGGGTTAGCAGGAATTGATACAAGAAAATTAACGAGAAAAATTCGTCAATACGGTACATTACGTGGACGTCTATGTAACATGGATGCAGATGTGGAATACATCGTGAGCCAATTAAAAGCGACAGTCTTTACAGATCACGTGAAACGCGTATCAACGAAAGATCCATACCCAAGCCCAGGCCGTGGACACCGAGTTGTACTTGTAGACTTCGGAATGAAACATGGTATTTTACGAGAATTAAATAAACGTGACTGTGATGTAATTGTAGTACCTTACAATACAACAGCAGAAGAAATTTTACGTCTTAGCCCAGATGGAATTATGTTAAGTAACGGACCTGGAGATCCAAAAGATGTACCAGAAGCAATTGAAATGTTAAAAGACATTATCGGTAAAGTTCCTTTATTCGGAATTTGCTTAGGACATCAACTATTCGCTCTAGCATCTGGTGCGAATACAAGTAAGTTAAAATTCGGTCACCGTGGTTTAAACCATCCGGTAAAACATCTTGCAACTGGAAAAGTAGCAATTACATCTCAAAATCATGGTTACGCAGTAGAAGATGAATCAGTTAAAAATACAGAACTTGAAATTACACATGTTGCTTTAAATGATGGAACAGTAGAAGGTCTTCGTCATACGAAGTTCCCAGCATTTACAGTACAATACCATCCAGAAGCTTCTGCAGGACCAGAAGATGCAAACGATTTGTTCGAAGATTTCTTAGCAATGATTGAAAACTTCAAGAAAGAAGGGGAAGAGTTATGCCAAAACGCCTAGACATTAACACAATTTTAGTAATCGGATCAGGACCAATTGTAATTGGGCAAGCAGCAGAGTTTGACTACTCTGGTACACAAGCTTGTCAATCTCTTAGAGAAGAAGGTTACAAAGTAATCCTTGTTAACTCTAACCCAGCAACAATTATGACAGATACTGCAACGGCAGATAAAGTATATATAGAACCATTAACACTAGAATTCGTAAGCCGTATCATTCGTAAAGAACGTCCAGATGCAATCTTACCAACATTAGGTGGTCAAACAGGCCTGAATATGGCTGTTGAACTTGCGAAATCAGGCATACTTGAAGAGTGCGGAGTTGAAATTTTAGGAACAAAATTATCAGCAATCGAGCAAGCGGAGGATCGTGATTTATTCCGTACCTTAATGCAGGAATTAAATGAACCAATTCCATCTAGTACCATTATTCATACGCTAGAAGAAGCACATGAATTTGTAAAAGAAATTGGATATCCAGTTATTGTTCGTCCAGCATTTACAATGGGGGGAACAGGTGGCGGAATCTGTAGTAATGAAGAAGAACTAATTGAAATCGTATCAGGTGGATTAAAACATAGTCCGGTAACACAATGTTTATTAGAAAAGAGCATTGCTGGTTGTAAGGAAATTGAATATGAAGTAATGCGTGATTCAAATGATAACGCGATTGTAGTATGTAACATGGAAAATATCGATCCAGTTGGGGTTCACACAGGTGATTCTATCGTTGTAGCACCGAGCCAAACATTAAGTGACCGTGAATATCAAATGTTACGAAACACTTCATTACGAATTATTCGTGCATTAGGAATTGAAGGTGGATGTAACGTTCAGCTTGCACTTGATCCACATAGCTTCCAATATTATGTAATCGAAGTAAACCCGCGTGTAAGTCGTTCATCTGCACTAGCATCTAAAGCAACTGGATATCCAATTGCGAAGCTAGCGGCAAAAATTGCAGTCGGTTTAACATTAGATGAAATTATAAATCCAGTAACACAAAAAACATATGCTTGTTTCGAACCAGCATTAGACTATGTTGTGTCAAAAATTCCACGCTGGCCATTTGATAAGTTTGAATCAGCAAACAGAACACTGGGTACACAAATGAAGGCAACTGGTGAAGTTATGTCAATCGGACGTAACTTAGAGCAATCATTATTAAAAGCGATTCGTTCTTTAGAACTTGGTGTTTATCACTTAGAGTTAGAGCATTTAAAAGAGCTTGATAAAGAGACAATGAAAAAACGCATTATAAAAGCTGATGATGAGCGACTGTTTATTGTAGCAGAAGCAATTCGTCAAGGTGTAACGAAAGAAGAAATCAACAATTGGTGTGAAATGGACTTCTTCTTCTTACAAAAAGTTGAAAATATCGTAAACATGGAACGCGAAGTAAAAGCAAATGTAGGAAATATGGAAGTATTACAATCAGCGAAGGAAATGGGCTTCAGTGACCATTACATCGCCAATGCTTGGAACAAAACAGAGCGTGAAATTTACGATATGCGTAAAGAAAGCAACATAACTCCTGTTTATAAAATGGTAGATACTTGTGCGGCAGAGTTTGAATCTGCAACACCATACTACTACAGCACATATGGTGACGAGAATGAATCAGTTAGAACAGATCGTAAGAGTGTAGTAGTTCTAGGATCTGGTCCAATCCGTATCGGTCAAGGTGTTGAGTTTGACTATGCAACAGTTCACTCTGTATGGGCAATTAAAGAAGCGGGATATGAGGCAATCATTGTTAATAACAATCCAGAAACAGTTTCAACAGACTTCAGTATTTCTGACAAATTATACTTTGAACCATTAACAATCGAAGATGTAATGCACATTATCGATTTAGAAAAACCAGAAGGTGTTATCGTCCAATTCGGTGGACAAACGGCAATTAACTTAGCTGCTAAATTAGAGGCTCACGGTGTGAAAATCTTAGGAACATCACTTGAAGATTTAGACCGTGCAGAAGATCGTGATAAGTTTGAAGCAGCTCTAACACAACTTGGTATTCCGCAACCAGTTGGTAAAACAGCAACGACTGTAGAGCAAGCGGTAGCAATCGCTGACAAAATTGGTTACCCAGTATTAGTAAGACCATCTTACGTACTAGGTGGACGCGCGATGGAAATCGTATATCGTCAAGAAGAACTGCTGCACTACATGAAAAATGCGGTTAAAGTTCACGCAGATCACCCAGTATTAATCGATCGTTACATGGTTGGTAAAGAAATTGAAGTAGATGCAATTTCAGACGGTGAGAATGTATTCATTCCAGGTATTATGGAACATATTGAACGCGCTGGAGTTCACTCTGGTGACTCAATCGGAGTATATCCACCGCAAAGCTTATCTGCAAAACTGAAAGAACAAATTATTGAACATACAATTGCACTTGGAAAAGGTTTAAACATTGTTGGATTACTAAACATTCAGTTTGTAGTATTCAAAGATGAAGTGTATGTAATTGAAGTAAATCCACGTGCGAGTCGTACAGTACCATTCTTAAGTAAAATTACAGGCGTACCGATGGCGAATGTTGCAACGAAAGTTATTTTAGGTCAAGATCTTGTAGAACAAGGATATGGAACTGGTTATCACCCAGAAGAGAAAGAAGTGTATGTAAAAGCACCGGTATTCTCATTTGCGAAGCTACGTTCAGTTGATACAACATTAGGACCTGAAATGAAATCAACAGGGGAAGTAATGGGTAAAGACTTAACACTTGAAAAAGCATTATACAAAGGGTTAGTTGCTTCAGGAATTAACATCCCAACGCACGGATCAGTAATCATCACTGTAGCGGATAAAGATAAAGAAGAAGCAATGGAAATTGCAAAACGTTTCCACGAAATCGGCTATAACTTATTAGCAACAGCTGGAACAGCACAATCGTTAGCAGAGCAAAACATTCCAGTGCAAGTTGTAAATAAAATTGATTCTGAAGAATACAACTTACTTGATATTATCCGTCAAGGAAAAGCACAGTTTGTAATCAATACATTAACAAAAGGCAAACAACCAGCGCGTGATGGTTTCCGCATTCGCCGTGAATCAGTAGAAAATGGTGTGGCTTGCTTAACATCACTTGATACAACGAGAGCAATCTTACGAGTACTAGAATCTATGACATTCTCAGCTCATTCAATGAAAGAAATTACGCAAACGAAGCGTCACGAGGTGGTACATGCATGATGCAAAAGCAAAATATGATCGTCGTTAACCAAAAAGAAATCGCAAAAAACATTTACGAATTAGTGCTTCAAGGGGATCTAGTGCAGCAAATGAACGATCCAGGGCAGTTTGTACACATTAAGGTAGCAGAGGGCATTACGCCCCTTCTGCGCCGCCCAATTAGTATTTGTAATGTCGATCAAGACAAGAACGAATTTACAATGCTATATCGTGCGGAAGGACAAGGAACAAAAACATTAGCGAAAAGAAAACAAGGCGAACTTGTAGATGTGTTAGGACCACTTGGACATGGTTTTCCTGTAGAAGAAGCGGAAGCTGGACAAACGGCTCTATTAGTTGGAGGGGGAATTGGTGTACCACCACTATATGAATTGTCACAGCGTCTTGTAGCAAAGGGAGTACGCGTTATTCACATCTTAGGTTTCCAAACGAAAGATGTTGTCTTCTATGAAGAGAAATTCGCAGAGCTTGGTGATACGTATGTTGCAACAGTTGATGGTACGCATGGTACAGAAGGCTTTGTAACAGATGTAATTGATAGCTATGGAATCGACTTTGACATTCTATACTCATGTGGACCTTTAGCGATGCTTCGTGCATTAGAAGGACGCTATAAAGAGAGAAAAGCCTACATTTCATTAGAAGAGCGTATGGGCTGTGGCATTGGAGCATGTTTTGCATGTGTATGCCATTTACAAGCAGATCCGAGTGGACATTCTTACAAGAAGGTGTGTAGCGACGGACCAGTATTTCCAATCGGGGAGGTTGTACTATGAACAGATTGCAAGTTGAATTACCAGGGTTATCATTAAAAAATCCAATCATCCCAGCATCTGGTTGCTTCGGATTTGGTCGTGAGTATGCACAGTTCTATGATTTAAGTGTACTTGGATCAATTATGATTAAAGCGACAACAGAACAGCCTCGTTACGGAAACCCAACGCCTCGTGTTGCGGAAACACCAGGCGGAATGCTAAATGCAATCGGGCTTCAAAATCCTGGATTAGAAAAGGTAATGAATTCTGAATTACCTTTTCTCGAGCAATTTGATCTTCCGATTATTGCGAATGTTGCTGGCTCACAAGCTGAGGATTATGTAGCAGTTGCGAAAGAAATTTCAAAGGCACCTAATGTTCATGCGCTAGAATTAAATATTTCTTGTCCAAACGTAAAAACGGGTGGTATCGCTTTTGGTACGAATCCTGAAATTGCTGCTGATTTAACGAAGCGAGTAAAAGAGGTTTCTGAAGTACCGGTATATGTGAAATTGTCACCGAACGTGGCAAACATTGTGGAGATTGCAAAAGCAATTGAAAATGCGGGTGCGGACGGTTTAACGATGATTAATACATTGCTTGGTATGCGTCTAGATTTAAAAACAGCTAAACCAATTTTAGCAAACCGTACAGGCGGATTATCAGGTCCTGCGATTAAGCCAGTAGCAATTCGTATGGTACATGAAGTAAGTCAAGCGGTTAACATTCCGATTATCGGAATGGGTGGTATTGAAACTGCGGAAGATGTAATTGAATTCTTCTATGCTGGCGCAAGCGCGGTTGCAGTTGGAACAGCGAACTTTATCGATCCGTTCGTATGTCCGACAATTATTGAAGAATTACCAGCATTACTAGATGAATTAGGATTTGATCATATTTCGGAATGTCAAGGAAGGGGCTGGAAACAAACATGTCACAGTCGTTAATCGTTGCACTAGATTTTCCAGGGAAACAAGATGTAGAACAATTCTTACACCACTTTGAAGGGGAAGAGTTATTTGTCAAAGTGGGTATGGAGTTATTTTACAAAGAAGGCCCTGCGATTATTACGTACTTAAAAGAAAAAGGGCATAAGATCTTCCTAGATTTAAAACTTCATGATATTCCGAATACAGTAAAAAGCGCTATGCGTAGCCTAGCTAGTCTAGATGTTGATATGGTAAATGTTCATGCTGCTGGGGGAAGCAGTATGATGAAAGCTGCGATTGAGGGATTAGAGGAAGGTAAGCAAGAAGGAAAAGAGAGACCGATTTGTATTGCAGTTACACAACTAACAAGCACTTCGGAAGCTATGATGAAAAAAGAGATTGGCATTGAGAAAACGTTAGAAGAAGCGGTTGCTCATTATGCAAAACTAACGAAAGAAAGTGGACTTGATGGTGTTGTTTGTTCAACACTTGAAGTTCCGAAATTACGTGAAGTATGCGGAAATGAATTTGTAACAGTAACACCGGGGATTCGTCTTGCAAGCGATGATGTAAATGACCAGGTGCGCGTAGCAACACCGAAACGTGCGAGGGAACTTGGCTCAAGCTACATCGTAGTTGGACGTAGTATTACAAAAGCGGGAAATCCGCTTGAAGCGTATAAAACAGTAAAACAACAGTGGGAAGGTGTAACAGTATGAAAAAAGAAATCGCATCGCATTTATTAGAAATTGGAGCAGTATTTTTACAACCGAATGATCCATTCACTTGGTCTTCAGGTATGAAATCACCAATTTATTGTGATAATCGTTTAACTTTATCTTATCCAAAAGTACGTCAAGCGATTGCAGCTGGATTAGAAGAGTTAATTAAAGAGCACTTCCCAACTGTAGAAGTTATTGCAGGAACAGCAACTGCTGGTATTGCGCACGCTGCATGGGTAAGCGATCGTATGGATTTACCAATGTGCTACGTGCGTAGTAAAGCAAAAGTTCACGGTAAAGGGAACCAAATCGAAGGAAAAGCTGAAAAAGGTCAAAAAGTAGTAGTAGTAGAAGACTTAATTTCAACTGGCGGTAGTGCAATTACATGTGTAGAAGCACTTCGCGAAGCTGGCTGTGAAGTATTAGGAATCGTATCAATCTTCACATACGAGCTTGAGTCAGGAAAAGAGAAACTAGAAGTAGCAAACGTAGCATCATATTCTTTAAGTGATTACAGTGCATTAACTGAAGTTGCAGCAGAAAAAGGTATGATCGGACAAGCTGAAACGAAAAAATTACAAGAGTGGCGTAAAAATCCAGCTAATGAAGCTTGGATCACAGCGTAACACGAAAAAAGACGACCGCGGGGGAACGCGGTCGTCTTTTTATATTATTGTTAAAACTTCATGTAAAGAACAGATAGTAGGAACATCAAACTTGAGTTGCAAGTTATCCCGATTTAACCATATCCCATGCATTCCAGCTGCTGTACTACTAATTGCATCTGTTTCTAATCGATCGCCAATATAATAGCAATCTTTCATTTCAAGATTTGATTGTAATACAGTTCTTTGAAAAATTTTAGGGTCTGGTTTCGATATCCCAATTTCACTAGAAGTAAATATGTATTTGAAATATTGTAGAATGTTTAGAGTAGTTAACTTTTCGACTTGTTGCTCATATTCACCATTACTAATGATACCTAATGAGTGCCCTTTTTCCTGCAAGGTCTGTAATGTATAGTTTACATCTTCAAACGCGGTCCAGTTGTTCTTATATAGTTCTATATATTGATTGAATTTATGCTGAGATTCCTCGGGAGATAAGTTTACTCCATATGCTTTAAATAAATGATACATTCGCATACTTTGTTGTTCTTGAAAAGATAATTCTTTGGATAAAAATTTGTTGAAATATTCTTCTGATAATTCATGCCAGACTTTCGTTGCCTCTAATTCATTGCCTCTAATTCATTGCCTGAAAAAATAGTATTATATATTTGAAAAAAATCTATAATACCATTTCTTTCAGCGGCCTCATAATCAAGTAAAGTTCCATCAATATCAAAGAAAACCATATTCCTGTCTCCTTGCTAACAACTATTTAGCATTTTCCGCAACTTCATATCCTCTTACAAACAATAGCGTCATATAAGAAACAATAAATGAGAAAATGCTATACATGCCAACCCAAAAGAAAAATTTTGGAGTAAAGGCGATAACACCTATTATTAAAAAACTAGCAAACGTTACAATCGGCATTACGTAATACGTTTTCGTCTTGCGCGTTCCAATAACAGAAACGATAAAGATAAGTAATGGACAAATTAATAAGACGAAAATCAATTCATTCATAGTTATGTCCCCTTTTCTAATGGAAGTAATCTGTTTCTCGTAAACGTTTTGGAATAAATACTCTCTTAATATAATTTCGCTAACATATACATAACTCCTTTTGAAAGCCAGTAATTCATGATGAATTTTACAATAAAAAAACATAAGCAAGAGAACACTTGCTTATGTTATAGGATAAACATCGCAACGATTGTGGTGACAATTAAGCCAATCACAACCGGTAAAAAATTTCGTCTTGCAAGTTCAAATGGATCCACTTTACAAATGGCAGCGGCAGGAATAAGCGCCCAAGGAATTAAAGTCCCGCCTCCGGTCCAGATTGCAGCAATTTGCCCGAGTGCTGTTAATGTAGCTGTTCCATGCCCAAGTGCTGTTCCGAAAAGATTGGCAATTGAACCAGCAAGTGATATACCGGAAAAACCAGACCCATCTAAGCCTGTTATGACACCAACGATAGTTAATGTTCCCGCCGATACATATTGGTTTAAAGGAACAGTTTGAGATAAGGCGATCCCTAAGTCGTTAATGATTCCATGTGAACCTTTCGGTAAATAGTCTCCGATAATTTTTACAAAACCGCTATCTCCTAAATAAAAGAGTGCAGCAATTGGAATAACTGGGCCGAAAATTTTAAATCCAAATTGGAGCCCTTCTATAAAATAATCGGTCGTTTTATTCAGTCCATTTCCTTTGTAAGCGATGAGGGAAATAATGATAATCATAATAACAGTCGTCCCGCCGATAAGTGCAGTTGCGTCGCTTCCTTGTAGTTTAAATTGAATCATGCAAAGGATATCGATGGCATATACGATCGGAATACAAATAGCGAGCCATTTTTTTGTCCGAGGAGATAATGAAGTGAGCGTTTTAGAAGACTCAGTTGATGGGATAGATTCTTGTATAGATAAGCCTGTATGGAATTCTTTTCGTAAGAAGAAAAATGCGACGGAAGTTGTCACAATACCCATAACGATAACGAGGGGAACACTGGCAGAAACAACGCTGGAAACAGGAAAACCAGCAGCATCCGCTGTTAATTTCGGTGCACCTTGAATAACGAAGTCACCAGATAAGGCGATGCCGTGTCCGAACAAGTTCATAGCAATGGCAACTCCAATTGGTGGAAGGCCGACGCGTACAGCGACGGGTAATAAAATAGCTCCCATTAAAGCGACAGCTGGAGAAGGCCAAAAGAAGAAAGAAATTGTCATCATTAAAAGGCCGATAATCCAGTAGGCGAGGGTAGGGGTACGAATCATCTTTGTAAATGGTGAAATCATCGTATCATTTATGCCAGTATGAACGAGTAGATTGCTCATTGATACGATAATGGAGATGATTAATATAGTTGGTAATAGTTCAGTAATAGCGTAAATGAAACTTTGAAAAATACCGCTAACGGCAAGAGGGATAGAACTTGTAGCGGTTAATGCTAATAAAAAGATAAAAACGATACAAATAATCGTCGTATCTTTCCGGAGAATAAAAAAAGTAATAATAGTGAGTAAACAAAGAATATAGAGAGCATGCAACAGCGTTAATTCAACTCCCATAACATTCACATCCTTTAGGCATTCGTGTAGTTTATTGTATGAAAGCAGTAAAAGTATGTGAGTATAGGAAAAAGAAAAAAGTGAAATTTCATGTACTGTAATGGTAAGAAGTAGAAATGGATGTTACAATACAATTAATCCTAAAAATGGAATTTAAGGAGGGTTTATGCGCAAAAAAATTGGGTTTTGGGGATTCATCCTTTCTTGTAGTCTATTAATCATTTTGAATCTGTTTACAAGTAATGAATGGATCAGTATTATACCTGTTTTCGGGTTTGTATTTATACTTTTATATAACTGGGAAGATATGAAACAATATAGTAAGAAAAGTATCGGAATGATGATAGGTATCATTGTTATTTGCTCATTTTTCGTAGGGTTTATTTTAATAGAAGGGCAGAAGCAAATGGAGAAAATGTCTATTTTTCAAGAATGGATGTCTTCTGCAAAAGGTCTTTATCTTGTAATTGTCGTTGTTGTTTTTCTAAGAATTGTTATAAGCGTAGTAAGTTACATATTAAAGGAGAAGTAGAATGGGGGAGTACGAATGAGAGAGAAAATAGGTTATTATGGTGTGCTCGTTTGTTTACTATTATCAGTTGTTTCAGGGCATATGTATAGGAGTATTGATTTTTGCACCTATGTATCGCTGGAAAGAATGGAAGGCATATAGCCGAAAAAAGAAAATTGTTTTCAGCATCGAGTTTGTCATTGTAATAAGCACGATTCCATTTTTGTTATTGAAAGGAAATGAGATAATAGATGGAATTGTAATGTTTCAAGGCTGGTTATTTATTGCGAAATCGATATATTTAATATGCATTTTAATGTTGGTAGCGGTAGTCGCTAAAAAAGTAAATGAAAAGCTATTCGCTAATGAATAAAAGAAAATGCCACCTTATTCGGTGGCATTTTTTTCTATGATTTCAACAAGGGATAACAATTAGTTCCCGATTTGATTTTGTAATAACTTCATATCCGTCTTTTGTGATGACAATATCATCTTCAATTCTACAACCGCCCCAGTTTGGTATGTAAATACCAGGTTCAACGGTAACAACCATACCTTCTTCTAAAGTAGCCTTACTTTCTTGGGATAGACGAAGAGGTTCATGTATTTCTAATCCAAGACCATGACCAGTAGAGTGTCCAAAATATTGACCGTATCCATGTTCTGTAATGTAATCTCTCGTTATATCATCGATACTTTTCGCAGTTTCTCCAGGCTTAATTGCTTCAGTCCCACGTTTTAACGCTTCTCGTACAACATTGTATATCTTTTTGAATTCTTCGGATGGTTCTCCGATTGCTACAGTACGAGTTATATCGGAACAATATCCATCGTAAAGTGCACCGAAATCTAATGTAACAACGTCGCCTCGTTCGATTATTTTATTTGATGCAACTCCATGAGGAAGTGAAGAACGAACGCCAGAAGCTACAATGATTTGGAATGAAGAGGATGTAGCTCCTTTTTTTCTCATGAAAAATTCTAACTCATCTCGTACATCATTTTCACTTATTCCTGGTTTTAGAAACGTAAGGATGTGGTGAAATGCTTCGTCAGCAATATTAGCTGCGATTTTCATTGTTTCTATTTCAGGCATGTCTTTAATAATACGAATATTTTCGATGATTTCGCACACTTGAACCATTTCTACATGTACGTATTTTTGTAAGTTTTTATATTGTTGCAATGTCATGTTGTTCTCTTCAATTCCGAGTTTTTGAATGTTTAATTTTGATACTTGATTTGCAATTTCTTTTTCTAAATTTCCTTTATGCATAATAATTTCAGCATCTTTTATTTGTGATTTTGCTTGATCTACATAGCGAAAATCAGTTATAAAAACAGCTTTATCCGCAGAGATTAAGACGACGCCAGCACTACCTGTAAAGCCTGTTGCATATTGGCGATTTTCTTTTTTTGTAATAAGCAATCCGTCAATTTCATAATTTTGTAGTTGATTTTGGATTTTATTAATTTTTAAAGTCATGTTAATTCCCCCTATTCACAGTATTGAATAAAGCAAATAGCGTGCCAAAAAATATTGTTAGAGAAAAGATAACAGAAATTGCATATCTTTTAGGTAGGGAATTTATCCCGCTTTAATGGGCAGTAAGACCCACACCTCAAAATTCAGCGAAAGCAAAGGAGTTAGGTGGGGGATGAAGAAAACCCCCACTGATTAAAGTTTCACTTTATCCCGCTATTTATGGGTGGTGGGCTGCTCGTGAAATACAGATTATTTCAATTATCAGTGGGAGAATGAGAAAAATATCGATCACAATTTCAGTTTCTTTACAAGGTGTCAAAAATTTTATACAAATTCGAAAGAGCGCTGTCAATTTTTTTGACAATATGGAAGAAAAGGATAAGAGGTTTTTAGTATATATTTTGAAAGTATGTCCTTTGTTTCGTTCTGATATAAAATTTAATATATAAATAAACAACTGTTATTGATATAATAGGTAATTGTTGGATTTCTCTCGGAAATAGGGAAACGTAACGAATATGAAGGAATAAGGATTGTGAGTACATGAAGAAATTAAGTAAAGTAATATCATTTTGCTTGGCTGCTAGTATGCTAGTTGTAACAGGTTGTGAAAAAGGTGAAAACAAAGTTCAAGTAAATGAAACGATTGAACAGCTTGATGAAGCGCCAGAAGTGAAAGAAAAAGAAGCGAAAAAGATTGTAAGAAAGAGTGTAGATGCAATAGCAAATGCATTTAGTGAGATGGAAAAAGAAAATGGATGGAGCCGAAATAATCCTGGAGATTTAGCTACAGCTAAAAAAGGCGTTGAGGGGCTAGTTTCAGATAAGTTTGTGGAGAAGGAGCTTCCAGGATTGCTTGATACATTTAATAGATCAAGGGAAACAGATATGTTACCATTTCCGATTCATATTGAGCCGGACGTGAGGACAACTTATTCACAGAAAAATGATGTCTTAAAGATTGAGACGCTTACTCTTGCAAATGATATGGGTAATGAAGCGGAGATGTGGGAATTTGTCTTAGTGTATACCGATGGAAAATGGTTAATGGATAGATGGTCATCAAATACGTCAGTAGATTTAAAGTTAACTAAAGAAGAAGCTAAAGAACTTCTTAGAGTACAAGGTTTCAAGAATGTCTCTTTCGTTAGAGAAGAGAATAGTGGAAATAAAAAATATATTTTTAAAGAAAGTAACGGAGTAGTTGCTGTCGACGCAAAAAACTCGGTTATTACTCACAATGTAGATGATGAAGAGCAAGAAAAGGTAACGAAAAAAGATTTTGTTCAAGAGCAAGAAACAGTTAAGGGGAATGATTCTAGTACGTCTACTAGTTCAAAAAAAGAAACTTCGTCAGCGGTGGGGAAAACTAAGGTTTTAAATGAGTTAGCAGCTCTAGAAAACCAAGAAAAACATACAAATGTTATGTCAACAAATGACATAGTAAATGAAATAGAAGGAAATTATCAACTGTGGGATAATAAACTAAATGAAATTTACAGCACATTAAAAAATACGATGTCAGCTGATGCGTTTCAGTCGTTGAAAAAGAAACAAGTTGCATGGGTTAAAGAAAAGGAAAGTAAGGTTAAAGCAATTGCTATGGATGAAAATAATGGAACGATGAAATATATTGAAGCAGCAGATGAAAAATACAAGATGACAAAAGAAAGATGTTATGAATTAGTGAATGGGTATATGAACTAGTGTGAACGAATGTAAAAAATGCGTTGCTTATAAGCAACGCATTTTTTATTTACGCTTTTAATTTCATTACAGTATCAGCATCAGGTGTTACATATACGGTTTGCTGATTGTCGTACGTAACAAAACCAAGTTTTGCACCACTCGGTTTTTTGACATGGCGTATTTTGGTGAAATCTACAGGAACAGAACTAGAATCTTTTGCTTTACTGAAATAGGCAGCGATTTTAGCAGCTTCTAACACGGTTTCTTCGGTAGGTTCAAGAGAACGAATGACAACATGAGACCCAGGGATATCTTTCGTATGTAACCAAATTTCATCACGACGGGCAAACTTCGTTGTTAAATAATCATTTTGCTTGTTGTTTTTACCGACGAAAATTTCTGTTCCGTCACTAGCTAAATATTTGTCTAATACCGGTTTAGTTGGTTTCTTCTTAGCATTTTTTGCTTTACGATTGCGCATATAACCTTCTTCAGCTAATTCCTCGCGAATTTCTTCAATATCTTTTGAAGAAGCAGCTTCCATTTGTTGAAGTAAGCTATCAAAATAAATAATTTCTTCATTTGTTTTTTCGATTTGTTCTTCTACAACAACAACTGAATTTTTCGCTTTTTGGTACTTTTGGAAATAGCGTTGCGCATTGTCAGATGGTGTTTTTAAAGGATCTAATGTAATTTTTACAGTTCCGCCATTTTCGTCGTAATAGTTAACGACTTCAATATCTTTATCACCTTTTTTCAAAGCGTACATATTGGCTGTAAGTAGTTCTCCGAATAGTTGATATTTATCTGCTTTTCCGGCATCTTGTAATGTTTTTTCTAGTTTAATGAGTTTCTTCTCATTTTTATTTTTTTCGTTTTGCATAAAGCGCTCTAAATCATAAGCTTGTTGTTTTACACGGTCGCGCTCTGCTTTTCCGAAAAAGAAACGGTCTAGCAATTCACTAACAGATGAGAATGTCTTGTCTTCTCCTTGCAAGTGTGCAAGAGGGAAAAGATAAAAGAATTCTTTCCCATTTGAAGTAGTCATTGTTGGTGAATATGTATGAGTTAGTAATGGTTTTTGTATGGAGAAAAATGCGTCCGCTAATGCTTTTTCATTTACCATACCTGCTTTTTTCACTACTTCTTTTGCGAATAACGGCGAAATTCCCGTGAAGGTGCCGACAAGCTGTTTATCCATATTTCCAGATAGAAAGTCTAGCGGTCTAATAAATTCATCATTTGTTTCAATCTGGAGTGGGTTAATTTTATGTTGTGCTGGTGGTGCAATGTACTCCGCTCCAGCATATACAGTTCGATGTCTGTTTACCGCTAAAGAAACGTGTTTTAAGCTATCTAAAATATTGTTTGTTTTTGTGTCTACTAAAATGATGTTACTATGTCGTCCCATTATTTCAATTACTAATGTTTTTAGCGATTCGTCACCAATTTCATTTCTGCTACGAACGGTAATTTGAATAATGCGCTCTAAATCAATTTGTTCAATTTTTTCAATGAACCCACCTTCTAAATGCTTACGAAGAAGCATACAAAACATTGGCGGAAGTGCAGGTGAATCGTAATTTTGATTTGTTAAGTGTAAACGTGCATATGTCGGATGAGCGGAAAGAATTAGTTTTTGATTTTTTCCGTTTGCTCGAATATGTAATAAAATCTCGTATTTTGAAGGTTGATATATTTTGGAAATTCTTCCTGTGTAAAGAGAATTTGCAATTTCATGTGTAATTGCTCTTGTAAATAATCCATCGAATGCCATAAATGAACACTCCTTTCTAACTAAAAGTTAATTATAGCATTTTTTTGGACGAGGCTGAATAAGCTTTCAATAGAGTATGTCTGGAATCAGGAGGTCGATAGCGGGATGAACTGGTATGGAATGCGCGCACACGAAGTGGAAGAAAGAACGAATACGAATGTGAAGGTTGGGCTTACAGAGAAGGAAGCAGAAGGGCGAATAAAAAAATTTGGTACAAATGAATTAGATGAAGCCAAAAGGCCTTCTGCACTGATGGTATTTTTGGCGCAGTTTAAAGATTTTATGGTACTTGTTTTATTTGGTGCAACAATAGTTTCAGCTTTTTTAGGTGAATACATTGATTCTATTGCGATTGTTGCGATTGTTATTATCAATGGTATTCTTGGCTTTTTTCAAGAAAGAAAGGCTGAAAAGTCACTGGAAGCTTTAAAAGAGCTAGCCGCCCCGCAAGTTACTGTAATGCGGAATGGAAATTGGGTAAAAGCACCGTCTAAAGCACTTGTTTTAGGTGATATCATTAAATTTTCTAGTGGTGATCGTATTGGGGCGGATGTACGTCTTGTTGAGGCATCAAGTTTATATATCGAAGAATCAGCTTTGACAGGAGAGTCAGTACCGGTGCAGAAGAAGGTAGAAGCTCTGCAGGGGCAAGATGTTTCAATTGGTGATCAAAAAAATATGGCTTTTATGGGTACGATGATTACACGAGGAGCTGGAACAGGGGTCGTTGTAGCAACTGGTATGAATACAGCGATGGGCCAAATTGCAAATATGTTACAAAATGCAGAGCAAATGGAAACACCACTGCAAAGAAGATTAGAGCAACTCGGGAAAATATTAATTATTGTGGCTCTTATTTTGACAGCGCTTGTCGTATTAGCCGGTGTGTATCAAGGGAATGAAGTGTATCATATGTTTTTAGCAGGCGTGTCGCTAGCTGTTGCTGCTATTCCTGAAGGATTACCAGCAATTGTTACAGTAGCTTTATCGCTTGGTGTACAGCGTATGATTAAAAAGAGAGCAATTGTAAGGAAGTTACCAGCGGTAGAAACGTTAGGATGCGCTTCTGTTATATGCTCTGATAAAACAGGAACAATGACGCAAAACAAAATGATGGTAACACATATGTGGTCAGGTGGGGAATTATGGAAAGTTACGGGTCAAGGATATGAACCTAATGGCTCTTTTTTGAAAGGTGAAAAAGAATGCGATCCAGCTAAAACAAAAGCACTGTATCAACTACTAACATTTGGTTCACTTTGTAATAACGCAAATATTATTCAAAAGAAAAAGGCGTATGTATTAGATGGAGATCCAACTGAGGGAGCACTTGTAGCTGCAGCAATGAAAGCGGGGATAACACGTGAGGCACTGAAAGGGAAATTTGAAATTATTCGTGAATTTCCATTCGATTCAACTCGAAAAATGATGAGTGTTATTGTGCGAGATAGAGAGGGGAAAAAGTTTCTTGTTACGAAGGGAGCACCAGATGTCCTCCTGCAAATGAGTCAAACGATTTTATGGGGGGATAAGCAACAACCGTTAAGTGAGTTGTATAGAAAAGAAGTACAGGCGGCTATTCATAGTTTAGGTAGTCAAGCGCTCCGAACAATTGCAGTTGCATTTAAGCCATTAAAAGTAACAGATTCTATTGAACATGAAAGAGACGTTGAAAAAGATTTTATGTTGGTCGGGATACAGGGAATGATTGATCCGCCAAGACCAGAGGTAGAACAGGCTGTAAAAGAGTGCAGAGAAGCTGGTATTCGAACAGTGATGATTACAGGAGATCATAAAGTGACAGCAATGGCAATTGCGGAACAATTAGGGGTTTTACCACCTGGTGGACGTGTTGTTGAAGGAGTAGAACTCGCGAATATGGATGTAGAGGAACTAGAAAGTGTTGTAGAAGATACGTATGTATTTGCTCGAGTATCACCTGAACATAAATTGAAGATTGTTAAGGCGTTGCAAAATAAAGGGCATATAGTAGCGATGACAGGTGATGGAGTAAACGATGCTCCGGCTATAAAAACAGCGGATATTGGGATAGCGATGGGAATTACAGGGACAGATGTTGCGAAAGAAGCTTCTTCTCTTGTTTTGCTAGATGATAATTTTGCTACGATTAAATCAGCAATTAAAGAAGGTAGAAATATATACGAGAATATACGTAAGTTTATTCGTTATTTATTAGCATCGAACGTAGGAGAAATTTTAGTCATGTTATTTGCAATGTTACTTGCATTACCGCTGCCGATGGTTCCCATTCAAATTTTATGGGTGAACTTAGTGACTGACGGATTACCGGCGATGGCATTAGGATTGGATAAGGCGGAAGGAGACGTTATGAAGAGAACGCCGCGTCATCCGAAAGAAGGGGTATTTGCTAGAGGGCTTGCCTGGAAAATTATAAGCCGTGGCTTTCTAATTGGAGCAGTGACGTTAGTGGCGTTTATTATTGCATATAATCAACATCCAAATGAACTGAAATATGCACAAACTGTGGCGTTTGCGACGTTGGTACTTGCACAACTTATTCATGTATTTGATTGCCGGAGTGAACATTCTATCTTCCACCGTAATCCGTTTGGGAACGTGTATTTAGTAGGAGCGGTTATTATTTCTTTACTGTTAATGTTAGTGGTTATATATTACCCACCGCTACAACCGATCTTTAGTACAATGCCAATACAAGCGAGAGATTGGTTGTTAATTGGAGGTTTGTCATCAATTCCGACCTTCTTGTTAGTAGGTTCTTTATTAACAGGGAAAAAGGGGAAGAAGGAAAAGCCAGTATTATATAAGAAGGGATTAAACTTGAAATAGTCAATGATATGAAAATGTGATATAATTTACAGAAGGTAGTAGAGCCTTGTCTCTATTACCTTTTTCATTGAGTTATTTCATGGCTTGGATGTGATAAAAATGATTTGTAGTATGACAGGATTTGGAAGATCGAAAGTAGAAAATGATACTTTTCAAATTACAGTAGAAATGAAATCGGTGAACCACCGTTTCCTAGAGATGAGTATTCGACTTCCGAAGCAAATGATGATATTTGAAGAAAAAATTCGTAAAATAATTGCAGAACAAGTTCGGCGTGGACGCATTGAAGTGTCTATTAGTATAACGGGTGAAGGGCTTGTTGAAAGAAAATTAAGTGTGAATTGGTCGCTTCTTGAGCAGTACCAATCGATTATGGAAGATATAAAAGGAAAATTTCAATTACAAGATTCTATTACACTTCAGCAATTAATGGAAATGCCAGAAGTAACAGCGATTGAAGAAGTAGAAAATGTAAATGAACAATTTGAGAACGGTTTATATGAGGCTGTTCGCCAAGCTGCTCATATGTTAAAAACGATGAGAGATGGCGAAGGAGAACGATTACATAAAGATATAGCGTATCGTTTACAAGAGATTCACAATTGTGTAAATGCAATTATTCCGCATGTACCGATTGTTACACAAAAATATCGTGAACGATTAGAAAATCGCTTAAAAGAATTACATAATCAAGATCTAGATGAACAAAGATTGTTAACAGAAGTCGCAATCTTTGCAGAGCGTTGTGATATTCACGAAGAGTTAGTTCGTTTGCAAAGTCATTTAGAGCAATTTCGTGAAACACTGCAGATTGAAGAGCCTGTTGGAAGGAAAATGGATTTCATCGTGCAAGAGATGCATAGAGAAATTAATACGATTGGTTCTAAGGCAAATGACTTAACAATTTCAAAATATGTTGTAGAAATGAAAAATAACCTTGAAAAAATTCGTGAACAAGTACAAAATATTGAGTAGCTTTCAAAAAATATATAAAGTTATACGTGGTGGAGAAATCGGATAGACTTACTAGGAGGCGCAAACTATGGCCATGCGGTTTTTAAATATTGGATACGGAAATATTGTATCTGCTCATCGAATTATTGCTATTGTAAGTCCGGAGTCAGCTCCTATTAAACGAACAGTACAGGAAGCACGCGAACATAATGCTTTGCTTGATGCTACGTATGGGAGAAAAACAAGGGCGGTTATTGTTATGGATGATGGGCATGTGGTATTAAGTCCAATTCAGCCAGAGACGATTGCACATCGTTTGAATAATAAAGAAGATTTAAGTGAGGAAGGGTAGGTTTTACATATTTATGAGAAGTAGAAGAGGATTGCTCATCGTTCTTTCAGGACCTTCTGGGGTTGGTAAAGGAACGGTTCGAAAAGAGCTGTTTAGTCATGAGGATACACGTTTTCAGTACTCCATTTCAGTAACGACACGTAAGCCACGTGAAGGTGAAGTAGATGGTGTGGATTATTTCTTTAAAGAGAGAGAAGAATTTGAGGAAATGATTCGTAATGAAAAATTACTTGAGTGGGCTGAGTTTGTAGGTAATTATTACGGAACACCGATTGACTATGTTGAAAAAACATTACAAGAAGGAAAAGATGTATTCTTAGAAATTGAAGTGCAAGGAGCAATTCAAGTTAAGAAAGCTTTCCCAGAAGGTGTATTTATTTTCTTAGCACCTCCAAGTTTATCTGAACTAAAGAACCGTATTGTCGGCCGTGGTACAGAAACTGAAGATGTTATTGAAAATCGTTTAACGGTAGCGAAAGAAGAAATCGAAATGATGGACGCTTACGACTATGTTGTAGAAAACGATCAAGTTGAATTAGCTTGTGAAAGAATTAAAGCAATTGTGGTTGGTGAACATTGCCGCCGCGAAAGAGTAGCAAAATATTATAAAGAAATGACGGAGGGTCTATAATTATGTTAAATCCATCAATTGATTCATTATTAACAAAAATCGATTCTAAATATACACTTGTAACAGTAGCTGCAAAACGTGCGCGTGAAATGCAACTTGCTGATAACTGTGTTATCGAGCAACCTGTTTCTCATAAATGTGTAGGTAAATCATTAGAAGAAATCGATGCAGAAGTATTAAAATATGTACCAAGCGAAGGCAAAATCATCGATTAAGACATTCTTTTCGACAAATTAAAACATAGACTTTATAATTTTCTATGTAACGGTAACAACCTATTTACAAGTAGGTTGTTATTTTTTTACGATAGGGAAGAAATATTGGTACTGATGAGCTGGGAATTCTGTTTCAGTATTATAAGTTTGAAAAAGAAAGAGGACGAGCCATATGCTAAAAGGGAAAAAGATACTTCTATGTGTAACAGGAGGCATTGCGGTCTTTAAAGCGGCTGCGTTAACTAGTAAATTGACACAAGCTGGTGCTATTGTAAAAGTAATGATGAGTGGGTCGGCAATGAAGTTTGTTACGCCTCTTACATTTCAAGCACTTTCTCGCCATGATGTATATACAGATACATTCGATGAGAAAGACTCGGCTGTTATTGCACATATCGATTTAGCAGATTGGGCAGATGTAGTACTTGTTGCACCTGCTACTGCCAATTGTATTGGGAAGTTAGCTGGTGGTATTGCAGACGATATGATTACAACTACTTTGTTAGCTACTACAGCCCCAGTGTGGATTGCACCTGCTATGAATGTGCATATGTATGAAAACAAAATTGTACAAAAAAATATGATGACGTTGAAAACGTTAGGATATACATTTATTGAGCCTGGAGAAGGTTTTTTAGCGTGTGGTTATGTTGCGAAGGGAAGACTAGAAGAACCGGAAGCAATTATTGCACGGTTAGAAGAGGCTTTTTCCGAACAAAAACCGTTGCAAGGAAAAAAAATATTAATAACTGCTGGCCCAACTCGTGAAAAGATTGATCCAGTGCGTTTTATGACCAATTTTTCTTCTGGGAAAATGGGATATGCAATTGCGGAAGTGGCAGCGAACTTAGGTGCTGATGTCATACTTGTTTCGGGACCGACAGCATTAAACCCACCATTACATGTAAATACGGTACAAGTGGAATCTGCACAAGATATGTTAGAAGTAGTTCTGCAACAGTATCAAAACGTAGATGTTGTCATTAAAACAGCAGCAGTTGCAGATTATCGCCCGAAATATGTTCATGATAATAAAATGAAAAAGAAAAATGGAGATGCTGTAATCGAACTCGAGAGAACAGTAGATATTTTAAAAACGTTAGGTGAGATGAAGGATCAACAGTTACTTATCGGTTTTGCGGCTGAAACGACAAAGGTAGAAGAATACGCAACAAAAAAATTACGTGAGAAAAATGCGAATATGATTGTTGCGAACGATGTAAAGGCACAAGGAGCTGGATTTGGTACAGATACAAACATTGTAACAATGTATAGAAAAGATGGAGAAGTCATCGAGTTACCACTTTTAACGAAGAAAGAGGTTGCTCGTGAAATATTAAAGCAAATTGAAATGATGTTAGAAGATGATCGTCTATGAAATTTGCAAGTGTAATTGTTGATGTACCTGCACGTCAGACAGATCGACCATTTGATTATATTATCCCTAAAAAGTGGGAAGATATTGTCCAGACAGGCATGCGTGTAGTAGTTCCATTTGGCCCAAGGAAATTGCAAGGCTTTATTATTGGGATCAAAGATTCGGCTGAAGTAGAAAGTAAGAAGCTAAAGACAATCCATGAAATATTAGATGTAACACCAGTTTTAAACGAGGAATTATTAAAGCTTGGATATTGGCTTACAAGCGAAACGTTATGTTATATGATTTCAGCCTTTCAAGTCATGCTTCCAACGGCGATAAAAGCTACGTATAAAAAGCGTCTACAACTTCGTAAACAAGAAGTAGTAGCACCTGAACTACTGTTTTTATTTCAGGACAAAGAAGCGATAGATTGGGAAGCTATTGAGACGCAGCCGCATCTATACCGCACGATTCAACAAGAAATTAAAAATGGCACGATTGAAGTTGTTTATCAGGTAAAAGATAAAGTGCAAAAGAAGAAACAAAGAGTCGTTCAACCGGAGTTGTCAGAAGATAAATTGGAGTTAGCAGCATTTGAACTGAAAAGTAAAAAACAACAAGATGTACTCTATTATTTTGTGGAAAATTATAAAAGTGTGCCGTTGAAAGTGATAACAGAAGAGTTGCAAATAACAGACGCTCCGATTAAAGCACTTGTTAAAAAGGGGCTAATTTCAGAAAAGTATGTGGAAGTGTACCGAAATCCGTATGACGATGATGATTTTGAACAAACGAAACCATTCCCACTTACGGAGGAACAAAAGCAAGTTATTGCACCGATTTTATCATCAATTACAAATGAAACTTACAATCCATTTTTACTATATGGTGTTACAGGAAGCGGAAAAACAGAAGTATATTTACAATCTATAGCAGCGGTGCTCGCGAAAGGGAAAGAAGCTATTGTACTTGTTCCTGAAATTGCACTAACGCCTCAAATGGTAGATCGTTTTAAAGGCAGATTTGGCTCGCAAGTTGCGGTTCTTCATAGTGCGCTGTCTGTTGGAGAAAAATATGATGAATGGCGTAAGATTTTAAGAAAAGAAGTGAAAGTTGTAGTTGGTGCACGTTCAGCTGTATTTGCTCCTTTTGAAAATTTAGGGATTATTATTATTGATGAGGAGCATGAATCGAGCTATAAGCAAGAAGATAATCCGAGGTATCATGCAAGGGATGTAGCTGTCTGGAGGGGGCAATATCATAAATGTCCTATCGTTCTTGGTAGTGCAACACCGACACTTGAATCGTTTGCAAGAGCGAAAAAAGGTGTGTATGAATTACTAACGATGGAAAAACGTATGAATAAACAAGCGTTACCAACAGTAGAGATTGTTGATATGCGTGAGGAACTTCGTGACGGGAATCGTTCCATGTTTTCGAAGGCATTGCATGAAAAAATAGCAGATCGATTAGAAAAGAAAGAACAGATGGTGCTCTTTTTAAATAGAAGAGGTCATTCTACATTTGTTATGTGCCGTGATTGTGGGTATGTTGTACAATGTCCGCATTGTGATATCTCGCTGACATATCATAAAATGAACCATCGTTTAAAATGTCATTACTGCAGTCACGAAGAGAATATGCCGACTGAGTGTCCTGCTTGTCAAAGTACATATATTCGTTTCTTTGGTACAGGTACACAAAAGGTAGAAGAAGAAATTACAAAACTATTTCCAGAGGCACGAGTCATTCGAATGGATGTAGATACGACAAGTCGCAAAGGAATGCATGAAAAATTATTAAAGGCGTTCGGGGAAGAAAAAGCGGATATACTACTTGGAACACAAATGATTGCGAAAGGATTAGATTTTCCTAAAGTAACGCTTGTCGGGGTTTTAACTGCAGATACGATGCTTCACTTGCCTGATTTTCGAGCGAGTGAAAAGACGTATCAGTTATTGACGCAAGTAAGTGGACGAGCAGGCAGACATGAATTGCCAGGGGAAGTTATAATTCAAACGTATACGCCAGAACATTATAGTATAGAGTTAGCAAAGAACCAACAATATGATGTGTTTTTTGACCAAGAAATGCAAATGAGACGAACAAGACAATATCCACCTTATTACTATGTTGTACTTGTAACAGTATCTCATCCGGAATTATTAAAGGCGGTGCAAGTGACGGAAAAAATTGTCGGTCATTTACGGGCGCACTGCACAGAACAAACGATGGTGTTAGGACCGGTTGCTTCAGCAATTCCAAGGATAAAAGATAGATATCGTTATCAATGCATGATAAAATACAAACGGGAACCAAACTTAAAGAACGTGCTCAAAATGGTAAATGAACATTATCAAGCAGAAATGCAAAAAGAGCTACAAATCTCAATTGATTTTAATCCAACAATGTTAATGTAGCGGAGGGAAATATGGCAGTTTTAGAAATAGTAAAGCATCCAAATGAAGTGTTAGAAACACCATGCGAAAGAGTAATTAACTTTGATAAAAAGTTAGTGAAATTGTTGAAAGATATGCATGAAACAATGTTAATTGCGGACGGAGTCGGTTTAGCTGCGCCTCAAGTAGGTGTAAGCTTGCAAGTTGCGGTAGTTGATATCGGTGATGATACGGGGAAAATCGAGTTAATCAATCCATCGATACTAGAAAAACGTGGTGAACAAGTAGGTCCCGAAGGCTGTCTAAGCTTCCCGGGACTTTATGGTGAAGTGGAACGTGCGGATTATATTAAAGTACGTGCTCAAAATCGCCGAGGTAAAGTATTTTTACTAGAAGCAGAAGGATTTTTAGCACGTGCAATTCAACATGAAATCGATCATTTACACGGTGTGTTATTTACATCGAAAGTGACAAGATATTATGAGGAAAACGAATTAGAATAGGTATTAAAAGGAGCGGTTTTTGAATGATAAAAGTAGTATTTATGGGAACACCGGACTTTTCAGTGCCGGTGCTTCGTCGTCTTATCGAAGATGGCTATGATGTAATAGGTGTTGTGACGCAGCCTGATCGTCCGGTAGGTAGAAAAAAAGTATTAACACCTACGCCTGTTAAAGTTGAAGCAGAAAAACATGGTATTCCGGTGTTACAACCGTTAAGAATTCGTGAAAAAGACGAATATGAACAAGTCTTGGCATTAGAGCCTGATTTAATTGTAACAGCTGCTTTCGGTCAGATTGTACCAAATGAAATTTTAGAAGCACCGAAGTATGGATGTATTAACGTCCACGCGTCTTTACTACCTGAACTTCGTGGTGGTGCACCAATCCATTATGCAATTATGGAAGGTAAAGAAAAAACGGGTATTACAATTATGTATATGGTAGAGAAATTGGATGCTGGTGATATCTTAACACAAGTAGAAGTCGAGATTGAAGAGCGTGAATCGACAGGCTCTTTATTCGATAAGTTAAGTGAAGCAGGGGCACACCTTCTATCTAAAACAGTACCTTTATTAATTCAAGGTAAGTTAGAACCAATTAAACAAAACGAAGAAGAAGTAACGTTTGCATATAATATAAAACGTGAGCAAGAGAAAATTGATTGGACAAAAACAGGTGAAGAAGTATACAATCACATTCGCGGATTGAATCCATGGCCAGTCGCTTATACGACTTTGGCAGGACAAGTTATTAAAGTATGGTGGGGAGAGAAGGTCTCTATTACAGAGAAAGCTGAACCAGGTACAATAGTAGCTCTTGAAGAAGATGGATTTGTTGTTGCAACAGGGAATGAGACAGGTGTTAAAATCACTGAATTGCAACCTTCTGGTAAAAAACGTATGAGTTGTTCGCAATTTTTACGTGGCACAAAACCTGAAATTGGAACGAAGTTAGGAGAAAATGCATGAGACAAAATGTTCGTGAGTTAGCTCTTGATGGCTTAATTCAAGTAGAAAAAAGTGGTGCATACAGTAACTTACTTTTAAATAATCTAATTGAAAAAAATGCAATTGATAGAAAAGATATTGGTTTGTTAACTGAAATTGTATATGGAACGATTCAACGTCGTGACACATTAGATTATTATTTACAGCCTTTTTTAAAAAAGAAGGTTGAGGCGTGGGTAAGAGTATTACTTCGCTTATCTTTATATCAAATGATTTATTTAGACCGAGTGCCAGAAAGAGCGGCTATTCATGAAGCAGTTGAAATTGCAAAGCGTCGCGGGCATAAAGGGATTGCTGGTATGGTAAACGGGGTATTACGTTCGATTCAGAGAGAAGGGGTACCTTCTGTAGATGAAATCAAGGATCCAATAGAACGTTTGGCAATTGCAACAAGTCATCCAATGTGGCTTGTGCAAGACTGGGCTTCTGAATATGGTTTAGAGACAGCAGAGAAAATGTGTGAAGTGAACATGTTACCCCCGGTACCAACAGCGCGTGTAAATGTTGATAAAATAACAGTAGAAGAAGCAATAGAGTTGTTGGCTGGTGAAGGTATAGAAGCGAAGCGCGGCGATTTATCAGAGGATGCAATTCAAATTGAAAGAGGGAATGTAGCGCATACAGATGCGTTCAAAAAAGGTTTTCTTTCTATTCAAGATGAAAGTTCTATGCTTGTAGCACGCGCTTTAGAACCGAATGAGGGAGATGAAGTTCTTGATAGTTGTGCTGCTCCGGGCGGAAAGACAACGCACATTGCAGAGCGATTAAAAGGAACAGGTCAAGTTATGTCTCTTGATTTACATGCACACAAAGTACGTTTAATTAAACAACAAGCGGAGAGACTTGGTCTAGAAAATGTCGAAACAAAAGCACTAGATGCTAGAAAAGTGCAAGAACACTTTGCGAATGAAACATTTGATAAAATATTAGTAGATGCACCATGTTCTGGATTTGGTGTGATTAGACGTAAACCTGATATTAAGTTAGGTAAAAATAAAGGCGATAGTGAAAGATTATCGACGATTCAACTTGCAATACTAGAAAAAATAGCACCGTTATTAAAACAAGGTGGTCGCCTTGTTTATAGTACGTGCACAATAGAAAAAATAGAAAATGAACAAGTAATAAAGCAATTTTTACAAGAGCATCCTGAATTTGAATGGGATACTACGATAAAAGATCGCATGCCAGAAAAGTTAAATCCGTATATTGATGAAGGTCAAGTGCGAATTTTACCGCATTATTTTGCAACAGATGGCTTTTATATTGCTTGTTTAAGGAAGAAGGTGTAGCATCGTGGAAACGACTGTGAGAAAACAAAAGAAAAATCTAGAAACGAAGAAACCATCAATTTATTCTTTACAACTTCATGAAATGCAAGATTGGTTAAAGGAACAAGGAGAACCTAAATTCCGTGCAGGACAAATCTTTGATTGGCTATATAAAAAACGTGTAAAAAATTATGACGACATGTCGAATCTTTCTAAAGGATTACGCGATAAATTGTCGAATTCCTTTGATATTACTACTTTAAATACATTAGTAAAACAAACATCTTCTGATGGAACAATTAAATTTTTATTCCAATTATATGATGGTTATTCTATTGAAACAGTGTTAATGCGACACGAATATGGAAATTCTATTTGTGTAACAACACAGGTTGGATGCCGTATTGGTTGTACGTTCTGTGCATCTACACTTGGTGGGTTAAAACGAAACTTAGAGGCTGGAGAGATTGTAGCGCAAGTAGTAGAAGTGCAACGTGCACTTGATGAAACAGAAGAACGTGTAAGTTCGCTTGTTGTTATGGGAATTGGAGAGCCGTTTGATAATTACGATAACTTAATGTCATTCTTACGCATTGTAAACCATGAAAAAGGAATTCATATTGGCGCAAGACATATGACAGTTTCAACAAGTGGAATTGTTCCAAAAATTTATAAGTTCGCTGAAGAAGATATGCAAATTAATTTTGCGATTTCATTGCATTCTGCAAATACAGAGTTACGTTCAAAATTAATGCCGATTAACCGTGCTTATAAGCTACCAGACTTAATGGAAGCTGTTAAATACTATGTAAATAGAACAGGGCGTCGTATTACGTTTGAATATGGCTTATTTGGAGGAGAAAATGACCAAGTTGAGCAAGCTGAAGAACTTGCTGCGCTTTTAAAAGGTGTAAAATGTCATGTAAACTTAATTCCGGTAAACTACGTACCTGAACGTGATTATGTACGTACGCCACGTGAACAAATTTTCTTATTTGAAAAAACGTTAAAAGATCGTGGAGTGAATGTAACAATTCGCCGTGAACAAGGTCATGATATTGATGCAGCCTGCGGTCAGTTACGTGCGAAGGAGCGTAAAGAAGAGACGAGGTGACGAGATGAAAGCCGTGTTTCTATCAGATAAAGGAAAAGTTCGTCAACATAATGAAGATAGTGCGGGAGTTTTTCACAATTTAGATGGAAATATTTTAGCGGTAGTAGCAGATGGAATGGGAGGTCATCGAGCTGGTGATGTAGCTAGCTCGATGACCATTCAATTATTTCATGATTATTGGAAGCAAACGCATAATATGAATGAACCAAAAAAAGTAGAAGAGTGGTTACATACGAGTGTTGGGATTATTAATGAGCGTATATATGAGTACTCTAAGCAACATGTAGAATGTAATGGTATGGGAACAACACTTATAATAGCGATTTGTACGCCAAACTTTGTGACAATAGGTCATATAGGAGATAGTCGTTGTTATATGGTATCAGAGGGAGAAATCTCGCTTGTAACGGAAGATCACTCACTTGTAAATGAACTTGTAAGACATGGTGAAATTTCAAAAGAAGACGCAGAATATCACCCGAAAAAGAATGTTTTGTTAAGGGCATTAGGAACAGAAGAAAAAGTCGGATTAGATGTTAAAACATTGGTGCTTGAGGAAGATGATCAGTTACTTCTTTGCTCGGATGGGTTATCTAACAAAGTTTCTATTGCTGATATGCAACAAATTTTACAGTTAAATGAACAGCTTGAAACTAAGGGACAACGTCTCATTCAATTGGCGAATGATCGTGGCGGGGAAGATAATATCACCCTTGTTCTTATTGATTATGCGGGTTCGACAAACGAAAGTAGGTGAAGTGCAACGTGCTGATTGGAAAACGCTTAAATGACCGTTATAAGCTGCTGAAAATGATTGGTGGTGGTGGAATGGCCAATGTGTATTTAGCTCATGATGATATACTTGGCCGAGATGTAGCGGTAAAAATATTAAGACTCGACTATTCAAATAATGAAGAGTTTATTAAACGTTTCCATCGAGAAGCGCAGTCTGTTACAACGTTGTCGCATCCAAATATTGTGAATATGTATGATGTCGGAGAAGAAGATGGTATATATTATCTTGTAATGGAGTATGTACCAGGACAAACATTGAAGCAATACATAATTGAGCGAGGGATGTTACCTATAGGAGAAGCTCTTGATATTATGGAGCAGTTAACATCCGCCATGGCACATGCCCATCATTTTGAAATTGTGCACCGTGATATTAAACCGCACAATATTTTAATTCGAGCTGATGGAGTAATAAAAGTAACAGATTTTGGAATTGCGACAGCTACAAGTGCAACAACAATTACACATACAAATTCGGTACTCGGTTCGGTACATTACTTATCACCAGAACAAGCACGCGGCGGGATAGCAAATAAACAATCAGATATTTATTCCCTAGGAATCGTTATGTTTGAGTTGTTAACAGGAAGACAACCGTTTTCTGGCGAATCTGCTGTTGCTATAGCTTTAAAACATTTACAAAGTGAAATTCCGTCTCCAAAGAGATGGAATGAAAATATTCCGCAAAGTGTTGAAAATATTATATTAAAGGCAACTGCGAAAGATCCGTTTCACCGATATCAATCTGCCAATGCGATGAAACGAGATATTGAAACTGCGCTATATCCAGAGAGGATAAATGAGCAGCCATTTTACATACCGGAAGATATGGAAGCGACAAAAGCGATTCCGATTATTCAACAAGAACAATTATTCGAAAATGTAACTGATGAAACAATTGTTTTAAAAGGAAGTAAAGTGGATGAACAGAAAAGAAAAGAAGAAACGGAATTATATAAGAAGAAAAAACGAAGTAATAAATGGATTAAAGTTTTAATTACGACATTTTTACTTTTAGCAATTGGAATAACGTTAGCGCTTACTGTTATTCCGGGATTCTTTATTCCAAAAGATGTAAAAGTCCCTGATGTGGCTGGTATGAAGTATACGACAGCAGTAAATACATTAGTTGAAAAGGGTTTTGAGGTTACGGAACCTAATATTGTATATACAGATGATGTTGAAACTGGTGATGTGATAAAAACAGACCCTGTGGCAGGTAGAGTCGTGAAAGAAAACTCTAAAATTACTATCTATCAATCAGGTGGAAAAAAGAAAAGTAAGATGAGTGATCTCACAGGAAAAGATTTTGAGAGTATAAGGAATGAATTAGAAGAAAAATATAAGCAAGTTACAATAAATTATATTGAAAATGATAGGCCAAAAGGTGAAATCGTAGAGCAAATTCCGACGCCTGATCAAATGGTAGTAGAGGCGGAACAAGAACTGAAAATTTGGGTAAGTAAAGGTCCTTATCAAATTAGACCAGGTGATTTTTCAGGATGGACTGAAAATAGCGTAAATGGTTATTTGAATGAGAGAAAACTAACTCCAGATATAAAACGAGAGTATTCCGATACTGTTGATAAAGGACTTGTAATTTCGCAATCTCCAAAACCAGGAACGCCGTTAAAAGAAGGAGATAAAGTGACGATTATCATCTCAGAGGGGCCTAAGCCGAAAGTAACGAAAACAGTGAAAGTGGATAATATTTCTATTCCGTATGAGTCTTCTATAATTGGTGAGAAAAAACCGCAAACAATAGAAATTTATAAAGAAGATATGCAACAAAAAATGGATAGACCAATTGAAACTAGAACAATTTCAGAGTCGGCAACTATTTCTTTAGAATTTGTAATTCAAGAAGGTACAAAAGGACACTATAAAATTGTACGAGATGGTGTAACAATTATCGACAAAGAAGTACCATACCCAACTCAATAATAATGACTTCCATTTTCTTTCTAGAGGGGATGGAATGTATTACTCTTGCCTGTTATGCTGTCTACATATAGTGGACTGTATAACAGGCAAAAATATATGATTCAAAAAGCTATAAAAGTGATACTGTTATAAATAATATTTTAAATTTGATGGTAGATTAAATATATTAACTTGTATATATGACGGGTTTTGAAATAAGTATTTAAAGAATTTTAAACCATTTAATATTAATGACAGCTTCACTTTATACAAAATAAAGGAGAATTATATGCCAGAAGGAAAAATTGTAAAAGCTCTAAGTGGATTTTATTATGTGCAGCATGAAGAAGGGATTACACAATGCCGTGGGCGTGGTGTGTTCAGAAAAAATAAAATTACGCCATTGGTAGGAGACCAAGTTGTCTTTCAAGCAGATAATCCAACTGAAGGATATGTGCTTGAAGTATTTGATCGGAAAAATGAACTTGTTAGGCCTCCTATTGCTAATGTTGATCAAGCGATTCTCGTTTTCTCTGCAGTAGAACCAGATTTTAATCCGGGACTATTAGATCGATTTTTAGTGCTGATTGAATATCATAACATTAAGCCGATTATTTGCATTAGTAAGATGGATTTAGTGGATGAAAAAATGAGAGAGACTGTTGAATCTTATGCAAATGACTATCGTGAGATGGGATATGATGTATTATTTACTTCTATAAATACATCGGAAAGTATTGATATTTTAAAACCATTCTTAGAAGGGTGTATTTCTGTCGTTGCAGGGCAATCTGGTGTTGGGAAATCTTCTATGCTTAACGTTTTACGTCCAGAGTTAGAACTGAAAACGAATGATATTTCCTCGCATTTAGGACGTGGGAAACATACGACAAGACACGTGGAATTAATTGCGGTTGGAAGCGGACTAGTTGCAGATACACCTGGTTTTAGTTCACTGGATTTCATAGATATAGAGGTAGAAGATCTTACATATTGTTTTCCAGAGTTGAAAGAAGCGAGCCAATACTGTAAATTTAGAGGGTGTACACATCTTTCTGAACCGAAATGTGCTGTGAAGACAGCAGTTGAAGAAGGGAAGATTACAGAATATCGTTATAAAAATTACAAACAATTCGTAGAAGAAATTAGAGAGAGAAAGCCGAGGTATTAGTTATGATTAAAATTGCACCATCGATCTTATCAGCAGATTTTTCAAAATTAGGGGAAGAGATTAAAGATGTAGAAAAAGGTGGAGCGGATTACATTCACGTCGATGTAATGGATGGACATTTCGTACCAAATATTACGATTGGACCATTAATTGTAGAAGCTATCCGTCCAATTACATCTTTACCATTAGATGTACATTTAATGATTGAAAATCCTGATAACTATATCCCGACTTTCGCAAAAGCGGGAGCAGATATTATTACTGTTCATGTAGAGGCGTGCCCTCATTTGCATCGTACAATTCAGCTAATTAAGTCTCATGGCATTAAAGCGGGAGTTGTATTAAATCCGCATACGCCAGTTTCGACGATTGAGCATGTATTAGAAGATATCGATATGGTATTGCTTATGACAGTAAACCCTGGATTTGGTGGACAGAAATTTATCCATTCTGTATTACCGAAAATTAAACAAGTGGCAGAAATGGTTAAAGAGCGCAATCTAGAAGTAGAAATTGAAGTTGATGGTGGTGTAAACACTGAAACAGCACGACTTTGTGTTGAAGCAGGAGCAAATGTACTTGTAGCTGGATCAGCAGTATACAATCAAAAAGACCGTGGTGAAGCAATTCGTGTCATTCGTGGATAATGAATGAACGAGTCTTTATCCTAGTGAAACTGCTAGTGTAGTAAGTTTTCACTATTTATAAAGGATAGAGAAAAAATATGTAAAAAGGCAATCTACCGAATGGCAGATTGCCTTTTTACAATAGAAGGGGAAGGAAACATGATTATTCATATTTTAGCGGGTGGACCTGCGGAATATTGTGCAGATTTTTCTCGATATGAAAATGAGAAAGTAGTGTGGGCGGCAGTTGATAGAGGAGTATATCGTCTATTAAAAGGAGGGATTACTCCAGCTGTTGCATTTGGAGATTACGATTCAGTTACTGAAGAGGAATTAGTATGGATGGGCCAGCAAACAAATGACTTACATATTGTTCCTCGTGAAAAAGATCAAACAGATTTAGAAATTGCGATTAACTGGGCGTTAGAACAAAATCCGACATTGATTCGTATTTTTGGTGCCACCGGTGGAAGGCTGGATCACGGTTTAGCAAATATACAGATGCTTTTAAGAGGGTTAGAAGTAGGGATAGAAATGTGTATTGTAGACAATAAAAATGAAATAAGCGTGAAAAAAGTGGGTACACATATAATTGAAGAAAATAAAAATTTCCCTTATGTATCTTTTGTGCCGGTTACTGAAATAGTAGAAGGGATTACATTACTTGGTTTTAAGTATCCTCTAACTAATAAAACAATAGAATGGGGATCAACACTTTGTATTAGTAATGAACTCGTTGAGGAAAAAGGTACTTTTTCATTTACTTCTGGCATATTAATGGTGATAAGAAGCACTGATTAAAGAAACAATTTTGCTCCTTACATCATATAGTGAACAAGTGGAGTAATGGGGATTAGGAGGGAAACCATGAGATTTTATACAATTAAGTTACCTAAATTTCTTGGTGGAATTGTTCGTGCCATGTTAAATACCTTCAAAAAAGATTAAAAAAAGCACCTATTACCGGTGCTTTTTCCATTGTCATAGTAAAAAAAGAGCCTAGCGGCTCTTTTTTTTATTATTAAACACGTTCGATTTTGCCAGATTTTAATGCTCTAGCAGAAACGTAAACACGTTGAACTTTTCCGTCGATGCGTACGCGAACTTTTTGAAGGTTAGCGCCCCATTTACGTTTTGTAGCGTTCATTGCGTGAGAACGAGAGTTACCAGAACGAGCTTTTCTTCCAGTGATAGCACAAACACGAGCCATTTATATTTCCCTCCCTTGATACCTTACCATACGTAATTTTTCAATGTTAGTCTTTTTTGCGATGCTAAAAACACTACTATAATTTAACACAACTAAAAAGAGAATGCAACACCGTAGAAAAAAGAAATCAAGAAAAATTACTTGACACCATATGTCGATGATGAAAAGTTGAAATCAAGAAAAATTGCTTGACATATTATAGTGGTACATGTTGTATAATAACAATGGACTATTTTGCTCATCATAAAAAATGTGATTTAAAACATAAAATATGAGAGTGAAAAGAAAGAACGATGGAATTTTCTTTAAAAAGATTATATGATAGTAACTAAAGTAGTCTAGCTCACTTTCACCATTTATGAAGGGGGAAACGAGATGTCAATTGAAATTAAAACGAAGTATGGTCAAATTGATATTAGTACAGATGTAATTGCAACAATTGCTGGAGGTGCCGCAGTAGATTGCTACGGTATCGTAGGTATGGCATCAAAAAATCAGTTAAAAGATGGTTTAACAGACATTTTACGAAAAGAAAACTTCACTAGAGGTGTTATTGTTCGTAAAGATGAAGATGAAGTACATATTGATATGTATATTATTGTGAGCTATGGTACGAAAATTTCAGAAGTAGCACATAACGTGCAGACGAAAGTGAAATATACATTAGATCAAACTGTAGGACTAGCAGTAGATTCTGTAAACATCTACGTACAAGGAGTTAAAGTAATAAACTTGTAATGTGCATTAAGGAGGAAAATCTGTGTCAATTCAAAAAATTGATGGGAAACGTTTATCACAAATGATCATGCAAGGAGCGAATAATTTAACAAATAATGTTCAGCTTGTTGATGCATTAAACGTATTTCCGGTTCCAGATGGCGATACCGGTACAAACATGAACTTATCAATGACTTCAGGCGCACGTGAAGTGAAAGCAAATCCTTCACAGCATGCTGGTAAAGTCGGCGTAAGTTTAGCCAAAGGATTATTAATGGGAGCACGTGGTAACTCTGGAGTTATTTTATCTCAGTTGTTCCGTGGTTTCTCTAAATCCATTGAACAAAAAGAAGAATTAACAACAGTTGATTTTGCTGCAGCTTTAGATGCTGGGGTAGAAGCGGCTTACAAAGCGGTTATGAAACCGATTGAAGGAACGATTTTAACGGTTGCAAGAGAAACGGGTAAATATGCAGTGACAGTTGCGAAAAAACAGCGCGACTTTGTTTTGTTTATGGAAGACGTTGTGAAAGAAGCGAATGCATCGTTAAATCGTACGCCGGATTTATTACCTGTATTAAAACAAGTTGGCGTTGTAGATAGCGGTGGTAAAGGTCTTGTTGTTGTATACGAAGGATTTTTAGCTGACTTAAAAGGAGAAACGATTTCTTCTAATGTGTCTGCCCAACCATCTATGAATGACATGGTACGCGCAGAACATCACCGTAGTGTACAAAGCCAATTGAGTACAGAAGATATTAAGTATGGATATTGTACGGAATTCATGGTGAAATTAGAGCCTGAAAAAATGAAAGAACATAATTTCTCTGAACAAAAATTCCGTGAAGATATTAGTGTGTACGGAGATTCACTACTTGTTGTATCAGATGATGAGGTTGTTAAGGTTCATATTCATGCGGAACATCCTGGAGATCCTATGAATTATGGACAACGCTATGGTAGTTTAATTAAGATTAAAGTAGAAAATATGCGTGAACAGCATACTGCTTTATTAGATGAGCCTACTATGATGCCTGAGCCAACTAGCCAGTCTAAAGAGAAACAACCGTACGGTATCGTAACTGTTGCTATGGGATCTGGTATCAAAACTTTATTTGAGAGCATTGGCGCGACGAAAGTTATCGAAGGTGGCCAAACGATGAATCCAAGTACGGAGGATATTGTGAAGGCGATTGAAGAAGCGAATGCTGAAAAAATCATTATTTTACCGAACAACGGAAATATCGTGATGGCAGCAGAACAAGCAGCGTCAGTTGTGGATCAAGAAGTGATTGTAATTCGTTCAAAAACAGTTCCTCAAGGTATGGCTGCAATGTTAGCATTTAATCCAGTTGGAACGTTAGAAGAGAACGAAGAAAACATGAAAGAAGCTTTATCTCATGTGAAAACCGGTCAAATTACGTATGCTGTACGTGATACGGAAATTGATGGTGTAGCGATTCAAAAAGATGATTTCATGTGTATTGCAGATGGAAAAATTGTATCAACAAATGCTGCAAAAGTAGGAGCTGCAAAGCAATTACTAGAAGCACTTATTGATGAAGATTCTGAAATTGTAACGATTCTACAAGGTGAAGATGCAACCGACGAAGAAGTAGCTGAGTTAGTTGCATTTGTAGAAGAGAATTTTGAAGATGCAGAAGTAGAAGTACATGCTGGAAACCAACCGGTGTATTCGTTCATCTTCTCTGTAGAATAAGAAAAAATTCGTTTTGAAAATAAATGGATTACTTACTTGCTAATGGATAAGAAGTAGTAATATGAAGTTTATTACTAGTTTTTATTCAAAAGGCTAGCATATTGAAGATAAAAAAGAGCCTTGCTGCTAATAGTGAGGCTCTTTTCTTTCGTATTGTTTATGAGGGATTTGAGTAGTTTCTCTAAGAATGCCTATGATAGAATATATAGGGTGAAAGAGAGCGATTACAGATGTCAATAGTATGAATGAATCAAAGAAAATAATGTGACGGAGCGTGAGAATCTTGAATGAAGTTGTACAAGTTCCTGTTACGGATGTAAAGGGAATCGGAGGAGAAACATCTGAATTACTACACGAGATGGGGATTTATACAGTTTCTCATCTATTAGAACATTTTCCGTACCGTTATGAAGATTATGCGATGAAAGATCTTGCTGAAGTAAAGCACGATGAACGTGTAACAGTTGAGGGAAAGGTTCATAGTGCTCCTTTACTGCAATATTATGGGAAGAAGAAGTCGCGTCTTACGGTTCGTGTCCTCGTCGGTCGTTATTTAATTACAGCTGTATGCTTTAATAGGCCGTACTATAAGCAGAAGTTAAATTTAAATGAAACAGTAACGATTACTGGTAAATGGGATCAGCACCGTCAAACGATTGCGGTATCAGAGCTTCATTTTGGACCAGTTGTACGTCAACAAGAAGTAGAGCCTGTATACTCAGTGAAAGGGAAACTTACAGTAAAACAGATGCGCCGTTTTATTGCCCAAGCGTTCAAGGAGTATGGAGAATCTATAGTTGAAGTGTTACCTGATGGATTGCTAAGTCGATATAAATTATTGCCGCGTTATGAAGCGCTTCGGTCGTTGCATTTTCCAGCAGGACAGGAAGATTTAAAACAAGCACGTCGCCGTTTTGTATATGAGGAGTTTTTCTTATTTCAGCTAAAAATGCAAACATTACGGAAAATGGAGAGGGAAAATTCGAAAGGGACGAAAAAAGAAATTCCTTCAGCAGAATTGCAAGAGTTTATTGATGCACTTCCGTTTCCATTAACTGGTGCACAGCGTCGGGTAGTAGATGAAATTATGAAAGATATGACATCTCCTTATCGGATGAATCGTCTGTTGCAAGGTGATGTAGGTTCTGGGAAAACAGTCGTTGCAGCGATTGGCCTTTATGCAGCGAAGTTAGCACATTATCAAGGTGCTTTAATGGTTCCTACAGAAATTTTAGCAGAGCAACATTATCAATCGCTTGCAGAGACGTTCTCGCACTTTGGTATGAATGTTGAATTGTTAACCAGTTCTGTTAAAGGTGTAAGGCGTCGAGAGATTTTGGCAAAATTAGAACAAGGAGAAATAGATATCCTTGTTGGAACACATGCTTTAATTCAAGATGAAGTTATCTTTCATAGGTTAGGTCTCGTTATTACTGATGAACAACATCGATTTGGTGTAGCGCAGCGACGAGTTTTAAGGGAGAAAGGTGAAAGTCCGGATGTTTTATTTATGACGGCGACGCCAATTCCGCGTACGTTAGCAATTACTGCATTTGGAGAGATGGATGTTTCTATAATCGATGAGATGCCAGCTGGTAGAAAGGTAATTGAAACATACTGGGCAAAACATGATATGTTAGATCGAGTTCTCGGTTTTGTGGAGAAGGAGATAAAAAAAGGAAGACAAGCATATGTTATTTGTCCCCTTATTGAAGAATCTGAGAAACTTGATGTACAAAATGCGATTGACTTACATAGTATGCTGACTCATCATTATCAAGGGAAATGTCAAGTCGGATTAATGCATGGCAGACTCTCATCTCAAGAAAAAGAAGAGATAATGGGACAATTTAGTGAAAATAAAGTGCAAATTCTTGTGTCGACAACAGTTGTTGAAGTAGGTGTGAACGTACCGAATGCGACTGTAATGGTTATTTATGATGCAGAGCGTTTCGGTTTATCGCAGCTCCATCAGCTCAGGGGACGTGTTGGGCGTGGTAGTGAACAATCATATTGTTTATTAATCGCGGATCCAAAATCGGAAACGGGAAAAGAGCGAATGCGTATTATGACCGAAACGAATGATGGATTTGTATTGTCAGAAAAAGATTTAGAGTTAAGAGGTCCTGGAGATTTCTTTGGAAGTAAGCAAAGTGGTTTACCAGAATTCAAGGTTGCTGATATGGTACATGATTATCGAGCGTTAGAAACAGCTAGACAAGATGCGGCGTTACTAGTAGAATCAGAAGCGTTTTGGCATAATGATCAGTATGCTTCGCTGCGTACTTATCTTGACGGGACAGGTGTGTTCCAAGGAGAGAAGCTCGATTAAAGGGAGGCAACGAAAGTTTTTGTTGCATTCTACTTTTAATGATTATATACTACTGTTAGTACCTAGTCATAAAAATGGATGGTGCGGTATGAAAAAAAGAAGAAGTAAAAAAGAAAGACAACAATTATTACAACAAACAATAGAAACGAATCCTTTTATTACGGATGAAGATTTAGCAGAAAAATTTCAAGTGAGTATACAAACCGTACGTCTTGACCGTATGGAATTATCTATTCCTGAATTAAGAGAAAGAATTAAACATGTAGCTACAAAGCAACATGAAGAAGATGTGAAATCTTTACCGTTAGAAGAGGTTGTCGGAGAAATTATCGATATAGAATTAGATAGACATGCGATTTCTATCTTTGAAGTGAAGGTAGAACACGTATTTAAAAGAAATCAGATTGCCCGTGGGCATCATTTGTTTGCACAAGCAAACTCACTAGCTGTTGCGGTTATTGATGAAGAATTAGCTTTAACTGCAAAGTCTACCATTCGATACATTCGTCCTGTAAAATTAGGAGAGCGTGTTGTTGCAAAAGCGCGCGTTGAAGATGTAGAGAATGATAAAGGACGGACCGTTGTCAAAGTGCGTAGCTTTGTTGGAGAAGAACTTGTTTTTACAGGCACTTTTGAAATGTATCGATCTAGTAATTATAGTGAGGAAGGTAACAACTTATGAAAATCGCAATAGATGCAATGGGCGGCGATCATGCTCCAAAGGCTGTCGTATTAGGAGCAATGAAAGCTATTAAGGAATATTCTGATTTACATATTACGTTAGTAGGGAAAGAAGAGGAAATTCGTCAATACTTAACGAGTGAAGAACGAATTACTATACTTCATACAGATGAAAAAATAGAATCGACAGATGAACCAGTAAGAGCCGTTCGTCGAAAAAAACAAGCCTCAATGGTACTAGCAGCGCAGCAAGTGAAAGACGGCGTAGCGGATGCTTGTATATCAGCTGGTAGTACAGGAGCTTTAATGGCGGCTGGATTGTTCGTTGTAGGTCGTATGGAAGGAATTGAGCGACCAGCTTTATCCCCTACAATGCCGACGGTTGATGGAGAAGGTTTTGTTATGTTAGATGTTGGAGCGAACGTTGATGCAAAACCAATTCATTTATATCAATATGCAGTAATGGGATCTGTATACGCTGAGAAAGTAAGAGGAATTAAAAATCCTCGCGTTGGACTTTTGAACGTTGGAACAGAGGATGGCAAAGGGAACGAGCTTTCAAAACAAGTCTTTGCAATGCTTAAGGATGCCCCAATTAATTTCGTTGGGAACGTTGAATCAAGAGATTTATTGCAAGGTGTAGCAGATGTTGTTGTATGTGATGGTTTTACAGGGAATGTAGCGCTAAAATCATTAGAAGGAACAGCACTTGCGTTATTTTCTATGTTAAAAGAGCAGTTAATGAGTTCGTTTACGAGCAAATTAGCAGCAGCGGTATTAAAGCCAAAACTTATGGTATTAAAAGATAAAATGGATTATTCGGAGTATGGAGGAGCGGCATTATTTGGATTGAAAGCTCCAGTCATTAAGGCTCACGGTTCTTCCAATGACCAATCAATATTTAGTGCGATTCGTCAAACGAGAGAAATGGTAGCGAAAGAAGTTATTCCTACTATTTCAAGCGTAATGGAGAAAGAGCCACTCCAATAAGAGGAGGATTTGAAATGGGAAAACTAGCATTTCTTTTTCCGGGCCAAGGTTCACAGGCAGTTGGAATGGGTAAACAGTTAGCGGAGAATAATAAAGAGGTTGCAAATGTGTTTGCGAAAGCAGATGAGGTGTTGCAAGATTCACTTTCAGAAGTGATTTTTGAAGGGCCGCAGGAAAAGCTTACGTTAACGACAAATGCGCAGCCGGCCTTATTAACAACGAGTTTTGCTATTTTGACAGCTTTGAAAGAGTATTATATTACACCAGACTTTGTTGCAGGGCATAGTTTAGGTGAATATAGCGCTCTTGTAGCAGCGGGTGCAATAACTTTTGAAGACGCTGTATATGCTGTAAGAAAACGTGGGGAATATATGGAAGAAGCTGTTCCTGGTGGAGAAGGTGCAATGGCGGCTATTTTAGGTGCTGATCCACATATGCTGAAACAAGTTACAGAAGAAGTAACAAGTGAAGGATATGCAGTGCAAATCGCTAATATGAATAGTACGAAGCAAATTGTGATTTCTGGAACAAAGCAAGGAGTTGAGATTGCTTCTCAAAGAGCGAAAGAAAATGGTGCAAAGAGAGCAATTCCGCTTAAGGTAAGTGGACCGTTCCACTCTTCGCTTATGAAGCCAGCAGCGGAGAAGTTCCAAAGTGTCTTAAAAGAAATTACAATTCAAGATACGAATATTCCTGTTATCGCAAATGTAACAGCAGACGTTATTACAAGTGGTGCACTTATTCAAGAAAAGCTAATTGAACAGCTCTATTCGCCTGTCTTATGGTACCCGTCCATTGAAAACATGGTGAATCAAGGGGTAGATACATTTATTGAGATTGGACCTGGGAAAGTACTTGCTGGGCTTATGAAGTCAATTGATTCATCAGTGAAAGCATATGCGATATACGATGAAGAGACATTAAAAGATACCATTTCAAATTTGAGAGGAGAAAACTGATGTTAAAAGGGAAAGTAGCATTAGTAACTGGCGCTTCACGTGGAATTGGTCGTGCGATTGCGATTGATTTAGCGAAACAAGGGGCAAATGTTGTAGTAAATTATGCTGGTAATGAGCAAAAGGCGAATGAAGTAGTTGATGAAATAAAGAAATTAGGTTCGGATGCAATTGCAGTAAGAGCAGATGTTGCAAATGCTGAAGACGTTACAAATATGGTGAAACAAACTGTAGATACATTTGGACAAGTTGATATTCTTGTAAATAATGCAGGTGTAACAAAAGATAATTTATTAATGCGTATGAAAGAAGAAGAATGGGATACAGTTATTAATACAAACCTAAAAGGTGTATTCTTATGTACGAAGGCAGTATCTCGATACATGATGCGCCAGCGTCATGGACGTATTATTAATATCGCTTCTGTTGTTGGAGTGACAGGTAATCCAGGACAAGCAAACTATGTTGCTGCTAAAGCGGGTGTAATTGGATTAACAAAAACATCAGCAAAAGAATTAGCGAGCCGTAATATTACTGTAAATGCAATTGCTCCAGGTTTTATTGCGACTGATATGACGGATATATTAGATGAAAATATAAAAGCCGAAATGTTAAAGTTAATTCCTGCAGCTCAGTTTGGTGAAGCGCAAGATATCGCAAATACTGTAACGTTTTTTGCTTCTGATCAAAGCAAATATATTACAGGGCAAACGTTAAATGTTGATGGCGGAATGGTAATGTAATAAAAGAATTGATTTCAACTAGTTTTTTTGGCCAATATTTAATATAATATTTGAGGGGAGGTGAATGGAATGGCAGATGTTTTAGAGCGTGTAACAAAAATCATCGTTGATCGTTTAGGTGTAGAAGAAACTGAAGTAGTACCAGCTGCGAGCTTTAAAGAAGATTTAGGCGCAGACTCCCTAGATGTAGTAGAACTTGTAATGCAATTGGAAGATGAATTCGAAATGGAAATTTCTGATGAAGATGCTGAAAAGATTGCTACTGTTGGCGATGCTGTGACTTACATAGAGAGTCATCTATAATGCTTAAGTGAAGTCCCGTTTTTTTAGCGGGGCTTCTCGGCTTATATCTGGAGGGACTTATGCCGTACCGAAAACATAGAGAAAAAAAATACGAAACAAAATATCGTGAAGCGTTTAAAGTATTTCAAGAAGAGATAGGTATTACGTTTTCAGATGAAAAATTATTGATTCAAGCATTTACGCATTCATCGTATGTGAATGAGCATCGAAAAAAACCGCATGAAGACAATGAGCGTCTCGAATTCCTTGGAGATGCAGTATTGGAACTTACTGTGTCACAGTATCTGTTTCAAAAATATCCGACAATGAGCGAAGGAGAGTTAACGAAACTACGTGCAGCTATTGTATGTGAACCATCTCTTGTTCGTTTTGCAAACGAGTTGTCATTTGGTAGCCTTGTTTTATTAGGAAAAGGTGAGGAAATGACAGGTGGACGTGAACGACCAGCTTTATTAGCGGATGTCTTTGAAGCGTTTATTGGTGCCCTTTATCTTGATCAAGGGTTAGAAACAGTATGGGGCTTCTTAAAAGAAATTGTATACCCTAAAATTAATGAAGGTGCTTTTTCTCATGTGATGGATTATAAGAGTCAATTACAAGAGTTGATTCAGCGTGATGGTAGTGGCAATATTGAGTATCAAATTTTGCAGGAAAAAGGACCGGCCCACAATCGAGAATTTGTGTCACGTGTTACGTTAAATAACGTGGCTTTAGGTCTTGGTAGTGGCAAGTCGAAAAAAGAAGCAGAGCAACAAGCTGCTGCAGAAGCATTGAAAAAATTAAAAGAACAACTATAAGGAATCCCCCTTTGAATGAGGGGGATTCCTTATGCATAGAATGAAACTTTCTTTTTGTTTGTGAATAAAGGGAAGGGAAATCCGTATAATAGCTTGTTTTTGTATAGACAACAGTTATAACAACGGAGAATAGGAGGAAGGCCTTTCGTGTTTTTAAAAAGATTAGAAATAGCAGGGTTTAAGTCTTTTGCTGAGCGTGTATCTGTTGATTTTGTCCCAGGTGTAACTTCCGTAGTAGGACCTAATGGAAGTGGGAAAAGTAATATTACTGATGCGATTCGCTGGGTACTTGGTGAACAATCTGCAAAATCATTACGTGGTGCAAAGATGGAGGATATTATTTTTGCAGGCAGTGATACGAGAAGAGCAGTTAATGTTGCTGAAGTAACAATAACTTTAAATAATGAAGATCAACGTTTACCGATTGAATATAATGAGGTGTGTGTAACGCGTCGTGTATCTCGTTCTGGTGATAGTGATTTTTATATTAATAAACAATCATGTAGATTGAAAGATATTATCGATTTATTTATGGACTCTGGTATGGGAAGAGAAGCTTTTTCGATTATTAGCCAGGGGAAAGTTGAAGAGATTTTAAGTAGTAAATCAGAAGAACGTCGTGGTGTATTTGAAGAAGCTGCGGGAGTGCTGAAATACAAACTTCGTAAAAAGAAAGCTGAAGTGAAATTAGCAGACACACAAGAAAACTTAAATCGTGTACAAGATATCATTCACGAATTAAGTAGTCAAGTAGAACCTTTAGAAAGACAAGCTTCTATTGCGAAAGATTATCTCGAGAAAAAAGAAGAATTAGAGAAAGTAGAAGCGGCGCTTATTGTACATGAAATTGAAGAATTACATGAGAAATGGGAAGCGCTTCGAAATCAGTTTGGGCATAATAAAAACGAAGAAGCTAAAATGTCAACGCATTTACAAAAAGGTGAAGAAGAGCTTGAGGAATTACGAGGACAATTACAAGCAGTAGATGAGTCTGTAGATTCCTTACAAGAAGTGCTGCTTCTTTCTAGTAAAGAGCTAGAAAAGTTAGAAGGACAGCGTGAGTTATTAAAAGAGAGAAAACAAAATGCAACGACGCATTGTGCACAACTCGAACAGTTAATTGTTGAATTAACAGAGAAAGCTACAAGTTATGATGGTGAAATTGAATCCAGTACAGAAGTGTTGATGCAATTTGTAAATCAAGTAAAAGAGTTGGAGACGAAATTGCATGATAATGAGCTACTGCTTGCAACTTTTGCTGACAATTTAGAGGAACAAATTGAGAATTTAAAAGGTGACTATATTGAACTTTTAAATCAACAAGCTAGTCATCGTAATGAGTTATCTATGATTGAAGAACAATCTAAACAACAAAACTCAAAAAATGAACGCCTCGATGAAGAAAATGCGAAATATGTAGAAATACGCATGGAAATTACAGCGAAAAAGACGAAACTTGTGGAAAGTTATGAACAAGTAAAAGAAAAAGTAGCTGGTATCCTTTCGAATATACAAAAGACAGAAGCGGCACTTGGGAAATGCAAGACGCAGTATAGTGAAAATGAAACAAAACTGTATCAAGCGTATCAATTTGTACAACAGGCACGTTCTCGAAAAGAAATGCTAGAAGAGATGCAAGAGGATTACTCTGGTTTCTATCAAGGGGTACGTGAAGTATTAAAAGCTAGAGAAGATAGGTTGCAAGGTATCGAGGGTGCTGTTGCAGAACTGCTAACGGTACCGAAAGAATATGAAATTGCAATGGAAATTGCTCTAGGTGCAGCGATGCAGCATATTGTCGTACAAGAAGAAGAACATGCTCGTAATGCAATTACGTTTTTAAAACAAAATAAACATGGACGAGCAACGTTTTTACCACAAGCTGTTATTAAAAGTAGATCGTTATCATTTGAACAATTACGTATTGTAAATCAACACCCATCGTTTGTAGGTGTGGCGGCAGAACTTGTGCAATATAACAATAAATATGAAAATGTAGTTTCAAATTTATTAGGTACTGTTATTGTTGCGAAAGATTTACGTGGGGCGAATGAGTTGGCGAAACAATTGCAATACCGTTATCGCATTGTAACAATCGAAGGTGATGTAGTGAACCCTGGTGGTTCTATGACTGGTGGAGCGGTAAAACAGGCGAAATCTTCTTTATTAGGACGTCAACGTGAGCTAGAAGAGTGGACGAACAAGTTAACTGATATGGAAGAAAAAACGACAAAGTTAGAAAACTTTGTTAAAGCAGTAAAGCAAGAGATTCAAGAAAAAGAAGTGAAAATACGGGAACTAAGGCAAAGTGTAGAAGCAGAGCGTGTAGATGAACAGAAATTAAGAGAAGAAATTAGTCGCTTAGAATTAGAAGAACATCGTATTAATGATCGTTTATCTATTTACGATTTAGAGATTGAAGGATTCTTACAAGATCAAGTGAAAATACAAGGACGTAAAGAAGAGCTAGAAAAGATTTTAGCAACGCTTCAAGCGGAGATTACGGAATTAGATAGCAAAATTGTCGCTTTAACAAAACAAAAAAGTGAGCAGCATTCTTCGAAGGAAAAAGTGCAAAAAGAAATGACTGAGTTAAAAGTGTTGGCGGCTGAAAAGCAACAACGCTTATCTAATCAAAAAGAAAAAGTTGAACGATTGACGAAGGAAAAAGAAGAAACGGATGCAACGCTTGTCAAAACGAAAGAGGATTTAGCATTCTTAAAACAAGAAATGACATCTAATTCAAGTGGTGAAGAACAGATTACGAATATGATTGAGAAGAAAGCATATGATCGTAATCAAACTTCAGAGTTAATTCGCTCTCGTCGTGAACAACGCGTATCGTTACAAGAGAGAGTAGAACATTTAGAACGTAATCTGAAAGAAACAACAGGTAAACATAAATACATTCTTGAGATGCTGAAAAATCAAGAAGTAAAAATAAACCGACTTGATGTAGAGTTAGAAAATAGATTACAACATTTACGTGAAACATATACGATTTCATTTGAAGCAGCAAAACTGAAGTATACAATGATGATGCCTGCAGAGGATGCACGTAAAAAGGTGAAACTAATTAAATTATCCATCGAAGAGCTAGGCACAGTGAACTTAGGGGCAATTGAAGAGTATGAGCGTGTAGCAGAGCGTCATACATTCTTACTAGAGCAAAAAGATGACCTAGAAGAAGCGAAAGCGACATTGCACCAACTTATTACCGAAATGGATGAAGAAATGAAAAAACGTTTTTCTACTACGTTTGAAGGAATTCGAATGGAGTTTCAATCGGTATTCTCTGAATTATTTGGAGGCGGTAGAGCGGATTTAGTCATGACGAATCCAGAGGACTTATTAAATACTGGTATTGATATTGTAGCGCAACCGCCAGGGAAGAAACTGCAAAACTTAGGTTTACTTTCTGGTGGGGAGCGTGCTTTAACAGCAATTGCGCTGTTATTCGGTATTTTAAAAGTGCGCCCAGTCCCATTCTGTGTATTAGATGAGGTAGAGGCGGCTCTTGATGAGGCGAATGTTGCCCGTTTTGCGCAGTATTTAAAGAGATTTAGTGATGAGACACAGTTTATTGTTATTACACATAGAAAAGGTACAATGGAAGAGTCTGACGTATTGTACGGTGTAACAATGCAAGAGTCAGGGGTATCTAAACTTGTTTCGGTTCGTTTGGATGATGGAGAAGAACTAGTTGCAAGTAATTAGGAAGGATGGGACAGTATGAGTTTTTTTAAAAAATTAAAAGAAAAAATTTCAAAACAAACAGATACGGTAACAGAGAAATTTAAACATGGATTAGAAAAAACGAGAAATTCGTTTGCAGATAAAGTAAATGATTTAGTTTATCGTTATCGTAAAGTAGATGAAGATTTCTTTGAGGAATTAGAAGAAATTTTAATTGGTGCAGATGTCGGAGTTTCGACGGTAATGGAATTAATTGATCAATTGAAAGAAGAAGTGCAACGTCGTAACATCCAAGATCCAAAAGAAGTACAAGCTGTTATTTCAGAAAAGTTAGTAGGAATTTACAAAGGCGACAGTGAGTTTAGTAACGAAATTAATATGCAAGAGGATCAATTAACAGTTGTTTTATTTGTCGGTGTTAACGGCGTAGGGAAAACGACGACGATTGGTAAACTAGCACATAAATTCAAATCAGAAGGTAAGTCTGTCCTATTGGCGGCAGGAGATACATTCCGCGCAGGAGCGATTGAACAATTAGAAGTATGGGGCGATCGCGTTGGTGTAGAAGTGATTAAACAAGGGTCAGGATCTGATCCAGCGGCGGTTATGTATGACGCTGTACAAGCCGCGAAAGCACGTAAAGTAGACGTATTACTATGTGACACAGCAGGACGCTTACAAAATAAAGTAAACTTAATGAAAGAGTTAGAGAAAGTGAAGCGTGTAATTGAGCGTGAAGTACCGGGGGCTCCTCACGAAGTATTACTTGTTATTGATGCAACAACAGGACAAAACGGTTTAAGTCAAGCGAAGACATTCCGTGAAGCAACGAATGTTACTGGTATTGTTTTAACGAAGTTAGATGGAACTGCTAAAGGTGGTATTGTATTAGCGATTCGTAACGAAATGGATGTACCGGTGAAATTCGTTGGATTAGGAGAGCAAATGGATGACTTGCAGCAGTTTGATCCAGAACAATATGTGTATGGTTTATTTGCGAACTTAGTAGAAACAGAAGAAGTGTAAGTGAAAGAAGCGGTATTTTCCGCTTCTTTTTCTATAAAAATATGTGATGTTAAGAAAAAAACTTGACACTCTTTTGTACTCCATGTAAACTAATTCATGTAAAGGGAAATCACTTAACAAAGGATGATCCAACATGCTCGAGAAAACAACGAGAATGAACTATTTATTTGATTTTTATCAATCGTTGTTAACGCAAAAACAAAGAAGTTATATGTCGCTTTATTATCTAGATGATTTATCTCTTGGTGAAATTGCGGAAGAATTTGATGTAAGTCGCCAAGCCGTGTATGATAACATTAAACGGACTGAAGCGATGCTTGAAGAATATGAAGATAAATTAGTATTACTTCAAAAGTTTCAAGAGCGACAGCGACTTGTTGCAAAGCTAAAACAGCTAATCAGCGAAGAAGAGCATGTGAATGAAGAAATGAAACAAGTTGTTGAAGCTATCGAAAAATTAGATTAGGAGGGCGGCAATATGGCATTTGAAGGATTAGCCGACCGACTTCAACAGACAATGCAAAAAATCCGCGGCAAAGGAAAAGTTTCTGAAGCCGATGTGAAAGAAATGATGAGAGAAGTTCGTCTAGCTCTTTTAGAAGCGGACGTTAACTTTAAAGTAGTAAAAGATTTTGTAAAGCGTGTGTCTGAACGTGCTGTCGGACAAGATGTAATGACAAGTTTGACACCTGGACAACAAGTAATTAAAGTCGTACAGGAAGAACTTACAGAACTTATGGGCGGAGAGCAAAGCAAAATTGCTGTTGCTAATAGGCCACCGACTGTTATAATGATGGTTGGTCTGCAAGGTGCGGGTAAAACAACGACGACAGGTAAGCTTGCGAATTTGCTTCGTAAAAAGCATAATCGTAAACCAATGCTTGTTGCAGCGGATATTTACCGTCCAGCAGCGATTAAACAGCTTGAAACATTAGGGAAGCAATTGGACATGCCTGTATTCTCTTTAGGAGATCAAGTAAGTCCTGTTGAAATTGCGAAACAAGCGATTGCAAAAGCAAAAGAAGATCATCACGATTATGTTTTAATTGATACAGCAGGTCGCCTGCATATTGATGAAGAACTAATGGATGAATTAGCGAAAGTGAAAGAAGTTGCGAAACCGGATGAAATTTTCCTTGTTGTCGATGCGATGACGGGACAAGACGCGGTAAATGTTGCACAAAGTTTCCATGAACAGTTAGGTTTAACAGGTGTTGTATTAACGAAATTAGATGGTGATACGCGCGGTGGTGCGGCATTATCTATTAAGGCGGTAACAAATACACCGATTAAATTTGCTGGTATGGGTGAAAAACTAGATGCGATTGAAGCGTTCCATCCAGAGCGTATGGCATCCCGTATTTTAGGGATGGGAGACGTCTTAACATTAATTGAAAAAGCGCAAGCTACAGTTGATGAAGAGAAAGCAAAAGAACTTGAGCAAAAAATGCGTACGCTTTCGTTTACGCTTGACGATTTCCTAGAACAACTTGGACAAGTGCGTCAACTTGGACCGCTTGATGAATTGTTAGGAATGCTTCCTGGTGCAAATAAAATTAAAGGGCTGAAAAATGCGCAAGTTGATGAAAAACAAATTGGGCATATTGAGGCAATTATTCGTTCTATGACTAAATTAGAGCGAGAACAACCGGAAATAATCAATGCTAGTCGCAAAAAGCGCATTGCCAAAGGTAGCGGTACAACGGTACAAGAAATCAATCGTTTAATCAAGCAATTTGATGATATGAAAAAGATGATGAAAACGATGACGGGAATGCAAAAAGGTAAGAAAAAAGGACTAGGTGGATTGAAGTTTCCATTCATGTAAGGAAAAAAGATGGCTCTGTTAAGAAAAAATACTTTACAAAGCAATAGTCTTTTTGCTAATATAATTATCTGTGTGAAATAAATTCGGAGGTGCTTTATAAATGGCAGTTAAAATTCGTTTAAAACGTATGGGAGCTAAAAAAACTCCTTTCTATCGTGTAGTTGTTGCAGATTCTCGTTCTCCTCGTGACGGACGTTTCATTGAGGAAATCGGTACTTACAATCCGGTTGCTCAACCAGCTGAAGTTAAGATCAACGAAGAAGCAGCATTAAAATGGTTAGGAAATGGTGCTAAACCATCTGATACAGTTCGTAACTTATTCTCTAACCAAGGTATCATGGAGAAATTCCACTTATCTAAACAAGGTAAGTAATTGAGGCAATGACTATGAAGAAGTTAGTCGAGACGATTGTCAAGCCTCTTGTCGATCATCCTGAAGATGTAAAAGTTACACAGGAACTTTACAACGGAGAGATAAAGTATCGATTAACTGTACATCCTGAGGATGTTGGAAAAGTCATTGGAAAGCAAGGGAAAGTTGCGAAAGCAATTCGAATGCTCTTGTATTCAGTGGGACATCATAATGATGAAAAAGTAACACTGGAAATTCAATAAACGTAAAAAGGGCGAGGAGTTATTTCCTCTCCCTTTTTTAACATTTAAAGAGAAGTTGCATGTTCCATATGTGAAATGGAGATGCTTAATTTATATAGAAACCAGGGGTGACATACTATTTATGACAAAATGGTTTAACGTAGGGAAAATTGTAAATACTCATGGCGTAAGAGGAGAAATACGTGTTATTTCTCGTACTGATTTTCCAGAAGAGCGATATAAAGTAGGAAACACGTTATACATAAGTAATGAGAAAAGTACAGACTACCTTCCAGTGAAAGTAACTTCTCATCGTCAACATAAGACATTTGATCTATTAACATTTGAAGGATACAACAATGTAGATGAAGCAGAGAAGTTTAAAGGTTCTTTAATAAAAGTACCAGAAGAGCAGTTAGGTGAACTAGCTGAAGGCGAATACTACTACCATGAAATTATTGGTTGCAGTGTTGTAACGGAAGAAGGAGAAGCGTTAGGAACAATAAAAGAAATTTTATCTCCTGGTGCAAATGATGTTTGGGTAATTAAACGTCCAAAAGGTCAAGATCTATTAATTCCTTATATTGATGATGTTGTACTTCAAGTTAACATTGAGAATAAATTAGTAACCATTCATGTAATGGAAGGGCTATTATAATGAAAATTGACATTTTAACATTGTTTCCAGATATGTTTACGGGTGTGTTTGGATCTTCAATTTTAAAGAAAGCGCAAGAAAAAGAAGCGGTAGAGCTTCGTGTTGTCAATTTCCGCGATTATACAACGAGTAAGCATAATAGCGTAGATGATTATCCGTATGGTGGTGGCGCTGGGATGGTATTAACCCCCCAGCCTATCTTTGATGCAGTGGAAGAGTTAACGAAGGAAACAGACCGTAAACCGAGAGTTGTCCTAATGTGTCCACAAGGAGAGCGTTTTACGCAGAAGAAGGCAGAAGAACTTGCTGAAGAAGAGCATGTTATTTTTGTGTGTGGTCATTATGAAGGGTACGATGAACGAATTCGTGAGCATCTCGTAACGGATGAAATTTCTATCGGTGACTACGTATTAACCGGCGGAGAGTTAGCCTCTATGGTTATTACGGATAGTGTCGTGCGTCTCCTCCCGGGAGTGCTAGGAAATCATGCTTCACAAGTCGAGGATTCGTTTAGTACAGGTTTATTAGAACATCCTCATTATACACGTCCAGCTGATTTTCGTGGTATGAAGGTACCGGATGTACTAATGTCAGGAAATCATAAAAATATTGATGAATGGCGACACAAAGAATCACTACGTCGTACGTACACGCGTAGACCGGATTTACTGGAAGAACGAAAATTATCTAAGCAAGAAGCGAAATGGCTAGAACAAATTAAAGAAGACAAGTAAGGGCTTGATATATTTTCTATTGCAACAGTCCTAGCAATATGCTATTATAACACTTGTGCTACTGAAATCAGTGGCCATATTAACGATGTTCCGCTGTAATTTATTAAGACTTTATAAGAGCATCTGTTTAAAGGAGAGAATTTAATATGCAACAATTAATCGCAGAAATTACTCAAGGCCAATTAAAAACTGACCTTCCTTCATTCCGTCCTGGAGACACTTTACGTGTACACGTAAAAGTAGTTGAGGGAACTCGTGAAAGAATTCAGCTTTTCGAAGGTGTTGTAATTAAACGTCGTGGTGGCGGAATCAGTGAAACATTCACAGTTCGTAAGATTTCTTACGGTGTAGGTGTTGAGCGTACATTCCCAGTTCACACGCCAAGAATCGCGAAACTTGAAGTACTTCGTCGTGGTAAAGTACGTCGTGCTAAGTTATACTACTTACGTAACCTTCGCGGTAAAAAAGCACGTATTAAAGAAATTCGATAAGACATGTATGGGAGCTTGTAAATACACAAGCTCCCTTTTTCCAATCTATATAAAATTTTGATATAATACGAGCAGCTTACATAATCGTGGAGGGGAAATGCATGAAAAAAGAAAAGAGTTCACTTTGGGAATGGATCAAAGCAATTTTGATTGCTGTTGTATTAGCGGGTGTTATTAGACAGTTTTTCTTTGCTCCAATTCTCGTAGATGGAGTATCGATGGCGTCTACTTTACATGATCGCGATCGAATGATTGTCAATAAAATTGGTTATCACATAGGAGATCCGAAACGATTTGATATTATCGTATTCCGAGCAACGGAAGATAAAGATTATATTAAGCGCATTATCGGCCTGCCAGGCGATGAAATAGAGTATCGTAATGATAAACTATATGTTAACGGAAAGGCTTATGAGGAGCCGTATTTAGACAAGCAAAAAAAACAAATTGCTGACGGACCGCTTACATATGATTTTACTCTTGAAGAAATGACAGGGAAGAAAACTGTTCCAGAAGGTCAATTATTTGTTTTAGGCGATAATCGTCGTTTTAGTAAAGATAGCCGTTCGATTGGTACAATTGCAATGGACCAAGTGATTGGAAAAGCAAATATACTATATTGGCCGTTAAAAGATGCTCGTATTGTGAAATAAAAGAAAAAGAAGGTGGCAACATGGTAATTCAATGGTTCCCGGGACATATGGCAAAGGCTAGACGCCAAGTAACAGAAAAATTAAAGTTAATTGATGTTGTAATTGAGCTTGTAGATGCTCGATTACCTTTATCTTCTCGAAATCCAATGATCGATGAGATTATTACACATAAGCCGAGGCTTGTTGTTTTAAATAAAGCGGATATGGCAGATGATCGTTTAACAAAGCAGTGGATTGCATATTTTAAAGAAAAAGGCCAAATGGCAATTTCAATTAACGCACAAGCTGGACAAGGTATGAAGGAAATTGCAGCGGCTTGTAAAGTGTTGGTGAAAGAAAAATTTGATAAAATGGTTGCAAAAGGTATTAGACCGAGAGCAATTCGTGCATTAATTGTAGGTATACCGAATGTTGGTAAATCTACGTTAATTAATAAGTTGGCGAAGAAAAATATTGCTAAAACAGGAGATCGTCCTGGTGTAACAACAGCTCAACAATGGATTAAAGTTGGGAAGGAAATGGAACTGTTAGATACACCGGGTATTTTATGGCCTAAATTTGAAGATCAATTAGTGGGTCTTCGTTTAGCGACAACAGGCGCAATTAAAGATTCAATTTTAAATTTACAAGATGTTGCTGTTTACGCTTTACGTTTTATGGAAAAACATTATCCAGAACGTTTGAAAGATCGATATAATTTAAATGAAATTCCAGAAGATATTGTGGAGTTATTCGATGCAATTGGAAAAAATAGAGGCTGTTTAATGGGCGGCGGAATGATTGATTATGATAAAACATCTGAGCTTATACTTCGTGAGCTTCGTGGTGGGAAACTTGGGAAAATGACGTTTGAAACACCAGAAGAGTTTGCGGAGCAAGTAGAAGGTGTTGAAAAAGTAGAAGAAGTATAAGACGTGCGTTTGTACGTCTTTTCTTTTTTGTATACAAAAGGAGTGTGCGTGAATGCAAAAAGTGACTATTCAAGAAGCGGAACATTTACTGCAAAAAATTATGAGTGAAGAGGACGACCGCTTTCAAATATTAATGAAAGATGAGCGAAAAGGGGTACAAAAGCTCATTTTGAAGTGGCATAAACAAAAAGAGTTAGCGCAGAAAGAAAAAGAAAAGTTTTTCGAAATGTCCAAGTATGAGATTGCATTACGTGAAAAAGGGCTCACATTTATTGCAGGTATAGATGAAGTAGGGCGTGGGCCGCTAGCTGGGCCTGTCGTGACGGCAGCTGTTGTCCTTCCGGAAGATTTTTATATTCCAGGGTTAAATGACTCGAAAAAGCTGAGTGAGGCGAAGCGAGAGCGTTTTTATGATGAAATTAAAGCACAAGCAATTGCAATTGGAGTTGGAATTGTATCACCACAAGTTATTGATGAGATAAATATTTATCAAGCGACGAAACAAGCGATGTTAGATGCTGTTGCGAATTTATCTTGTGCACCAGAACATTTATTAATTGATGCGATGAAACTTCCTACACCAATTCCGCAAACATCCATTATTAAAGGTGATGCGAAAAGTATTTCTATTTCAGCTGCATCCATTATTGCGAAAGTAACGAGAGATCGTATGATGAAAGAGCTTGGAGAAAAGTATCCTGCATATGGATTTGAACAACATATGGGATATGGCACAAAACAACATTTAGAAGCGATTGAAGCGCATGGAGTATTAGAAGAACATCGCAAATCGTTTGCACCAATTAAAGATACGATTCACAAATAAGCTGCGAATATGCAGCTTATTTTTTTATTTTGGTATATGAACATTATTATTTTTAAAAAAGAATAAAGCGATTTCAGTTTTCTGACACTTTATTGTAGACAGCGTGCCAATCATCTTATACAATGGCAATGTAATGTTTTTTAAACATTTAAAAACTTTTCGAGTAAAACAGGAAAACAGGGGAGGATGGGACCATGAATATCCATGAGTACCAAGGTAAGGCAGTCCTTAAAAGCTATGGGGTTAGCGTTCCGAACGGGAAGGTTGCATTTACAGTAGAAGAAGCTGTAGAAGCAGCGAAAGAATTAGGAACGGATGTATGTGTAGTAAAAGCACAAATTCACGCTGGTGGACGCGGCAAAGCTGGCGGAGTAAAAGTTGCAAAAAATTTAGATGAAGTTCGTACATATGCAGAGAGCATTTTAGGAACTACACTTGTGACACATCAAACAGGTCCTGAAGGTAAGGAAGTAAAACGCTTACTTATCGAAGAAGGTTGCGATATTAAAAAAGAATATTATGTTGGTCTAGTTTTAGATCGTGCAACTTCTCAAGTTGTTTTAATGGCATCTGAAGAAGGTGGAACAGAAATTGAAGAAGTAGCAGAGCAAACACCTGAAAAGATCTTTAAAGAATATATTGATCCAGCAGTAGGCTTACAAGGCTTCCAAGCGCGCCGAATCGCGTTTAACATCAATATTCCAAAAGAGCTTGTAGGACAGGCTGTGAAGTTTATGATGGGCTTATACCGTGCGTTTATCGAAAAAGATTGCTCTATCGCGGAGATCAATCCACTTGTTACAACAGGTGACGGTAAAGTTATGGCATTAGATGCGAAATTAAACTTTGATTCTAATGCTTTATATCGCAATAAAGACATTTTAGAACTTCGTGATCTTGATGAAGAAGATTCAAAAGAAATTGAAGCTTCTAAATATGACCTAAACTACATTCCTTTAGATGGAAATATCGGTTGTATGGTTAATGGTGCAGGTTTAGCGATGGCTACAATGGATATCATTAAACATTACCATGGCGATCCAGCTAACTTCTTAGATGTTGGTGGCGGTGCAACAGCTGAAAAAGTTACAGAAGCATTCAAAATTATCCTTTCTGACAAAAATGTAAAAGGTATCTTCGTTAACATTTTTGGTGGCATTATGAAGTGTGATGTTATCGCAGAAGGTGTTATTGAAGCGACGAAACAAGTAGGTCTTGAATTGCCTTTAGTTGTACGTCTTGAAGGTACAAACGTAGAGTTAGGTAAGAAAATTTTAAATGAGTCTGGCTTAAATATTGTTGCAGCAGAATCTATGGCAGACGGTGCACAAAAAATTGTTTCACTAGTGGGCTAATAGAAAGCGGGGGAGAAAAATGAGCGTATTAGTTAATAAAGATACAAAAGTTATTGTTCAAGGTATTACAGGTTCTCAAGGTTTATTCCACACAAAACAAATGATTGAATACGGTACGAAAATTGTCGGTGGTGTAACGCCAGGTAAAGGTGGCACTGATATTGAAGGTGTACCAGTATTTGATACTGTAGAAGATGCAGTGAAAGCAACAGGCGCAAACGCTTCAGTTGTATACGTTCCACCCGCTTTTGCGGCTGATGCAATTATGGAAGCAGTTGATGCAGAAATCGATTTAGTAGTATGTATTACTGAAGGTATTCCTGTATTAGATATGGTAAATGTAAAGAGATATATGGCAGGTAAACATACACGTTTACTTGGACCAAACTGTCCTGGTGTTATTACGCCTGATGAATGTAAAATTGGTATTATGCCAGGGTACATTCATAAAAAAGGCCATGTAGGTATCGTATCTCGCTCTGGTACATTAACGTATGAGGCTGTACATCAGTTAACACAAGAAGGTATTGGCCAATCTACTGCTGTAGGTATCGGCGGGGACCCAGTTAACGGTACGGACTTTATAGATGCGTTAAAAGCATTTAATGAAGATGAAGAAACACATGCTGTAATTATGATTGGTGAAATTGGTGGTACAGCGGAAGAAGAGGCGGCTGAATGGGTGAAAGCTAATATGACAAAACCTGTTGTAGGCTTCATTGGTGGCCAAACAGCGCCTGCTGGCAAACGTATGGGCCATGCTGGTGCAATCATTTCTGGTGGTAAAGGAACTGCTGCAGAAAAGATTAAAACGATGGAAGCTTGTGGTATTAAAGTAGCGGAAACTCCAGCGGTTATGGGCGAAACGCTAATCTCTGTCTTAAAAGAAAAAGGGCTATTTGAGACTTGTAAAAACTACTAATCTGTTGAAAGACACCTTCTTGCTTGAAGGTGTCTTTTTACGCAATTCTTGTTTACATAATAAAAATTATGGGTAAGGAGAATTAAGATGAAAAGAGAACGATTATTACATCTTCATTATTTTTTAGCAGATCATTGGAAGGCGATGGAAAGACTACTATATGTCGATCCTGAATTGAAGGGAATATACACTTTTAATACGAAACAAATGGAATACTACACTGGAATATCCTCGAAAAAATCTTCAGAATTAGTAAATTTTCTTCAAAGTTCAAATCTCTCGCAATATATATCTTATTTAGAGAAAAATCGAATTTTTTATATGACTATATGGGATGAAGATTATCCACAATTATTACGTGAAATACAAGATCCCCCATTTGTATTATATGGAAAAGGAGAGAAGTATTTTCTCAATAAATCGAATAAATTGGCGGTTATTGGAACGAGAGAACCGACTTTATATGGACATGAGAGTTTAAAATTTATTTTACACCCATTATTAGAAAGGGAATGGCTTATTGTCAGTGGGTTTGCAAGAGGGATAGATACAATGTCTCATGAAATTACAGTAAGACGGCATTGCCCGACTATTGCAATACTAGGACATGGATTATCGTATATGTATCCAAAAGAGAATAGACATTTATATGAAACGTGGAATGAATATATATTGTTATTAACAGAGTATCCGCCGCACTATGCACCGAAAAAATGGTATTTTCCAAAAAGGAACCGGATTATTAGTGGTATAAGTAAGGGTGTTTTAGTTGTAGAAGCGAAATCAAGAAGTGGAACACTTATTACTGCGGACCTTGCTTTAGAGCAAAATAGAGAGGTATTTGCACTTCCTGGACCTATATTTATAGATAGTGCATCAGGAACGAATCATCTGATTCAACAAGGAGCAAAACTAGTAAGAAATGCAGAAGATATCTTGGAAGAAGTTTTAAATTAACTTTATATTTTTATGTTTTTATTAAACAATTATTGACAAATGGTAGATAGGCACTGTATGGTATATTCATTCTTGATTGACAAAAACAAGAGAAATCAATAAGATTGATGAAGACTTGAATCCACCTCTTAAGGAGGCACTAGCATGTCAGATTACCTCGTAATCGTGGAGTCGCCTTCTAAGGCGAAGACCATTGAGAAATATTTAGGGAAAAAATACAAAGTTGTCGCGTCTATGGGACACGTTCGCGATTTACCTAAAAGCCAAATGGGGATAGAAGTAAAGAACAACTTCACCCCGAAGTATATTACCATTCGTGGTAAAGGTCCCGTCTTAAAAGATTTAAAATCAGCGGCCAAAAAAGCAAAGAAAGTCTATCTCGCGGCCGATCCAGACCGCGAAGGGGAAGCGATTGCTTGGCATTTAGCCAATACGTTAAATGTGGACGTTGAATCAGATTGCCGAGTTGTGTTTAATGAGATTACAAAAGATGCAATAAAAGAATCATTTAAACATCCTCGTGCGATTAATATGGATTTAGTAGATGCACAGCAAGCAAGGCGTATACTAGATCGTCTTGTTGGTTACAATATTAGTCCTTTATTATGGAAGAAAGTAAAAAAAGGATTAAGTGCAGGACGCGTACAATCTGTAGCAGTTCGTTTAATTATCGAACGTGAAAAAGAAATTCAAATCTTTGAGCCTGAAGAATTCTGGACAATTAAGACAGAATTTGTGAAAGGGAAAGACACATTTGAAGCAAGTTTTTACGGTGTAGATGGTGAAAAAGTTCAATTAACGAATGAAACGCAAGTGAATGAAATAATTGAACAGATGAAAGATAATGCGTTTTCAGTTGAAAATGTAACGCGAAAAGAGCGAAAACGTAATCCTGCATTACCGTTTACAACATCTTCCTTGCAACAAGAGGCAGCTCGTAAGTTAAACATGCGAGCAAAGAAAACAATGATGCTCGCGCAGCAATTGTATGAAGGGATAGATCTTGGAAAGCAAGGGACTGTAGGTCTTATTACGTATATGAGAACTGACTCAACACGTATCTCAGAAACAGCTCAAACAGAGGCGCGTACTTACATTACTGAGGCGTTTGGTGCGGAATACATAGGGACAGAAAAGAAGAAAGAAACGAAAAAGTCGAACGCGCAAGATGCGCATGAGGCAATTCGTCCTACTTCGGTAATGAGAAGGCCAGAGGAACTAAAGAGTTTCTTAAGTCGTGATCAACTTCGGTTGTATAAACTGATTTGGGAGCGATTTGTTGCAAGTCAAATGGCGTCTGCTATAATGGATACTGTGACAGCTAGACTCATTAATAACAATGTTCAGTTCCGTGCAAGTGGATCGGTTGTAAAGTTTCCAGGATTTATGAAAGTGTATGTAGAGTCGAAAGATGACGGGGCTGAAGAAAAGGATAAAATGTTGCCACCTTTAGAAGTAGGGGAAACGGTATTTTCGAAGGATTTAGAACCGAAGCAACACTTTACACAACCTCCGCCGCGCTATACAGAGGCTCGTCTAGTAAGAACACTTGAAGAGCTTGGAATTGGAAGACCGTCGACTTACGTACCGACACTTGAAACGATTCAAAAACGTGGATACGTAGGTTTGGATAATAAACGCTTCGTTCCAACTGAACTTGGTGAAATAGTAATTGAACTTATTTTAGAGTTTTTCCCAGAAATTATTAACATTGAATTTACTGCTAACATGGAGCAAAGTCTTGATGAAGTAGAAGAAGGAAATGCGAATTGGGTAAAAATTGTTGATGATTTCTACGTAGGCTTTGAACCGCGTTTAGAAAAAGCGGAAAAAGAAATGCGTGAAGTGGAAATTAAAGATGAACCAGCTGGGGAAGACTGTGAATTGTGTGATCACCCAATGGTCTTTAAAATGGGTAAATACGGGAAATTTATGGCTTGTTCGAATTTCCCAGATTGTCGTAATACAAAACCGATTGTGAAAGAAATCGGTGTTACTTGTCCGAAGTGTGATAAAGGTCAAATTATTGAACGCCGTAGTAATAAAAAGAAACGTCTTTTCTATGGATGCGGTACGTATCCAGAGTGTGACTTTGTATCTTGGGATAAACCAATTGGTCGTAAATGTCCGAAGTGCGAAGGTATGCTTGTAGAGAAGAAGTTGAAAAAAGGCGTGCAAGTACAATGTATTTCGTGTGATTATGAAGAAGAACAACAAATGTGAGCGTAACTGCTCACATTTTTTTCGGGAAGAAAAGGAAAGGTGATAAATATGACAACACAAGTAGTAAACGTCATTGGCGCAGGTCTTGCAGGAAGTGAAGCAGCTTACCAAATTGCAAAACGTGGTGTCCAAGTGAAATTATATGAAATGAGACCAGTAAGGCAAACGCCAGCTCATCACACAGATAAATTTGCAGAGTTAGTATGCAGTAACTCGCTTCGCGCAAACACATTAACAAACGCTGTTGGTGTTATTAAAGAAGAAATGCGTTTAATGGACTCTGTTATTATTCGTGCAGCTGATGAGTGCTCTGTACCAGCAGGAGGAGCTTTAGCTGTAGATCGTCATGAATTTGCGGCAAAGGTAACAGAGTATGTGAAAAAACATCCGAACGTAACTGTGATGAATGAAGAAATTACTGAAATTCCAGAAGGGCCTACTGTTATCGCGACAGGTCCACTTACGTCTCCTGATCTTGCTGCACAATTAAAAGAATTAACAGGTGAAGATTATTTTTATTTCTATGATGCTGCAGCACCGATTGTTGAGAAAGATAGCATTGATATGAATAAAGTATATTTAAAGTCTCGTTACGATAAAGGGGAAGCTGCATATTTAAACTGCCCAATGACGGAAGAGGAATTTGACCGTTTTTACGAGGCATTAATTGCTGCTGAAACAGTACCTTTAAAAGAATTTGAAAAAGAAATTTTCTTTGAAGGTTGTATGCCGGTAGAAGTTATGGCAAGTAGAGGAAGACAGACGCTAGTATTTGGACCGATGAAACCTGTTGGATTAGAAGATCCGAAAACAGGAAAAACGCCATATGCTGTTGTTCAGTTACGTCAAGATGATGCAGCAGGAACGTTATACAATATCGTAGGTTTCCAAACGCATTTAAAGTGGGGACCACAAAAAGAAGTGTTACAGTTGATTCCAGGACTGGAAAATGCAGAGATTGTACGTTATGGTGTAATGCATCGTAATACGTTTATTAATTCACCTAACTTGCTTCGTCCAACATATCAATATAAACAACGTGATGATTTATTCTTCGCTGGCCAAATGACTGGAGTAGAGGGATATGTTGAATCGGCGGCATCAGGATTACTAGCGGGTATTAACGCTGCTCGACTTGTGAAAGGTGAAGAGCCGGTTGTATTACCGCCTGTAACTGCAATGGGAAGTATGGCGAATTATATTACTGCGACAAACGCGAAAAACTTCCAGCCAATGAATGCAAACTTCGGTTTGTTTGCACCGTTAGAGAAGAAAATTAAGAGGAAAGCAGAACGAAATGAAGCATATGCAACACGCGCTTTAGAAACAATTCAAAATTTTGTAAATATTTAGTTAAATTTCTTGCAAAGGCTACTAAGTTGTGATACGATTTAGTAGCCTTTATTGAGGTGAATTGTGTGAATGTGAAGAAATTGTTACAATTATTCGTTGGATATTTACAAATTGAAAGAAATTATTCAAAATATACAATTGCAAGTTATCAAAATGATTTAGAACATTTTGTGCAATTTATGGAGCGAGAAGGCATATCCTCTTTTTTAGATGTTACATACGCGGATGTTCGTTTGTACTTAACGACGTTGCACGATGAAAAGTTAGCCCGTAAATCTGTCGCAAGAAAAGTATCAAGCTTACGAAGTTTATATCGTTTTTTGATGCGTGAAGGTTATCGGAAAGATAATCCGTTTGCACTTGCGTCACTCCCCAAAAAAGAATTGTCAATCCCAAAGTTTTTATATGCTGAAGAATTAGAGGAATTATTTGAAGTTGCTGATACGGAAACACCGCTAGGTCAAAGGAATCAAGCTTTATTAGAGTTGATGTATGCGACTGGAATCCGTGTGAGTGAATGTGTCAATTTACAACTTACCGATATTGACTTCGCGGTGGGAACAATTTTAGTAATGGGAAAAGGAAAAAAACAAAGGTATATTCCGTTCGGAAGCTATGCGCAAGATGCTTTAATTACTTATATAGAGAACGGGAGAAAACAGTTGGCTCACAAAACTGAAGAACACTCTCATATGGTATTTTTAAATGCGAAAGGCACGCCGCTAACAAGTCGAGGGGTACGCTATGTATTAAACGAACTCATTAAGAAGGCTTCACTGACAATGCGGATAAGTCCCCATATGTTAAGGCATACATTTGCTACACATATGTTAGATGAAGGGGCAGATTTACGTACTGTACAGGAGCTACTCGGTCATGAGAATTTGTCGACGACACAAATTTATACGCATGTCTCTAAAGAAAGATTGCGTTCGGTCTACATGAAGCATCACCCGCGGGCATAAATTGCTTTTAAAGCTATAAAAACATATAAAGGAGTTTTTTCTATGGGAAATTTCCACGCTACAACGATATTTGCAGTTCATCATAATGGAGAATGTGCAATGGCTGGAGATGGTCAGGTGACAATGGGAAATGCAGTTGTAATGAAACATACAGCTCGTAAAGTCCGTAAACTTTTCCAAGGGAAAGTTTTAGCTGGCTTTGCAGGTTCCGTTGCTGACGCATTTACTCTTTTTGAAATGTTTGAAGGGAAATTAGAAGAGTACAATGGGAACTTGCAGCGTGCTGCAGTTGAGATGGCAAAACAATGGCGTGGCGACAAAATGTTACGTCAGCTAGAAGCGATGCTCATTGTCATGGATAAAACAACTATGCTTCTTGTTTCAGGTACAGGAGAAGTGATTGAACCAGATGATGGGATTTTAGCGATTGGATCTGGTGGGAATTATGCGCTTTCTGCAGGTCGTGCTTTAAAGCAATATGCAAGTGAACATTTAACAGCGAAGCAAATTGCGAAAGCGAGTTTAGACATTGCTGGCGATATTTGTGTTTATACAAACCACAATATAATTGTGGAAGAATTGTAGAATCGTAAGGGAGGCATTTTATATGCATTTACATTTTACTCCGCGTCAAATTGTGGAAAAATTAGATCAATACATTATCGGTCAAAAAGATGCGAAGAAAGCGGTTGCTGTAGCTTTAAGAAATCGATATCGTCGAAGTAAATTAGCTGAAAATCTACGTGATGAAATTGCGCCTAAAAATATTTTAATGATTGGACCGACAGGTGTTGGTAAAACAGAGGTAGCACGACGAATGGCGAAACTCGTTGGAGCACCTTTTATTAAGGTTGAAGCTACCAAATTTACAGAAGTTGGATATGTAGGTAGAGATGTAGAATCGATGGTACGTGACCTTGTGGAAACGTCAGTTCGTATCGTGAAAGAAGAAATGGTAATTAAAGTACAAGACAAAGCAGAAGAACAAGCGAACCAACGTCTTGTTGAAATTTTAGTGCCGAGTCCGGAGAAACAATCTGGATTTAAAAACCCATTAGAAATGCTATTTGGCGGTGCTCAAAATTCGAATCAAACATCTGATGCACAGGAAGATGGTGAAATCGAAAAGAAACGTCAAGATGTGGAAAGAAAGCTTGCTGCAGGACTTCTTGAAGATGAAATTGTATCGATTGAAGTGACTGAGCAACAGTCTTCCATGTTCGATATGTTACAAGGAACTGGTATGGAACAAATGGGAATGAATTTCCAGGATGCATTAGGAAGTTTTATGCCGAAAAAAACAAAAAAACGTAAACTTTCTGTGAAAGAAGCAAGAAAACTCTTGACAAATGAGGAAGCACAGCGCTTAATTGATATGGATGAAGTTACACAAGAGGCTGTTTATCGTGCTGAACAGCTCGGGATTATTTTTATCGATGAAATTGACAAAATTGCTGGTAAGCAGTCGAATAGCGTAGATGTATCACGTGAAGGTGTGCAACGTGACATTTTACCAATTGTAGAAGGATCGAATGTTGCGACAAAATACGGATCAGTAAAAACGGATTATATTTTATTCGTTGCAGCTGGAGCGTTTCATATGTCTAAACCGTCGGATTTAATTCCGGAACTGCAAGGGAGATTTCCGATTCGAGTAGAATTAACAAAATTATCGACAGATGATTTTGTTAAAATATTAATCGAGCCTGACAATGCGTTAATTAAACAATATATGGCTTTATTAGCGACTGAAGGTATAGAAATTGAATTTTCAGACGAAGCTATTCGTAAGATTGCTGAGATTGCTTATCAAGTTAATCAGGATACAGATAATATTGGAGCAAGAAGACTTCATACGATTATGGAGAAACTCCTTGAAGATTTATCGTTTGAAGCATCTGAAATTACGTTAGAGAAAATAACGATAACACCTCAATACGTTGAGGAGAAATTAGCAACGATTGCTAAAAATAAAGATGTGAGCCAGTTTATTTTGTAATAGTGTCATCAGGTGACTCGCCCTAGTTTCCAAGTGATGAAAAAATATGTAAGTAACATGTAGGAGGAACTTTTGAAATGGAATTATTAGCAAAAACAAGAAAATTAAATGCGTTATTACAGAGCGCAGCAGGAAAGCCTGTAAACTTTAGAGAAATGTCTGACACAATGTGTGAAGTAATTGAAGCGAACGTATTCGTAGTAAGTCGTCGTGGTAAATTACTAGGTTATGCAATTCACCAACAAATTGAGAATGAGCGTATGAAACAAATGCTTGCAGAGCGTCAATTCCCGGAAGAGTACACGCAAAGCTTATTCAACATTACAGAAACGTCTTCAAACTTAGATGTAAACAGTGCTTACACAGCATTCCCAGTAGAAAATAGAGAATTATTCGGTCAAGGTTTAACTACAATCGTACCAATCGTTGGTGGTGGTGAGCGTCTAGGCACATTAGTGTTAGCTCGTCTTGGTCAAGAGTTCTTAGACGATGATTTAATCCTTGCTGAATACAGTTCAACTGTAGTAGGTATGGAAATCTTACGTGAAAAAGCAGAAGAAATCGAAGAGGAAGCACGTAGTAAAGCTGTTGTTCAAATGGCGATTAGCTCATTATCTTACAGTGAGTTAGAAGCAATCGAGCATATCTTCGAAGAATTAAATGGAACAGAAGGTTTACTTGTTGCAAGTAAAATTGCTGATCGCGTAGGAATTACTCGCTCTGTAATCGTAAATGCACTACGTAAATTAGAAAGTGCTGGTGTTATTGAGTCTCGCTCTTTAGGTATGAAAGGAACATACATTAAAGTGCTAAACGACAAGTTTCTACAGGAACTTGCTAAATTAAAAACAAACTAATTTATAAAACTCTCCTCGTTTTTTGAGGAGAGTTTTTTGTGTGTAAAAGATTAATGGTGTCTGTAAAAAGCGTCATAATCGTGTTCTTTGGAAAAGCTATGAGTTGAATTTCACTTTTTTGCTTAAAAGAAATGCAGGTTGGTAATACTAGAATTCGAGTGTGAACAAAGAAAGTTTTACATTGTTCGCATTTTCGACTTGATTGTAATATTTCAGTATGATATAGTAAGCAGTGGTGTCAGTACAAAGTACACACGTTTGCTGATTTAAGTGTTGGTGCTACGTTTGTAGTTTCGCTTAGAGATGAAGTAAACGGAGGATATCAAAAACCATTTAGGAGGAACTATATTATGTCAGTAATTTCTATGAAGCAATTGCTTGAAGCTGGTGTTCATTTCGGACATCAAACTCGTCGTTGGAACCCAAAAATGAAGCGTTACATTTTCACAGAGCGTAACGGTATCTACATCATCGACTTACAAAAAACTGTGAAAAAAGTTGAGGAAGCTTACAGAACGATGCGCGACATCGCTGCTGAAGGTGGAGACATTTTATTCGTAGGTACTAAAAAACAAGCACAAGAAGCTATTAAAGAAGAAGCAACTCGTGCTGGTATGTACTTCGTTAACCAACGTTGGTTAGGTGGAACTTTAACAAACTTCCAAACAATCCAAAAGCGTATCAAGCGTCTTAAAGACATCGAAAGAATGCAAGAAGATGGTACTTTCGAAGTACTTCCTAAGAAAGAAGTTGTTCAACTTAAAAAAGAGTTAGAGCGTCTTGAGAAATTCTTAGGCGGTATTAAAGATATGAAAGGTCTTCCAAGTGCATTATTCATAGTAGACCCTCGTAAAGAGCGTATTGCAGTTGCTGAAGCACGCAAATTACACATTCCAATCATCGGTATCGTTGATACAAACTGTGATCCAGACGAAATCGATCACGTTATCCCAGCAAACGATGATGCAATTCGTGCTGTAAAACTTCTTACATCTAAAATGGCAGACGCGATCCTTGAAGCAAAACAAGGTGAAGAAACTGTTACTGCGTAACAAATTTGGAAAGGTGATAAGGGGTTCGGCCTTTTATCACCTTTTTTAAGGTATAAACACCTTTATAAAAGGTATAAATACATATTTTAGGAGGATGAAAAATATGGCAATCACTGCACAAATGGTAAAAGAACTTCGTGAAAAAACAGGCGCAGGTATGATGGACTGCAAAAAAGCTTTAACTGAGACTAATGGCGACATGGAGAAAGCAATTGACTTCTTACGTGAAAAAGGTATTGCAAAAGCTGCTAAAAAAGCAGACCGCATCGCTGCTGAAGGCTTAACTTTCATCGAAACAAACGGTAACGAAGGTTTAATCTTAGAATTAAACTCTGAAACTGATTTCGTTGCGAAAAACGAAGGTTTCCAAGCATTAATTAAAGAATTAGCTGCACACTTATTAACTAACAAACCAGCTAACATTGAAGAAGCTATGGCTCAAACAATCGAAGGCGGCAAAACAGTAGAAGAGCACATCAACGAAGCAATCGCTAAAATTGGTGAAAAACTTACACTTCGTCGTTTCGAAATCGTATCAAAAACTGATGCTGATGCATTCGGCGCTTACCTACACATGGGTGGACGTATTGGTGTATTAACAGTTCTTGAAGGTTCTACTGACGAAGCTGCTGCTAAAGATGTAGCAATGCACATCGCAGCAGTTAACCCTAAATACATCGACCGCGATGCTGTAACAGCTGAAGAAGTTGAGCATGAGCGTCAAGTATTGACACAACAAGCTTTAAACGAAGGCAAGCCTGAAAAAATCGTTGCAAAAATGGTTGAAGGCCGTCTAGGCAAATTCTTCGAAGAAATTTGCTTACTTGACCAAGCATTCGTTAAAAACCCTGATATGAAAGTTCGCCAGTTCGTTGAGTCTAAAGGCGGAACATTAAAAGGATTCGTTCGCTACGCTGTTGGTGAAGGTATCGAAAAACGCGAAGACAACTTTGCTGAAGAAGTAATGAACCAAGTAAAAGGTAGCAACTAATAAAGATTAGGGAACACATTGTGTTCCCTTTTTTAAAATAAAGATGTAAGCAATTGGAGGTTCATTATGAGTAAACCGAAATATAATCGTGTCGTATTAAAGCTAAGCGGAGAAGCGTTAGCTGGCGAACAAGGATTTGGAATTAACCCGTCTGTTATTAAATCAGTTGCGGAACAAGTGAAAGAAATTGCAGAACTTGATGTAGAGGTTGCTGTTGTTGTTGGTGGCGGAAACATTTGGCGTGGAAAAATCGGAAGTGAAATGGGAATGGATCGTGCTGGAGCAGATTACATGGGTATGTTAGCAACAGTTATGAACTCATTAGCTCTTCAAGATAGCCTAGAGAACATTGGAATTCAAACTCGTGTTCAAACTTCAATCGAAATGCGTCAAGTAGCAGAGCCTTACATTCGTCGTAAAGCAATTCGTCATCTAGAGAAAAAACGTGTTGTGATCTTTGCAGCAGGTACAGGTAACCCATATTTCTCTACAGATACAACGGCAGCACTACGTGCAGCGGAAATCGAAGCAGACGTTATCTTAATGGCGAAAAACAATGTAGATGGCGTATATAATGCAGATCCATCTCTTGACCCAACAGCTACGAAATACGAAACACTTACTTACTTAGATGTATTAAAAGAAGGTTTAGGTGTAATGGATTCAACAGCTTCTTCTTTATGTATGGACAATGATATTCCATTAATTGTATTCTCGGTTATGGAAAAAGGTAACATTAAACGTGCCGTTTTAGGCGAAAATATCGGAACAGTTGTAAGGGGGAAATAAATATGGGACAACAAGTATTGAAGTCTTCAAATGAAAAAATGGAAAAAGCAGTTGCTGCTTACTCTCGTGAATTGGCAACAGTTCGCGCAGGTCGTGCAAGCTCGTCTGTATTAGATAAGGTACAAGTTGATTACTATGGTGCACCAACACCTGTTGTGCAATTAGCGAACATTACAGTTCCAGAAGCACGTTTACTTGTAATTCAACCTTATGATAAAACTTCTATCGGTGATATTGAAAAAGCAATCTTAAAAGCAGATTTAGGCTTAAATCCTTCTAATGATGGAACTGTAATTCGTATTGCATTCCCTGCATTAACAGAAGAGCGTCGTCGCGATCTTGTAAAAGTTGTGAAAAAATATGCTGAAGAAGCAAAAGTTGCTGTTCGTAACGTACGTCGTGACAGTAACGATGATCTTAAGAAGCTTGAAAAAGCTGGCGATATTACAGAAGATGATTTAAGAGGATATACTGAAGATATCCAAAAAGAAACAGATAAATATATTGCAAAAGTTGACGAAATCGCAAAAAACAAAGAAAAAGAAATCATGGAAGTGTAATAGCGATACCTTCGCAAATATGACCCTCTTCTTAAGGGGGTCTTTTTACACTTTTAGGCATACGTCTGCTTGCTGGAGGGTATGAATGATGTTTAAAAACTTTCCTTTTTTTAAAAGTAAAAAGGTCGCATCGTTTGATCATCTCGTTGAAAAAGTGAAAAAAGGATACATCCCAGAACATATTGCCATCATTATGGATGGTAATGGAAGATGGGCAAAGAGGAGAGCGATGCCTCGTATTGCGGGACATCATGAAGGCATGCAAGTTGTAAAGAAAATCACAAAATTTGCAAGCAAACTTAATGTGAAAGTGTTAACTCTTTATGCTTTTTCAACTGAGAACTGGAAAAGACCGAAAAAGGAAGTTGACTATTTAATGAGGCTTCCAGAAGAATTTCTAGGTACATTTTTACCAGAATTGATTGAAGAGAACGTACAAGTCCGAGTGATAGGACAACAAGATCGTCTTCCTACGCATACACGCAGAGCGATGGAAAAGGCCATGGAAGATACGAAAGAGAATACGGGATTAATTCTTAATTTCGCGTTAAACTATGGAAGTCGAGATGAGATCGTTTCTGCTGTGCAACATATGGTGAAAGATAGTGAGGAAGGAAAAATTCGTGTTGAAGATGTAAGTGAAGAAATGCTTTCTTCCTACTTAATGACGAGTTCTTTACCTGATCCAGAGTTGTTAATTCGTACGAGCGGAGAGCTACGTATTAGTAATTTCATGTTATGGCAAATTGCATATTCGGAGTTTTGGTTTACAGATGTGTATTGGCCAGATTTTACCGAGGAACATTTGCTAAATGCGATTACAGACTTTCAACATAGAGGGCGCAGATTCGGAGGCGTGTAGAAAGAGAGGGTTTGGTAGTGAAACAGAGAATTATTACTGGAGTGGTTGCTGCCGCGCTATTCATTCCCATCGTAATTTACGGTGGCGTGCCTTTTACGGTTTTAGTGTATGCACTTGCTTCTATAGGTTTATATGAATTAATTCGTATGAATAAGCTTACGCTTATTTCAATACCAACAGTTTTAGCTGCAGTATTATTATGGGTTATTTTAATTCCAAGCAGTGCATCAGAACTGTTTACTTGGATTGGATTAGGTAAATTAGAAATCACATTTGTGATTGTTTTATTACTTTTATCATATACAGTCCTTTCTAAGAATACATTTACTTTTGACCATGCTTCCTTTTTACTAATGGCAACAACATATGTTGCAATGGGATTCTTATATTTGAATGAAACGAGAATTTTAGGAATTAAATATGTGTTTTGCGCATTATTTGTTATATGGGCTACCGATTCAGGCGCATATTTCGTAGGGAAAGCATTAGGAAAAAGAAAATTATGGCCAGAAATTAGTCCGAATAAAACGATTGAAGGTTCATTAGGCGGCATCGTTTGTGGGATTGTTGTGGCACTTGTTTACAATATGTTCTTCCCAGTTGAGGCTAATGTAGGGATTTTAATTGTGTTGACAATTATCATTTCTATTTTTGGACAAATTGGTGATTTAGTACAATCTGCATTTAAACGTCATTATGGCGTAAAAGATTCAGGTACAATTTTACCTGGACATGGTGGTATATTAGATCGAACAGATAGTTGGTTATTTGTTTTACCAATTCTCTACTTCTTATTACAATACAATTAATAAATGAACGAGGGGTTGGAGTCATGAAAAACATTAGTTTATTAGGTGCAAGCGGATCAATTGGTACACAAACTTTAGATGTATTACGCTCGCACCCAGACCAATTCCGTCTCGTTGCTTTTTCTGTAGGGAAAAATATTGACTACGCAGTAAAGGTAATTCAAGAATTTTCTCCGCAAATTGTCTCTGTGCAAAGAGAGGAAGATGTTTTAAAATTACAAGCTGTCTCTGGTAATACAAAAATTGTATATGGTAGTGAAGGGCTTTTAGAAGTAGCATTACATCCAGATGCAGAGATTGTAGTAAATGCTGTTGTAGGTAGCGTAGGGTTGTTACCAACACTTCGTGCAATTGAGGCGAAAAAAACAATCGGAATTGCAAACAAAGAAACGTTAGTAACCGCAGGGCATCTTGTAATGGAAGCAGCACGAAAACATAATGTTTCGTTACTTCCAGTAGACAGTGAACATTCAGCTATTTTTCAATGCTTGAATGGTGAAAATGAAAAAAGAATTTCTCGACTAATTATTACGGCTTCTGGTGGAAGTTTCCGTGATAAAACGAGAGATGAATTGCATCATGTGACCGTAGAAGATGCGCTTCGACATCCAAACTGGTCAATGGGTTCGAAAATTACAATTGATTCTGCTACAATGATGAATAAGGGGCTAGAAGTAATTGAAGCACATTGGCTTTTTGGTATCCCTTATGAGCAAATCGATGTTGTTTTACATAAAGAAAGTATTATTCATTCTATGGTTGAATTTGAAGATCGTAGTGTGATGGCACAGCTTGGTTCACCTGATATGCGAGTACCAATTCAATACGCACTTACATATCCTGATCGATTACCTCTTTCAGACACAAAGCAGTTAAATTTATGGGAAATGGGAACATTGCATTTTGAGAAAATGAACCAAGAACGTTTCCGTTGTTTGCGTTTTGCGTATGAAGCTGGAAAAACAGGTGGAAGTATGCCAGCTGTAATGAATGCAGCGAATGAAGTAGCTGTTGAAGCGTTTTTACAAAAGAGAATTGGTTTCTTAACAGTGGAAGACCTCATTGAAAAAGCAATGAACCATCACAATGTCATTGCACGTCCGAGCTTAGAGGAAATTCTGGAAATTGATGCAACCACAAGACGGTTTGTGATGGAACAAATTTAGCAAAGGTGGTATGGAATTGAATACAGCGATTGCCTTTATATTAATTTTCGGTGCACTCGTATTTTTCCATGAGCTAGGGCATCTATATTTCGCAAAAAGAGCAGGTATTTTATGCCGTGAGTTTGCGATTGGTTTTGGTCCGAAAATATTCTCATTTGAAAAGAATGAAACGGTGTATACGATTCGATTACTGCCCCTTGGTGGCTATGTAAGAATGGCTGGCGAGGATGCAGACACAGTTGAGTTAAAGCCTGGAAAAAAGGTTGGCCTTGTATTAAATGAAAAAGACGAAGTTGCGAAATTAGTTTTTGATGGATATGAAAAGTATCCAAATGTTCGTGTCATTGAAGTCGAACAAGCTGATTTAGAGCATAATTTAACAATTTCGGGCTATGAAGAGTACGAGGAAGAGCTTCAAACATTCCGAGTGAATGAAAAGGCTCGTATTATTACTGCTGGTGAAGAAATACAAATTGCTCCGTATAATAGGCAATTCGGCTCCAAGAAATTGGGTCAACGTGCCTTAACAATCTTTGCAGGTCCTGCAATGAACTTCATTTTAGCATTTGTTATTTTTGTGATTCTTGGATTTGTACAAGGTGTTCCTGTTGACAAGCCAATGGTCGGAAAAGTAATGGAGAATAGTGCCGCCGAGCAAGCCGGATTAAAAGAAAATGATACAATTCAAGCAATCGATGGGAAAAACACAAGTACATGGAAAGATGTTGTTACCATTGTACGTGGAAACCCAAATAAAGAAATTACGTTACAAGTAAAGCGTGATAATGAACAGTTTAATGTAAAAGTAACGCCAACACTCGATAAAGAAGGAAAAGACGAAGTAGGTAGAATTGGTGTTTACTCTCCAGTAGAGAAAACAGTAATGGGTTCTATTAAATCAGGATTTGAACAAACATACCAATGGACAAAACTAATTTTTGATTCACTTGTGAAATTAGTAACTGGTCAATTCTCTATTAATGAGTTGTCAGGTCCAGTAGGAATTTATAATCTAACAGATCAAGTCGTAGATTATGGATTTACGCGTGTATTAAGTTTAGCAGCAGTTTTAAGTATTAACCTTGGTTTATTTAATTTACTACCAGTCCCTGCTTTAGACGGTGGACGTTTGTTCTTCTTCTTAATTGAAGCGTTACGAGGGAAACCAATTGACCGCCAAAAAGAAGGAATGGTTCACTTTATTGGTTTTGCATTATTAATGTTACTTATGTTAGTTGTAACTTGGAATGACATTCGTAAGTTTTTCTTGTAAAATAAAGTGAAACTTATAATGAAATAGAGCTCGTAGAATAAAATCCCTCACCTAACTCGAGGTGAGGGGTTTTACTGCGTGTAAGAGTAAAATGAAGAGGTGCGAATAAATGAAACAAAGTATGGTATTCAGTCCTACATTACGTGAAGTTCCAGCTGATGCGGAGATTAAGAGTCATCAGTTATTACTTCGTGCAGGTTTTATGCGTCAAAATGCTTCTGGTATTTATAGTTTTCTACCATTTGGATTAAAAGTACTACACAAAGTAGAACGTATCGTTCGAGAAGAAATGGAGCGCGCAGGAGCTGTAGAATTATTAATGCCAGCGATGCAAGCTGCAGAATTATGGCAAGAATCAGGCCGTTGGTATTCTTACGGATCTGAATTAATGCGTATGAAAGATCGTAACGCTCGTGAATTCGCATTAGGAGCGACACATGAAGAAGTAATTACGGATCTTGTACGTGATGAAGTGAAATCATATAAAAAATTACCGTTAACATTGTACCAAATTCAAACGAAATTCCGTGATGAACAAAGACCTCGTTTCGGTTTATTACGTGGAAGAGAGTTTCTAATGAAAGATGCATACTCTTTCCATGCTACACAAGAGAGTTTAGATGAAGTATACGATCGCTTATACAAAGCATACTCTAACATTTTTGCTCGTTGTGGCTTGAATTTCCGTGCAGTTATTGCTGACTCTGGAGCAATGGGCGGAAAAGATACGCATGAATTTATGGTATTATCTGAAGTTGGTGAAGATACAATTGCATACTCTGATACATCTAATTATGCAGCAAACATCGAAATGGCTCCTGTGGTAGCTACGTATACGAAGAGTGATGAAGCAGAAAAGGCACTTGAAAAAGTAGCAACACCAGATCAAAAAGCAATTGAAGAAGTATCTGCATTCTTAAACATTGAAGCTGACAAGTGCATTAAGTCTATGGTATTTAAAGTAGATGAGAAATTAGTAGTTGTACTTGTTCGTGGTGATCATGAAGTAAACGATGTAAAAGTGAAAAATGTATACGGCGCTTCAGTTGTTGAGCTTGCTTCTCATGAAGAAGTGAAAGAGTTATTAAACTGTGAAGTTGGTTCTTTAGGACCGATTGGTGTAACAGGTGATATCGAAATTATCGCAGACCATGCTGTAGCATCAATTGTTAACGGATGTTCAGGAGCGAACGAAGAAGGGTTCCATTATGTAAATGTAAATCCAGAACGTGACTTTAAAGTAAGTCAATATACAGATTTACGCTTTATTCAAGAAGGAGACCAGTCTCCAGATGGAAATGGAACAATTCTTTTCGCACGCGGAATTGAAGTTGGCCATGTATTCAAATTAGGAACTCGTTATAGTGAAGCAATGAACGCAACATTCCTAGATGAAAACGGAAAAACACAACCACTTATTATGGGTTGTTACGGTATCGGTGTATCTCGTACAGTGGCAGCAATCGCAGAGCAGTTTAATGATGAGAACGGTTTAGTTTGGCCAAAAGCTGTTGCACCGTTCCATGTGCATGTAATTCCAGTAAATATGAAATCTGATGCGCAACGTGAAATGGGTGAAAACATCTACAACTCATTACAAGAGCAAGGGTACGAAGTATTACTAGATGATCGTGCAGAACGTGCAGGTGTTAAATTTGCAGATGCAGATTTATTCGGCCTTCCAGTTCGCGTGACAGTTGGTAAAAAAGCAGACGAAGGTATTGTAGAAGTGAAAGTACGTGCTACAGGCGAGTCTGAAGAAGTGAAAGTAGAAGAACTTCAAACATATATTGCAAATATTTTAAAATAAGAAGAGGTACCTCGTAATGAGGTACCTTCTCTTTCTTTGTAAACGTATTTTGTAAAAGAAGAAGGGAGAAATCTTTCTTTGTAGTACGTTTCAATTTATAATAGCAAATGGAAGGAGAGTGCTTATGTCTTTAACAAATGAACAACAAGAGCGATTTCAAATTTTGCTCCAGCAGTTGCAAATACCAGACGACCTTATAAATCAATATTTACAAGGTGGTGGCATTGAAAGGCTCGTTATTGATAAAACGAATAAAAGTTGGCATTTTGATTTACAAGTGCCACGAATTTTGCCTACAGAATTATATGAATTGCTAGAAACAAAGCTTAAGCAATCATTTTCTCATATTGCAAGAACAACATTTGCATTAGAAACAGAGAATAAACAATTTACAGAAGAAGAAGTGAGGGCGTATTGGCCACTTTGTACGGAACGAATTACATTTTCACCTATGTTTGCTTACTTAAAAAAGCAGCTTCCGCAGGTGAATGGAGTGAAGTTGCTAATAAATGTGAATAATGAGCTGGAATCTACTGCTTTAAAGAAAAACGTTGCGAAACCAGTAGGGGATCAATACGAAACTTTTGGATTCCCGCGTTTTCAGTTAGACACACATATACAGCAAAATACAGAAGAAATGCAAAAGTTTCGTGAGCAAACGCAGCAAGAAGATCGTGAACGTGTTATACAAGCTATGGAAGAAATGGCAAAGAAGCAAGCTGAAGAAAGTAGCGTTGTGCATGAAGGGCCGGTTGTACTCGGATATCTTATTAAGCCGGATGAAGAGATTACACCGATGCGAGAAATTCAAGATGAAGAAAGAAGAAAAACAGTTCAAGGGTATGTCTTCCATGTAGAAACGAAAGAGCTACGTAGTGGCCGTACGTTATTAACTTTAAAAATAACAGACTATACGGATTCAATTATGATCAAAATGTTCTCGCGTGACAAAGAAGATATTCCAATGCTGCAATCCTTGAAAAAAGGAATGTGGGTGAAAGCGCGTGGTTCTGTTCAAAATGATACATTCGTTCGAGATTTAGTAATGATTGCAAATGATATAAATGAAATAACAGGACCGTCTCGTAAAGATAAAGCGCCAGAAGGTGAAAAACGTGTAGAGCTGCATCTTCACACACCGATGAGCCAAATGGACGCTGTTACTCCTGTTTCTAGACTTGTTGCCCAAGCAGGTAAATGGGGACATGAGGCAATCGCTGTTACAGACCATGCTGTTGCGCAGTCTTTCCCAGAGGCATATTCTGCGGGTAAAAAGGCTGGGGTTAAAGTTATATATGGTGTAGAGGCGAATTTAGTTAATGATGGTGTACCGATTGCATATAACGAAGCGCATCGTTTACTTGCAGAGGAAACTTATGTTGTTTTCGACGTTGAGACGACAGGTTTATCAGCTGTATATGATACTGTTATCGAGTTAGCGGCTGTAAAAGTAAAAGGTGGCGAAATTATTGACCGCTTTGAATCTTTCGCAAATCCACATCAACCATTATCTGCGACGATTATTGAATTAACAGGTATTACAGATGATATGTTAACGGATGCACCAGAAGTGGACGAAGTGTTTAAAAAGTTTGAAGAATGGATGGGCGACCATACACTTGTTGCTCATAACGCAAGTTTTGATATGGGCTTTATTAACGTAGGTTTTAAAAAGGCTGGACTAGAAAAAACGAATAATCCTGTTATTGATACGTTAGAACTTGCAAGATTCTTATTCCCGGAAATGAAAAACCATCGATTAAATACGATGTGTAAAAAGCTTGATATTGAATTAACGCAACATCACCGTGCGATTTATGATACAGAAGCAACAGGGTACTTACTTGTGAAAATGTTAAAAGATGTGATTGAAAAGGGATTTGAATATCACGATCAATTAAATGATAGCATGGGGCAAGGGGATGCGTATAAGCGTGGACGTCCAAGTCATATGACGTTACTTGCGACATCAGATGTAGGGTTGAAAAATTTATATAAACTTGTTTCCTATTCTCACCTAAATTACTTTTACCGTGTACCACGAGTACCAAGGTCACTATTAAAAAAATATCGTGAAGGAATTTTAGTAGGAACGGCTTGTGATAAAGGTGAAGTGTTTGAGGCGATGATGCAAAAAGCTCCTGAAGAGGTAGAAGAAATTGCGCAGTTCTATGATTACATTGAAGTAATGCCTCCAGAGGTGTTACGTCATTTAGTAGAGCGTGAACTTGTTCGAGATGAGGGACAATTAAAAACAATTATTTCTAACTTAGTAAAACTAGGTGAGACGTTAGATAAACCAGTTGTTGCTACAGGAAACGTGCATTATATAGATCCAGAGGATGCAATGTATCGCAAGATTTTAGTCAGTTCGCAGGGCGGAGCCAATCCGTTAAACCGACATTCATTACCACCTGTACATTTCCGTACAACGGATGAAATGTTAGAGTGTTTTTCATTCTTAGGTGAAGACGTAGCGAAAGAAATTGTTGTAACGAATACACAAAAGATTGCATCATTAATTGGTGATGTTCATCCAGTGAAAGATGATCTATATACACCGAAAATTGAAGGTGCAGATGATGAGACGCGTGATATGAGTTATAAAATGGCGCGTAGCATTTATGGTGAAGAGTTACCTGAAATTGTAGAAGCGCGTTTAGAAAAAGAATTAAAAAGTATTATTGGGCATGGATTTGCCGTAATTTATTTAATTTCACATAAGCTTGTGAAAAAATCGTTAGTAGACGGATATTTAGTAGGTTCGCGTGGATCGGTAGGTTCATCATTCGTTGCAACGATGATGGAAATTACAGAAGTAAACCCATTACCACCACACTATGTATGTCCGAAGTGTAAGCAATCAGAATTCTTTAATGATGGTTCTGTAGGTTCTGGTTTTGACTTGCCGGATAAAGAATGTCCTGCATGTAATGTTCCATACGTGAAAGATGGACATGATATTCCGTTCGAAACGTTCCTTGGATTTAAAGGAGATAAGGTACCCGATATCGATCTGAACTTCTCCGGGGAATACCAACCACGTGCCCATAACTATACGAAAGTACTGTTCGGTGAAGATTATGTATACCGTGCGGGTACAATAGGTACAGTTGCGGAAAAAACGGCTTATGGATATGTAAAAGGTTATGCAAATGATCATAATTTAACGATTCGAAATGCAGAGATTGACCGCTTAGTAGCAGGATGTACGGGCGTAAAACGTACAACCGGACAGCATCCAGGTGGTATTATCGTTGTGCCAGATTACATGGATATCTTTGATTTCTCACCAATTCAGTTTCCGGCAGATTCAATAGGGGCTGAGTGGAGAACGACACACTTTGATTTTCACTCCATTCATGATAATTTATTGAAACTTGATATACTAGGACACGATGATCCTACTGTTATTCGTATGTTACAAGATTTAAGTGGTATTGATCCGAAAACAATCCCAACAGACGATCCGGAAGTAATGAAAATTTTCTCAGGCCCGGAATCGTTAGGGGTAACGGAAGAACAAATTAACTGTAAAACAGGTACACTTGGTATACCAGAGTTTGGTACGAAATTCGTAAGGCAGATGTTAGAAGAGACGAAACCTACGACATTCTCTGAGTTAGTCCAAATCTCTGGACTATCACATGGTACAGACGTATGGCTTGGTAATGCAAACGAGTTAATTTATAACGGTACATGTACGCTGAGTGAAGTTATCGGTTGTCGTGATGACATCATGGTATATTTAATCTATCAAGGTTTAGACCCATCATTAGCCTTCAAAATCATGGAGTCAGTTCGTAAAGGTAAAGGTGTACCGGAAGAATGGGAAGATGACATGAAAAGTAATAATGTACCAGGTTGGTATATTGATTCATGTAAGAAAATAAAGTACATGTTCCCTAAAGCCCATGCGGCTGCTTACGTACTTATGGCTGTACGTATTGCATACTTTAAAGTACATTTCGCGCTTCTATTCTATGCGGCATACTTTACAGTTCGTGCAGATGACTTTGATGTAGAGGCGATGGCGAAAGGTTCAGCATCTATACGTGTAAGAATTGATGAAATTGCGCAAAAAGGTTTGGATGCAGCGCCGAAAGAGAAAAGTTTATTAACAGTACTAGAAATGACACTTGAAATGTGTGAGCGTGGATACTCATTCCAAAAGGTTGATTTATACCGTTCACATGCAACAGAATTTATTATTGATGGGGATACTTTAATTCCTCCATTTAATGCAGTGCCTGGACTTGGTACAAATGCAGCTTTAAGTATTGTAGAAGCACGCAAAAATGGAGATTTCTTATCAAAAGAAGATTTACAGCAGCGCAGTAAGGTTTCGAAAACAATTATTGAGTATTTAGATAGTCAAGGTTGCTTAGGCGATCTACCTGATCAAAACCAGTTATCACTGTTCTAATAGGTAGGAAAATTCTTTGCAAATCAACATTTGCTATGGTATACTATTAACCGAGATAACCATGTCATGTATATTGTGTAAAAAAAAGAGTGGGGAAACCCACTCTTTCGTGTTACTATCTACGTTTTATTGATGTGGAGAGGTAAGAAATTTCTGTCGTATATACATATTTTGTTACAAGTTTTACTTCTTAAATTTGGTAATACTAAGACAGATATTCCCTGCTTAACGGCAGGGGCTTTTGTTAGCTAACGAGAAAGAATAAGATGGACCGTTTTTATGGACGGGGTCTTTTCTTGTAAATGGTACATGGCGGCAGGAAGGAGGCTGTTTATGGATAAGAAAGTCACAGAAGTTGTAGAAGCATTTGCGCAGCCAATCGTTGAAGAGTTAAATCTTGAACTTGTAGATGTAGAGTATGTGCAAGAAGGACAAGACTGGTTCTTACGCGTATTCATCGATTCTGAAAAGGGAGTCGACATTGAAGAATGCGGTGCGGTAAGTGAACGTTTAAGCGAAGCTTTAGATAAAGAGGATCCAATTCCTCATCTTTACTTTTTGGATGTATCATCTCCTGGAGCGGAACGCCCATTAAAGAAAGAGAAAGACTTCCAGCAAGCGGTAGGAAAACAAGTGGCAATTAAAACATATGAGCCGATTGATGGTGAAAAAATGTTTGAAGGAAAGCTACTTTCCTACGATGGTACTACAATTACATTATTATTAACAATTAAAACACGTAAAAAAGAAATCCAAATTTCAATGGATAAAGTTGCAAATGCGCGACTTGCTGTTACGTTTTAGTTAGAAGGGGGATCTTCATGAGCACTGAGTTGTTAGATGCCTTGCTCGTATTAGAGTCAGAAAAAGGAATTAGCAAAGATATTATTATTGATGCGATTGAAGCAGCGTTAATCTCTGCTTATAAACGCAATTTTAACCAAGCACAAAACGTTCGTGTGAGCTTTAACCCAGAAGTGGGAACAATTCAAGTTTTAGCACGTAAAGACGTTGTTGATAATGTGTTTGATCCACGTCTTGAAATTTCTGTTGAAGAAGCAAGACAAATTAATCCAAACTATCAAGATGGTGACGTACTAGAGATTGAAGTAACACCAAAAGATTTCGGTCGTATTGCAGCACAAACTGCAAAACAGGTTGTAACACAACGAGTGCGCGAAGCAGAGCGTGGTGTTATTTACTCTGAGTTTAGTGACCGTGAAGAAGATATCATGGTGGGTATCGTACAACGTCAAGATGCTCGTTTCATCTATGTAAGCTTAGGGAAAGTAGAAGCTTTATTACCTGTAAGTGAGCAAATGCCAAACGAACAGTACAAACCACATGATCGTATTCGCGTATTCATTACGAAAGTAGAAAAAACAACGAAAGGACCACAAATTTACGTATCACGTACACATCCTGGTCTTTTAAAACGTTTATTCGAAATGGAAGTTCCTGAAATTTATGATGGAACTGTTGAAATTCGTTCTGTAGCACGCGAAGCAGGCGATCGCTCTAAAATTTCTGTACATGCAGAGAACATTGATGTTGATCCAGTAGGTTCTTGTGTAGGACCGAAAGGACAACGTGTACAACGCATTGTAGACGAACTAAAAGGCGAAAAGATTGACATCGTTCGCTGGTCAAATGATCCAGTAGAATATGTTGCAAATGCTTTAAGCCCATCACAAGTTGTTAAAGTGCTTGTAGATGAAGAAGAAAAAGCAACAACAGTTGTTGTTCCAGACCACCAACTGTCATTAGCTATTGGTAAGCGTGGACAAAATGCACGTCTTGCAGCTAAATTAACAGGTTGGAAAATTGATATTAAGAGTGAGTCTGATGCGAAACAACTTGGTATTGTAACAGAAGAAGATAGCGTAATCGCATTCGGATTCGATTCAGTTGAAGACGAAATCGAATAGAGGTGATGAGTATGAGCAATCGAAAAGTTCCGTTACGAAAATGTGTTGCAACGCAAGAAATGAAATCAAAACGAGAGCTCGTTCGCATTGTTCGTTCCAAAGAGGGAGAAGTGTCCATTGATTTAACTGGAAAGAAATCAGGACGAGGTGCTTATTTATCAAAAGATAAAGAAAGTATTCTTCAAGCCCAAAAGAAAAATGTTTTGGAACATCATCTAAAAGCGAAAATCGACGGTTCTCTATACGAAGAGCTTCTTGAGCTTGTTGAGAAGGAGTCGAAATAAGTGTCCGATTGGAAATCGTTTTTAGGACTAGCAAACCGGGCTCGGAAAATTATTTCGGGTGAAGAACTTGTTTTAAAAGAAGTACGAAGTGGCAAAGCAAAACTTGTATTGCTATCTGAAGATGCGTCAGCAAATACTACAAAACGCATCACGGATAAAGCGACGTATTACAACGTACCAATGAGAAAGGTCGAAAATCGACAACAATTAGGGCATGCGATTGGGAGAGACGAGCGAGTCGTTGTAGCTGTGTTAGATGAGGGCTTTGCGAAAAAGCTGCGTAGCATGCTCGATACAAATTACCGGGGGTGAAGGTATGAGTAAAATTCGAGTGCATGAATATGCAAAACAACATAATATCTCAAGTAAAGATCTTATGACAAAACTAAAAGAAATGAATATCGAGGTTTCGAATCATATGACAATGTTAGAAGATGAAGTAGTAAATAAATTAGATAATGCGTATCAAACTGAAAAACCTTCTGTTGCAGATGAGTTTGAAGTAGAAGAAAAAGTTGTTCGTAGTAAAAAGAACAGCAATAAGAAAAAGAAAAAAGGCAAAGGAAATGAAGACAAACGTCAAGATAACTTTGCTGGAAGACAACAAACACAAACTGTAGAAACACCAGATAAAGTTACTTTCTCTGGAAGTCTTACAGTAGGTGAGCTTGCTAAAAAATTAAGCAAAGAGCCATCTGAAATTATTAAGAAGCTCTTTATGCTTGGAATTATGGCAACAATTAACCAAGACTTAGATAAAGATACAATTGAGTTAATTGCTACAGATTATGGTATTGAAGTAGAAGAAGAAGTAGTTGTAAGTGAAACTGAATTTGAAACATTCATCGATGAGCAAGATGATGAAGAGAACTTAAAAGAGCGTCCAGCTGTAGTTACAATTATGGGGCATGTTGACCATGGTAAAACAACTTTACTTGACTCTATCCGTAATTCAAAAGTAACTGCAGGCGAAGCAGGTGGAATTACTCAGCATATTGGTGCATACCAAGTTGAAGTAAATGACAAGAAGATTACATTCTTAGATACGCCTGGTCACGCGGCATTTACAACGATGCGTGCTCGTGGTGCGCAAGTAACGGATATTACAATCCTTGTTGTTGCAGCTGATGACGGTGTTATGCCACAAACAGTTGAAGCAATTAGCCATGCGAAAGCAGCTGGAGTACCAATTATTGTAGCTGTGAATAAAATGGATAAACCAGCGGCAAATCCTGATCGTGTAATGCAAGAATTAACAGAATATGAATTAGTTCCAGAAGCTTGGGGCGGAGATACAATTTTCGTACCAATTTCTGCAATTCAAGGTGAAGGAATTGACAACTTATTAGAAATGATTCTTCTTGTAAGTGAAGTAGAAGAATATAAAGCAAATCCAAACCGCTATGCAACTGGTACTGTAATCGAAGCACAGCTTGATAAAGGTAAAGGAACTATCGCGACATTACTTGTTCAAAACGGTACACTTCGAGTTGGAGATCCAATCGTTGTTGGTACTTCATTCGGACGTGTTCGTGCAATGGTAAGTGATATTGGTCGTCGTGTAAAAGTTGCTGGTCCATCAACTCCTGTTGAAATTACAGGTTTAAACGAAGTACCACAAGCGGGAGATCGTTTCATGGCATTCGCTGATGAGAAGAAAGCTCGTCAAATCGGTGAATCACGTGCACAAGAAGCGTTACTTGCTCAGCGTGGTGAAAAATCTAAATTAAGCCTTGAAGATTTATTCCAACAAATCCAAGAAGGCGATGTAAAAGAAATTAACTTAATTGTGAAAGCAGACGTACAAGGTTCTGTAGAAGCAATGGCAGCGTCACTTCGTAAAATTGATGTTGAAGGTGTTAAAGTTAAAATTATCCATACAGGCGTAGGTGCGATTACAGAATCTGATGTTATTTTAGCTTCTGCATCTAATGCAATTGTAATTGGATTTAACGTACGCCCTGATGTGAATGCGAAGCGTACAGCTGAATTAGAGAATGTTGATGTTCGTTTACACCGTATTATCTATAAAGTAATCGAAGAAATCGAATCAGCAATGCAAGGTATGCTGGATCCAGAATTCGAAGAAAAAGTAATCGGTCAAGCGGAAGTACGCCAAACATTCAAAGTAACAAAAGTTGGAACAATCGCAGGTTGTTACGTAATTGACGGTAAAATTACACGTGATAGTGGCGTGCGTATTATCCGTGATGGCGTAGTAATTTTCGAAGGACAACTTGATACGTTAAAACGTTTCAAAGATGACGTAAAAGAAGTTGCACAAAACTATGAGTGTGGTATTACAATTGAGAGATATAATGATCTTAAAGAAGGGGACATCATTGAAGCGTACATTATGGAAGAAGTGAAGCGATGATTATCGCTTCACTCTCATTCGAGTGTATGATTTACGATGTGCATTCTTTAAAAGAGAAACGAGCAATTTTGCAACGGGTGCTAACTCGTGTGAAGCAGCGTTATAATGTAGCTGTTTCAGAAGTAGGGCATCAAGATGTATGGCAACGTACAGAAATTGCAATTGTTTCTGTATCCTCTAATCGTGTTATTTGTGAAAAAGAAATGAATCGTGTACTCGAGTACATCGATTCATTTCCTGAAATTGAACGTACAATAACACAATTGGAATGGTATTGAATGAGGTGAAGAGTTATGAAATTACGTGCAAACCGTGTAGGCGAGCAAATGAAAAAAGAATTAGGCGACATCATCAGTCGTAAAATTAAAGATCCACGTGTTGGATTTGTTACAGTAACAGATGTACAAGTGAGTGGAGATTTACAAATTGCTACAGTATATATTTCTGTTTTAGGTGATGAGGAACAGAAAGAAAGTACATTAAAAGGTTTAGCGAAGGCAAAAGGTTTCATTCGTTCAGAAATTGGCCAGCGTATTCGTCTTCGTAAAACACCGGAAATTTCCTTTGAGTTTGATGAGTCTATCGGATATGGTCATCGAATTGATACACTTTTACATCAAATTAATAAAGACGGTAAACGTGAAGAATAATGGATAGACATTTGTCTATCCATTTTTTCAATGCAAAATTAATTTTGGATAATTAATATGAAAGAATTATGATGAGGTGAACATAAATGGAAGGTGTAGTATTATTACATAAGCCAAAAGGCATGACATCACATGATTGTGTATTTAAATTAAGAAAGATATTGCGTGAGAAACGAATTGGTCATACAGGAACATTAGATCCAGATGTAACAGGAGTATTACCTATTTGTGTAGGACGAGCAACGAAGATTGCACAATTTTTAACAAGTGAGACGAAAACATATGAAGGTGAAGTAACACTTGGATTTTCAACGACAACTGAAGATGCTTCTGGTGAAGTTGTTGAAAGGAAAAATGTAGATCGTGTTATTACTCGTAAGGAAGTAGAAGGGGCTCTTGCTGCATTAACAGGTACGATTGAACAAATGCCTCCGATGTTTTCAGCTGTAAAAGTTAACGGAAAAAAATTATATGAATATGCAAGAGCAGGACAAGAAGTTGAACGTCCAGTTCGTACAATTACAATTCATGAATTTGTATTACTAGATGACCGTGAAGTGTTTGAGGGAGAAAATATTTCATTCCGTTTCCGTGTAACGTGTAGTAAAGGGACATATGTAAGAACGTTAGCAGTAATGATTGGTGAAAAACTTGGTTTCCCATCACATATGTCTCACCTTGTAAGAACAGCTTCTGGTGAGTTTTTATTAGAAGATTGCATATCATTTGAAGAAATTGAAGAAAACGTGCAAAATGGAACAGTAGAGTCTATCTTCATTTCAATTGATGAAGCATTAAGTAAGTTTCCGAAAATGGTTGTAGATGAAAAGCAAGCAGAGAAAATAAAGAATGGTATGTTCTTAAAAAATGAATTGCAAATAACGGCGCCATTTATAACAGTGTTTGATACAAATAATCGTTGCCTTGCAATTTATGAGCACCATCCAAAACACCCTGGTATGCTAAAGCCGATGAAAGTACTTGTGAATAATCAAGAACTAAAGCTATAATGAATTATTGGAAGGATTATTACAGAAAAAGGTGAATTCAAGCGTGAAACTTATTCATTTAACTCATCCACATGAACAAAATAAATTAGAATTACCACCTACTGTAATGGCATTAGGATTTTTTGATGGCATTCATTTAGGACATCAATGTGTGATTCGAACTGCGAAACAAATAGCTGATGAACGAGGATATAAAAGTGCAGTTATGACATTTTATCCGCACCCATCTGTTGTTTTAGGAAAAAAGGAAGCGCATGCGGAGTATATTACACCAATGTGTGATAAAGAAAAAATAGTCGAAAACTTAGGGATCGATATATTATATGTTATTAAATTTGATGAATCGTTTGCAGGCTTATTGCCACAACAATTTGTAGATGATTATATTATTGGTTTGAATGTAAAGCATGTAGTAGCAGGGTTTGATTATTCATATGGACGTTTAGGAAAAGGAAAGATGGAGACTTTACCATTTCATGCAAGAGGGGAGTTTACACAGACTGTGATTGAAAAAGTTGAATTTCAAGAAGAGAAAGTAAGTTCTACAGCATTACGAAAGTTAATTCGAAATGGCGAAATGGAACAAATTCCATCTATTTTAGGTAGAGCATATACAGTAGGGGGAACAGTTGTACACGGTGATAAGCGTGGACGTCAAATTGGTTTTCCCACAGCTAATATAGGTTTAAGTGATGAGTATCTATTACCACCTGTAGGTGTTTATGCAGTGAGATTAAAAGTTCACGATGAATGGTACGATGGTGTATGTAATATTGGATATAAACCAACTTTTAAAGAAGATGAGCGTCAATTATCTATTGAAGTGCACTTATTTGAATTTAACAAAGACATATATGATCAAAATGTTACAGTAGAGTGGCATATGCGTATAAGAGAAGAAAAGAAATTCAATGGCATCGATGAGTTAGTTGAACAAATTGCAAAAGATAAGAAAATAGCACAAGAATATTTTGCGAACGAAAAGAATATACTTGCTTTTTCAAATGAAAAGTAGTATTCTATGTTATGTACTTTATGACAACCATTGCTTGGCATTGCGACTCACCGACGCTTGCTAGGTAATTGGGGGTTTAATTAATAGGAGGTGAAATAGGATGGCTTTAACACAAGAGCGTAAAAATGAAATCATTGCACAATTTAGAACTCATGAGACTGATACTGGTTCTCCAGAGGTTCAAATTGCTGTCCTAACGGAGCAAATTAACACTCTAAACGAGCACTTACGTACTCACAAGAAAGATCATCATTCACGTCGTGGTCTATTAAAGATGGTTGGTAAACGTCGTAACTTACTAACTTACCTTCGTAATAGCGATATCACACGTTACCGTGAATTAATCACAAAGCTTGGCTTACGTCGATAGTCAAAGAAGCGGGAATATTCCCGCTTTTTTGTTAGGTAAAAATATATCTTCTACCCTTTATAGCTTACTTCATTTTCGGTAATACTAGAGGTAGAATATTGTGATATACTATCCATTTACATAGAAGAATTGAATACTTTAAATTGAGAGGGGTACTTAAATGAGTCAAGAAAAGCAAGTCTTCTCGATAGATTTAGCTGGTCGCCAGCTAACAGTTGAAACAAGTCAGCTTGCGAAGCAAGCGAACGGAGCAGTATTAGTAAGATATGGCGATACAGCGGTTCTATCTACAGCAACTGCATCAAAAGAACCAAAAAATGTAGATTTCTTCCCACTTACAGTAAATTATGAAGAGCGTTTATATGCAGTCGGAAAAATTCCTGGCGGTTTCATTAAACGTGAAGGTCGTCCGAGTGAAAAAGCAATTTTGGCAAGTCGTTTAATCGACCGTCCAATTCGTCCGCTTTTCGCAGATGGTTTCCGTAACGAAGTACAAGTTGTCAGCATAGTAATGAGTGTTGATCAAGATTGTTCTTCTGAAATGGCAGCTATGCTAGGTTCTTCATTAGCGTTATCGATTTCAGATATTCCATTTGAAGGCCCAATCGCGGGTGCAACAGTTGGTCGTATTAACGGCGAATTCGTTATTAATCCAACAGTAGAACAGCAAGAACAAAGTGATATTCACCTTGTTGTAGCTGGTACGAAAGATGCAATTAACATGGTTGAAGCAGGAGCAGATCAAGTGCCTGAAGAAACAATGTTAGAAGCAATTATGTTTGGACATGACGAAATTAAACGTCTAATTGCATTCCAAGAAGAGATTGTACAAGCTGTAGGTAAAGAGAAATCAGAAGTGAAACTTTATGAAGTTGACGCTGATCTTAATCAAGCTGTACGTGAAATGTCTGAGAAGGATATGCATTCTGCAATTCAAGTACATGAAAAACATGCACGTGAAGATGCAATTAACGAAGTGAAAAAGCGTGTAATTGAGCATTACGAAGCGCAGGAAGCTGACGCTGATACATTAGGACAAGTAAGTGAGATTTTATATAAAATTGTAAAAGAAGAAGTACGTCGTCTTATTACAGTTGAAAAAATCCGCCCAGATGGCCGTAAAGGTGACGAAATCCGTCCATTAGCATCAGAGGTTGGTATTTTATCTCGTACACACGGTTCTGGTTTATTCACACGTGGACAAACACAAGCATTAAGTATTTGTACATTAGGTGCATTAGGCGATGTACAAATTTTAGATGGTCTTGGTGTAGAAGAATCAAAACGTTTTATGCACCATTACAATTTCCCATCATTTAGTGTTGGTGAAACAAGACCGATGCGTGGACCAGGTCGTCGTGAAATTGGTCACGGTGCACTAGGAGAACGTGCTCTTGAGCCTGTAATTCCATCTGAAAAAGATTTCCCATATACAGTACGTCTTGTATCTGAAGTTTTAGAATCAAATGGTTCTACTTCACAAGCAAGTATTTGTGGTAGTACTTTAGCAATGATGGATGCTGGTGTTCCGCTTAAAGCTCCAGTTGCAGGTATTGCAATGGGTCTAGTTAAAACTGGTGAGCATTACACAATTTTATCTGATATTCAAGGTATGGAAGATCATTTAGGTGATATGGACTTTAAAGTAGCAGGTACAGCAAAAGGTGTAACTGCACTGCAAATGGACATTAAAATAGATGGTCTATCTCGTGAAATTTTAGAAGAGGCATTACAACAAGCGAAAGTTGGTCGTGTGCACATTCTAAATCATATGTTATCTGTTATTGCAGAGCCACGTACTGAATTATCAGCTTATGCTCCAAAGATTATTACAATGACAATTAACCCAGATAAAATCCGTGACGTTATTGGGCCGAGCGGTAAACAAATCAATAAAATTATTGAAGAAACTGGCGTTAAAATTGACATCGAGCAAGATGGTACAGTATTCATTTCTTCAATAAATCAAGAAATGAATGACAAAGCTAAGAAAATTATCGAAGATATCGTTCGCGAAGTACAAGTAGGTGAAATCTACGAAGGAAAAGTGAAACGTGTTGAGAAATTCGGTGCTTTCGTTGAATTATTCAGCGGTAAAGACGGATTAGTTCACATTTCTGAACTTGCACTTGAGCGTGTAGGTAAAGTAGAAGACGTTGTGAAAATCGGTGATGTAATTACAGTTAAAGTTATCGAGATTGACAAGCAAGGTCGCGTGAATCTATCTAGAAAAGTATTGCTAAAAGAAGAGCAAGAAAAAGAAGCTGCTAAAGAAGAAAACAAACAAGAGCAGCAATAAGTAAAAGCCAGTTAAACTGGCTTTTTTTGTTATATAAAAAATATGATTTACATATATTTTTATGTCAGTATAGGTATAGTTTTCATTATAACGCTCAAATTAACAAAGATAAGAAGAAAAAAGGTTTTTATATAGTTAATGGGAGGGTTTATATGAAAGCTCGTGTATTGGCATACATATGTATATTCTTTTTATATGTCAGTGTAGGCTCTTATTCCGTTTTTGCACAGGATAACTTATATGAAGAAATTCAAAAACATGCAAAACAATATGAGATTGCACCTCAAAATGCGATGATTGATAAGATATGGAAATCAACACCAGGATATAATGGAAGACAAGTTGATATCGAAGCATCCTATAATAATATGAAGAAACTAAAGAAATTTGATCAAAGAAATCTTGAATTCAAGGAAGTATCACCGAGTGTCCACTTAGAAGATTTATCACCAGCCCCAATTTATAGGGGACATCCAAATAAAAAGATGGTGGGATTAACAATAAATGTGGCGTGGGGAAACGAGTATTTGCCTCGTATATTAGAAATATTGAAAAAACATGATGTGAAAGCGACTTTCTTTTTAGAAGGACGTTGGGTGAAGGAAAATTTGCGATTTGCCAAAATGATTGTTGATGCAAATCAAGAAGTCGGAAATCATTCTTACACACACCCTAATATGAAAACGCTATCTTCTGATGAAATCCGAGATCAGTTACAAAAAACAAATCGAATGATCGAAGCAGCTACGAATCAAAAGGTAAGATGGTTTGCTCCGCCGAGTGGAAGTTTTCGGGATGAAGTCGTGAAAATTGCAGATGATTTCCAAATGGGAACGATTATGTGGACTGTAGATACAATTGATTGGAAGCGACCTGAGCCAGAGGTACTATTGCAGAGAGTGATGAGAAAAATACATCCAGGTGCTATCGTATTAATGCATCCAACGTCATCTACAGCAGAAGCATTAGATACAATGATTACAAAATTGAAGGAACAAGGATATAAAGTAGGGAATATAACAGAATTACTGGATGAAAAACGTGTGGATTAAATACATTTGCATGACATTCATCCTTAAACTTGTTATCATTAAATAATAGCACTTATTTAGAGAAACTGGCAGTAGGAGGAAAGTTTTTGATTAAAAAATATACTTGTAAAAATGGTGTAAGAATTGTTATGGAGAATATACCAACTGTAAGATCGGTTGCGATTGGTATTTGGATCCATGCGGGATCAAGAAATGAAAATGAAAAAAATAACGGGGTTTCCCACTTTTTAGAGCATATGTTCTTTAAAGGAACAGAAACACGTAGTGCACGCGAAATTGCAGAATCATTTGATAGCATTGGTGGGCAAGTGAATGCTTTTACTTCAAAAGAATACACTTGTTATTATGCAAAAGTGCTAGATGAGCATGCTAAATATGCTTTAGATGTATTAGCAGATATGTTCTTTAATTCAACATTTGATGAGGAAGAACTGAAAAAAGAGAAGAATGTCGTATGTGAAGAAATTAAAATGTACGAAGATGCTCCAGATGATATTGTGCATGATATGTTAACGAAAGCAACATATGAAACGCATCCGCTTGGATATCCTATTTTAGGAACAGAAGAAACGCTTGATACGTTTACAGGTGATACGCTACGCCAATATATCAAGGATCATTACACACCTGAAAATGTCGTTGTTTCAGTTGCAGGAAATATTGATGAAGCCTTTTTACAAACAGTAGAGCAATATTTCGGTAGTTATGAAGGAACAACAAATCGTGAACAAGTACATAGCCCAATTTTCCATTTTAATAAGGTAGCACGTAAAAAGGAAACAGAACAAGCTCATTTATGTTTAGGATATAAAGGCTTACAAATGGGACACGAAGATATTTATAACTTAATTGTATTAAATAACGTTTTAGGCGGTAGTATGAGTAGCCGTTTATTCCAAGAAGTACGTGAGCAACGCGGGTTAGCCTATTCAGTATTTTCTTACCATTCTTCTTATGAAGATACAGGTATGTTAACGCTGTATGGTGGAACAGGTAGCCAACAATTAGATACACTGTATGAAACAATGCAAGAAACATTAGAAACATTGAAAAATACAGGTATTACAGAAAAAGAGCTTATTAATAGTAAAGAGCAATTAAAAGGAAACTTAATGTTAAGTTTAGAAAGTACGAATAGCCGTATGAGCCGTAATGGTAAAAATGAATTGCTACTTCGTAAGCATCGTTCACTTGATGAGATTATTGAAAGTGTAAACACAGTAACAAAAGAAAATGTTGATGAGTTAATTCGTAACATGTTTACAGATGAATTCTCTGCAGCATTAATTAGTCCAGATGGAAAACTTCCAAAAGGAATAAAACTATAATTGCTTTATATGAAGTATGTAAAAATAACCGTATCTCTTTTAAATGAGATACGGTTATTTTTTTTGGATATACAGAATAGGTACTAATTATAGATAACTTAAATTCATAATTCGGTAGGGGGAGAGTGTATGCGATTAAGTGAATTAAGTGGCAAAGAGATTGTAAATTTAGAAAGAGCAGAAAAAATGGGAGTTTTAGGTTATGTTGATTTAGAGATTGATGAGAAGGATGGCCAAATACAGGCTCTTATCATACCGGCTGGGAAATGGGGAGGTTTTAAAAAGGAACCACAAGAAGTAAGAGTCACGTGGAGCCAAATTAAGAAAGTAGGGCACGATATGATCCTTTGTGATATTACGGATCATTCAAATTCGAAGTGAAAGGTGGCCATTTTGGTCATCTTTTTTTGTTCATTCTCCTCTGAGTAAAAGCTCACATGAATCGAGCGTTTACCGGAAATCAATTTCCCGTATAATGTCCTCTCATATGTCGAATGTTGAGATGGAAGTCTAACTGCATACAAATAGCGGGATAAATCATACGTGCTTTTGTTTTTCAATCACCTAAACCTCGTACATTACATATGATGTGGAGGAAAAAGAAAAAGTAGGCACTTTTCTTATAAATGACAGAAAAAGAAGGTGAATTAGGGAATGTTGACTGAGATGCATATTGCTGTCATAGGAGGAGATGCAAGACAGCTAGAAGTAATTCGCAAGCTAGTTGAATTGGATGCGAAACTTTCATTGATAGGGTTTGATCAGTTAGATCATGGCTTCACAGGGGCAGCAAAAGAAAGTATACAAAATTTAGATTTCACTTCTGTAGATGCAATTATTTTGCCAGTTGCAGGTACAAATGCCAAGGGAGAAGTAGATACTATTTTTTCAAACGAAAAAGTTTCTATAACGAAAGAACAAATTGAAAATACACCAGAACACTTTACTATATATTCAGGTATTGGTACGCCTTACTTGGAAAATCTCGTATCTACTACAAACCGCAAACTTGTTAAATTATTTGATCGTGATGATGTGGCAATCTACAATTCTATACCAACTGTAGAAGGTACATTAATGATGGTAATTCAACATACCGACTATACAATTCATGGTTCCAATGTAATGGTTTTAGGATTTGGTAGAACAGGGATGAGTGTTGCCAGAGCATTTCAATCATTAGGAGCCCATGTCAAAGTTGGAGCAAGACGATCGGAACATATTGCACGTATTACAGAAATGATGTTTTCTCCTTTTCATATGCAAAATATTGAGAAAGAAGTAGGAAATATCGATATTGTCATTAATACAATTCCGCATCTCGTCGTGACAGCGAATGTTATTTCGAAAATGCCGGCTCATACGTTAGTAATTGATTTAGCTTCTAAACCAGGCGGTACCGACTTTAGATATGCGGAAAAAAGAGGAGTCAAAGCGCTGTTAGCACCTGGATTACCAGGTATTGTTGCTCCAAAAACAGCAGGACAAATTTTAGCGAACGTTCTTTCTCAGTTACTAGCAGAAGACGTAATAGCAAGAAAGGAGAATGGGGAATGAATTTAAAAGGGAAAAGAATAGGGTTTGGTTTTACTGGTTCACATTGTACGTACGAAGAAGTAATGCCTCATTTAGAAAAATTAATTGCTGAGGGAGCAGAAGTACGCCCCGTTGTTTCTTACACTGTTCAATCAACAAACACGAGATTTGGAGAAGGAGCAGAGTGGATTAAAAAGATTGAAGAAGTAACAGGATTTAAAGCAATTAATTCAATCGTTGGCGCAGAACCACTAGGACCTAAAATTCCACTAGATTGTATGGTAATTGCACCACTAACAGGAAATTCTATGAGTAAATTTGCAAATGCAATGACAGACTCTCCAGTACTAATGGCAGCGAAAGCGACGTTAAGAAATGGCAAGCCTGTCGTATTGGCTGTTTCGACGAATGATGCTTTAGGGCTGAATGGAGTAAATCTCATGCGCCTAATGGCAACAAAAAACATCTACTTCGTCCCATTCGGTCAAGATGCACCAGAGAAAAAACCAAACTCCATGGTAGCTCGCATGGAGCTGCTGGAAGATACAGTATTAGAAGCGCTGCAAGGGAAGCAATTGCAGCCGGTTGTCGTAGAAAAATTCAGATATATGAATTAAAAAACGAAAAAAAACGGACAATTTTTGATGAAACCATCATTCTTACTGTAGAATATGATAAAATTAACGTTATTAAGATTAGAAGGGGTATTGTATACTCCTTCTAATTCTAAGTTATAGAAGGATTGGTATCTAGAAAGGGGCATAGTGATGGAAAAGCAAAAAACTTTTCATGTCGCTGTAGTTGGAGCAACCGGCGCAGTTGGTGAACAAATGTTAAATACTTTAGAGAAACGAGAATTTCCAATCGGGAAGTTAACGTTACTTTCATCTAAACGATCTGCAGGTAAGAAACTTGTATTTAAAGGCGAAGAATTTACAGTTCAAGAGGCAACTCCTGAAAGTTTTGAAGGAGTAGATATCGCACTATTTAGTGCTGGTGGATCTGTATCAAAACAATTAGCGCCAGAAGCAGCAAAGCGCGGTGCGATTGTTGTTGATAATACAAGTGCATTCCGTATGACAGAAAACGTGCCACTTGTTGTACCTGAAGTAAATGAAAACGACTTAAAAGAACATAATGGTATTATTGCAAATCCAAACTGTTCTACAATTCAAATGGTAGTAGCTCTTGAGCCAGTTCGTCAGCAATATGGTTTAAAACGAGTAATCGTTTCCACATATCAAGCTGTATCAGGTGCTGGTGCGGCAGCGATTGAAGAACTTCATGAACAATCACAAGCAATCTTAAATGGTGAAGAAGTGAAGGCGAATGTTTTACCTGTATCAGGTGATAAGAAACATTTCCAAATTGCTTTCAACGCGATTCCACAGATTGATAAATTCCAAGATAATGGATTTACGTTTGAAGAAATGAAAATGATTAATGAAACGAAAAAAATTATGCATATGCCTGAATTAGAAGTAGCGGCAACATGTGTACGTTTACCAGTTGTATCAGGTCACTCAGAGTCTGTTTACATCGAAGTAGAAAAAGAAGGTGTAACAGTAGAAGAATTCAAGAGCTTACTTGCAAATGCGGAAGGTATCGTTCTGCAAGATAATCCAGAAGAGCAGTTATATCCAATGCCAGCTACTGCAGTAGGTAAAAACGAAGTATTCGTTGGAAGAATCCGTAAAGATTTAAATAACGATAAAGGATTCCATCTTTGGGTCGTATCTGATAACTTATTAAAAGGCGCTGCATGGAATTCTGTTCAAATTGCAGAGCGCTTAGTAAAATTACAATTAGTGTAAACGGCTAAGAGAAGGTGCAAAATATGAAAATTATTGTTCAAAAATTTGGTGGCACATCCGTACGTGATGAAAATGGACGTAAGCATGCGCTTCATCATATAAAAAAATCGCTAGATGCGGGTTATAAAGTAGTTACTGTCGTATCTGCTATGGGCCGTAAAGGTGAACCATATGCAACTGATACTTTGTTAAGTCTTGTAAATCAAGAGGAATCTCGCATTTCTAATCGTGAGCAAGATTTATTATTATCATGCGGAGAATTAATCTCAGCAATCGTCTTCTCTAACATGTTAAATGAGAACGGTATAAAAGCAGCGGCATTAAATGGTGCACAAGCTGGTTTTGTAACAAATGATGATTTTACAAATGCTAAGATTATTGAAATGAACTGCGATCGTATACATGAAGAGCTAGAAAATGTAGATGTAATCGTCGTTACAGGATTCCAAGGACAAACGAAAAAAGGTGATACGACAACACTTGGACGCGGAGGTAGCGATACTTCAGCTTCTGCATTAGGTGTTGCGCTTCATGCTGAATTTATTGATATCTTTACAGATGTAGAAGGTGTTATGACTGCGGATCCTCGCATTGTAAAAGATGCACGTCATCTTCAAACGGTAACATACAATGAAATTTGTAACATGGCATATCAAGGTGCAAAAGTCGTTCATCCACGTGCAGTTGAAATTGCGATGCATGCCAAAGTACCACTTCGTGTACGTTCTACGTATTCTGATAGTGAAGGTACGCTGATTTCAGCATCGGACGGTGCGACAAAAGGCCGTGATGTAGAAGAACGTCCTGTTACAGGTATCGCTCATGTATCAAATGTGACGCAAATTAAAGTGCTTGCAAAAGAAACAGCATATGATTTGCAACAGCATGTGTTTAAAGAAATGGCGAATGAAGGAATCAGTGTCGATTTAATTAACATTTCACCTACTGGGGTAGCTTATACGGTGAGTGATAATGTATCAAGTCGTGCAGTTGAATTATTAAAAAACCTTGGATATGAGCCAATTGTGACAGAGCATTGTGCAAAAGTATCTATTGTAGGAGCTGGAATGGCAGGGTACCCAGGGGTTACTGCGAAAATCGTTACAGCTTTAGCGGAAAAAGGTATTCAAATTTTGCAATCGGCAGATAGTCATACGACAATTTGGGTTCTTGTAAAAGAAACTGATTTAGTGGAGGCTGTAAATGCATTACATAGTGCGTTTGAGCTTTCAAAAGAAAAGCAACTGGAACAATAAGGAGTGAGACCATGATAGATTTTGGGACAATTGCAACCGCGATGGTAACTCCGTTTGATAAAAACGGAAATATCGATTTTGCGAAGACAACGAAATTGGTAAATTATTTAATAGATAACGGTACAACAGCAATCGTGGTAGGAGGAACGACAGGAGAATCTCCTACATTAACTTCAGAAGAAAAAGTAGCGTTATATCGCCATGTCGTATCTGTTGTCGATAAAAGGGTGCCCGTAATCGCTGGAACAGGTAGTAATAATACGCATGCTTCTATTGACTTAACTAAAAAGGCAACAGAGGTTGGTGTTGATGCAGTAATGCTAGTAGCACCGTATTATAACAAACCGAGTCAAGAAGGAATGTATCAGCACTTTAAAGCAATTGCTGAAAGCACGCCGCTTCCGGTTATGCTATATAACGTTCCAGGACGATCTATTGTACAAATCTCCGTTGATACAGTTGTTCGTTTATCAGAAATAGAAAACATTGTTGCGATTAAAGATGCAGGCGGCGATGTGTTAACAATGACAGAAATCATTGAAAAAACAGCGGACGACTTTGCAGTATACAGCGGTGATGATGGTTTAACGTTACCAGCTATGGCAGTTGGAGCGAAAGGTATCGTTTCTGTAGCATCTCATGTGATTGGAAATGAAATGCAAGAAATGATTGCAGCATTCCAAGCAGGAGAATTTAAAAAGGCGCAAAAATTACATCAATTACTTGTAAGAGTAACGGATTCATTATTTATGGCGCCAAGCCCAACGCCAGTAAAAACAGCGTTACAAATGGTTGGGTTAGATGTAGGTTCTGTACGTTTACCACTTCTTCCATTAACAGAAGAAGAAAGAGTAACGTTACAATCTGTTATGCAATCTATCCCTCGTTAATAAAAAATGACCTAGTGTAGAACTAGGTCATTTTTTTATGGTATGAAAATCTTTGCCGCTCTTTTTTACCTACCATAATACTCCACGTGTTTGATCGCTTTTTCATTATGTATTGCAACATGTACAAGAAAATAATTGTACCCCTTTAAATGAATCAAAAAAACATAGTTATTATAGAATAAACATTTGTATAAACGTAATAAACTATCGATTCTGTTTTTCAGAGGAATTGCCCCAAATGTGACGTGATTCATAAAAAAGCTTCATTTTATAAGTGTTTTTGTTCGATTCTAGAAAAATAAGTCTTGAAAATCCATATAATGAAATAAATTTAGCGTATTTATGGCTATTTCTTCAAAATAATATGGAGTATAAAATCGGAGTAAATATAAAGGAAATACGTTCGATATTTTTGTTGTAATTCCGTTCTTTTACTTTCTCTTTCGCACGATTTAACTTGTGTTCTATTTCTTGTATCAGGTATAATATGGCTAAGTAGCTTAGTACGGGTATGCTTAGCAAAATTGGTAAAAATTATAATTTGATTACATTTTCATATCATATCGAATAAGATATTTGATTTATATAATGAAAGAGAGGTGAAACCTGGTTTAAAAAATAAACAAGGACATGATATCGCATAACGGTAAGGACATTCGTCTTGGACGGTGAATATATGGTGGTTGTAGAGTTTCCCCTGGTGTCTCTGCAATTTTAGTGAAATCAGTGTTTGAAAGATTTTTAAACCAGGCAACAACATGAAGAGAAAAGAGAATGAGTCTGTTAAAGTATTTGCTCTTGGTGGAGTAGGTGAAATCGGGAAAAACATGTACTGTGTTGAAATTGATTCTGAAATCTTTATTGTAGATGCAGGATTAATGTTCCCAGGAGATGAAATGTTTGGAATTGATATCGTTATTCCTGATATTACATATTTAGTGGAAAACCAAGAGCGAGTAAAAGGTTTATTTATTACTCACGGTCATGAAGATCATATTGGTGGAATTGTTTACGTACTTCGTAAATTATCAATTCCAGTGTATGCAACGAAATTAACAGTAGGACTTATACAAGAAAAACTTGGCGAAGCGGGTATGTTAGGCCGTGTAGACTTAAAAACAATCGATTCAAATTCAACAGTAGAGTTTAATACTACAACGGTGTCATTCTTTGGAACGACACATAGTATTCCAGATTCTGTTGGTGTTTGTTTCCATACATCAAAAGGTGCTATCGTATACACGGGAGACTTTAAATTCGATCAAACTCCAATTGGAAATAGTGGAGCAGACCTTGGAAAAATGGCACAAATCGGAAATGAAGGCGTACTGTGCTTATTATCTGATAGTACAAATGCTGAGCGTCCAGGCTATACAGGTTCTGAAAAAGAAGTTGGTGTAGAAATTTCTAAAGTGTTCTACGGCGCAGAAGGACGTATTATCGTTGCTTCATTTGCATCGAATGTACATCGTATTCAACAAGTATTTGATGCAGCTGCTGAAACAGGACGAAAAGTAGCGGTTGTAGGACGTAGTATGGTGAAAGTGGTAGATATCGCAAGACGTCTTGGTTATTTAGATGTTCCAGAAGGTATGGTTATTTCACTACAAGAAGTAGACAATTTCCCAGAGAAAAAGGTAGCTATTTTAACGACAGGTAGCCAAGGTGAACCGATGGCGGCCCTTTCTAGAATGGCGAAGCAAGCTCATAAACAAATTTCAATTCGTAAAGGCGATACGGTTATTATTGCGGCTTCTCCAATTCCGGGTAATGAAATATCTGTATCGAAAATTATTGACTTGTTATTTAGAGCTGGAGCTGATGTTATTTATTACGGTGAAAGAAAAGTTCACGTTTCAGGTCACGGTAGCCAAGAAGAATTAAAGTTAATGTTAAATTTAATGAAACCGAAATATTTTGTACCCGTACATGGTGAGTTCCGTATGCAAAAAGCACATGCATATTTAGCTGAAGATGTAGGTATTGCAAGAGAGAATATCTTTATCGTAGAAAAAGGTGATGTGATTGCTTTTGGTGACGATGACGCAAACTTAGTTGGCAAAGTACAAGCTGGTAATGTGTTAATTGATGGATTAGGTGTAGGTGACGTTGGTAATATCGTTCTTCGAGATAGAAAAATGTTATCTCAAGATGGAATATTAGTAGTTGTTGTAACACTTGGTAAAGATGAAAAGAAAATTATCTCTGGTCCAGAAATCATTTCACGTGGTTTTGTGTATGTTCGTGAATCAGAAGCGTTAATTGACCGCTCTACAGAGATTGTACGTATGATTGTTGAGCAATCGATTAAAGAGTATTCAATTGAATGGTCTATGTTAAAACAAAATATTCGTGAATTATTAGGGCAGTTCTTGTACGAAGAGACAAAGAGAAAACCTATGATTTTACCGATTATTATGGAAGTATAAAAAAGATCACCTTTACGGGTGATCTTTTTTTCTTTTTAAACTCTATCGAATGAAATTTATAACTTAAGAAATAATAGTTATATACGAGTGAAAGGGGATGCGATATGACAGAACGTGATCGTTATACAAATGAAGGGAAAGAGGCTGAGCCGAAAGAAACTGGGAAAGAAGCTTCGATAGTGGAAAAAATTCAACAGCTAGGGCAAACGAATGTACCACAAATGAATGAATCAAGTATTCATTGTTTAACAATCATCGGGCAGGTGGAAGGTCATGTTCAGTTGCCGCCGCAAAATAAAACAACAAAATATGAGCATATTATTCCGCAAATTGTTGCGATAGAACAAAATCCGAAAATTGAAGGTTTGCTTTTAATATTAAACACGGTCGGAGGTGACGTTGAAGCAGGGTTAGCAATTTCTGAGATGGTAGCTTCGCTTTCAAAGCCAACGGTATCACTTGTTCTGGGCGGAGGGCATTCTATCGGTGTACCAATCGCCGTCTCTACGGATTATTCATTTATTGCGGAAACTGCGACGATGACAATTCATCCCATTCGTCTAACAGGTCTTGTTATAGGTGTGCCGCAAACATTTGAGTATTTAGATAAAATGCAAGAAAGAGTCATTCGATTTGTGACGAAGCATTCGAAAGTAACCGAAGATCGTTTTAAAGAACTTATGTTTGCGAAAGGGAATTTGACGCGAGATATTGGGACGAATGTAATTGGTGGCGATGCAGTGAAATATGGTCTTATAGATGATGTCGGTGGTATTGGGAATGCGATTCGAAAACTGAATGAATTAATAGATGCTCGCATGGATAATAGTGCAGAAGGGACAATGTTACAATGATTTTATACACAATTATGCCAGAGCAACTTGTATATCCAGCTGATTATTCGCAATGTGAAAGCCAAAAAGTTGTAAATATAAACGGTGTTGAATTAATGGTTTCTGAAGAAGAACATGGGTGTTATTCTATTGTACGTGTGTTAAGTACGGATCCGCTACACTACTTAGAGTTTGAGCCTGGCCAGAAAATAACCTTTTAGCAAAAAGAAGGATTTTGTTTAGAAGCTATGGTATAATATAAAAAACAAGACGGTTGAGCAGCCATGAGAGGGCTGCTTTCTTCTGTTTATTTAACAATTTACAAGAAGTGTAAAAATAGAAGATATAAGACCTGAAAAAATAGAGAAAACAGACATATAAGTAGTGCTTTTTTAAGGAAGCCCTACTTACATGTAGAACACGAGGTGAAGAAATGGCAAAACAAAAGCAAAGAGGGACGAAGGCAAAAGCAAGACGCACGATAAAGCCAACTTTGTATTATGAAATCGTCGGTTTAACTCTTTTTGCACTTTCAATCATTACGATTTTACAGCTAGGTGTTGTAGGGAAATCGTTTGTGTTATTTTTTCGCTTCTTCTTTGGTGAGTGGTACATAATTGGTGTGTTAGGTGTAATAGCTTTATCGGTTTCGTTTGTTATCAAACGTGGATGGCCGAACCTTTTAAATAAACGGTTAATTGGTTTTTATTTAATAGTATTGGCGATATTAATGTTTAGTCATATTACATTATTTAACCTTCTTACGAAAGATGGAGCAGTGCAAAATACTTCTGTTATTGTGAGTACGAAAGATAACTTCTTTCTTGAAATGAAAAAGGGGCCGGATAGCGTTCATTTAGGCGGTGGTATGTTTGGTGCGCTTATGTTCGCGACGTGTTACTTCTTATTTGACGAAGTAGGAGCTTATATCATTGGCATTATTTTAGTGATTCTCGGCATACTTTGTATAACAAATAAGCATATTGGGGAAGTGCTTGCCCCTGTAGGAAGAATCCTTAGAAGTCAATTTGAAATAATGCAAGGGGATTATAAAGATTGGAGATCCAAAAGGACGGCTGAACAAACAGAAAAGAAAAAAACAACGAGAAGCACAAGGAGTAAACGTGCTGCAGAACAAGAAGAGATTATTGAGCCGATGGAAGAAATCTCAATTGATCCTCCAATTATTTCGAATTTCACTGAGAATTATCCTGTAAATGAAGAAGAGAATAAACGAATTAGCGAAGAACAGGAAGCAGAGTTAATAAATTCACCGTCTATTGAAGAGGCTCCGCCTGTTGAAGAATCTAAGAAAAAGCGTGGAGAAAAGATTGTAGAATCTTTAGAGGCAGAAACAAGTGCCCCGCCAATGCAATTTTCAAATGTAGAAAATAAAGATTACAAGCTTCCTGCACTTGATATATTGAAATTTCCTAAGAATAAGCAAGTTACAAATGAAAATGCAGAAATTTATGAGAATGCTCGTAAATTAGAACGTACATTCCAAAGTTTTGGAGTGAAAGCGAAAGTAACAAAAGTACATAGAGGTCCTGCAGTTACAAAATATGAAGTGTATCCTGATATGGGAGTAAAGGTAAGCAAAATCGTTAGTTTAAGTGATGATTTAGCACTTGCTTTAGCTGCGAAAGACATTCGTATTGAAGCACCTATTCCCGGGAAATCAGCTGTAGGGATTGAAGTTCCGAACTCAGAAGTATCTATGGTAACGCTTAGAGAAGTTCTTGATTCTAAGGCTAATAATCATCCGGAAGAGAAGTTGTTAATTGGTCTTGGACGAGATATTACAGGTGAAGCTGTATTAGCCCGTTTAAATAAAATGCCCCATTTACTAGTAGCTGGTGCGACAGGTAGCGGGAAAAGTGTATGTATTAATGGTATTATTGTTAGTATTTTAATGCGTGCAAAACCACATGAAGTAAAATTAATGATGATTGATCCGAAAATGGTAGAGTTAAATGTATATAACGGTGTTCCGCATTTATTAACACCAGTTGTAACTGATCCGAAAAAAGCATCACAAGCTTTGAAAAAAGTCGTGAGTGAAATGGAACGACGTTATGAATTATTTGCTCATAGTGGCACGCGTAACATTGAAGGATATAATGATCATATTAAAGAACATAATAGTCAATCAGAAGCGAAACAACCGGAATTACCTTATATTGTAGTAATAGTGGACGAGTTAGCCGATTTAATGATGGTTGCTTCATCAGATGTAGAGGATGCGATTATGCGTTTAGCACAAATGGCCCGTGCGGCTGGTATTCATTTAATTATTGCGACGCAGCGTCCATCGGTTGATGTTATTACGGGAGTTATTAAAGCGAATATTCCATCACGTATTGCATTCGCGGTATCTTCTCAAACGGACTCTCGTACAATTCTTGACGGTGGTGGTGCAGAGAAACTGCTAGGTCGTGGAGATATGCTGTTTATACCAATTGGTGCATCGAAGCCTGTACGTGTACAAGGTGCATTTTTATCCGATGATGAAGTTGAGAGAGTTGTAGAGTATGTTATTGGTCAGCAAAAAGCGCAATATCAAGAAGATATGATTCCACAAGATGTTCCTGATACGAAGCAGGAAGTAGAAGATGAATTATATGATGAAGCAGTTCAGCTTGTAGTGGAAATGCAAACAGCATCTGTTTCTATGTTGCAACGTAGGTTTAGAGTAGGTTATACGCGAGCTGCCCGTTTAATTGATGCAATGGAAATGAATGGTGTAGTAGGTCCGTATGAAGGTAGTAAACCACGAGAAGTACTCATTAATGATGTACAAGAAAAAAGTTCATAAAAAAAGCCTAATTGTTTTTACAATTAGGCTTTTTTATATGCTATTTTTGTTATATACTATATTCAGCGATAAAGAAAGGGCTTACATCTAAAGCGATTCTTTAGAATACGAATACTTTGATTATGTTTTTAATGAATGTTCGATATTTAATGTAGAAAAATGTTAAATTTTGTTGACACGTATGGGAGCAAGTGGTAAGATTACTTCGAAAAGAATCACTGCCTCATATAATCTTGGAGATAAGGTCCATAAGTTTCTACCCGGCAACCATGAATTGCTGGACTATGAGGGGAAAAGTGTGTAACAAAGGATGTAAGAGATCTTTGTGCCGAACTTTTTCTCGAAATGAGGAATGTTTATGGTGCGAAGTTTTTTTTATGGAGTAAAGAGTGAAAATTTCATCTTGAAAAATTATTAATATTTATTCGACAATTAAGCTTGTTTTTAGTATTTAGCAATTTTTATTATGTTGTAAGTTGAAAAAAGAGAAAAGAAGTCTTACATCAGAGGTCGAATAATTGAAATGCGGGGGAGTCTTATGTCAGTAAAATCCGATAGTCGTCACCTATATTTACGGGTGATTGATCACATCAAAGAAAAAATTAAAGATGGAGCTTACAAAGAAAGACAGAAGTTACCATCAGAGTTTGATTTAGCGAAAGAACTTGGTGTAAGTAGGGCGACTTTAAGGGAAGCACTGCGTATTTTAGAAGAAGAAAATGTTGTCATTCGTAGACATGGTGTAGGAACATTTGTAAATGCAAAGCCGTTATTTTCTTCTGGGATTGAACAACTTTCTAGTATTACAGATATGATTTCTAGTGTGGGGAAAACACCAGGAACTATCTTTTTATCATCATCTACAACAAGTTTAACAGAAGAAGAAAAAGAGAAGTTTAATAGTGAAGACGGTTTTAATGCCGTAATGATTGAGCGTGTGCGTACAGCAGATGGGGAACCTGTTGTATATTGTATCGATAAACTTGCAAAAGAAATCTTGCCAGATTTATCGGGATACAACGAAGAATCGTTACTTACAGTGATACATAACAATACGCACAAACGTATCACATACGCAGTTGCTCACATTGAGCCAATTGGCTATCATCCGAAAATCTCACCGATTTTAGAATGTGAACCGGAAACGGCACTGCTAGTTTTAAAACAAATGCACTATGATCAAAATGATGAGCCAATCTTATATTCTATCAATTACTTTAGAGCTGATAAGTTTAGCTTCCACGTATTAAGAAAACGTATGTAGGTAAGTTCCATTTTAGGGAGGTGACAGCAAGAAGTTAGGGACAGCAGCGTAAGAATAAAGAGATATATATAATTTTAGGAGGGGTTTCTAGTATGAAGAAAAAAACAGGTCTTTTATTATCATTAACATTAGCAGCAAGCGCGATTTTAGGTGCATGTGGTAACTCGGATAAGGCGAGCAGTGACAAGAAAGAAGATAAAGAATTCAAAGTTGGTATGGTAACGGATGTTGGGGGTGTTGATGATAAATCATTCAACCAATCTTCTTGGGAAGGTTTGAAAAAGTTTGGTAAAGATAATGGATTAAAGGAAAAGACAAATTATCGTTACCTACAGTCTGAAAAAGAAGCAGATTATATTCCAAACTTAAAGAAATTTTCAAAAGATAAGTATGATTTATCTTTCGGAATCGGTTATAAATTAGAAGGTGCAATTAAAGAAGTAGCAAAAGAAGCTCCAAAACAACAATTCGCAATTGTGGATACTGTTGTAGATGCACCGAACGTAACAAGTATCACATTTAAAGATCATGAAGGTTCATTCCTTGTAGGTGCGGTAGCGGCTATGTCAACAAAATCTAATAAAGTAGGATTTGTTGGTGGAATGAAGAGTGATTTAATTAGTAAATTTGAAAATGGATTTAAAGCGGGTGCAAAGGCAGTAAATCCAAATATTGAAATCGTATCTGAATATGCGGAAGCATTTGATAAACCGGAAAAAGGTACAGTTCTTGCATCAGCAATGTATGGTCAAGGTGTAGATGTAATTTATCATGCTGCTGGTGGTACAGGTAACGGCGTGTTCACTGAAGCGAAAAACCGTAAGAAAAAAGGTGAAAATGTTTGGGTAATCGGTGTGGACCGTGACCAAAACCAAGAAGGTATGCCTGAAAACGTAACATTAACTTCAATGGTAAAACGTGTAGATATCGCTGTTGAAAAAGTAGCACAAGAAGCGAAAGATGGTAAATTAAAAGGCGGTAAAATAGAAGCATTTGGCTTAAAAGATGACGGTGTTGGTATTGCAAAAACAACTGACAACGTGAAAAAAGTTAACCCTGAAATTTTAACAAAAGTAGAAGAGTTTGAAAAGAAAATTACAGATGGTGAAATTAAAGTACCAGCTACAGATAAAGAGTATAAAGAATATGAAGCTTCTCTAAAAAAATAAATAGAGAAATAGCAAAGGTTAGTTCATAGAACTAACCTTTGTATGTATAAAACTTCCAAATTGCTTAATAAGTTAATAGTGTAATAGGGGAATGTTCCCTGTTAAAAGGAGGAACGAAATGGAATACGTAATTGAGATGAATAACATTACGAAAGTATTCCCAGGCATTGTAGCGAATGATGATATTACGCTGCAAGTAAAGCAAGGAGAAATACATGCTTTACTTGGAGAAAATGGTGCAGGGAAATCCACATTGATGAATGTACTATTTGGTTTGTATCAACCAGAACAAGGTGAAATTAAAATTAAAGGAAAGTCTGTAAACATTACCAATCCGAATGTGGCAAATGACCTTGGTATTGGAATGGTTCATCAGCACTTTATGCTTGTTCATAATTTTACAGTTACAGAGAATATTATTCTCGGAAATGAACCGAAGAAAAACGGGAAAATTGCTGTTGAGGAAGCTGCTAAAGAAATTCAAAAACTGTCTGAACAATACGGATTAGCTGTAGATCCATATGCGAAAATACAGGATATTTCAGTTGGTATGCAGCAGCGTGTTGAGATTTTAAAAACACTTTACCGTGGGGCAGAAATTTTAATATTTGATGAACCGACAGCTGTGTTAACACCGCAAGAAATTCATGAGCTAATTCAAATTATGAAAAAGCTTGTACAAGAAGGAAAATCTATTGTTCTTATTACACATAAGTTGAAAGAAATTATGGAAGTTTGCGATCGTTGTACGATTATTCGTAAAGGAAAAGGGATTGGAACGGTTGACGTTGCAAATACGGATGAAAATAAACTTGCAGAATTAATGGTCGGACGTCAAGTGAATTTTAAAACAGAAAAAATAGACGCGAAGCCAAAAGAAGAGGTACTTTCAATTGCAAATCTTGTTGCTCACGATGCACGTCAACTACCTGCTGTAAAAGGCCTTGACTTAACTGTTCGTGCGGGGGAAATTGTTGGAATTGCAGGGATTGATGGAAACGGACAAAGTGAATTGATAGAAGCAATTACTGGTTTACGAAAAGTTGAGTCAGGTTCTATTGCAATTAAAGGAAAAGAAATAACAAATTGGCCTGTTAGAAGGATAACAGAAGAAGGAATTGGTCATATTCCAGAAGATCGTCATAAACACGGCCTTGTTCTTGATTTTTCTGTTAGAGATAATATAGTTCTGCAAACGTACTATAAAAATCCGTTTTCAAAGAAAGGGATTTTAAATTTTAGTAAAATTACAGAAAAAGCAAAGGCACTTATTGAACAGTTTGATGTACGTACACCTAGTGAGCAAACGTTAGCGCGCGCTTTATCTGGGGGGAATCAACAAAAAGCAATTATTGCACGTGAAGTAGACCGTGATCCAGATTTATTAATCGCGGCACAGCCAACACGTGGTTTAGATGTAGGAGCAATTGAATTTATTCATAAGAGATTAATAGAGCAAAGGGATAAAGGAAAAGGTGTATTACTTTTATCTTTAGAGTTAGATGAAATCTTAAATGTTAGTGACCGAATTGCTGTTATTTATGAAGGGAAAATTGTAGCAATTGTTGATGCGAAAGAAACGAATGAACAACAGCTTGGATTGTTAATGGCTGGAGGAACAAAGAAGGAGCAGGTGGGTACAAATGGCTAAAAAACTTTTAACAGAACGAACGATAAATATTTTAGTCCCAGTACTATCCGTTATTTTTGGCTTACTTGTCGGAGCAATTGTAATGCTAGTTAGTGGCTATGATCCAATTGTTGGTTATAGTGCACTTTGGACAGGAATGTTCGGTAGCCCAAGTGCAATAGGTGAAACGCTTCGTACAATGATCCCGCTTATTCTTGCCGGCTTATCAGTGGCGTTTGCATTTCGTACAGGTTTATTTAATATCGGGGTAGAGGGGCAATTACTAGTTGGTTGGCTTGCAGCAGTTTGGTTCGGTTATGCAGTTTCGCTACCAGCTGTTCTTCACATTCCGTTATCTATTTTATTTGCAGCATTGGTAGGTGGAATTTGGGGTTTCATCCCTGGATATTTAAAGGGGAAATTTCAAGTTAATGAAGTTATTGTAACGATTATGATGAACTACATTGCGTTATACGTAACATATGACATTATTAAGCGTTTCTTGCACGAGGGTAATGATAAAACGTACGACATCAAAGCGAGTGCGTCATTATCTTCAGACTGGCTTGCTGCCATCACTGACGGTTCGCGCCTTCACTGGGGAATTGTTGTAGCAATTTTAATCGCTATTTTAATGTGGTTCTTATTAGATCGAACAACTTTAGGGTATGAATTAAAGTCGGTAGGATTTAATCAACATGCCTCCCAATATGCTGGTATGAAAGTTTCTCGCAATGTAGTATTCTCTATGACAATTGCTGGTGCATTTGCAGGGATTGGTGGTGCGATGGAAGGGTTAGGAACATTCCAAAGTATGACAGCAATGTCTTCGTTTACAGGAGTAGGATTTGACGGGATTGCCGTAGCTTTACTTGGGGGGAATAATCCGTTTGGTATTATCCTTTCAGCTTTATTATTTGGTGGTTTGAAAAGTGCTTCCCCTCAAATGAACTTTGAGGCAGATGTACCATCAGAGCTTATTAATGTGATTATTGCATGTATCATCTTCTTTGTTGCATGTAGTTATGTGTTAAGATGGGCGCTTACACGCATGAGCAAGGAGGGGAAATAAATGAGCTTTTTAGATATATTAGCCATTCTTGTGACGGGTACGTTATATACATCAGCACCTATAATTTTTACAGCACTAGGTGGTGTATTTAGTGAACGATCAGGTGTTGTAAATATTGGATTAGAAGGACTAATGCTATTTGGTGCATTTATTGGAGTTGTTACAAACTTATTAATGGGTGATACATGGGGAACGATGACTCCGTGGATTGCGTTATTATTTGCGGCAATCGGTAGTGGGTTATTTGCATTACTTCATGCGGTAGCATCTATTACATTCCGAGCGGATCAAGTTGTAAGTGGTGTAGCGATTAACTTCTTATCTCTTGGATTAACGGTATTTGCAATTAAGAAGATTTTTGATAAAGGACAGACTGACTTTATTCAGTACCGTATTGAAAAGATTGATATTCCAGGCCTTTCGGATATTCCGGTTTTAGGGAAAATATTCTTCTCTAACGTACCGATAACGTCGTATATTGCTATTATTTTAGCATTCGTTGTTTGGTATGTTATTTATAAAACACCGTTCGGTCTTCGTCTTCGTGCGGTTGGTGAGCATCCAATGGCAGCTGATACGATGGGAATTAACGTATATAAAATGCGCTATATTGGTGTTTGTATATCAGGTGTGTTTGCTGGAATTGGTGGAGCAATTTTTGCAATGTCAATTTCTAATAACTTCTCAGGGGCAACTATTACTGGACAAGGTTTCTTAGCGTTAGCTGCCATGATCTTTGGGAAGTGGAATCCATTAGGTGCATTAGGTGCAGCGCTATTCTTTGGTTTTGCACAATCGTTAAGTGTAACAGGTGGAACAATTCCTGTATTAGATCAAATTCCGAGTGTTTTATTAACGATATTACCGTATGTATTCACAATATTAGCACTTGTTGGTTTTGTAGGTCGTTCTGAAGCTCCGAAAGCGTTAGGAACGCCGTATGAAAAAGGAAAACGATAAGTATAAAAAAGCTCGCACATTAGTGCGGGCTTTTTTACATAGAATATATGTAATACGGAATTTTACTATGTTCCTTACATATGAAAGTTTTTAGAAAGAGCCTCATGTAAGTATAGTGAGGAAGAAAAGTTGATTTTTCATTTCTAAAAACTGTATATTGAAGAGGAATATTCCTATATACGTAAAGGAGGGCTATAAATGAAACTAATGGAACAACAGTTACATGAGTTAGGTGGTTTGCGAGTACATATTATTCCGACTGATAAATATAAAACAAATACTTTTGTATTTCGTTTTAAAGCACCTTTAAATGAGGAGACGGTGACAGAGCGTGCCCTATTGCCATACGTATTGCAAAGTGCGACAGAAAAGCTTCCTTCTGTAATTCGTCTTCGTCAATATTTAGAAGAATTATACGGATCTTCTTTGGCAGTAGATGTAAGTAAAAAAGGAGAAGACCATATTATCTCTATTTATGTAGACATTGCAAATGAAGTATATTTACATGATGCACCACCGCTATTTGAAAAAGCGCTTTCTATGTTATCGGATATCGTTTTACATCCAGCAACAGAGGGGAATGGTTTTTTACCTTCTATCGTAGAAAGTGAAAAGAGAGCGCTCTTGCAACGAATTGAAGCTACGTACGATGATAAAATGCGCTATGCAAACGAGCGTTTAATTGAAGAAATGTGCAAAGTAGAACCGTATCGTTTAAGTGCACATGGGAAAAAAGAGATTGTTTCTTCTATTACAAATGAAAGTTTGTATCAATATTATCAAAAAGTGTTAGCAGAAGATGAAATGGATCTATACATTATTGGTGATATTTCAGAAAACGCAGTGGATCTTGTAAGTAAGTATTTTTCTATTTCAGCGCGTCCTGCGAGAGAAAGAAATGTACTTCTTCATAAGAGAAATAATGAAGAAAAAGAAGTTGTTGAAAAACAAGAATTAAAACAAAGTAAATTACACATTGGTTATCGTACGTTTATTACGTATAAAGACGAAGATTATTTTGCGCTACAATTGTTCAATGGATTGTTTGGAGGATTTTCTCATTCGAAGTTATTCGTTAACGTTCGTGAAAAAAATAGTTTAGCGTACTATGCGGCATCCCGCTTTGAAAGTCATAAAGGCTTATTGTTTGTCATGTCAGGGATCGAAGCGAAAAATTATGAAAAAGCTGTTGAGATTATTAAAGAACAAATGTTAGCGATGCAAAATGGTGATTTTTCTGAAGAAGAGATGCATCAAACGAAAAGTGTTATTCAAAATCAAATATTAGAGGCGATTGATACACCACGCGGATTTGTGGAGATGCTGTATCATGGTATTATTTCAGATCGTACGCGTCCGGTTGAAGAATGGCTTACAGGCATTGAAAGTGTGACGAAAGAAGAGATTGTGAAAGTTGCTAAAAATATTGAACTAGATACAATTTACTTTTTACAAGGAACGGAGGGAGAATAAATGGAGAAAATTGTTTATGAGCAATTAAAAGAGACACTCTATTATGAAAAACTTCCTAATGGATTAGATGTATATATTTTACCGAAGCAAGGATTTAATAAAACATTTGCAACGTTTACGACAAAATATGGTTCTATGGATAATACATTCGTACCACTAGGTAAAGAAGAAATGGTTCGTGTGCCTGATGGAATTGCTCATTTTCTTGAACATAAATTATTTGAAAAAGAAGATCACGATGCTTTCCAATTGTTTAGTAAACAAGGAGCATCAGCAAATGCTTTCACATCTTTCACAAGAACAGCTTACCTGTTTTCATGTACATCAAATGTAGAACAAAATTTAAATACATTGTTAAACTTCGTACAAGAGCCTTACTTCTCTGAAAAAACAGTTGAAAAAGAGAAGGGGATTATTGGGCAAGAAATTCAAATGTATCAAGATAATCCAGATTGGCGCTTATACTTTGGATTAATTGATAGCTTGTTTGTAAAGCACCCAATTAAAATTGATATTGCAGGGACAATCGAGTCTATTAGTAAAATTACGAAAGACTTATTATATGAATGTTATGAAACATTTTATCATCCGAGCAATATGTTATTGTTCGTTGTGGGGGCAATTGATCCAGAGAAAACAATGGATTTAGTACGTGAAAATCAAGCGAAAAAAGATTATAAAAACCAGCCAGAAATTGTACGTTCATTTGAAGAAGAACCAGATGAGGTAAATGAAAAGAAGAAAATTATTTCCATGCCTGTACAAACACCGAAATGTTTAGTTGGTATTAAAGCGACAAATTTAAAAGAAAAAGGGAAAGCCCTTTTAAAACAAGAAATTGCGCTTACGTTACTTTTAGATTATTTATTTGGGAAAAGCTCCGTTCATTACGAATCTTTATATAATGAAGGTCTTATTGATGATTCGTTCTCGTATGATTATACGGAAGAGAATAACTTCGGTTTTGCAATGGTTGGCGGCGATACGAAGCAACCTGATGAGCTGGAAGAGCGTTTGAAAAGCATTTTACTAAATACAAATTATGATCAATTAGATGAGGTGGCATTAGAACGAGTAAAGAAAAAGAAAATAGGTGGCTTTTTACGCTCGTTGAATTCACCGGAATATATTGCAAATCAATTTACACGATATGCGTTTAATGAATCTAGTCTGTTTGAGGCATTGACTGTATTAGAAAGTTTAACTGTTCAAGATTTACAAGAAGTAGCCAAATTATTATTATCAGAAGAGAAAATGAGTGTTTGTCAAGTTTTACCGAAAAAATAAAAGATTTCATAATAATACCCTCATCTTATCATTGATAAATTGTAAGATGAGGGTATTATTTATAGGAGAAAGATTTTGTTGAGATAAGAGAGGAATTGTATGAAAAAGTATGCATTAGTAACTGGAGGAAGCGGAGGGATTGGCTCTGCTATTTCAAAACAATTAATTCAAGATGGATATACAGTATATGTTCATTATAATAACGGTGAAGAGAAAGTGAACGAGTTGCAGAAAGAATGGGGTGAAGTGATTCCTGTTCAAGCGAATTTAGCTTCTACTGATGGGGCAGAGCAGTTGTGGGAACAAATTGAACATCCTCTTGATGTTATCGTATATGCAGCTGGGAAGAGTATCTTTGGACTCGTAACAGATGTAACGAACGATGAATTGAATTATATGGTAGAGCTTCAAGTGAAGAGTATCTATAAATTATTATCAAGGGCGCTGCCATCTATGATTCAGCGGAGAAGTGGTAATATTGTACTTGTTTCTTCTATATGGGGCCAAATCGGCGCATCATGTGAAGTGCTTTACTCGATGGTAAAAGGTGCACAAAATTCATATGTGAAAGCTTTAGCGAAAGAAGTTTCATTAAGTGGATTAAGGGTTAACGCGGTGGCGCCAGGTGCAATTGAAACGGAAATGTTACAAGTATTTTCAGAAGAGGATAAGAATGAAATTGCTGAAGAGATCCCGTTAGGCAGGTTGGGACTACCAGAAGAGGTAGCGAAAACAGTGTCATTCCTCGTATCACCAGGAGCATCTTACATAACTGGACAAATTATCGGAGTAAATGGTGGTTGGCATTGCTAAAAATTTCTTACATAAAAAATGAAAAACTGTACAAATTAAGCATGATTCTATTACTAAGTAGTGAGGTGCTTACACATGTCAGTTTTAGATAATTTTGATCAATGGAAGAGCTTTTTAGGAGAACGTTTAGAACAGGCATCAGGAAAAGGTCTTGATGGTGGTGCTGTATCAGATATGGCATTTCGTGTTGGAGATTATTTAGCAAATGAAGTAGAAGCGCGCAACGATCAAGAGAAATTATTGTCTGAGCTTTGGAAAGTTGCTGATGAACAAGAGCAACATACAATCGCAAACTTAATGGTGAAGTTTGTACAGCATAAGTAAAAAATAGAGAGGAGATTCTCCTCTCTATTTTTTTTGTATAATAATTGAACGGGATAGATTATACATTTAGCTTCCCTATTAAGGTGAAATCATATAATATAGTACGTAGGTGTAAAGTAAGCAAGGGGAGTGATCTTGGATGATTGAATGGTATTTTGAATATGAAATACATAAAAACCGACCTGGCTTGCTTGGTGACGTTTCTTCGTTAATCGGTATGCTCGGCATTAATATTGTCACAATTAATGGTGTAGATAATGCACGACGTGGATTACTCCTTATGTGTGATAATCAAGAGCAAATCTCTAGACTTGAATCAATTTTAAATACGATGGATAACATAACGGTAACGAAATATCGTCCGCCAAAGCTAAGAGATAAGCTAGCGGTTAGACATGGTAGGTACATACAACGAGATGCAGATGATAAGAAGACATTTCGATTTGTACGTGATGAATTAGGGTTACTTGTAGACTTTATGGCTGAAATAATGAAAAAAGAAGGTCATAAACTAATCGGGATACGAGGAATGCCTCGTGTCGGAAAAACAGAATCCATTGTTGCCGCAAGTGTTTGTGCAAATAAAAGATGGTTATTTGTATCATCTACTCTTATTAAGCAAACTGTTCGTAGTCAATTGATTGAAGATGAGTATAGCGACGACAATATTTTTATCTTAGATGGAATCGTGTCAACAAAGCGTGCTAACGAAAGGCATTGGCAGCTTGTTCGTGAAATTATGAGATTACCTGCAACGAAAGTTGTGGAACATCCTGACGTATTTGTGAGTCAGTCAGAATACACATTGGATGATTTTGATTATATTATCGAGTTGCGTAACGATTATGATGAAGAAATTCAATATAATTTAGTAGATGAAATTGAGCAAGGTACGCAAAATAATTTCTCTATGTTTGACTTTTAAAGAAATATTGAGGTGTTAGTAGTGACAGAATTAGGACAAAAGCTGAAAGAAGCAAGAGGAACGAAGGGCTTGTCTATGGATCAGCTGCATGAGATTACAAAAATTCAAAAACGCCATTTAGTAGCGATTGAGGAAGGCAATTATGATGTATTGCCCGGAGCTTTTTATGCGCGTGCATTCATTAAACAATACGCAGATGCGGTTGGGTTAAATGGAGAGGAACTGCTTGTAGAATATCAGAGTACGATACCACAATCTGAAAAACGCGACGTTCCGCAAGTATCAACAGGACAGAAAACACAAGAAACAATGCAAAAATCTTCATCATGGCCAATTGCAGATCATATGCCGAAAGTTTTAGTTGCGCTATTAGTAATTGCATTTGGAGTGGTAATTTGGTTTGTTTTCCAAGCGTTAACTGGAAAAGGTGATGAGAAAGTTCCGAATGCTCAAAGTGAGAAAATTGAAGTTAAAAAAGCAGAAAACTCTCCGTTAGATACGAAGAAAGATGAAGTGAAAGCGGAAGAGCCGAAAAAAGAGGAACCAAAGAAAGAAGAGCCAAAGAAAGAGGAACAACCAGCACAACCAACGGGACAAGAAGAAGTAAAAGTAGTTGGTACAACTGGTAAAGTATCTACTTTGGAAATTCATAACAATAAAACATTAGAACTGGAAATATCGGGTAAAGGTGCGAGTTATGTAGATGTTAAAGATGATGCGGGGAATGTGATTCTAAACGCTACAGTACAAGAGGGCCAAATAGAAAAACGTGATGTATCAACATTAAAAGAAGTGCGACTTAATATTGGGAATGCAACGAATGTTGAAGTTAAACTGAATGGCCAAGTGGTCGCTTATCCATTGGATCCAGAAAAAGAACTTCACCAAAGATTGGTGATAAAAAACCAAGGGATAGGGCAACCTGCACAATAATAGTCATCGCCTCGATGACTTTTTTCAATGAACAAATGTTTTTGATATGATGGAGGAATAGCTGTGAATTTACCAAATAAAATTACAATATCTAGAATTTTCTTAATTCCAATTTTTATGGTAATTATGTTAGCGCCCTTTGATTGGGGTTCATACACAATTGGTGATGTTGATTTACCAATTCAACATTTAGTAGGGGCACTTATCTTTATTATTGCTTCGGCTACAGATTGGATTGATGGACATTACGCAAGAAAGTATAATCTTGTAACGAATTTAGGGAAGTTTCTTGACCCGTTAGCTGATAAATTACTTGTTTCAGCAGCGCTTATTACATTAGTTGAGATGCAATACGTACCTGCTTGGATCGTTATTGTAATTATCAGCCGTGAGTTTGCAGTAACTGGTTTACGCCTTGTACTTGCTGGAACAGGAGAAGTAGTGGCAGCAAATCAGTTAGGGAAAATTAAGACGTGGACACAAATTATTGCAATTGCGGCGTATTTATTACACGATGTACCTTTAAATTTAATCCATATCCCAGTTGCTGATATTTTCATATGGATTGCATTAATCTTTACTGTTATTTCAGGGTGGGATTATTTCTGGAAAAATAGAGCTGCTTTTGTAAACTCAAAATAGAAGTTTATGGGGGTATTGGGATGAATGCTGAAATTATTGCGGTTGGAACTGAATTATTACTTGGACAAATTGCAAATACAAATGCCCAGTTTTTATCTGAAAAGTTAGCTTCAATCGGAATTAATGTGTACTACCATACTGTAGTTGGAGATAATAACAAGCGATTACAGCAGGCGATTGAAGTTGCGGAAGAACGTGCTGACATACTTATTTTCACAGGTGGATTAGGCCCGACAAAAGATGATTTGACGAAAGAAACGATATCTTCTAGGTTGGGTGAAGAGCTTGTATATGATGAAAAGGCATTAGCATCGATAAGCGAGTACTTTAAGCGTACAGGTCGCGAGTTCACAGAGAATAATAAAAAGCAAGCGCTCGTTTTGAATGGAGCAACTGTATTTGCGAATGATCACGGCATGGCACCTGGTATGGGGCTAAATAAGAACAGGAAAGTTTATATTTTATTACCAGGACCACCGAAAGAGATGAAGCCGATGTATATAAGTTATGTAGAGCCTTTTTTACGTAACTTTACAACAGGAGAAAACATTTATTCTCGTGTGCTTCGCTTTTTCGGGATTGGGGAATCTCAATTAGAAGTGAAAGTTCAAGATTTAATTGATGGACAAACGAACCCGACAATCGCCCCCCTTGCGAATGATGGAGAAGTGACACTACGTTTAACTGCCAAACATCAAAATGCTGATGAAGCTGCGAAACGCATTCAGCATATGGAAGATTTGATTTTAGAAAGAGTAGGAAAATTTTTCTACGGGTATGATCAAGAGTTTCTGCATGATAAGGCGATAGAGTTATTGAAGAAAAAAGGATTAACTTTAGCGTGTGCAGAAAGTTTAACCGGTGGTCTCTTTGGCAATCAAGTAACAGAAAGTGCTGGTGTGTCTTCAGTATTTAAAGGCGGTATCATTTGTTATCATAATGATGTGAAGCAACATGTTTTACATGTACCTGCGGAAGTGTTGTCTACTGATGGTGCAGTTAGTAAAGAATGTGCTCGTTATCTTGCTGAAAATGTTAAGGGCTTATTAAAAGCGGATATCGGAATTAGTTTCACTGGGGTAGCAGGACCGGATGCTTCAGAACATAAAGAGCCGGGAACAGTATTCGTTGGATTGGCGATTAAGGATGAACCAACTGTAGTCTTTCCTCTTATTTTAAGTGGAAGTCGTCAACAAATTAGGGAACGTTCGGTGAAATATGGATTTTATCATTTATATAAAAAGCTAGAAGAGATATAAGTTTCTTCTAGCTTTTTTTATGGTTAAACTCATTTTTATTTAATGGAAAATAAAAAAATCGAATAAATGTTCGATTTTGTTGGCAAATTGAATTGAAAATAGGTATAATAAGATTAGCAATTGAGTTAAGGAGGAATTTTGAATGAGTGATCGTCAAGCGGCGTTAGATATGGCGTTAAAACAAATAGAGAAGCAATTCGGTAAAGGTTCAATTATGAAATTAGGAGAACAAGCGGAGCGTAGAATTTCTACAATTTCAAGTGGTTCTTTAGCACTTGATGTGGCATTAGGGGTAGGCGGATACCCACGTGGCCGTATTATCGAAATTTATGGACCAGAAAGTTCAGGTAAAACAACAGTTTCATTACACGCAATCGCGGAAGTACAGCGTCAAGGTGGACAAGCAGCGTTTATTGATGCGGAGCATGCAATGGATCCTGTATATGCACAAAAATTAGGCGTTAACATAGATGAATTACTATTATCACAACCTGATACAGGGGAGCAAGGACTAGAAATCGCAGAAGCACTTGTACGAAGTGGCGCGGTTGATATTATCGTAATTGACTCTGTAGCAGCTCTTGTACCGAAAGCTGAGATTGAAGGAGACATGGGTGACTCACACGTAGGTCTACAAGCTCGTTTAATGTCTCAAGCACTTCGTAAGCTGTCAGGTGCAATCAATAAATCAAAAACAATCGCAATCTTTATTAACCAAATTCGTGAAAAAGTTGGGGTTATGTTCGGGAACCCAGAAACAACTCCAGGTGGTCGTGCGTTGAAATTCTATTCAACAGTTCGTCTTGAAGTGCGTCGTGCGGAGCAATTAAAGCAAGGTAACGACATCGTTGGTAATAAAACAAAAGTAAAAGTAGTTAAAAATAAAGTGGCACCACCATTCCGTGTTGCTGAAGTTGATATTATGTACGGAGAAGGTATTTCAAGAGAAGGTGAAATCTTAGATATGGCTTCTGAACTTGATATCGTTCAAAAGAGTGGTGCTTGGTACTCTTATAATGAAGAGCGTTTAGGGCAAGGTCGTGAAAATTCGAAGCAATTCTTAAAAGAGAATACGGATTTAAGAGAGGAAATTGCCTTCTTTGTTCGTGACCATCACGGAATTGGTGAAGACTCTGGTGCTGAAGAAACGGAAGATTCAAATCTTCAAGATTAAAAAATAAAAGACACGGTTCCGTGTCTTTTATTTTTAATTATTATGAAAGCGTTGTATATCGTTGGAGATAAAATATTTAATTTGCCTAAAAGGCTATGTATAAAGAGGGATATATGCATGTTTTGTATGCATAAACTGGAATTCACTAAGGTTTTCCAGGATAATATGCTGTCTTCTTTTTAAATTCATATATGAATTAGAGCTGAAGGTAAAGAAAGTAAAAGTAGACAACGCTTGACAATGAAAATTGCGATAGATACAATGAGAATGTATATTTTTTCTTATATACGAAACACTCTTCTCAAGAAGAGAAGTAATATTCGGAGTAAGACTTAAATCTTGCCGAAATAATAATATGACATTTTAATTGTGAAATGAAGAAAGTCCCTTAAAAAAGCGGGACGACGGTCTTTGCTGTATGTTGGTATTCAATGTACATGCCGACAGTCTTTTTTCATTCATAGCAAGGGGAGGTGAAATCATGAGTAGTACAGTTTGGATACTCATCTCCATTTTGCTTGCAACAGTCGGTGCAGTTGTTGGCTTTTTTGTTCGAAAGTCTATTGCTGAAGCGAAGATTAATGGTGCAGCTAACGAAGCGAAACGTATTCTAGACGAAGCGAATCGTGAGGCTGAAGCACTTAAGAAAGAGGCGCTTTTAGAAGCAAAGGATGAAATTCATACACTTCGTACAGAAGCTGAATTAGAAATTCGTGACCGTAGAAGCGAATTACAAAAACAAGAAAATCGTTTAATGCAAAAAGAAGAGAACCTTGATCGTAAAGACGAAACGCTCGATAAACGCGAGCGACAGTTAGAAAAGAAAGAGGAATCTCTTGTAGCGAGACAACAACAGATTGAAGAGTTGGAAAGCAAAGTGGGAGAGTTAGTTCAAAAGCAACAAACAGAATTAGAGCGCATTTCCAATCTGACACGCGAACAAGCGAAAGCAATTATTCTTGGTAAAGTAGAAAGTGAAGTTTCTCATGAAATTGCCGTAATGGTAAAAGAAAGTGAAGTTCGTGCGAAAGAAGAAGCGGATAAGAAAGCAAAAGAGATTTTATCTCTTGCAATGCAAAGGTGTGCAGCTGATCATGTTGCTGAAACAACCGTTTCGGTTGTAAATCTTCCAAATGACGAAATGAAGGGACGTATTATCGGACGTGAAGGTCGAAATATTCGTACGTTAGAAACGTTAACAGGTATTGACCTGATTATCGATGATACACCAGAAGCGGTTATCCTTTCTGGATTCGACCCAATTCGTCGTGAAACAGCTCGTATCGCTCTTGATAAACTAGTACAGGACGGACGTATTCACCCAGCGCGTATTGAAGAGATGGTCGAAAAATCAAGACGTGAAGTGGACGAGTATATTCGCGAAGTCGGAGAGCAAACAACGTTTGAAGTGGGTGTTCACGGATTACATCCAGATTTAATTAAGATTTTAGGTCGTTTAAAATACCGTACAAGTTACGGACAAAACGTCTTAAAACACTCTATGGAAGTTGCATATTTAACTGGACTTATGGCAGCGGAGCTTGGTGAGGATGAAAAACTAGCAAGACGTGCTGGTCTATTACATGATATCGGTAAAGCAATTGATCATGAAGTAGAAGGTAGCCACGTTGAAATTGGTGTCGAACTCGCAACGAAGTATAAAGAGCATCCTGTAGTTATAAACAGTATTGCATCTCACCATGGGGACACAGAACCAACTTCTATCATTGCAGTTTTAGTTGCAGCAGCAGATGCATTATCAGCTGCAAGACCTGGAGCTCGTAGTGAAACACTTGAGAACTATATTCGTCGTCTTGAAAAGTTGGAAGAGATTTCAGAGTCTTATGAAGGCGTAGAAAAATCTTTCGCAATTCAAGCAGGACGAGAAGTTCGTATTCTGGTAAAACCAGATACAATTGATGATTTAGAAGCTCATCGTTTAGCTCGTGATATTCGAAAACGTATTGAGAATGAACTGGATTACCCAGGACATATTAAAGTAACTGTTATTCGTGAAACACGTGCAGTGGAATACGCAAAATAAAGTGGTGAAACACCACTTTATTTTTTTGTGTTGGAATTGGTTAAAATAAAGGGAATTAGTATACAAGTGAAACAAACTTATAATAAATATATTGTAAGGAAATCACTTGAAGCTATAGTAATAAAAAATGTAGTACATAGGAAGGGTAAGACATATGAGAATATTATTTGTTGGGGATGTAGTAGGATCTCCTGGTAGAGGTATGATTCAACAATACGTACCGGCATTAAAGAAGAAATATACACCTACAGTAACCATTATTAATGGAGAAAATGCAGCAGGTGGACGTGGAATTACGGAAAAAATATATCGAAACTTTTTAGAATGCGGGGCACAAGCGGTTACACTTGGAAACCACGCTTGGGATAACCGTGAAGTATTTGAATTTATTGATGACGCAAAATATCTTGCAAGACCAGCTAACTTCCCAGAAGGAACTCCAGGAAAAGGACTTATCTTTGTGAACTGCAATGGAACAGAAGTGGCAGTTATTAACTTACAAGGACGTACATTCCTTCCTCCAATTGATTGTCCATTCCGTAAAGTGGATGAATTAATTAACATTGCAAAAAAACGTACGAATATTATCTTTATTGATTTTCATGCGGAAACTACAAGTGAAAAACAAGCGTTAGGTTGGTATGTAGATGGTCGTGCTACAGCAGTAGTGGGTACACATACACATGTTCCTACAGCAGATAATCGTATTTTACCAAGCGGAACTGCATATATCACAGATGTTGGTATGACAGGTCCTTATGATGGGATTTTAGGTATGGATCGAGAAGCGGTATTGAAGAAGTTTTTAACAAACTTACCAGTACGATTTGAAGTGACAAGTGGTAGAACACAATTAAGTGCAGTGCTAGTTGATGTGGATCCTAATACAGGAAAAGCTAAGAAAATCCAGCGTATCTTAATTAATGATGATCAGCCATTTTTTGAGTAATTTCTGGGTAAGATTTAGAAAAGTTATTATTTTTTAATTTTTTAGAAAAATTACAGAAATTTAGCAGGAATACGCGTCATTCCTCGTGAATATAAGTTAAAGTGAAATAATTGCTAATACTTTTTATAGAAACGAGGAGGAAACGCGGAATGGAAATATTAAAAGTTAAAGCAACGTCGGTCCCTAATTCTGTAGCTGGTGCACTTGCAGGTGTTATTCGCGAACGCGGAACAGCAGAAATTCAAGCCATTGGTGCAGGTGCATTGAACCAAGCGGTAAAGGCAGTAGCAATTGCAAGAGGATTTGTAGCGCCTAGTGGTTTGGACCTGATTTGTATCCCAGCGTTTACGGATATTATGATTGATGGGGAAGAACGTACAGCAATAAAATTAATTGTAGAACCTCGTTAAGCTTAAACAACCTGTTTGCAGTATGCAAACAGGTTGTTTTTATAATGGAGGAATGAAAATGAAAATTTTTGATGCTCATTGTGATGTGCTTCTTCAGTTATGGAGTGCACAAGGGAAAAAGAATTTTAAACATGATCCGCAATTACATATTACATTTGAACAATTAAAGAGAAGAAAAGGAAGTATACAATGTTTTGCTATATATGTGCCAGAAACAGTGGCATATGAAAACCGATTTGAAGTAGCATTACAAATGGTAGATATTTTTTATAATGAAATTTTATCCCTACCAGGTGTGAAGTTTATTCAGACAAAAGATGATATTAACATGTTAAAACAGGACGAGATTGGAGCGATATTAACACTAGAAGGATGCGAAGCAATTGGAAGAGATGCAATGAAATTACGGTTGTTGTATCGCCTAGGGGTACGTTCTTTTGGACTAACATGGAATTATGCCAATCTATTAGCTGACGGTGCGCTAGAGACACGTGGGGCAGGTTTAACGACTTTCGGTAAAGAAGTTGTACAAGAGCTTAATACGTTACATGCATGGACTGATGTGTCTCATCTGAATGAAAGAAGTTTTTGGGATGTTGTAGAAAGTGCAAAAAATCTTATTGCTTCCCACTCAAACTGTATGAAAATTTGTCAGCATCCACGTAATTTAAACGATGAACAACTTAAAGCTCTTATAAAGCGAAATGGCATGATAGGTGTCACTTTTGTACCGCAGTTTCTAACAAATGAAAAACAAGCGAATATAGCAGATATAGTAAAACATATCGAATATATTTGTTCATTAGGTGGAGAGAACAATATAGGATTTGGTTCAGATTTTGATGGGATTTTAGAAACGGTTGTAAATGTATCAGCGTATCGAGATTATGAAAATGTAATGAATGAGCTTTGTAAACACTATGCTGCATCTACTGTAGAGCGATTTTTATATGATAATTTTGTTGAACATATAAGTTTTTGAGATTTTTGTTTTAAAAATCCAGAAAAATTAGAATGAATTCATTTGATATTATTGCTTTTTTTAAGACCTAATACTAGAATGAAAAACAAAATAGCTTTATACTAAAGATTCAGGGAAATCAGAAGAGGCATAATTTGCGTCCGTTGTAGTTTATTTATATAAAAAATGCTAAACTATTACTGTAAAAAAATACACTACAATGAATGCAGCCAAAAGGGGTGTAGGAGATGATTAGTCAACTTTCATGGAAAGTTGGAGGCCAACAAGGTGAAGGAATTGAAAGTACAGGAGAAATCTTCTGTATTGCATTAAACCGATTAGGATATTACCTATACGGTTACCGCCACTTCTCATCACGTATTAAAGGCGGCCATACAAATAATAAAATTCGTGTAAGTACAACAGAAGTACGCGCGATCTCAGATGATTTAGATATTTTAATTGCTTTTGATCAAGAAACAATTGATTTTAACTTCCACGAACTACGTCCAGGTGGAATTGTAGTTGCGGATGCGAAGTTTAATCCAACAATACCTGATAATACAGATGTAAATCTATATGTGATACCGTTTACAGATATTGCTTCAGAATTAGGCACATCATTAATGAAAAACATGGTTGCTGTTGGGGCATCAAGTGCGGTATTAGGATTAGATGAAACAGCTTATTTAAATGTTGTTGAAGAGATCTTTGGTCGTAAAGGAGAGCAAGTTGTTCAAAAGAATATGGACGCAATTAAGCGCGGCTCTCAATATATGAAAGAATTGCTAGGTGAGAAAGTAAACATGATGCAGCTTGAAAAAGCTGATGGTAAGAAACGTATGTTTATGATTGGAAACGATGCAATCGCATTTGGTGCGGTAGCTGGTGGTGCTCGCTTTATGTCTGCATATCCAATTACACCTGCATCTGAAATTATGGAATACTTAATTAAAAAATTGCCGAAAGTTGGCGGGACAGTAATCCAAACTGAGGATGAAATCGCAGCTTGTACAATGGCAATCGGTGCAAACTATGCTGGTGTTCGTACATTAACTGCATCTGCTGGTCCGGGTCTATCTTTAATGATGGAGGCGATTGGTTTAGCGGGTATTACAGAAACGCCATTAGTAATTGTTGATACACAACGTGGTGGTCCAAGTACAGGATTACCAACGAAACAAGAGCAGTCTGATTTAATGGCGATGATTTACGGTACGCACGGTGAGATTCCAAAAATCGTAATGGCGCCAAGTACAGTTGAAGAAGCGTTCTATGATATTGTAGAAGCATTTAACCTAGCTGAAGAATATCAAGTTCCTGTTATTTTCTTAACGGATTTACAGCTTTCTTTAGGAAAACAAACGGTAGAACCGCTTACGTTAGATAAAGTGGAGATTCGTCGCGGTAAGCTTGATTTAGAAGCGGAATTACCAGAACGTGAAAATAAAGCATACTTCAAGCGTTATGAAGTAACAGAAGATGGCGTTTCACCACGTGTTTTACCTGGTATGAAAAATGGTGTTCACCATGTTACAGGTGTAGAACATGATGAAACTGGTAAGCCATCTGAATCAGCAATAAACCGTAAAGATCAAATGGACAAACGTTTCCGTAAAATGGAGAACTTGAAGTTTAATACCCCTGTTTATAAAAATGTTAAGCATGAAGAAGCAGACGTATTACTTGTTGGATTTAACTCAACTCGCGGTGCGATCGAAGAAGCAATGGAGCGCTTAGAACAAGAGGGTATGAAAGTAAACCATGCTCATGTGCGTTTAATTCACCCATTCCCAACAGCTGAAATCGATCCACTTGTGAAAAATGCGAAGCGTGTTGTAGTGGTAGAAAACAACGCAACAGGTCAGCTTGCTAACATTATGAAAATGAATCTTGGTAACGGTGAGAAAATTTCTAGTCTTTTAAAATATGATGGGAACCCATTCTTGCCGAAAGAGATTTACAACGAATGTAAAAAAGGGGTTGTATTAAATGGCAACATTTAAGGACTTTCGTAACAGTGTAAAACCAAACTGGTGCCCAGGTTGCGGAGACTTCTCGGTGCAAGCTGCAATTCAACGTGCGGCAGCTAACGTTGGCTTAAATCCAGATGAACTTGCTGTTATTTCTGGTATCGGCTGTTCAGGTCGTATTTCAGGTTATATTAATTCATATGGTGTGCATAGTATTCATGGTCGTGCCCTTCCAATTGCACAAGGTGTAAAAATGGCAAATCGTGATTTAACAGTTATCGCATCAGGTGGTGACGGTGATGGATTTGCGATTGGTATGGGACATACAATCCATTCTATTCGTCGTAACATCGACATTACGTACATCGTAATGGATAACCAAATTTACGGATTAACAAAAGGGCAAACTTCACCACGTAGTGAAGCTGGATTTAAAACGAAGAGCACACCACAAGGTTCAATTGAGCCATCACTAAATGTTATGGAAATGGCTTTAACAGCTGGTGCGACATTTGTGGCGCAAAGCTTTTCAAGTGATTTAAAAGAATTAACACAAATTATTGAAGCTGGTATTAACCATAAAGGATTTTCATTAATTAACGTATACAGCCCATGTGTTACTTACAATAAAGTAAATACTTACGATTGGTTTAAAGAGAATTTAACAAAACTAAGTACAGTAGAGGGATATGATCCGTCTAATCGCATGATGGCTATGCAAACGTTAATGGAAAATAACGGATTAGTAACAGGTTTAATTTATCAAAATACAGCGCAACCTTCATACCAAGAACTTGTAAAAGGCTATAGTGAGAAACCTTTAGTGCAATCTGATTTAAATATGGATCAGAAAATGTTTGATGAACTTGTTGCTGAATTTATGTAATATAAGAAGAGGAGGTTGCCATGTGGCAACCTTTTTTATGAGAAAATATAGGATAGTCTTATTTACTTAGAAAATTCAGAATGGTAAAATAATATATAAATCGTTGTATGAAAATGGTGAGTTCATTGCATATGAAATGTAAGATCCAAACAGAGCCTCTTTCTTGTTAAAATTGGCGAAACGCTTCATACTATGGTAATGTTTATAAGGATAAAGCAATATGCTTTTGGGTAGGACAAAAAGAAATATTAAAAGGGAATGTCTATTTGTGTGTGGGGAAGACTTCATTCTTATGAATGATTAGATTGATTACTCAAGTTTCAAAGGACAAGTTATCTCTCAAGCTATCTAACCATTTTTGAGGTGAGTCAAAGCGCATTAAAATGGACTATAGAGTGTGTATAGTTAAGGGTGAAAGGAGATTACCGATGAACGAGCAACAACGATTAGCAAGTCAACAAGCAAATTCCTCTACGAAAAAAGAAGAGAAAGATTATAGTAAATACTTTGAAAGTGTATACCAACCACCTTCCTTAAAAGACGCGAAAAAACGAGGGAAAGAAGAAGTTAAAATTGAACGGGATTTTGGCTTACCTGAAGAGTTTCGCAATTTTGGTACAGGAAGAAAGTTCTATATTCGTACATATGGTTGTCAAATGAATGAGCATGATACAGAAGTAATGGCGGGTATTTTCACCGCACTTGGGTATGAACCAACCTTTTCAACTGAAGATGCAGATGTAGTATTATTAAATACTTGTGCCATTCGTGAAAATGCTGAAAATAAAGTGTTCGGTGAACTAGGTCATTTAAAGTCATTAAAACGAAGAAATCCGGACCTTTTAATTGGTGTATGTGGTTGTATGTCGCAAGAAGAATCTGTTGTAAATAAAATTATGCAAAAAAATCAGCATGTAGATATGGTGTTTGGAACGCATAATATTCATAGATTACCGTACATTCTAAAGGATGCAATGTTCTCGAAGGAGACGGTAGTTGAAGTTTGGTCAAAAGAAGGGGATGTAATTGAAAACCTTCCGAAAGTACGCCGTGGCGATATTAAAGCTTGGGTAAATATTATGTATGGCTGTGACAAGTTCTGTACATATTGTATCGTACCGTATACACGTGGAAAAGAGCGAAGCAGACGTCCAGAAGACATTATCCAAGAAATCCGTCATTTAGCTGCGAATGGTTATAAAGAAATTACGTTACTTGGACAGAACGTAAATGCATATGGTAAAGACTTTGAAGATTTTGAATACGGACTTGGCGATTTAATGGACGAACTCCGTAAAGTTGATATTGCCCGTATTCGTTTTACAACGAGTCATCCACGTGATTTCGATGATCACCTAATTGAAGTGCTTGGAAAAGGTGGAAACTTAGTAGAACATATTCACTTACCGGTGCAATCTGGAAGCACAGAGATGTTAAAAATTATGGCGCGTAAATATTCACGTGAGCATTATTTAGAACTTGTAAGAAAAATTAAAGAAGCAATTCCAAATGCAGTATTCACAACTGATATTATCGTTGGTTTCCCAAATGAAACAAATGAGCAATTTGAAGAAACGATGTCGTTATATCGTGAAGTAGGATTTGATACTGCCTTTACCTTTATTTATTCACCGCGCGAAGGTACACCAGCTGCAAAAATGAAAGATAATGTACCGATGGAAGTGAAAAAAGAACGTCTTCAACGCTTAAATACACTAGTAAATACGTTGGCAATTGAAAAGAATAATCGTTACAAAGGTCAAATTGTAGAAGTGTTAGTTGATGGGGAAAGTAAAAATAATCCAGAAGTACTCGCAGGTTATACTCGTACGAATAAACTTGTAAACTTCGTCGCTTCAAAATCTTTAATTGGTCAGCTTGTGAAAGTAAAAGTAACGGAAGCAAAAACTTGGTCTCTTAACGGGGAATTAGTTGAAGAGCCGATTGAGGTGGAATAATAGATGAAAGTATATTCGAAAGATGAAATTGTTGAACAAGCGAAAGAATTAGCAAAAATGATTTCTGAAACAGAAGAAGTTGATTTCTTTAAGAAAGCAGAGGCGCAAATTCATAAAAATGAAAATGTAAAGCGTGCAATTGATGAAATTAAAGCACTGCAAAAACAAGCAGTAAACTTGCAGCATTACGGGAAATGGGAAGCTTTGAAAAAAGTAGAAGCTGACATTGATGCATTGCAAGATAAGTTGGATAGTATCCCAGTTGTGCAAGAATTTAAATCTTCACAAACATATGTAAATGACTTACTCCAGCTAGTTGCAAGTACGATTTCTAACAACGTAACAGATGAAATATTAATTTCAACTAATGGCGATGTATTGAAGGGTGAAACGGGCGCAGCGGTAGAAAGTAAAAAAGGAAATTGTGGTTGTTAAAGAGATGTCGAATTGACATCTCTTTTTTTAATGGGTTAAACGTAAGTTCTTCTCGAAAAAAGAATGACACATTCCGCTATTGTCACGCATATGATTAAGTGAATAGTGATTGAGGAGGGTTACGAATGTCCGAATTTAGAGAGATTATTACAAAAGCAGTGGTTGGAAAAGGACGTAAGTATACAAAGTCAACGCATACATGTGAATCGAATAATGAGCCAACAAGTATTTTAGGGTGCTGGGTAATTAACCACTCGTACGAAGCAAGAAAGAATGGAAAGCATGTGGAAATTGAAGGTTTCTATGATGTGAACACTTGGTATTCATTTGATGGTAATACAAAGACAGAAGTTGTAACAGAACGTGTGAACTACACTGATGAAGTGAGTATTGGGTATCGTGATAAAAACTTTTCTGGTGATGATTTAGAAATTATTGCTCGTGTCATTCAGCCACCAAATTGTTTAGAAGCTCTTGTATCACCAAATGGTAATAAAATTGTTGTAACTGTAGAACGTGAATTTGTAACAGAAGTAGTTGGGGAAACGAAAATTTGTGTAAGTGTAAATCCTGAAGGTTGCGTAGAATCAGACGAGGATTTCCAAGTCGATGATGATGAGTTTGAAGAATTAGATCCGAACTTTATCGTCGATGCAGAAGAAGAGTAATAGAAAGCTAGGGAGAAGTTCTTCCTAGCTTTTTACTTTACATAAGTGATGCTTGAATGAACATGATTCCTTATGAAATGTGCTATAATGAGGAAAGACTCCTGAAATAGGAGATATGGATGTCCGTGAAGTGTGACATATATGAAAATCGATTACTATGTAAGAATTATGGAGGAAAAGTATGACTCAATATACCCCTATGATACAGCAATATTTAAAGGTTAAGGCAGACTATCAAGATGCCTTTTTATTTTTCCGATTAGGTGATTTTTATGAAATGTTCTTTGAAGATGCGATTAAAGCAGCTCATGAACTTGAAATTACATTAACGAGCCGAGATGGTGGTAGTAGTGATCGTATACCGATGTGCGGTGTACCACATCATGCAGCTAAAAATTATATTGAACAACTTGTTGAAAAAGGATATAAAGTAGCTGTTTGTGAGCAAGTGGAAGATCCAAAAACAGCTAAAGGTGTAGTACGCCGTGAAGTAGTACAACTAATTACGCCAGGAACGATGATGGAAGGGCGTACTATTGATGAGAAAGAAAATAACTTCTTAGCAGCATTAACACATTTTGAAGATGGATCGTATGCTTTAGCTTGTAATGATTTAACGACTGGACAAAATACAGTAACGTTGTTAACAGGTTCAGTAGAAGATATTTTATTAGAAGTGTATGCAACTGGTTCAAAAGAAATTGTTGTAGATTCTACATTTTCAAAAGATGAATTAAATAAATTAACTGCAACATTAAAAATGACGATTTCGTATGAAGATGCAACAACGATTCCGGAAGGGTTAGAACATCTTGTGAAAAACGTTTCGCAAGCAAAGTTAATTAAAGCAGTTGGACGTTTATTTAACTATGTAATAAGAACGCAAAAACGTTCGTTAGACCATTTACAACCAGTGGAAATTTATTATACGAATCAATTTATGAAAATTGATGTGCATTCAAAGCGAAATTTAGAGCTGACAGAAACACTTCGAACGAAAGAAAAAACAGGATCATTATTATGGCTATTAGATAAAACGAAAACAGCTATGGGTGGTCGTATGTTAAAACAGTGGATGGAACGTCCGCTGATCCAGAAAGAAAAAGTAGAAGAGCGTTTAGAAATGGTTGAAACATTTGTAAATGATTACTTCTTACGTGAAGATTTAAAAGGAAAATTAAAAGAAGTATATGATTTAGAACGTTTAGCAGGGAAAGTTGCATTTGGTAATGTGAATGCACGGGACTTATTACAGTTAAGACGATCTTTACTTCAAGTACCGGCTATTTTAGAAGCGATTAGTCTGTTAGATAATGCTTATGCAGCAAGGTTAATTCAAGGTGCGGATCCATGTGAGAGCTTAACTGAATTACTAGGAAGAAGTATTCAAGAAAACCCACCGCTTTCTATTAAAGATGGAGATATTATTAAAGACGGTTATAATGATAAGCTTGATCAATATCGTTACGTTAGTAAAAACGGGAAAACGTGGATCGCTGAGCTTGAAAAACGAGAGCGTGATATTACAGGAGTTAAATCGTTAAAAATCGGGTACAACCGTATTTTCGGCTACTACATTGAAGTGACGAAGGCGAATCTTGCAGCGCTTCCAGAAGGCCGCTATGAGCGTAAACAAACGCTTGCTAATGCGGAACGTTTCATTACAGATGAATTGAAAGAAAAAGAAACATTAATCTTAGAAGCAGAAGAGAAAATTGTACAATTAGAATACGATTTATTTACAGCGCTTCGTGAAGAAGTAAAAGTATTTATTCCGAAATTACAACATTTAGCGAAAGTAATTAGTGAATTAGACGTACTGCAAAGTTTCGCGACAGTTAGTGAAGAAGAACAGTTTGTAAAACCTGTTTTAACAACTAAGCGCGAAATCTTTATTAAAGATGGTCGTCATCCTGTCGTTGAAAAAGTATTGAACGGGAAATTGTATGTACCGAATGATTGTATTATGCCGGAGAAAATGGATGTCTTTTTAATTACAGGACCGAACATGTCTGGTAAAAGTACGTATATGAGACAATTAGCACTTGTAACTGTTATGTCACAGATTGGTTGTTTCGTACCAGCAACAGAAGCGGTATTACCTGTATTCGATCAAATCTTTACGAGAATTGGTGCAGCGGATGATTTAATTTCGGGTCAAAGTACATTTATGGTCGAAATGTTAGAAGCGAAAAATGCAATTGCAAATGCATCAGAAAGAAGTTTAATTTTATTCGATGAAATTGGACGCGGTACATCTACGTATGATGGTATGGCACTTGCACAAGCAATCATTGAACATATTCATGACCAAATTGGTGCGAAAACGTTATTCTCTACGCATTATCATGAATTGACGGTGCTAGAAGAAAGTTTAGGACAATTGAAGAATGTACACGTTTCAGCTATTGAAGAGAATGGAAAAGTAGTATTCCTTCATAAAATCCAAGATGGAGCAGCTGATAAAAGTTACGGAATTCACGTTGCGCAACTTGCGGAGCTTCCAGATAGCTTAATCGCTCGTGCGAAAGAAGTGTTAGCGCAACTAGAAGGACAAGAAGAAATTATTATTCCAAAGCGTACAGAAGTGAAAGTACAAGAAGTGGCTCCAGAACCAGCTGTTGTAAAAGAAGAACCAGCAGAAATACAAGAGACGAAAGTAGAGACTGAGGAAGAATCGCAATTATCATTCTTTGGTGGAGAACAGTCTTCGAAAAAACAAGACAAGTCAGTTCTAGATGCAAAAGAAACGGCAGTACTTGCGCAAATTAAAAAAATTGATTTACTTGATATGACACCTTTAGAGGCGATGAACGAACTGTATCGCTTGCAGAAAAAGTTAAAGAAAGGATGAGTAAGTAGATGGGGAAAATTCGCAAACTCGATGACCAACTCTCTAACTTAATTGCGGCAGGGGAAGTAGTAGAGCGCCCTGCCTCAGTCGTAAAAGAACTTGTGGAAAATTCTATCGATGCGAATAGTACATCTATTGAAATCCACTTAGAAGAAGCTGGTTTATCAAAAATTCGCATCATTGATAATGGGGACGGCATTGCAGAAGAAGATTGTATTGTCGCTTTTGAACGACATGCGACGAGCAAAATTAAAGATGAAAACGATCTGTTTCGTATTAGAACACTCGGTTTCCGTGGTGAGGCGTTGCCGAGTATTGCTTCAGTTAGTGAATTAGAGTTAATTACTAGCACAGGTGATGCACCTGGTACACACCTTATGATTAAAGGTGGAGACATTATAAAGCAGGAGAAAACAGCGAGCCGAAAAGGAACAGATATTACAGTACAAAACTTATTCTTTAATACACCAGCGCGTCTTAAATATATGAAAACCATTCATACAGAGCTTGGGAATATTACAGATATCGTGTATCGTATTGCAATGTCACATCCAGAAGTATCATTAAAGCTGTTTCATAATGAAAAGAAATTGCTTCATACATCAGGAAATGGTGATGTAAGACAAGTACTTGCATCAATTTATAGCATTCAAGTTGCGAAGAAGCTTGTTCCAATTGAAGCTGAATCTTTAGATTTTACAATTAAAGGCTATGTCACATTACCAGAAGTAACGAGAGCATCTCGAAATTATATGTCAACGATCGTAAATGGTCGTTACGTTCGAAATTTCGTATTAATGAAAGCCATTCAGCAAGGATACCATACATTACTGCCAGTCGGACGATATCCAATCGGCTTCTTATCGATTGAAATGGATCCAATGCTTGTTGACGTTAACGTACATCCAGCGAAATTAGAAGTTCGTTTTAGTAAAGAACAAGAATTACTAAAGCTTATCGAAGAAACATTGCAATCGGCATTCAAAAAAATACAGCTCATTCCAGATGCAGGTGTAACAACGAAGAAAAAAGAAAAAGATGAAAGTGTGCAAGAACAGTTCCAGTTTGAGCATGCGAAGCCGAAAGAGCCATCTATGCCAGACATTGTTTTACCGACTGGCATGGATGAAAAACAAGAAGAACAACTGACTGTGAAACAGCCAGCACAACTGTGGCAACCGCCGAAACAAGAATGGCAACCACCACAGTCGCTCGTAAGGGAAGAACAAAGTTGGCAGCCATCTACTAAACCGATAATGGAAGAACCAATTCAAAAAGAGAAATCGTGGAACAGTAACGATGAAGACTTTGAATTAGAGGAATTGGAAGAAGAAGTTCAGGAAATAGAAGAGATTGAAATGAACGGTAATGACTTACCACCGCTTTATCCAATTGGACAAATGCACGGAACATATATTTTCGCTCAAAATGATAAAGGCTTATATATGATTGACCAACATGCCGCGCAGGAACGTATTAATTATGAATACTTCCGGGATAAGGTAGGAAGGGTAGCGCAAGAAGTACAAGAACTACTTGTACCATACCGTATTGACCTATCTCTTACTGAATTTTTACGTGTCGAAGAGCAACTAGAAGAACTGAAAAAAGTTGGACTATTCTTGGAGCAATTCGGCCATCAATCCTTTATCGTCCGCTCGCATCCAACGTGGTTCCCAAAAGGTCAAGAAACAGAAATTATCGACGAAATGATGGAACAAGTTGTCAAACTAAAAAAAGTGGATATTAAAAAGTTACGTGAAGAAGCAGCCATCATGATGAGCTGTAAAGCATCCATTAAAGCAAATCAATATTTAACGAACGATCAAATATTTGCTTTACTGGAAGAACTACGTACAACAACAAACCCATACACATGCCCGCACGGAAGACCGATTCTTGTGCATCATTCTACTTATGAGTTGGAGAAGATGTTTAAGAGGGTTATGTAGGGATACTGTTCATAGAGAAAAAATGGTTTCTTGTTATTTTAATAAAATATAGAGTGAAATAAAAAGGAGCGATAGTAATAAGTCGCTCCTTTTTAATATAATTCTTTTCCAACTATATTTTTAAAAAACATTTATAAACTAGAGATAACCAGATAAGCTCAACCTATTTGTACTTTATATGTGCTTTCTCATTTTTTGTAAGGGAAGAGTTTTTAATTTACAGACTTATCGGAATTATGTAAAGTGTAGATAAAACCATAAAATGGGGTGTTCTTTATGTGTACTAGTTTGACATTACAGACAAAAAACGGTCAGCACCTTTTTGCAAGAACGATGGACTTCACATTAGATATGAATCAAGAAGTAATAATTATTCCTCGACATTACCAGTGGAATAATATAACTGGTGAAATTATTAATACGAAACATGCTACGGTTGGAATGGGTATTAATCATCAAGGAAGGATCATTATGGCGGACGGAGTAAATGAAGCAGGTATGACATGTGCAACACTCTATTTTCCAGGATTCGCTACTTATAGTCAAAGCATAGATGACAACAATACAAATTTGGCTCCATTTGATTTTGTGACTTGGAGTCTGACACAATTCAATTCTGTCAAAGAGTTAAAGAAATCTGTAGATAGCCTTACCTTTTTGGATATACCATTACCGGATTTAGGACTTACGCCACCGCTACATTGGATTTTAGCGGATAAATGGGGAGATTGCATTGTACTGGAGCCGACAAATGAAGGGTTAAAAATGTATGATAACCCACTAGGAGTGATGACGAATAGTCCGGAGTTTAATTGGCATTTGCAAAATTTAAGACAATATATTGGCCTTAAATCGCAGCCATTCGCGCCAACTGAGTGGAGTAACTTACCATTAAGTGCTTTTGGTCAGGGCTCAGGTTCAATGGGACTTCCAGGGGATTTCACCCCGCCATCAAGGTTTGTGCGAGCAGCATATGGCAAACAAAACATTCAAGGTATAGATAGTGAAGAAGAGGGAGTATCGGCCCTATTTCATATTTTATCAAATTGCGAGGTTCCTAAAGGCGGAGTAATAACAGAAGAAGGTGCATTAGATAATACCATATATACAAGCGTAATGTGTATGGAGTCCGGAACATATTATTATCATACCTACGATTGTAGACAAATTATAGCCATTCATTTATTTCATGAAAATTTAGATACAGATGAGATTAAAGCTTATCCGTTCCAACGGAAACAAAAAATATTTTATGAAAACTAAGTAGCTTTGAAACAACTTTTAGTAAATTTTTAAATATATATAATAGAGCAATAATGGCCAATATAATTGTTGGGTGCTTCTTTAACTTTGTGATTTATCATAAATTTACTCCTTTCTTCAATTACGCCAACGAGTAAATTTATGCTGGTAGGAGCATTGGCTAAGAAATTTATTTTTAATTAAACTAGTTTTTATTTTTTCTAGAGGGGCCATTAAAGTGCTACTAGGTAAAATAAATATGGGCGTACTTTATTTATAAATAGTAAAGAACAAAAAGGGTATGGAAACTATCCATACCCTTTTTTGTTCTTTTATTATCTATGTATAAAAAAGCGCTGTATATCAGCACTTTTTAAAAGTACATGAGTTGTATAAGAAAAATTTATTTATTACCTATAACTATGCAAGGTCTAATATAGATTCTTATATATTTAGTGCTATAAGGGCCTATAAGGTTATTTGTTTTTATTATTATTAATTTTTTCCGTATATAACACCTGTTCTTTATAGTGTTTTTTAATTGGGAAAGTATGTGTACCAGAGCCGTTTTTGAAAGTTTTATTGATGGGGTTTTTTAGCGGGATTGTTGTAGTTTCAGTAAATTCATATGGGTAGTTTATTTTAGATTTATCTTCAAACATGAAAATGCCTCCTTTTAGGATTTCCTGAATTCTTTACTATAACATGATATGCATATAGATTTTTTTTGGACTAGTTATTTATAGAGGTTAATGGAATTAAATTACGTAACTACTGAAATATTTCAAAGGAAAACAATGTGAGAAATATATGATAATGCTTCTTTTATTTATTAGGGAAGGGAATAATGCATATATATTCGTTATAAATTGTTTTTATAATATGGGTTTATATAGACTTTTCCTGATAATATAATGCGGGAGATTATAGTGTTATTAGGTTATTAGGAACATTTAATGCTGTTTCATAACTGAAAGGAAATTGAAAAAAAACTGAAACTTTTCTCATAAAAATTCAATCTAACTTGAAAAATGAAAGGAAAATGAAATTTTCCAAAAGATATTCTTTGTTAAGATAAAAAGCATACATACAAAAAGTATTGACATATCTTAAAAATGTATTTTCAAGATATAGTGGGGGAAAAGATGAGAGTAGAAAAACAATTAATAAAAAAGATGTATTATGAAACATTCCTAATGGAGAATGAAACAAAACCACCTATTGATGTACTTGGAGAAGCTTATGTAAACGAAGAAAGAAATGAGATTTCTGATGGATCTTACATTCGTTTTGCACAAGGTGAATTTTATTATCGCCATCAAGATTTTGAAGCAGCTATTTTTAAATGGGAAAAAGTTAGTAATGAATTAGCACCATGGGCACAAAAAAATATTGCCGATGCTTATTTCGAGCTTAATCAATTACCAGTTGCTGAAAATGTTTATACGTCCATTACTACTGATAATATAATATTGATGACGGAGATTAGATTACAATTACTTTCTCTTTACATAGAGCAAAATAATTTTGACTCTGCTTTCGCTGTTATTAAAGAAGCAGTTTCTTTAAATCCGGATTATCCAAATGTCACAAAAATTGCCCGTTCCTTTTATGAGGAGCAGCAAGATTTTGATAGTGCAGTAGAGCTTGCTGTGAATGAGTTAATTCGAACAGAATCTTATCCGTGGTTTGAGGTTTTAAAAGGATATATCGATAAAAGATTTACTAAACATATTTCACCAGATTATTTTTATGAAGTATTAGTTACGTTAAATAATGTAGATCAAGTACAATTTACGCAAATGGTTTCATCACTTTGGAATAGTTATAAAAACGAACAAAATTACTTATCATGGCTTAACACAATAAATGAATTTTTCTTACATATTGAAATACATTCGTCCGATATATGGGACAAAATTTCTTCTCTTTACGAAGGAACGTACTTTGAATTAATTCAAGGTCAATATATGCTTAAACAATTGCACGATATCATTCCAAACTTGTTAACAAATTGGTTAAAGGTTGTCAATCCATCTTATGCTGTATTTCCATCTGCAGCTGTATTGGCATGGGATGAGATTTTCCCTTCCGAAATAGATTCAGCAAATATAAAACATGCTGAAAACCTGTTGTTATATTCTATTAATCATGTGGATGGCTTAGAGTATAGTTTGCATCTTTTTGAATCTATTACAGAGTGGGCACAAAAACATAATATAGAAATGGGTCACCGATTTAGATGGTTAGTTGGCGAGCTCGCAGATTTAAGCACAAATCGCATTTTAGTAACGGGAACTTCAGGAAACGGAAAAACTACATTTATTAACTCTATAATAGGAGAAAATATATTAGAAAAATCAATTTCAAATGTAGTAGTTTTAAAAAATGATGCGCATACAGAAATTAACGCCATAACAGACTCAGCAATTACAACAACGGAAGATGTCTCTGATTACCATAATATGATGTCTCAGCACCATCAAACATATAGAGATAGAGCATGTGTTGAATTTAAATTACCATGCAGATTTTTAAGTGAAAATAAACTTACATTTGTAGTTACACCTGGATTTAATAGGAATAACGATACTAGAGATGAGGTATTCGAATATTTAAATTCTGTAGACGAATTACTATTCGTATTGAATGCGGATTCACCTTTTACTGACAAAGAACGTGATATTCTATTAAGCATTCAAGAACATACACCAAATTTACAAATTCATTTCTTATTAAATAAAATCGATAACATTTACAGTGATGCAGAAGTGAAAAGAGTATTACATGATACGCAAGCGAGAATAAACACATATTTCCCGCATGCGAGAATTTTCCCTTACTCTTCGTTATATACAAGTAGTCAACAATTAAATGATTTAACTGAGTTTATTCATTTTAACTTTAATCATAAAAATGTCGATGCAGAACGTACGGAAAAGCTATTGTTTTTCATTCGAAAAACAATTACATATCTATTGGATAAACGCGTTGAGAAAGAAAACAATTTAGTGGATTCTATTCATTGGAATGAAGATATGCTAGTGAAACTAAATGGTAGCAGTAATAATCTTACTACTTTTGAGAAGGAAAAAATTCATTTCATTACACAGTCATATCGTACAATGAAAACGGAAATTACGAATGAACTTACTGAAAATATTCCGAAGATATTACAGAGTTGTTCAGATTTAATTAGTGAAGAAAGCGATTTCGGGCACATTGATACGGAACTAAATAAAGCGATGAATGAAAGAGTACATAAATATTTAGAACAAACTGTATTACCTAATTTTGCTCTTTCTATGAAAAATTGGATTGCGATTTCTAATAATGAGCTCCTTCAAAGTCAATCGTACTTAGAAGAACTTAGTGAAGGACTTAATTCTTTATTTGGAGAAAATCGAATACAGTTAGAATGTGATTTTAAAGTGCTTGATGACTGGCGCAGAGATACTGACAGAATGACGACTAGAATACAAATGGATGAAGTAAATATTTTACGTCGCTTTACGCCAGCACAATTTTTACTGAAAAGTGCCGGTAAATTATTTGGAGTTCTTCCTAAAAACAAAGGTATGCTATATAACAAATACAAACAGTATGTAGAAAATGAAGATTATACCGAGGTAACGGCTTCTATTATGAAGAAATTTTTCTTGCAATTTGAGCTATTTGAAAACACGCAAGAGCGGGATATTAACATATTCTTTAGGAATCCATTTAACTCCTTGAAACAAGCTGTAGAAAACACTCATTTAGAAATACAAGAAAAACAAGAGATGTTACATAAGATGAAATCACAACCTGAAGTTTATCATGATTCTATCATGCTCTTTGAATTGAGATTACGTCAATGTGAAGTAATTTTAAATATAGGTGATGATCATACCTATACAGATGTAACTTTAGAAACAAGCGTAGAATAAAAGTAAAATATACGAGGTTTTTATATGACATTGCATCATATGTTATACGATAGTAAAAGGGAGCAACTTATTACAGTTGCTCCCTTTCATATTTAGATTATTTTTCAGTCTCTTTAATTTTAGTTTGTACTTCGCCAGTTTTAATTTTATTACTTTCTGAGAAACGTAATAAATCGCCTTCAATAATTTTGTCAGACATTCGTAATTCATTTTGTGCACGGTTAATGAGTGCTCGTGCTTCTTTTTTTGGTAAATCTACAATTTCACCTGTTATGCGGTCATAGAAAGTGTTGTTTGTGTATGCATACTTGTTTGTAATAAAGCTACCATCACGTAAAACAACAAAACCGGTATATTCATCTGAAAACATATCATGACCAAAACGAATATCGTTCGTAGTATCAATCCCAAGTAAGTTTAGAATAGTAGGTTTTATATCGATTTGTCCCGTAGGTTTTGAAATCGTTTGACCTTCTGTTTGGCCAGGCATATGAATATATAAAGGTGTGCGTTGTAAATTTAAAGTATCAAATTCTGTTATTTGATCTTTTTCTAAAAACTGTGCCATTGCACGATTGTGTTTTTCAGAAATACCATAATGATCACCATACAACACAATAATAGAATCATCATACATTCCCTCGGCTTTTAAACGCTCAATAAATTTTTTAATTGATTCGTCTAAGTAACGTGCTGTTACGATATAACGATCAAATACGCCATTACCAGAGTTGTATGGTTCAATGAATTTTGTATCTTCATCATAAGTAAATGGATAATGGTTCGTTAAAGTAAGGAAACGAGCGTAAAATGGTTGGTCAACAGTTTTTAATATATCTACTGATTGATCAAAGTATTCGATATCTTTTAATCCCCAATTTAAATTTGTTTCGGGCGTAATTTTGTAATCAAGTTCATTATAGTAACGATCATAACCGAGAGCAGAGTACATAATGTTACGATTCCAAAATGTTGCGTTATTCGCATGGAATACAGAAGTGAAATAACCTTGCTGACGTAAAATCTCTGGAGTCGCAGTATAATCATTGTTACCGTGCGTGAAAAATACAGCTCCTCGATTTAATGGATACAGCGACGTATCGATTAGAAATTCAGAATCGGACGTTTTTCCTTGCCCAGTTTGGTGGAAAAAGTTATCGAAGTAATAGCTTTCATTGATGAATTCATTCAAGAATGGTGTAACTTCTTGACCGTTAACTGATGCGCCTATTAAAAAGGTTTGCAGGGATTCAAGAGTGACAACAATTACGTTTTTTCCTTTCGCTGCACCAAACATGTTAGGGTTTGGCTCACTTTGGTTTGCCTTTACGTAGTTTTCAGTTTCTTGTAATTTACTACTATCAGCAAGTGCTTTTTGTGATCCTGCTTTTACTTGCAGTGTTAAATCATATATTTGATGAGTGTATAGTCCTAAATTTTTAACAAGCATGACTCGGTCGAATGATCTCGTTAATAGTTCAGGGCGCTCTTTTTCTGCAAGGTGTAGATTCGCAAAAAATACACCAATCGTTAAGAGAAAATATACGAAGCGTGCCGGATGAGTTACACGTCCGGTTTGGAAGACTAGTGCCTTCTTCTTTAACAAAATAAAGAAGAAAATAATGTCTACGAATGCGAGAATAATTTTGTAGTTCAATATTTCTATAATACTGCCGCCTAATTGGCCAAAGTTTGATGTTTGTCCAAGTACTGGTAACGTAACGAAATCACTATAAAAATCATAGAACATTACATTCCCAACAAGTACGATTGTTAATAAGAGATTAATACATAGCGCTATATAATTTCGCTTTTCACCGGTTGCAAATAATGCTAATCCGACAAAAGCTAATGATGCAGCGAGAGGGCTAATAAACAAAATAAGCTCTTGTGTAGAAGACTCAATTTTTAAATCAAAACTGAATCTTGTAATAAGATATGTTTTTAACCATACTGCTAACGCAATTATTAAAACAAAGCTTATATTTTGCATTTGTAAATTAATTTTATTTTTCATTTTTACACCTTCTTTATACGATTTATTTAACTTGTGTTATATATTATATTTTCATAACTATTAGAGTGTAATGAACCATTTAATGGTTTCTAAAGGTAACAATATGAAGTATTCATATACGTACAATAGGGAATTTTAAAGCGCAAATCTATTTTTGGAAATAGAACAGAAAAAGTCATAGTTGTAGTAAAAAATACTTATAGACATCCTAACATATTAAACACTATAGTGATGTTACAAAATATCGAACAAATGAAAGTGGAAATGAATAGAGGCTTTTAAAACTGTTGACATTCAATTTGTTAGAATTGAATGTCGATAGTTTTACCATACATAGTTATGTTAAATATGTATCTCGTAAAATCCCGATTTTTGGTGGGATAATCATTAGCGGGGGAAGGACAAGGTACATAAATAAAGCGTTATGGAAGTTAAAATATTTGATTGCTATCTTAATGAAAGAAATTAAATATGAGATAAATATTTTCCAACATACAACCCACTTGCAGCAGCTTGAGATAATGAATGAGTGACGCCTGAACAATCTCCAACTAAAAATAGTCCATGCACACTTGTTTCAAAATGGTTATTTATTTTTATCGTAGGAGCATAGAATTTTCCGTCAATTCCATATAATAAAGTATCTTTATCGATCGGTTCTTGGATGAATTGTTCTAAACGTAATAAAAATTCTTTAAGCCCTTCAATATATAATGGAGGAATTTCTGTATGCAAATCGCCATAATCTCCTTGTAGTGTAGGCTGTATACGGTTATGTTTCATGCCTTTCTCTGTTGTAGGTTGTTTATTTAGTAAGTCCTCTAAGCGCTGTATAACAATTCGATCTCGTCCTTGGTTAATGCTTTTAATAATTGAACTTGCGTATACATTTGCTTCTTTGAGAGTTGAAAAATAGCGCGGGATAAATAAAGTGAAATTTAAGTTAGGTGTGCCAGTTCCTTCCTCTCGAAAATTTTGACCGTCAGGCATAACTAAACCTTCTTCGTACTTTCTAATGATGCGTCCTTTCGGATTCATACAGTACGTAGTTGCTGTGAATTGTTCATGCTCATAAGAAAGTTTTGTCTCAAATGTATCTTTTAATATAGAACGTAATTGGTGTTCTTTCATCTCTACTCTAATACCTAAATCTACACGAGTTTGTTCCTGAGAAATATTTAGAGAAGTGCACATTTCTTTTAACCAATCCGCTCCGGAACGCCCAGTTGCAAACACTAGTTGCTTAGATTGAACTATTCCTTCATTTGTCTCTATTGTAAAATGATCTTTCTGTTTCATAATATGTTGTACATCTATATGAAATTGAATATTTATTTTCGTAAGTAAAAATTCATAGAGCTGCTGAAAAATGTCACTTGAAAGGGTAGTACCAAGATGTCTTACTTCTGTTGTTAGCATTTGTAAACCACACGTTTCAGCTCTCTTATTGAGATTTGGATTTTCTGTAGAGTATTTTGAAACAGAACTTCCTCCGAACTGACATAGAATTTCATCTACTTCAGCCATGAGTTGAATAAAGCTTTCTTTACCGACTTTTTGCTCAAGTTCTCCGCCAAATCCGTTTGTATAATTAAATTTCCCTTCAGATTTTCCTAAACCGCCAAACCCAAAATATTTATCACATGTAGTACAAGTACACACTTTTCCTTCGTCTAAAGGACAATGGCGATCTTCTAGCGCTTTACCTTTATCAAGAATTAAAACCTTTTTGTTACTTTTAGCCAGTGAATAAGCCATAAAAATGCTACTTACTCCAGCACCGATAATTGTAATGTCATACATATTTTTCCACCTGCTAACGAATAGTTTGTTTTTATTTTTCTAGTGTATAACAATTTTATGAAGTTAAGAAATAGCTTTTATTAATAAAGAGGGAGTTTTTGAACTTGATGCTTTTTTAATTTCTCGGAGTGGTGGGATAAATACAAATGTTTTTATTTGAAAGAAGAAATAGTTTTAAATAATCACTATGTCATATGATTAATAAAATCTAACATATAAAGAAACAGACCTTTCAAGTGAAGAGGTCTGTTAATGATTTCAAATGTTATTTAGCAAACAGATGGTTACCAATTACTGCTACTGTTTGGCGTGTCGTAATCCATTTGTCTGTTGATGTTTTTGGATTATAGAAATAAAGCCAATCAGAATGTATGCCATTTGTGGAGATAGCTTCTTCTACTGCCATTTTTGCTTCTGGGCTTGCAGGCTGATTAATTCTTCCATCTGTAACAGGAGTAAAGGCATATCCGTATTTAATAGGTTCATAAATAACGCCTGTTATTGTATTTGGAAAACCTTTTGTGTTTACACGATTTAGTATAACTTTTGCTACAGCTACTTTACCTTTATAGGATTCGCCACCTGCTTCAGCGGTAACTAAGCGTGCCATTAAGTCTTTTTCTTTTTCTGAAATGCTTGAGTTAATTTTTAAATGTTGTCCTGTATAAAGCTTGTTTCCGGCTGTATTGTTAATTTGTTTTATAGATTGAACGGTAACATTGTAACGCTTTGCTATCGTTTCTAATGAATCTCCCTGTTGTACTTGATAAATAATTTGTCTAGAAATGTTCGCAGGTTTGGGTTTGGCATTTTGACGACCGGTGATTTCATTTGAGTTCGTGGCCCCTGGAATATTTAACTGTTCACCAATAAAGGTTTGATCGTTTCCTTTATTATTAGCCTGTTTAATGGATTGTATTGAAACCCCGTATTGTTTACTAATGCCCCAAAGTGTATCATTCTTTTTTACTGTATGAATGGTAGATGCTTCAGCTGTACTTTGATGACATACGAATGTAATTACAGCTGCAGATATAGGGATTATATGTTTTATTTTTAATAATTTCATTGTAAATCCTCCTAGCAAAAATAAGGTGAAATTGTTAAGTAATATAGTTCAGAATGTCTATACATAATATTTTAATATAAGTATATTAGCACGTATAAAATAAATAATCATCATAAGTTTCTTATTTATGTAGTGTAGAGTCCGAATATGAAATATTGCATATGAAAATACATTGAAGTTCATATTGCTGATTACTATAATCTATTTAGTAGAAAGGGAATATGTTATATAAATAAAATCATTATAGATTAATATAATGATTACATATTATTAATAGGAGGAGTGATGTAATGAATATATTTAAAAGAATATCTGTTTCAGCTGTAATTATTTCAATATTTTTAGGAATAGGGGACACGGTCAATAGTGTAAAGGCTGATTCTATAGAACAGCAGAGTAAATTAGGGATAGAACAAGAAACAGATAAGCAAATCATTGTAAAATTCAATGCGGATTTGAAATTACCATATGAAGATGGTATTGAAAAACAGATACAAGCTCAAGCAAGTGATAAAGTACTAGAAGATCTTTTGGTAGAATATCCAGATGTAACATTCACTCGTTTATTCACATCTGTAAGTCCAGAAGAAATACAAGACCTTGAAGTGAAAGCACCCAATAATGTATCTACAAGTTTATTAAACTACTATATTCTTCAAACTCAAAATGGTGAGCAGAAAGAGGAACTAGTAGATAAGTTAAAGACATCTTCTTTAATAGAAGATGTGTATATGCAGAAGCAAGAAAAAATAACGCCACCGGAAGTGCAAATATCAAGTGTAGCTCTTAGTCCTAATAACAATCCTAGATTTAAACAACAAGGTTATCTTGAAGCAGCACCATACGGTATTAATGCGCCTTTCGCCTGGGGAGTTCAAGGCGGTAATGGAAATGGTATAACTTTTGTTGATATGGAATATGGATGGCTATTAAATCATGAGGATTTAGTACATCAAAATATTGAATTAATGTCTGGAAGAAATATAGATCAGCATGTTGGACATGGGACCTCTGTACTAGGAATTGTATCCTCCGAAGATAATGAAGTGGGGAATATTGGGATTGCGCCAAAAGCGAAAGCGAAAGTGATTTCTCAAATAAGAGATAACGGACAATATAATACAGCTGATGCGATATTAAGTGCTGTAAATCATTTAGAAGCTGGGGATGTTTTATTATTAGAGGCACAAGCTTCCTTTGATGGATATGGTGATAAATATTTACCTGTTGAAGTACAACCAGATATCTTTGATGCAATTCGTGCTGGTACAGATAAAGGTGTTGTAATTATAGAGGCTGGAGCAAATGGGTGGAATGATTTAGATCAATTTAAAGATAGAAATGGCAAACAAGTCTTAAATCGTAATAGTAAAGAATTTAAAGATTCAGGTGCAATTATGGTAGGAGCGGGCTCTTCATCTTTCCCTCATGAGCGTATGTGGTTTTCAAATTATGGAAGTCGGATTGATGTGTACGGGTGGGGAGAAAATGTAGATACAACTACAGCCGAGCAAAGTAGAAGTGCTGTAAATCTTTATACTACAAGCTTTAGTGGAACATCTAGTGCGTCGCCAATTATTGCTGGGGCAGCGACTTTAGTACAAAGCATTGCTAAAAAAAATTTAGGACAACCGTATAGACCAAGTGAATTAAGAACGATATTAAGTAACCATAACACTGGAACGAAATCTAAAAATCCATATGCAGATAAAATTGGTGTTTTACCAGATTTGAAGTCTATACTAGTAAACTTAGGGTATGAACAAAGAGAACTGAACGGTGGGAATGAGTTACAAGTAACAGAAAATGAACCAAATAATGAACGTAGACAGGCAAATAAAGTTAACTTTCATACACCAATGAAAGGAACACTACATAATCGTGATAAGGTAGATGTATTTACTTTCCAAATTGACTCACCAGAAAATATTAATATTTCTCTACTAAATGAACAAAACATTGGAATGACATGGGTACTTCATCATGAATCAGATTTAAACAACTATGTAGCATATGGTGAAAATGAAGGGAATGTAGTTAAAGAAACTTATAATGCAAAGCCAGGTAAATATTATTTATATGTTTATAAGTATGAGAATAAAGATGGTTCATATATATTGAATATAAAATAAACGAAAGGAACTTCAGATGAAGTTCCTTTAAATTTTTCTAATTCAGTATATGTGAATGATTTTTTAACTTTACTTCTATGCAATATTTCATATTGATGAAATGTTATTTATTTTTTACTCACCAGATTATATTATATTCAATAAGTTTGATATAAAACAGAAAAAGGAGGAATAATAATGAGCAATAAGAAGTTTATTTTGAAATTATTCATATGTAGTATGATATTTATCACATCTGTATTTGCTTTACACGATAAGCAAGTCGTTGCAGCTAGCTCTGTTATTGAACTTGAAAATTGGTCAAAATGGATGCAACCTATACCTGATAACATCCCGTTAGCACGAATTTCAATTCCAGGAACACATGATAGTGGTACGTTTAAATTACAAAATCCAATAAAGCAAGTATGGGGAATGACGCAAGAGTATGATTTTCGTTATCAAATGGATCATGGAGCTCGCATTTTTGATATAAGAGGCCGTTTAACAGATGATAATACGATAGTTCTTCATCATGGGCCATTATATCTTTATGTAACACTGCATGAATTCATAAACGAAGCGAAACAATTTTTAAAAGATAACCCAAGTGAAACAATTATTATGTCTTTAAAAAAAGAGTATGAGGATATGAAAGGGGCAGAAGGTTCATTTAGTAATACGTTTGAAAAAAATTATTTTGTTGATCCTATCTTTTTAAAAACAGAAGGAAATATAAAACTTGGAGATGCTCGAGGGAAAATTGTACTACTAAAAAGATATAGTGGTAGTAATGAATCTGGAGGATATAATAATTTTTATTGGCCAGATAATGAGACGTTTACGACAACTGTAAATCAAAATGTAAATGTAACAGTACAAGATAAATATAAAGTGAGTTATGATGTGAAAGTAAAATCTATTAAAGATACGATCAAGGAAACGATGAACAATAGTGAGGATTTAAATCATCTATATGTTAATTTTACAAGCTTGTCTTCTGGTGGTACAGCATGGAATAGCCCATATTATTATGCCTCTTATATAAATCCCGAAATTGCGGCATATATTAAACAAGAGAATCCAAAAAGAGTTGGTTGGGTGATCCAAGATTATGTTAGTGATAAGTGGTCACCGATTCTCTATCAAGAAGTTATAAGAACTAATAAGTCACTTTAATTTTCACCATAATTTCATAGAAACAATGTAACGCTATTAAAAGTCTTGTGGAATTCCCATAAGACTTTTTAGTATTGGATATTATGAGAATCAAAGTTCTTTGAATAGGTTTATATAGTTAATATAATAATTTAATGCAGTTATAAAATCGACACAAAAAAATGTCGATAAATGTCGAATATTATTGTAATATAAAACATATAAGTATAATATACAGATGAGGTGGAATTGTTGTCTTTTATTAAAAATAGTAAAATTGGAACGAAATTAAATGTGTTAGTCATTATATCGAGTTTGGCTTGTATCATGTTATCTTCTCTAGGGTTTTTAGGGCTTCAAAAAGGTGAAAATACATCTTCTAGTATGTATGACGAAAGGCTATTACCAATTGAATGGATAGGAACTGTAGAATCAAATTTTTACCATGTTAATATGAATTTTATGGAGATTATGATATCGAAAGATGAAAAAAGAATGAAAGAACTAATAACAGAAATGGATAAGACTAGGAAAGAAAATGATGAGTTATTAAAACAATTTGAAACTAGAATTAGTTCTCATAAAGAAAAGGGCTTGTATAATGCATTTCAAAGTCAATTCAAAGATTTAAGAATACAAATGAAGAAAGCACAGGATTTGGGACTGACTAATAATGAAGAAGCTTATAGCTATTATTTAAAAGAAATTGAGCCTAATATGGGAAAAACAATTCAGTCTATCCGTGAACTTATTTTATATAATAATACCGCGGCTGAACAACTACAAAAAGAGAATATCAATAGTGTGAAAAATACAATAATAACATTTGTAATTATTTCATGTGTTGGAATCATAATAATTATTTTTATTGGTTTTATAATAAAAAATACTATAAAAAAACCAATTGTATTATTACAAAAAGATATGGAACGAGTATCTGCTGGAGATTTAACAATTCGAACTTCTTATAAATCCGAGAACGAATTAGGCCATATTGTACAATCCTTTAATAGTATGTTAGATAACTTGCAACAATTAGTCGATCAGGTGAAGGTTACAGCAAAAGAAGTGATTATTTCAACTGAAAATATGTTACAAGAGACAAAAACGGCAGCACATATATCAAACGAGGTTGTTCGAACTACTTCTGAAATAAATAAAGAAATAGAGGGACAGGTGACTAGTATTCAAGAAAGTTCAACTGCGATGGAAGAAATTGCAACTGGAGTTCAAACAGTAGCTGAATCTTCAGCGATGGTTGCTGAAGTTGCTGTTGCAACAATAGACCAAGCAAATTCTGGTAGTGAAGTTATAAAACAATCTATTCGTCAAATGAATAGTGTGAATGAAGTTGTCGAAGAAACTTCTAAGGTCATTGATAGACTTGTTACACGTACACAACAAATTGAAGAAGCGCTAGATATTATTACTAATATTGCAGAACAAACGAATTTACTGGCCTTAAATGCTGCAATTGAGGCGGCACGCGCCGGAGAAAATGGAAAAGGATTTGCAGTAGTTGCAGCTGAAGTAAGAGGTCTGGCTGAGAAATCTAAAACGTCTGTAAATGATATAAATAATTTATTACATTTTATACATCAAGATACACAGGATACAGTTCATGTAATGAAAAAAGGTCAACAACAGGCTAGTGGTGGTAAAGAAGCAGCATATAAGGCAGAACTCGCATTTTCATCTATTATGCAAGATATTAATAGAATAACGTCCCAAATTCAAGAAGTGTCTGCTGCCACAGAAGAAATGTCTGCTGGGACAGAAGAAGTGAATGCCTCTTTATCAATAGTCTCTGAAACTGCAACACAAGTCTCGCAAGAAACGAATCGAACGGTACAATCAATTCAAGCACAAGCCACATTGATTCAAGAAATAACGACGAAATCTAATGAAATGAAAAAGAAAGTCGAAAATTTAGAAATGCTAATTTCACAATTCATTATTGAAGAATAAGTTTGTTAACATTTATCAGTAGTATAAACTTTAAGATACTCAATATAGTGCTGCGTTGCACAATTTGAAAAAGGACCTTTATAGGTTCTTTTTTTGTAAATGGTGTGAATGCTATGTTTAATTATAGTGAAAAACAGAAATTTGTTATATAATAATCATTTAAATTTGTACCTACAAATTTTATATGTAATAATGAATTTGATTTATTCTAATGAAATGGAGGTATATACTATGAAGTTTCCACATGATTTTTTATTCGGAGCTGCTTCAGCTTCTTATCAAGTAGAAGGTGCATGGAATGAGGATGGAAAAGGTGTTACGAATTGGGATGAGTTTTCAAAAATTCCTGGCAAAACATACAATGGAACAAATGGTGATGTAGCGGTTGATCATTATCATCGATATAAGGAAGATGTTCGTTTAATGGCTGAGATGGGATTGGAATCGTATCGTTTTTCGATTTCTTGGGCGAGAATATTGCCGAATGGAGATGGAGAGGTAAATGAAAAAGGCATTAAATTTTATAACAATTTAATTGATGAATGTTTAAAGTACGGGATTGTACCGTTTGTCACTTTATATCATTGGGATCTACCATTACCGTTAGAAAAGGATGGTGGGTGGACGAATAAACGAACAGCAGATGCTTTTGTAAAGTATGCCGAAATTTGCTTTAAAGCATTTGGTGATAGAGTGAAACATTGGATTACTTTTAATGAAACAGTAATGTTTTGTGGATTAGGCTATTTAAAAGGTGCACATCCACCAGGGATAAAAAATGATGTTCCAAAGTATTTTCAAGCGACTCATTATGTATTTTATGCACATGCGAAAACAGTTGCGGTGTACAAGCAGCTGAAACAATATGGGGAGATTGGGATTACACATGTTTTCTTACCTGCTTATAGTGTGGATGATGAAAAAGAAAATATACTAGCAGCAAATCATGCGAATGAATATGAAACGTATTGGTATTATGATCCAGTTTTAAAAGGTGAGTATCCACCTTATGTTGTTCAACAATTAAAGGAAAAAGGGTGGACTCCTAATTGGACGGTTGAAGAATTAGAAATCATTAAACAAAATGCCGAAAAGAATGATTTTATTGGCTTGAATTATTATCAACCAATACGAGTAGAAAGATACGATATGGATATAAAGAGCGATGAGCATTCTCGAGAAAACTCAACACTTGCTCCAGGTAATCCTTCTTTTGATGGTTTTTATCGCACAGTAAAAATGGATGATAAAACATATACAAAATGGGGATGGGAAATATCTCCCGAAGGTTTCTTAGATGGATTGCATATGTTGAAAGAGCGTTACGGTGACATAAAGATGTATGTAACGGAAAATGGACTTGGTGATGAAGATCCAATCATTGAAGGAGAAGTTGTAGATGTTCCGAGAATTAAATTTATTGAAGAGCATTTAAAAGTAATAAAGCGTGCAATTGAAGAGGGAATCAATTTAAAAGGTTATTATGCATGGTCAGTGATTGATTTATTAAGTTGGTTAAATGGGTATAAAAAGCAATATGGCTTTATTTTTGTCGATCATAATGATAACTTAAAACGTAAGAAAAAACTTTCGTTTCATTGGTATAAACATGTGATCGAAACGAGAGGAGAAGAGTTATAACAGATAAAAGAGTATTTTAGGAGAAAGTGTATGAGTGCAAAGTATAAACAAATTGCAGATGTGTTAGAGCAAAACATTAGAGATGGGCTTTTTAATGAAACGAAAAAACTACCTACAGAAGAAGCTTTGATGAATCGGTTTGAAGTAAGCCGTAATACGATACGTAAAGTAATTAGTCAGCTTGTAAATAGAGGTTATATTTTTCAAGTGCAAGGTAGTGGTATGTTTTTACATGAAACTTCTGTAACAGATTACATTAATTTAGGAAGTTTACGTGGATTAACGAAAAATCTCGTTTCGCAAAATATTGAAACGAAAGTGTTAGAGCTTGAAGTAATAGATGCGGACGAAGATATAGCAAAGCGGATGCAATGCGAAGCTGGAACTAGGATATATTTTTTGAAGCGTTTAAGAATTGTAGATGGTAAACCATTCTCTATTGAAGTAAGTTATTTCAAAAAGGATATTATTCCATATTTGAATAAAGAAATAGCATTAAGCTCTGTATACAGTTATTTCATTGAAGATTTACGATTAAATATTGGCTTTGCCGATAAATTTATTAGTTGTGAAAAAGTAAATAAAGAAAACGCGCAGCTGTTAGAATTAAATGAAGGTGATCCGGCGCTTCTTATTGAAAATACAGTATGTCTTGTAAACGGGACAATTTTCGAGTTATCTCAATCGATGTTTCATTATGAAAAGACTAAACTTTTAAATCGAATTAATTTCAAATAAAAATAGAAAATAATTTATCGTGTGAAAAGCAACTGAGTCCAAAGTGATCAGTTGCTTTTTATTTTTTAAAGTGGATGAGCAAAAAAACACAAAAGTGGTTGGTCCGTTTTTTGTAAACATCTATTATGATAAGAGAAGAAAGGTAGTATGTTATTAAAGTTTTAAAGAGGAAGTTCTTTATTAAAATAGATTGTCTTTAGAGAGGTGAAAATACAATGATTTTTGCAATTTCACTAGTGGTTATTATTGTAATTGGATCCCTGTTTGGGACCGTGTTAGTTGCACGAAATGTGGAGGAGAATTACGGCAAGTCTACAAAGAGAAATGTGAAAAACTTATCAACTATTTATATTCTTCTTCTTTTCGTACTACTTGTTGGGGTAACGTGGTATGCGGTAGTGATTTAATAGTTTTGAAAGAAAAAAGTTAATATTGTATATGATGGAGGAGTATGATTTTGATAAAAAATGAACGCCACGTTTTAATTGTTTTTCCGCATCCAGATGATGAGTCATATTGCGTGGCAGGTACAATTTTAGCTTATGCGCAGCGAAATGTTCCTCTTACTTATGTTTGCTTAACGTTAGGTGAAATGGGGAGAACGATGGGGAATCCTCCTTTTGCAACACGTGAATCATTAAATGTTATAAGAGAGACGGAACTAAAGAGGGCTACAAATATTTTAGGGATTAAAGATTTACGTATGATGGGATATCGTGATAAAACTCTTGAATTTGAAACTCCCGGAGAGTTAAGACGTGTATTACAAAAATGTGTAGAAGAAGTGAATCCTTCGCTAGTTATTTCTTTTTATCCGGGATATGCGGTTCATCCAGATCATGATGCAACAGGAGAAGCGGTAGCAGAGGCGTTAGCTAATATTCCGGAATATAAAAGGCCAACATTTTATGCGGTAGCTTTTTCGAAGAATCATGAAGCGGAAATAGGTCCTCCGCATTTTAAAAACGAAGTGAAAGAATATGTTCCCAAAAAATTAGAGGCATTGCAAGCACATGCATCACAATTTGCGACGAAAGTAACGGAACTAAAAAGAGAGTATGAAGAAGGTGTACCGGAAACAGTAGAGTGGTTAGAAAAGGAACCATTTTGGATATATTCATTCAAAGATAAGAGTAAGTGACGTTATAGCTGAAGGTGATGAATATGTATTTTGAATATAAGAATCGGAAAATTTCTTACAATATAGAAGGATCGGGCCCTGTTATATTGTTATTACACGGTCTTGGTGGGAACGCAAACAATTGGTTATATCAAAGGCAATATTTCAAAGAGAATTGGACGGTGATTTCTCTTGATTTACCGGGGCATGGGAAATCGGAAGGGCTGGAAATTCTTTTTAAAGAATATGCAAATGTATTGTATGAGTTATGCAGTTATTTAAAGATACAAAAAGTAGTTATGTGTGGTCTTTCAAAAGGAGCTAGAGTCGGTATCGATTTTGCTATTCAATATCCAGGCTTTGTTTCTAGTTTAATTGTTGTAAATGCATTTCCCTATTTGGAGCCTGAAGATCGAAAAGAACGAATTGAAGTATATGATTTACTTAGCTTACACGATAATGGAAAAACATGGGCGGATACATTATTGAAGGCGATGGGAGTAGCAGATAATGAAGTAATTGTTAGGGGATTTTATCAATCTTTACAGTCTATTAATTCGGTGCATATTCAAAGATTATTTGCTGAATTAGTAGATTATGATCAAAGACTGTTTCTTTCAAATATTTCATGTCCTACTTTAATTATAAGAGGGGAAAATGATGATTTCGTTCCCGAGAAATATGTAAGAGAGTTTGAAAGACGTTTGAAAAATACAACTTTTATTGAGTTTAAAAATAGTGGACACTTACCTTATTTAGAACAGCCGACTAGCTTTAATATGACGGTAGAAAGATTTTTAAATCATGTAATTAATTAATACTATTATTAAAGTTAATACTGTTATTAGGGAATCAAGGATAGTTCGTTTTGAGAGGGGGCAACAAGGTGGAATGGAAACCAAATCGTGCAGATAAGACGCCTGTATATAAACAAATAGCGGATTATATGGAAAGGGGTATTTCTTCAGGTGAGTTTCCTTCTGACAGCAAGTTACCTTCTGAGCGTACGTTAGCGAAAGAATTACAGGTGAACCGGAGTACAATAGTAGCTGCGTATGAAGAATTAAAATCACTTGGAGTAGTAGAACGGCAAAAGGGAAGCGGAACAAGGGTCAATACAGATATATGGGGTGTCTCACATAAACGAATACCGAACTGGGGTAGGTACGTGGAGGATGGATCGTTCTTACCTAACGTACCACTCGTTCAACAAATTAGAACGGAAACACAAAAAGACGACTTAATTAATTTAGCGAGTGGTGAATTGTCACCAGAATTGATTCCGAGCGATAGATTCCGAACGATTTTGTCGGAGAAAACATTTATGGAAAACCTCGGTTATGACCATCCGCTTGGAAATGAAATGTTGAGAAAAACAATTGCAGCACATGTTCAGCAATATAAACAAATTGAAGCAGATTCGAATTCTATCCTTATTACATCTGGCGCACAACAGGCACTTAACCTTATCGTGCAATGCTTATTAAAACCAGGAGACGCGATTGCAATTGAAGATCCGTCGTATTGTTTTTCATTGCCGATGTTTAAATCTGCTGGCTTAAAAATATTCCATCTACCTGTTGATCAGCATGGAATGAATCCAGATGACTTAATTGATTTGCATAAAAAGCATCGTATTCGCATGGTATTTTTGAATCCAGATTATCAAAATCCAACGGGAACTGTGTTGTCATTAGCAAGGCGTAAAAAGGTTTTAGAGCTGTCTTCTGAATTTGGTATACCGATTGTAGAAGATGATCCGTATAGTTTAACTTCATTTAATGGAGAAGTGAATCCTACATTAAAGTCAATGGATCAAAACGGGAATGTTCTTTATATAAGTTCATTATCAAAAATTGTTGCATCAGGATTACGTATTGGCTGGGTAATTGGCCCTACGCGTGTAATAGAACGTTTAGCGGATGCAAAACAGCAAGTTGATTTTGGCCATAGTGTATTTACGCAGTGGGTGGCAAATCAATTTTTAGAATCAGAAGATTTTCATGCACATATTACAATGCTTCGTGAGCAATTGAAAGACAGAAGAGATGTGTTAATTAGAAAGCTTGAAGAAATATTAGGGGACCAGGTTGAATTTTTTGTTCCAGAGGGTGGAATACATTTATGGTGCAAAGTGCAAGGAACATTTGATGAATATCATTTATTAGGCGAATCTATACGAAATGGTGTAGCGTTTGTCCCGGGAAGTGTTTTAGGTACTAAAAATGAATATATTCGTTTTACTTTTGGGAGAGTAGATGTCGAACAAATTCAACTGGGAATTACGAGGTTTGCGGAAACGTTAAATGAGATCTCATAATAGTGATGCGTAATATTGAAATGAGGGAAAGAAATGAAGTACGTGGCGCTTTTACTGCAAGTAGGCGTGCTATATGTATTTAGCTTAGTTGGTACGTGGATTCAGGAAGTATTCCATTTATCAATGCCAGGAAGTTTAATTGGGATGTTAATGCTGTTTCTGCTCCTTTCTACTCGTATTTTACCATTAAAGTGGTTTGAGGAAGGTGCGGAAAAGTTACTCGTATTTTTACCGTTATTTCTAATTCCTTCGACAACAGGGCTGATGGAATTCGGGTCTTTTCTTTTCGGTAAGGGGAGTATTATATTCCTGTTAGTAGTTGCAAGTACGGTAGTAACTTTAATTGTTTCAGGATATATAAGTCAATTATTAGTAACATCAAAAAAATAAAATCGACAAGGTGCACGATGCAAATGGTCTTAATTATTATTACTGTAGTAATGTATGTATTGGCGACAAAGTTATATAAAAAAATTCCGTTTCCATTTACGTTACCGGTGTTAACAGTTACAGCGAGTATGATTTGCTTATTTTTAATTTTTGATATTTCTCATCATGAATATAGGGAAAATGGGGGAGATATTCTTTCCGGCTTATTAAGTCCTGCAATTGTAGCGTTAGCGATACCTTTATTTAAAGAGCGAAACATACTTATGAAAAACTTTTTGTCGATACTTATCGGTGTAGCGGTAGGTATAGTGGTTTTAACGAGTATGAATGTAGTGATTGGCGGGATGTTAAATATAGATAAGGAACTCATATTAACAACACTGCCGCAATTAGCGACGATGCCTATTGCTATTTCATTAGCGGATCAAATTGGCGGTATTCCATCTATGACTTCTAGTTTTGTAGTTGTTGCAGGGATAACAGGTGCTATTATCGGACCAACAGTACTTAAGTTTTTCCGAATAACAAGTACGATTGGAAAAGGAGTGGGGATGGGCTGCGCATCACATATTATCGGTGTGAGCCGTCTCGTGAAGGAAGGCGAAAAAGAAGCGACAATCGGTTCGGTAACGATGATTGTAACGGGAATACTCATTAGTATATTCATACCGTATGGAACGAAATTTATATTTTAAAATGTAATGGAGATGAGAAAATGACAACATGGTTTATAGTTACTTTATTTATTTTTGGCGCTGTTAAAGTGCTAGTTTCTAGTATGCCAACTTCTGTTGTAGAATCAATTATTAGTAGATTTGAATTGCATCAAAAACTTGAGGAAGAGAATACCTCTATATCGATAGATGGAAAGAATATAGAGGGAGAAATGAAACGACAAGTTATTCATGAATTTAATGAAGCTTTATTTTTAGATAAACATTATTTCCCGCCACATGGAGAAGGAACACCACTTGTTATTGATACGAAGAAAGGGAATAAAGAGATTAGATTTTCTCTATATAGCCATGAGGAACATGTTGATGTAATCAAGCAATATAAGAAGAAAATCGTTGCTTATCGTTTACGTTCAAAAAGTCTTCAAACTCTTGCACCATTAGCAATAACCGAAGATTATGCTTAAGAAGAGATCGATTATGGTCTCTTCATTTTTGTATGAAATGATATACTTTCCAAATAAAAGAAAAGAAAATCATATAGCCAAATAAAGAATATGTATGATTCCAATCCAAGCTATGAATAAAGAAACCGAATCTTTCAGCAACTTGTTCAAAAATGCTGGCAAAAATACCTATTGAAATAATAAGTAGAATTCTAGAAATTGTAGATAATGTTTTGGAAATTTGTATAAAAACAGCTGTTAAAATCGGTAGTACAAACAAAGTAAAGCCAATGTTAACTGAAAATATGGATGAGAATGGTCTAACGGGAAAGGAATACATTTGGTTCGCAACAAAGAAAGCATCTAAGCAAGTTCCGATAATAGAAGAGAGTAAGATTGTAACTGCTAATGCTAGAAAATCATTCTTCTTCTCGAAGGAGGACGTTTTTCTTTGCAAGAATTGCCAACTCAATTGTTTCGAGTGTTTTACAGTAGTCTTCTGTAATTTGTCCATTTATATTTTCCTCCTTATCTACTAAGTAATTTACAACTTGCCAGTCCGTAAACCAATCTTCATTGTCAACTTCTTCATGCTTCATATCTCGCCATGCATAGATGAGTGCAGGACTGTATATACGATAAGCGCCACTACGCAACTGGCATTTCTTTATTCGACGCTTATAAAACTCACGGGAAAAAGATTCATTGACACTTGAAAATAAATGAGGCCAGTAATCTTTCCTTGATCCTGTATGCGGATGGTGCTGGGCCCAGCTTATTATTTGAGATAAAACATGTGTGTCTCGAAATAATAATGAATACAACCTTTTTCCAATTAAGATTCGTTCGTGTAAGGAAGTGAAATGTTTCATTGTATCACCAAATAGTAATACTTTGAGTTTCTTATCATTTTCGTAGAATGGGAAAAGAATATGATTAAATTGAAAGAAATCAAAGAGTTTAAATCCAATACTATTAAGTACAGTCTTTTTAAATTGTATATTTTGAATCACTCTTTTTTCTAAGTAGTGTTGCTCATTAATAATAGTTGCAATGGCTAATGTTTTTTTGTTACCTGTTTTCCAAAAATCGTTCCACATCGTTTCCATAAATGTAGAAACATTTAGGTGAGGGAGAAGGTGAAATAGCTTTTGTGCTCTTTTCACACTTTGTTCATAAAGCAGAAATTGAGGATATACATCTTGGAAAATAAGCCAATTCCCTCTTTCTAAAAAAGAAAAAAATGTGATTTGATCTTTCTCTGATAAAATTTTCGTATATAAATCGCCCTTTAAATCAGTCATATTCCAACCGCCGTTACGTGATACCATATGCCCAAGTAGTGCCCAATGTATTTCTGGATATTGAGTGTAAAATTGGTAGTATGCTCGTGTTCTTGTCACATTATTTTTATTTAGCTGTTCAGTTTGTATTTTTATGTTGTTGATGATGAGTTGCTCTTCTTTCGTTAATTTATACATCGAGCCAGAATGTATGAGTTTGCTTTTTTGTTTTAATTCATTTTTTACATCAAATAGGGAGAGAGGCAGTGCTTTGGAAGGTCCGTTATATGTATGATTTGAATTGCTTCGGTACATTCCGTTACCTCCATTTTTCATAAATTTAAACATGATTATTGGCTATGAATCGTTCTATTTATTTTATTACGAGTATAAGAAATAAATGAGCGGTGTTTTTTATAAGGGTTTAGTTATCATGCAAAAAGTATAAAAAATCTTACTGTTGTGAGGTGAAATAAAAAACAGAAACTATTTTTAATAGTTTCTGTTTTTTTATTTTGTCAATTAAATGTAACAAACGACAATTATGATTTAAATCAATTGAAAATAATTCAATAAATTTTATAAATACAATTTTAATTGAAATGTGTGGTAGGAGGAAAAGAAATGCTAAATAAAATAATTTTAATTACTGGTGGTACAGGTTCGTGGGGACAGGAACTTATAAAACAATTATTACAAAAATCACCGAAAGAAATTAGAGTTTTTTCAAGAAATGAAACGGTTCAGTTTGAAATGCAGCAACAGTTTATAAATGATGATAGATTAAAATTTATTATTGGAGATATTCGTGATAAAGAACAACTAGTCTATGCATGCCAAGGTGTCCATTATGTATTCCATCTTGCAGCTTTAAAACATGTTCCAGTATGTGAGTATTATCCTTATGAAGCTATAAAAACAAATATACATGGTACACAAAATGTAATTGAAGCATCTATACAGATGCAAGTTGAGAAAGTTATATATGTTTCAACGGATAAAGCAGCCGATCCATCAAATACGTATGGGATGACAAAAGCAATTGGTGAGAAGTTAATGGTGCATGCGAATATGCAAACGAAGAAAACAAAATTCATTTGTGTTCGTGGTGGAAATGTTTTGGGGACGAGCGGAAGTGTGGTACCACTCTTTAAAAAACAAATTAAAAAATCTTTACAAGTAGGGATTACCGATGCAAGTATGACTAGATTTTTCTTAACGATTGAAGATGCTGTTGGATTGTTATTTAAAGCCGTATATCAAGGTAGAGGTGGGGAAATCTTTGTTATGAAAATGCCGGCATGTAAAATAACAGATTTAGCAGAAGTGTTAATTGAAGATTCGAAAAAGGGAAACGTGAAGGTAAAAGAAGTAGGGATAAGACCGGGTGAAAAATTAAGTGAAATGCTTTTATCTGAGGTAGAGAGTAAAACAAGTATAAGTTTTGATCAAAATTATTTTGTGGTACTACCGACTATTCCTATAGAAGGACTGCAAGAATATTATGCTAGCTATCCGCTTGTGGATGTGAAGAGTTTTAGTTCTCAACAAGACTTACTTACAAAACACGAGGTGAAACAAATGTTATTAAAAGGAGGGTTTTTACGATGAAAAAAAATGCGAGTCTTTTAATAACTGGTGCAAATGGTTTCACAGGACGCCATGCTTGCCACTATTTTTTAGAGCAGGGCTTTCATGTAATTCCTATGATTCAAAATCGTGCACATAGAGAAATAATTGGGAATGGTATTACTTGTAATTTAACTAATAAGAGCGAAGTAATGAAGGTAATGAAACAAATAAAGCCAGATTATGTATTGCATTTAGCAGGAAAGAATTCGGTCATAGAGTCTTGGACAGCTGCTCTTGAATATGTAGAGGTTAATGTAATAGGGACGTTATATTTATTAGAAGCAATTAAGCAAGAAGTACCTCACTGTAGAACATTGGTTATAGGATCTGCTTTGCAAGCAGATAGTATGAGCAATATAAAAATTTCAAATCCATATAGTTTAAGTAAAACGATGCAAGTCATTATTGCAGAGGCGTGGAGTGAATTAATGAATTCAAATATTATCATTGCAAAGCCCTCGAATTTAATTGGTCCAGGAGTATCGAATGGTATTTGTTCTATTCTTGCAAAAAAAATGATAACTATAGAGTCGAATAAAAGTGAAGCAATTATTGAAGTAAACAGTTTGAAAGATAGTAGGGATTTTCTAGATGTACGTGATGCGGTTAAAGCGTATCATGTGTTATTGCGCGATGGAATAAATGGAAAACAATATAATATTGGATCAGGGATAAAACGGTCTTTATTAGATGTAATAGAACAATACAAAGAATTAACACAGCTGAGTTTTTCCATAAAAGAAGCAGAGCATAGTGGAAGCGAATCAAATGAGAGTTTAGTAATAGAGGATATAAAAAGGTTAGGTTGGGTCCCAGAAATTCAATTCCATCAATCATTAAAAGATGTACTCGAGTATGCGAAGTGTAGTGAAATCTGCATTCAATGAAAAATGAAAAGGGTGTAAGAAATATATGAATGGCTATAAAACAATGGATAATCAAAATACGCTATTTCTTTTAATTGTTGATACGCTGGACTGGAAAGATGAGGAAGAGCATGTTTTGTGTATCTATGAGGCGATAAATAAATGTCAAGCCTATGTAGAAGGTAAAAAGGGTGATAGGAAAAATCCAGTAATAGGTACAGGAACTAGGCCTGTAATTCAAGTCTTTGCTCAGTATGAATGTAGTGAGTATGGAAATGATTTTTATGATCTTATTAAAGATTTTTTGCAAGATATAGGGTTTGAGCTAAATGTTTATATAAATAATAGTAAGTTTACTTACATTTAATAGATTAGTATAAAACAAGATTTTTAATGATAAAGGTGGATATAAATTATGAATAAAAAGATTCTCTTTACTGGGGGCGGTACAGCCGGACACGTAATGATTAATATGGTATTGATTCCTAAATTTATGGAAAAAGGATGGGGAATTGAGTATATTGGATCTCAAAATGGAATTGAAAAACTATTAGTTCAAAATGTGAAATACAATAGTATTTCAACGGGGAAGCTTAGGAGATATTGGGATTGGGAGAACTTTAAAGATCCTTTTAAAATAATAAAAGGTTGCATACAAAGTTATAAATTGATGAAACGAATAAAACCAGATGTTGTTTTTTCGGCAGGAGGATTTGTGTCCGTTCCTGTAGTAATAGGAGCGTGGATGAATAAAGTACCTGTAATAATACGTGAACCAGATAGTACGTTAGGATTAGCAAATAAAATAGCATTACCTTTTACTACAAAACTATGCACAACATTTCCTCAGACAGGAGAAAATGTAAGTAATGAGAAGAAGGTTTATGTAGGACCAATTGTAAGGGAAGAAATTGAGAGGGGCAATGTATTGCGGGGAAGAAGCTATTGTAAATTTCAGCAAGATAAACCAGTATTGTTAATTATGGGTGGGAGTCAAGGTGCTCAATGGATAAATGATATGGTAAGGGGAAGTTTGGAAAAATTACTATTAAATTTTAATATTGTTCATATGTGCGGTAAAGGGAAGGTGGATTCATCTATTGGTATGGAAGGTTATATGCAATTTGAGTATATAGGGGACGAGTTGCCGCATATACTAAATATGGCGAGTGTTGTAGTTTCTAGAGCAGGTTCTACTGCTATTTCTGAATTGCTATTTTTGAAGAAACCGATGTTGCTTATCCCGTTAACTAACAGTTCTAGTAGGGGAGATCAAGTTTTAAATGCTGAATATTTTTCTCGGCAAGGATATGCGGAAGTTATAATCCAGGACAGAATAAGTACGAATGTATTCATACATGCAGTAAATAAGTTGTATACAAATAAGGAGAGATATATTCAAAACATGAATGGATATAAGAAAACAAATGATGAGGGGATTCATCAATTAATAGATATAATAAATGAAGTGGTGAAGGAATAGAAATTTAAATAAAAAAACAAAAGGAAAGAAGATATCTTCTTTCCTTTTTACTATAGTTGTTCAAATTCATTATTACTTATCCATATTAGCAATATACTATAGGTGAATACCGATTTCTAATAGCTCAGTAAATGCATGAGTATGGATAGGTTTACTATAATAGTAACCTTGAATAAACTGACATTTATTTTTTTGAAGGAAATTCACATGTTCTTTCGTTTCTACACCTTCTGCAATGACAGACATTTCTAATGTATGTGCTAATGTGATAATTGTTTTAATAATTTCCATTCCATCTTCACACGTTTCAGACATTGTAATAAATTCTCTTGGGATTTTTAACGTATCTATTGGATATAAAGGTAAATACGCTAGTGAAGAATAACCTGTACCAAAGTCGTCGATTGAAATGTGAACTCCTAAACCCTTTAGTGTGCGGAGCTTTATCAATGTTTCTCGCTCATCCATCATTGCAATGCGCTCTGTTAATTCAAGGTCGAGAGAACTTGCCGGTAAGCCTGTAGTTGCTAATGTAGAAGAAATAGACTTTACAAAATCTTCTTGTTCAAATTCTTTAGCAGATAAGTTTACACCAATTTTTAAATGAGAATATCCGAGTGTGTGCCAACGTTTCATTTGCTCACAAGCCTGCTGCAATGTCCATTTTCCTATTGGAATAATTTGTAGTGTTTCTTCAGCAATCGGAATAAATTCATATGGAGAAATAACGCCTAATTCAGGATGATTCCACCTGATTAGAGCTTCTGCACCGATAATTTTATTAGATTCACTATCAACTTGAGGTTGATACAAAAGGAACAATTCTTCATTTTGTATTGCGTTTGGTAAATCTTTTTCTAATCGTAATCGTCTTTCAATTTTTTTAGCGATTACATCGTCATAAATAGAGACAGAGTTAAGCTCTTTTGCCTTTGCATCATACATTGCAACATTAGCGTTTTTCAAAAGTGTAGCGGTATCGATTCCGGAATGTGGATAAATAGCGATGCCGATACTAAGTGATAAAGTTAATGTATGCTCATGTATGACAAACGGTTTTTCCATGCATTCAAATAACTGGTTGCATAAATCGAATAAGGAATCTTCGTCAGTATAGTTTTCAATTAAGATTGTAAATTCATCGCCACCGATTCTTGACAGATGAGTATGTGATGGAAGACATGATTGGAATCGCTTCGCTACTTCTTCTAATATGTGATCTCCTGCCGAATGTCCAAGTGTATCGTTAATTGCTTTAAAGCGATCTAAATCTAAGTATAATAATGCGAACTCACTGTCTGTTGTTTTAGCATTTTTTATAACTCTTTTTAATTTCTTATGGAAAAAGGCACGGTTCCCAATTTTCGTTACCGTATCATGGAATGCTAAATACTTTATTTCTTCTTGTTGCTTTTTTAGTGCGGTAATATCTTTTACCATAATATAACTTCCTGAAATTTGTCCATCTATTATAATAGGGACGATGGTAACGTATAAAAAATAAGTAAAACCATCTTTATATTTAGAACTTAGTTGTAAGTATGCCGATTCTTGTTGTTTCACCTTTTCTAATGCAGATGTTAGTTTATGTTTGTCTTCATCTAAAATAATCGAAAAACAAGTTTCACCGAGTAACTCATCTGTTGGTGCTCCAAGTAGTATACTTCCGGCTTGATTTACATTTAAGAATACGCCATGTAAATCAATTGTAAAAATAGGATCAGGGTGATATTCATATAACGATTTAAACTTTTGTTGTTTTTGAGATAGAGCCTCTGATTTATGAACTAAATCAGAAGTCCGTAAAGTCACCTTTTCTTCTAGTTGTGCATTGAATGCCTGTAAACGTTTTGTTAGGGAATTGTTTTGCATACGTACAATAGAATGACGAATGAGTACGAAAATAAAAGTAATACAATTTCCTGTAATGAGAGTTGAGGATGATGTTTGTTCTTTTAATGTAAACCCGATTAGTATTGCAACAGCAAGATAGGGAAATACAACTAAAGCCTTTTTTCCTATTATAGGGTTAACAATGAAATAATTTTTATGGCTATTACGATCTGCTGAAATAGATCCAGCTATTGCAATAAATAATATAGGTATTCTATATAAAAGACGTAATAATGTTATCGTTTCAGTTGCTAAATGGTTATTTAAGTAAAAATAAATATAGTTAAAAGTTGCAGAACTTATCAATACAAAAATAAAGATATAAATCTTCCGTTTAGAATTAAAAATTGTCGGACGGAAAAAGAGACTAACGCCTAGTAGAAGAAACAATAAATCTGCAATTGGATATAGAAATGAAAGGAAAACATCGCCTAGTGAAAGAGAGAATATATTTAAATTTGGTTGATTAAATAAATACCACTCTAATGTGAATATGGAAGTAAGTACTATACATATATCACAAATAAAGAACGTTTTTTCCCATTTATCGCATTCTTTTAAAATTTTATAACTGAAAGCAATAAGACAAAAGAGTAGAAAAAACATGTAAAATACATCAGAAATAGTAAAACGATGTATTGGAATTTCGAAGAAGCTATCTTGATATGTATATACTATTTTACCTAATAAAAAACTCCCAATTGCTATCGTGATACATATCCAAAACGGATTTGAACTGACTTTTTTAGAATATATAGAATAAATTAGTGATACAAATGTAATGGCTTCAACAATAAGTGAAGCGAAGCGTACATCCGAATTTGAAAAATGAGTAGGGAACAGATAAAAAAATATAAAATAGATTGAATAGCATATTAATGTTCCGATTAATATACATAGTTGTAAATTTTTATTTAATTTCAATAAAATCACCTTCTTTAATTATGCACTATATTCGTAATATCTATACATAATAATATTACTTAAAAATTGTATCAGATTTCCTTGTAAAAATCTTGTTTATAAGGAAAGTATTGAAGAGTTTAATAATTCTTAAAATTAAAAAAACATTGCGTTTGATAGTATGTATTGCATCAAGATTTTAAATAGAAATTGTATATTTAGTCATCCTTTGAATTGTAAAGGTTTTTTAGTGATTTGCAAGCGGAGATGCAAAATTGCATATAAAATGATGAGAATCCTCTTTCTAGCTGATTTTTTGATTGTTATAGGCTATTTTAAGTAAGATTTTCATTTTTAATCTGAAAATTAACATTTGTAAAAATGTTACAAAAGGATATAAAATGAGAACGTGTATTCTTACAGAGTGGATAGTATTTTCACTAAATAGGGAGGACTTTTTATGTTATGGCGAATGAAAGATGCGGAAATATACTATGAAATTGTTGGAGAGGGTAAACCAGTCATTATTATACATGGCTGTGCGCCGGATCATAGGTTAATGATGAAATGTATGGAATCAGTATTTCAAAAATATGAAGGTTATCAACGAATATATATTGATTTACCTGGAATGGGAAAGTCGAACGCTCCAGATTGGATAAATAGTTCAGATCATATATTAGAAGTGTTAACTATATTTATTGAAGAAATCATTCCAAAGAAAGATTTTTTACTAGTAGGAGAGTCTTTCGGCGGATATTTAGCTAGAGGGATACTTTCAAAAATGTTTGAGAGAGTCAATGGATTATTATTAATATGTCCTGTGGTTGTTGCACTGCAAAAAGAAAGACGTTTACCGGATAAACAGATAATTGTACAAGATAAGGAGTTTTTAAATACGTTAACTTCTACCGAAAGAAAAGAATTTAGCGAGTTAGCAGTGGTAGCAAATGAATATACATATAAGCGATTTAAAGAAGAAATTAAGCCGGGGTTAGATGTTGCTAATTATGAATTTATTGAAAGATTGCAAAAAAAATATTCTCTTACTATGGAGTTTCACCGAAAGAAATATGAGAAACCCGTTCTTTTATTAGCAGGAAGACAAGATATATCGGTAGGTTATCGAGATATTATAGAAATTATTGAAGATTATCCAAGAGCAACATTAGCGGTGCTTGATATGGCGGGACATAATTTGCAAATTGAACAGCCTGAACTATTCGAGAGTTTAGTAGGAGAATGGATTACACGAACAAAACAACAAAATTTATAAAAAACGAATGAATATTTTCAAGGAGGAAGTATGAATACATATATTTATATGGTTAGGCACGGTGAATCATCAAAATTAGAAGGGAGTGAAAGAACACGTGGTTTAACTGAAAAGGGAAGTTTAGACGCTCATAGAGTAACAGACATATTAAAAACAGAGGGAATCGATACTTTCATTTCAAGTCCATATAAGAGGGCTGTGTTAACGATAGAAAAAACAGCCAATTTCTATGAAAAAGAAATATTAATATATGAAAACCTTAAAGAGTGTATGTTTTCCAGTGGGGATCAAGTTATATCAGATAAAGAGGTATATCCGCTTGTAAAGAAGATGTTCTCTGATCCGGATTTTGCACTAACAGAAGGAGAGTCATATAAGGATTGTCAGAGACGGGTAGTGAAAGTGTTAAAGGAAATATTAATGGATTTTCAAGGACAAAAAATTGTAATTGGCACACATGGGCTTGTAATGACACTCATGATGAATTATTTTGATAAGCAATACGGGTTTGAATTTCTAATACATACATCAAAGCCTGACATATATAAGCTGGAATTTAATGATGAACAATTATTGAATGTAAAAAAATTATGGATAGGAGAATGAAACTGAATATATGGAGTGTGTTTTAATTCGTACTTATAAAATATACTTTTTTTATAGAAAGCATTTTTATCAACTATTTTTAGAATCTTAAATCAATAAGTAATTATTCAATTTCTGAATAATATAAATGGAAGTTGGGTTAAGGAAACAATTTAAAATGTGACAAAACTCCAAACGTTGGATTTCTATTCAATTGGAAAAAAAGATGTAGAATTTTGTCTTACGGTCCCCGTTTACTTTTCATTTCATTACATATAGGCTTTGTGGTGTAAAGGGGAAAATCACCTTTATACAAAATTTATAAGGAGGACAATGTGATGAAAAAGATTAAAAAGTTTGCGGGAGTAGCTTTAGCAGGTACGGTTGGATTAAGTGGACTACTGTTTTTAGAACCAAGTGTAAGCGCTGCGGAAACAAAGCAGGTGAAAGAAGGAAATTTCAATGCGATTGATGTAACGATGAATCAAAGTGAATTTTATGTATTGAGTGGTAGAAGTATTGATATTCTTTCTGGAGATAAAGAAGCAATTCAGTTAAATAATTACACAATTCGTTTTAGTAAACCAGGGAAGTATGTAATTAAAGTAAATGGCTGTATTTATGACGATGTATATACTTTTATTGTAAATGAGTAGTATATATTCTGAAATTGTGAGATGAAAAAAGAAACACCCTATTTGCGGTGAGAATCGTAAATAGGGTGAATACTTTGTATTAAGTTGTAGTTTAAATATGTTCATTAACTTTCTCTTTGTTATGTAAAGTATGTAAGAGGGTTTGAAACATCTTAAATGATTGCTGAAAGATCGGACTTTGAATAAAGGTGTAAAGAAAAGTTACGATGAAAACAGGACCTCCTAGCATAAATCCAATAACTAGTACAACACATTCTACTATGATTCTAGCACGGCTAATAGATAGCCCTGTTTTGTCGGAAATAGTAAGCATGAATCCATCTCGAGGGCCAGCACCAATCCCAGCCGCAACATACATCCCTCCCCCAATACCTGTAATTGCAATCCCAGCAAATAAAATGAGTAAGTTTATCCATAAATAATCACTAGCGTTTGGAAGAATGTTTGATTGTAAGAAAAAGTCCATAATGGGACCGATAAGTAGTGCATTTAAAAATGTGCCCACATTTATATATTTTCGATCTACTAATAAAGAAATGAGAACGAGACATAATCCACATATGACACTCCACGTACCAATGGTCCATCCAAATCTTTGGTAGAGAGCCATATTTAAAACTTCCCAAGGATGTAAACCGAGAAATTTCACTTTGACTGCAAGAGCATTTCCAAGGCCAAAAAAAATTAACCCTAAGAAAAAAAGAAAATAGCGAAAGAGAGTTAGTCTCATCTTTAATACCTCCTATATTTTATAATTATGTATATTACATGTAAGATTTTTAATGTACAAATATTAAGACTTTTTAGTTGTTATTTAAAATTGCTAAAATACAAATGAAATATATATTCGCAGTCAAAAAAGTTAAAATATTTCGTTTTAAGGATTATAATAGAGAGAGAAACATAAAAGGGAGTGAATGAGTTTGCAACAAGAACTTATTGAAAGATTTACGAGATATGTAAAGATTGATACACAATCGAATGAAGAAAGTCATACAGTACCAACAACATCTGGACAAATTGAGTTTGGTAAGTTATTAGTGGAAGAGTTAAAAGAGATTGGCTTAACAGAAGTAACAATGGATGATAATGGGTATGTAATGGCAACACTTCCTGCTAATACGAATAAGGATGTTCCAGTAATCGGCTTTTTAGCACATTTAGATACGGCAACAGACTTTACAGGGAAAAACGTAAAACCACAAATTCATGAAAATTTTGATGGCAATGCAATTACGTTAAATGAAGAGCTAAATGTTGTGTTAACGCCAGAACAGTTTCCAGAATTACCATCATATAAAGGACATACGATTATTACAACGGATGGTACGACACTTCTAGGAGCAGATGATAAAGCTGGTCTAACTGAAATTATGGTTGCAATGAACTATTTAATACATAATCCGCAAATTAAACATGGGAAAATAAGAGTAGCATTTACGCCGGATGAAGAAATTGGTCGTGGGCCAGCGCATTTCGATGTAGAAGCATTTGGTGCATCATGTGCTTATACGATGGATGGAGGTCCATTAGGTGGTTTAGAGTATGAAAGCTTTAATGCTGCAGGTGCTAAGTTAACGTTTAACGGAACGAATACACATCCCGGAACAGCGAAAAATAAAATGCGTAATGCAACTAAACTTGCTATGGAGTTTAATGGGCACTTACCAGTAGAAGAGGCACCAGAATATACAGAAGGCTATGAAGGATTCTATCATTTACTTTCATTAAATGGTGATGTTGAGCAAAGTAAAGCGTATTATATTATTCGAGATTTTGATCGTGAAAATTTTGAGGCGCGTAAACATAACGTTGAAAATATTGTGAAGCAAATGCAAGAGAAGTATGGACAAAATGCAGTCGTTTTAGAAATGAATGATCAATACTATAACATGCTTGAAAAAATCGAACCAGTGAGAGAAATTGTTGATATTGCATATGAAGCGATGAAAAGTTTAAATATCGAACCAAACATTCACCCGATTCGTGGTGGAACAGATGGATCACAATTATCGTATATGGGATTACCAACGCCGAATATTTTCACAGGTGGTGAAAACTATCACGGTAAATTTGAATATGTTTCGGTGGATACGATGGAAAAAGCTGTTCAAGTTATTGTGGAAATCGCAAGACGCTTCGAAGAACAAGCTTAAAAAAAACCAAGTAGTGCGGATGCGCTACTTGGTTTTTTAGTATAATACTCGCCACAAATAAAAAGTTGCGTAAGACTCCCAGTTGGTCCAATTTGCCGCAAAATCTTTTATTTCCTGTTTAGTCGGTTTACTTTCAGAACCTGTTATATATTTAATTGCATTGTGCAAGCCAACATCGTCAATGGGAAAAGCGGAAGGAAATCGTAAGCAGCGCATTAAAACATAGTTGGCAGTCCACGGTCCTATACCATGTATAGCAGTTAATTGTTTTTCAGCTTGTTGCACATCTTGTATTTGCAGTAAAGATTCTTTTGATAATTTTCCTTCTGTAATAAGCTTTGCAATACCTATTACATATTCGCATTTTCTAGTCGTCATTTTTAAGTTTTTGAGATCCTCTACATGTAAATTGGCAATCGTTTCAGGAGAAGGGAATATCCAATGTTTACTATCGTTCCATTCTACATAATTTCCAAAGTGTTCGACTAATCTTCTTTTTAGTGTATAAGCATATGTGAGATTAATTTGCTGACCGATAATTCCCCAGGAAAGTGCTTCAAATAAGTCTGGAATACCTAAAGTACGAAGCCCATAATATTGTTCAATTGGTCCTTGAAGGAGTACATCATGTTTAGCTAATGTATAAAAGGGAGCTAAATCAGTAGTTAAATCAAACCACTCTTTTACATAGTGAGCTACAGCTTCGCATATCGATTCTTCAGACGTATATGATTCTTCTAAAAAACGTATTTGAATATTATCATCCGAGTTCATACTAATTTCAACTAAAGGATGTACATCCTGAACAGGGATAACTTTATAAATTTTGTTATCTTCAATGTGGAACATACATTCATTGTTAGAACGTGATAGATAGCGTAAATTTTCTTGGAAACTAAATTCTGTTGGAACTGCTAAAGTTAATGTGCTAGTATATTTTGCTGTCATATGCATTCTACCGGAGACTTTTCTAATGTAAGCAACACTTTCTTCATTTCTAATCCACCTCTAAAACCGGTTAGTTTACCATTCTTTCCAATAACACGATGGCAAGGAATTGTAATGAGAAGAGGGTTGGCAGCAATAGCAGTAGCAACGGCACGCACAGCAGTAGGTTTTTGCATTCTTTCGGCAATTTCTGAATAAGAATATGTCTCCCCATAAGGAATTTCACGTACCGTATTCCAAACAGATAATTGAAAATCAGTTCCGTAAGCATCGATAGGGAATGTAAAAGTTTCTCGTTTCCTTTCTAAATACTCGATAACTTCTTTCGTATATGATTGTAGGTAATCTGGATTACATGCCAATATATGTTGTGGCAATTTCTTTCTAGCCCATATATTTAGTTCTTCAAATTTTTCATCTTGTGATCCAATGAAGCATAGTCCATTTTCAGTTGCAGCAATATGAAACTGCCAATTTTCATGTGTAAGTAGCGTCCAATATATAAATTTATTTTTGGAGGAATTCATTATTTTATCCTTCTTTCATTTCGTTCTTTTTTCGATATTCAGTAGGAGTGAATCCGGTTTTCTTTTTAAATAAAGTTGCGAAATACTCTGGGTTTTTTATCCCGACAGCAGTACTAATTTCTTTAATGGATTGATTTGTGTGTAAAAGGTGTTCTGCCGCTTTAACAATCCTAAACTGCTGTATATATTCTATTGGACTTATTCCTGTTACTTTTTTGAAAGTGCGTTGCAAATGAAATGGGCTACCATGACATATTTCAGCAAGTATGTTGAGAGTTAATAATTCGTCAAAGTGCTTTTTGATATAATCTTTAATTTGTTCTACCCACTCTTCATTAGGTAAAGTGAGCCCATTTGGTTTACAACGTTTGCAAGGGCGGAATTTTTCGCTTAATGCTTGCTCTGCATGATGAAAAATTCGTACATTGTTTCTATTCGGTATTCTTGATTTGCATGACGGTCGGCAAAAGATTCCGGTTGATTTCACAGCATAAAAGAATTTACTATCATAGGAAGAATCATTATGAATAATTGCTTGCCAATGCTCATTTGTTAACGTAATCCCTTCATTGTGCAAAGAACATCACCTCTGAAATTAGTATAACCTGAATAAAGTGCGTATGTATGTATTCACAAATGTAAGAGCAAGATTACAAAGGTGAAAATATGATTGTTTTTCTATTTTGTGATAGCATGAAATTTGAAAGTGAACATCAAGAGGAGGACTATAGGTGAAGTTAATTTCGTGGAATGTAAATGGTTTGCGAGCAGTTATCGCAAAAGGTGGATTTTTAGAATATCTTGAGGAATCAAATGCTGATATATTTTGTTTACAAGAGATTAAATTACAAGATGGGCAAATTGATTTGAATCAAGAGGGATATTATACATACTGGAATTATGCTGTGAAAAAAGGTTATTCAGGAACAGCTATTTTTTCGAAAAAAGAACCGCTATCTGTAACATACGGTTTAGGAATTGAAGAGCATGATCAAGAAGGACGAGTTATTACTTTAGAATTCGAAGATTTTTACATGATAACGTTATATACACCAAACTCAAAACGAGGATTAGAACGATTAGATTACAGAATGAAATGGGAAGATGATTTCAGGGCTTATATTAAGCAATTAGATGAAAAAAAGCCCGTTGTTTTTTGCGGTGATTTAAACGTTGCTCATAAAGAAATCGATTTAAAAAATCCAAAAAGTAATCGTAAAAACCCTGGATTCTCTGATGAGGAACGAGAGAAATTCACATGTATTTTAGAAGAAGGATTTATTGATACGTATCGTTATCTGTATCCTGATCAGGAAGGTGCATATTCGTGGTGGTCGTATCGTATGGGAGCGAGAGCAAAAAATATTGGATGGCGTTTAGATTATTTTGTTGTTTCGGAAAGAATGAAAGACAAAATAACAGAGGCGAAAATTAATAGTGAAGTGATGGGATCAGACCATTGCCCAGTTGAATTACATATAAATTTCTAAAAAAAGAAGTATCTTCCTAAGATTAGGCGGATACTTCTTTTTTATTCAGTTTGTTAAAATTTTTCAAATCTTTCTTGAAATAATTGCATATTAAATATATACTTAGTAACGATAATCATTATCAATGAAAAGTGTTATCAATAGATGAGGTGTAAAAGAATTATAGTTTAGGGGAAGTGAACGAGAATGAGTTCTGGATAGAATTATTAATCTAATGAAATATATATGTGAGACAAGTTTCATATAGTTAAATTTTATTGAGAATATAGTTTGAGAATTCGAGAGGAGTTATATAAAGATGAACAAGAAGTTATTTACTTTAGGGATGGTTACAGTTTTAAGTGTAGGACTAGCAGCATGCAATAGTACGGATAAAACTTCAGGAGAACAAAAGCAACAGACAAAAGCTACGGAAACGAAAAAAGACGAAAAAAGAAAAATTACATATTTAGGTAAAGAATATACAGTACCAGCAAAAGTAGATAAAATTGCGACAGCTAGTTTAGAGTCAATGGAAGATGCAGCGGTACTTGGTATTAAGCCAGTAGGTGCCATTACTGTTGGTGGTAAATTACCGAAGTATCTTGAGAAAGATTTAGAGGGTGCGAAATCTGTTGGCGAGAAAATGCAACCAAATTTTGAAACATTACTACAATTAAAGCCAGACGTTATTACATCAAGTACGAAATTCCCAGCAGAAACAGCTGAAAAGTTTACGAAAGTAGCTCCTACATTCCCGGTATCACACGTTTCAACAAATTGGGAAGATAACTTAAAGTTAATGGGAGAATTAACTGGTAAAAAAGATAAAGCAGAAAAAATTATTAAAGATTACAATTCAGACGCTGAAAAGGCAAAAGCAAAACTAGGAGATAAGTTAAAAGACAAAAAAGTACTTGTCATTAGACTAAGAGCAAACGAATTATTCCTATATCCAGAAGGAGTATACTTCAACCCTGTCATTTATAAAGATCTTGGATTAACTGCTCCAGAACAATTGAAAACTGTAAAAGCACAAGAGAAAATTTCATTTGAAAAACTTGCTGAACTTAATCCGGATTATATTTTCTTACAATATGAGACAACTGAAAATAAAAATCCGAAAGTGCTAGAAGAAATTGAAAGTAATCCAATTTGGCAAAGTATGAATGCTGCGAAGGAAAAGAAAGTATTTGTAAACGTTGTAGACCCAATGGCACAAGGTGGTACTGCTTGGAGTAAAACAGCATTCTTAAAAGAAGCAGTGAAAAATTTATCTAAATAATACAATAAGTAAGGTGCGTTGAATGATATGCAGAAAACAAATGCAGTACCAGTGACTATATTATGTATAGCACCCATACTCATCTTATTTACAGTTATATTTTCTATTTTGTATGGGGCGAAGAGTATTGATGCTGAAATAGTGTGGAACGCATTATTTCATTTTGATTCAAGCGATGTAAATCATAATATTATTATTACTTCACGTTTACCAAGGGTAGTTGCAGCTCTTTTAGTTGGAGCATTTCTAGCCATATCAGGAGCACTTATGCAGGGGATGACAAGAAACTATCTTGCATCCCCTTCTATTATGGGTGTGACGGATGGGGCAGCCTTTGTTATTACACTTTGTATGATTTTTCTTCCGGGAATGTCATCAATTGGTATGGTTTTATGTTCAATGATTGGTTCTGCACTAGGAGCCGGTATCGTGTTTGGTTTTGGCTCGCTCCTTCAAAATGGCTTATCACCAGTTAGGTTAGCGATTATCGGAACAGTTATTGGAACATTTTTAAGTAGTGTATCGGCCGCGATGGCATCATATTTCCAAATCTCTCAAAATGTTAGTTTTTGGTTTAATGCAAAGTTAGACCAAGTGGATCCTAATATCATTAAAATCACGATACCGTTTGGGATAATCGGAATAATTTTAGCGTTGTTAATATCAAAATCTATTACCATTCTTTCTTTAGGAGAAGAAGTTTCTATTAATCTAGGGCAGCGTACAAAACTAGTTAAAGCGATGGCAATTTTATCAGTTATCTTTTTAACAGGAACAGCAGTTGCTTTAGTAGGAAAAGTTGGTTTTGTAGGTTTAATTATTCCGCACATTACTCGCTTTATAATTGGGGTAGATTATAAGTGGATTTTGCCATGTGCAGGCGTTATTGGTGGAGTTTTCTTAGCGTTATGTGATGTTTTAAGTAGATTTGTAAACTATCCATTTGAAACACCTATTGGGGTCGTTACCTCCTTAATTGGAATTCCTTTCTTCCTTTATTTAATTCGTACAAGAGGAGGAGAGAGACATGCTTAAAAGTTCAAGTCAACGTTTCGGAATGACGATGGGGATTAGTGTATTTTTAATACTATGTGCTATTTATATTAGTTTAACGAATGGTACGTTTGATATTACGATTACAGATGTATTTAAAACACTCTTTAGAATAGATCCAGTACCAGACCATGATTTAGTTATTTTTGAGTTTCGTCTTCCTCGTATCGTAATTGCTGGGCTAGTAGGATTAGGCCTAGGCGTTGCAGGTGCTGTTATTCAAGGGATTACGAGAAATGGATTGGCAGACCCGGGAATTTTAGGAGTGAATGCTGGGGCCGGCACAGCAATCGTTATTTTTATGTTTTTCTTTCAAGGGCAATTAAAGAGCACAGACTGGATGTCTATTATGATGATGCCAATGTTTGGTTTAGTCGGCGGATTAGGTGCAGCTATCATCATTTATCTGTTTTCATGGAAAAACGGTAAGCTAGACTCCCAACGTCTTTTATTAACAGGGATTGCGATTGGGTCAGGATTTGGAGCATTTTCTATGTACTTATCACTCAAAATGAAGTCAACTGATTTCGAGATGGCTGCAGTTTGGGTGTCAGGAAGTATATATAGTGCAAACTGGAAGTATATTATTGCTATGTTGCCGTGGCTTATCATATTAATTCCGCTTATACAAAAGAAAGCTTATTTATTAGATTTATTTCAATTGGAAGAAACGAGTATTACAAGTTTAGGTGTTTCAGTAGAAAGAGAGAAATCTATTTTACTATTAAGTAGTATCGGACTTGTAAGTGCATGTGTTGCAGTTTCAGGAAGTATTGGTTTCATTGGATTAATGGCACCGCATATAGCAAAAAGGCTTGTCGGTATTCAGCATAAGCATATCATTCCTACGTGCGGAGTAATCGGAATGTTCCTTGTAATAGCTTCAGACTTTATTGCAAAAACAGTTTTCACCCCTGTAGAGTTACCTGTTGGAATCGTTATTTCTATTGTCGGTGTACCGTATTTCTTATATTTACTTTATAAGGCGAAAGCGTAAGAGGAGGAATAAAAGTGAGTATTTTAAGTGCAAAAAATTTAGAAACGAGTTATGAAAAGCTTACAGTGTTTCGCGATTTAAATGTGGAAATACAAGAAGGAAAAGTAACGACAATTATAGGGCCAAACGGGTGCGGGAAATCAACACTGTTAAAAACAATGGGAAGAATTTTAAAGCAAAAGAGCGGTAAAGTATATTTGCAAGGACAGGATTTAAATACGATTCCAACAAAAGAAATTGCGAAGCAGTTAGCTTTACTCCCGCAAACTCCAATTGCACCAGGAGAACTTAAAGTGGAAGAATTAATTTCCTATGGACGCTATCCACATCGAAATAATGTAAATAAGTTAACTTCAAAAGATAAAGAGATGATTGATTGGGCATTAGATATAACGAAAACTTCTGAATTTCGAACGAGACAAATTGCAAATTTATCAGGCGGTCAAAGACAAAAGGTATGGCTAGCGATGGCTTTAGCACAAGAGACAGAAGTGTTACTACTAGATGAACCAACTACATATCTCGATATGTCTCATCAATTAGATGTATTACAAATTGTGGAGAAGTTAAATAAAGAACATAATTGTACGGTTGTTATGGTACTACATGATATTAACCATGCAGCAAGGTTTTCAGATGAAATTATTGCGATGAAGGAAGGGGAAATCGTTACAACTGGTAGCCCAGAAGAAATCATTACAAATGAAGTGTTAAAAGAAGTATTTCATATTGATGCGCGTGTCATGATTGATCCGTATAATGGGTCTCCTGTTTGTTTTGGATACGATAGCGTTGCACTTCAAGAAGAGAAAGTAGAGATATATGTAACGAGTTAAGAAGGAGGGAATATAAGATGAATACTACTATTGAAAAACAGCAGATTATTACATCTAATACAGAACAGTGGAAACTGTATTCAAAATTAGACTGTAAGGAATATCAAATTCATATTTCAAAGCCGAGGCGGCCAGCACCAGAGTCAGGATATCCTGTTATATACGTATTAGATGGCAATGCCTTTTTTCAAACATTCCATGAAGCGGTTAAAATACAATCAGTTAGAGCGGAAAAAACAGGTGTTTCACCAGCCATTATAATAGGTATTGGTTATCCAATTGAAGAGGCATTTTCAGGAGAAGAAAGATGTTATGATTTTACGCCAAGTGTAATTTCAAAAGATGCGCCTTTAAAACCAGATGGCAAACCGTGGCCTAAAACAGGAGGAGCACATAACTTCTTTACTTTTATGGAAGAAGAACTGAAACCTCAAATTGAAAATAATTATAAGATTGATAAAGGAAAGCAAACATTATTTGGGCATTCGTTAGGTGGCTTATTTGCTTTACATATATTATTTACAAACGTAAATGCCTTTCAAAATTATTTTATTAGTAGTCCATCAATCTGGTGGAATAATCAATCTGTGCTTGAAAAAGAAGCGAATCTTATAAATGAATTAAACAGTGCCAAGTTTCAAACGGGAGTGTTCCTTACAGTTGGGTCACTAGAACGGGAGCATATGGTTATAGGGGCAAATGAATTATCAGAGCGCCTTCTCCGAGTAGAACACGATCAGTTTCGATTTACGTTTTATGAAGCTGAAGGGGAGAATCACGCATCTGTTGTGCCGACTTCTTTAAGTAAAGGGTTAAGGTTTATTAGTTACGTATAAATTGAAATGAATATCTAATAAAATGCAAACAAAAGGCTATGGTAAATTTTCCATAGCCTTTTGTTTGTGCAAGTAGAATTGTCTTTTTTGAACGTTTTGTTTCAACTTTTCGTCTAAAGAGACAAAAAGTTGTCACAATTCGGTCACAATTAGCATAAACATAAAATAGACGAAATGAACTTATTTCCAAAAAGGCTTGATTCATTCCATTCATGATTAGAAGAGCTGAAACAGCATGGATTAAAAGTTCACTATATTCTCAAGGAGGTAGATCGTATGAAAACTATTCTTGCTATCGCTGGGCTTATTTGGGTTTTATCACATGGCATTCCAATTTATGAAGGAGAACAAATTCGCAGTGCTCTGAATAAAAATTTTAATGAATATCACGTTATTGATCGGCAAGATAATGTCGTGACAGTTCGTGTAAATGATTGTTTTCATACGGTAACCGTTGAAGGAACTTCAGTAGTGAATGATACAAAAGTATGTGATCAGCAATAATTATATATAGGAAGAAAAAAGTCTCAATTTACACGTGTGAAAATTGAGACTTTTATATTTGTGGATGAATAATAAGCGGGGATGGATAATCCCTGCTTATTATTGTTTTTTGAAAAAAAGGCAAGGGTATCATAATAATTGAGTCTGAGAAGCTAATAAGTTGTTAAGAATAAGCATAGAGCGGAAATATACTCATATGGGGTATCATACGTAGATAATTAATGCTATAATTGGTATACTCGTAAAAGCAATTGTTTTATTGGATGAAGAGAAACTTTAAGAAGGTGATAATTATGGATCATAAAGAGCATGAAGCGGTAACACATAGATCAGAAAAAGAAAAAGAGCAGATTATAAATAGATTAAAGAGAATTGAAGGACAGGTCCGCGGTATTCAAAATATGATTGAAAATGATCGTTATTGCGTGGATATTTTAGTGCAAATTTCAGCGATTAATGCAGCGATGAAAAAAGTAGGAATGGGTGTATTAAAAAACCATACAAGTCATTGTGTTTCAGGTGCTATTAAAGATGGCAATGGTGACGAAGCAATTGAAGAATTAATGACTGTATTTGAACGTTTTTCAAAAGCGTAAAAACAAGCTAGTATGTAACTGGCTTGTTTTTTGTTTACCTTCATATAAGATTTCGGGGTATTGATGTGAAAAAGTGTATGTAAAATAAACTTTTAGAAAATAATTGAAAAATCATGATACAAAACCATTGATTACCTTAGGGGGGTATGGTAAGATGTAATTGTGATTAACAAACAATGAAGAAACAAGAGGAGGATTTTAAATGGAACAGTTAACATTAAAAGTTGAAGGTATGTCTTGTGGACATTGTGTAAATTCTATTGAAAGCAGTGTGAAAGAACTAAACGGTGTTGAACAAGTGAAGGTTCAATTAGCAGAAGGAACTGTTGAAGTTACTATCGACTCGTCTGCTGTAACACTAAAAGATATCGTAGCTGTAATTGAAGATCAAGGATACGATGTTCAATAATTATTTTTAGATATGGAAATAAATCGTACTTTATAGGAAGTACGATTTATTTTGTTAATAATTATACCTTATGAGGGTATATAGAGGTGAGAGACATGAATGAACAGAAAGAGGCTAATCTTCAAATATCAGGAATGACATGTGCGGCATGTGCGAATAGAATTGAAAAAGGTCTGAAAAAAGTAGAAGGTGTTCATGATGCAAATGTAAATTTTGCACTTGAAAAAACAAAAATAATGTATGATCCCCAAAAAACAAATCCGCAACAGTTTAAGGAAAAAGTTGAATCGTTAGGATATGGAATTGTAAGTGATAAAGCTGAGTTTACTGTTTCAGGGATGACATGCGCAGCATGTGCGAATAGAGTAGAAAAGCGTTTAAATAAGTTAGAAGGTGTGAACGGAGCGACAGTAAATTTCGCTTTGGAATCAGCTACAGTAGATTTTAACCCTGATGAAATTAATGTAAATGAAATGAAGAGTGCAATTACGAAATTAGGATATAAATTGGAAGTGAAATCAGATGAGCAAGATGGATCAACTGATCATCGCTTACAAGAAATTGAGCGACAAAAGAAGAAATTTATCATTTCATTTATTTTATCATTCCCGTTACTGTGGGCAATGGTAAGTCATTTCTCATTTACATCGTTTATTTATTTACCTGATATGCTTATGAACCCTTGGGTGCAGCTAGTTCTTGCAACTCCAGTTCAGTTTATCATTGGTGGGCAGTTTTATGTTGGAGCTTATAAAGCGTTACGAAATAAAAGTGCCAATATGGATGTTCTCGTGGCACTTGGAACGTCGGCAGCGTATTTTTACAGTGTGTATTTAAGTATTAGGTCGATTGGTTCTTCGGAACATATGACAGACTTGTATTTTGAAACGAGTGCAGTACTTATTACATTAATTATTTTAGGTAAATTATTTGAAGCAAAGGCAAAGGGACGCTCGTCAGAAGCAATTAAAAAATTAATGGGATTACAGGCGAAAACCGCTACTGTTCTACGAGACGGAACAGAAATGAAAATTTTAATCGAAGAAGTAGTAGCTGGTGATATCGTTTATGTAAAACCTGGTGAAAAAATCCCGGTAGATGGAGAAATTGTAGAAGGAAAGTCAGCAATAGATGAATCGATGTTAACAGGTGAGAGTATTCCAGTTGATAAAACAATTGGGGATGTAGTAATCGGTTCTACAATGAATAAAAATGGATTTTTAAAAGTGAAAGCAACTAAGGTAGGAAGAGATACTGCATTAGCTCAAATTATTAAAGTAGTAGAAGAGGCGCAAGGGTCAAAAGCTCCTATTCAAAGAGTAGCTGATCAAATTTCAGGTATTTTCGTACCCGTTGTAGTTGTGATTGCTATTATCACATTTGCAGTGTGGATGCTATTTGTTACACCTGGTGATTTTGGCGGAGCACTTGAGAAAATGATAGCCGTACTTGTTATCGCTTGTCCATGTGCATTAGGTCTTGCGACACCTACATCTATTATGGCTGGATCAGGAAGATCAGCTGAGTATGGTATTTTATTTAAAGGTGGAGAGCATTTAGAAGCAACGCACCGATTAGATACAGTTATTCTAGATAAAACAGGTACTGTGACAAACGGAAAGCCTGTTTTAACAGATGTAATTGTAGTAGATGGATTCCATGAAGAAGAAATACTACGTTTAGTCGCTGCGGCAGAAAAAAATTCTGAACATCCACTTGCAGAAGCGATTGTAGAAGGAATTAAAGAAAAGAAAATTGATATCCCAAGTTCAGAAACGTTTGAAGCGATTCCAGGATTCGGTATCGAATCAGTTGTAGAAGGGAAACAATTATTAATTGGTACACGTCGATTAATGAAGAAATTCGATATTGATATTGAAGAAGTTGCTAAATCGATGGAAGAGCTAGAACGAGAAGGAAAAACAGCAATGCTTATTGCGATCAATAAAGAATATGCTGGTATAGTGGCCGTTGCAGATACTGTAAAAGATACTTCAAAAGCAGCTATCGCAAGACTTAAGAAAATGGGTCTAGACGTTGTTATGATTACAGGAGATAACACACAAACTGCTCAGGCGATCGCTAAGCAAGTTGGTATTGATCACGTAATTGCAGAAGTATTACCAGAAGGAAAAGCAGAAGAAGTGAAAAAACTCCAAGCACAAGGTAAGAAAGTAGCAATGGTTGGAGATGGAATAAATGATGCTCCTGCTCTTGCTACGGCGGATATCGGTATGGCAATTGGAACAGGAACGGATGTAGCGATGGAAGCGGCAGATATTACGTTAATCCGTGGGGATTTAAATAGTATTGCTGATGCAATCTTTATGAGTAAGATGACGATAAGAAATATTAAGCAAAATTTATTCTGGGCACTAGCTTATAACGGATTAGGAATCCCGATTGCGGCGTTCGGTTTCTTAGCACCTTGGGTTGCAGGAGCGGCTATGGCATTTAGTTCTGTATCCGTTGTATTAAATGCATTACGACTGCAAAGAGTGAAATTAAAAAAATAAAAATCTAGAGAGTAATTGCATATGCTTTTAAACGAAAAACAATACTTTGAAATAAGTATTGTTTTTTGTTTATATAGAAAGAAAAAAGATATAATAAAGCAGAAATATTGAATACTAGATGGTAGAAAAGTTAAATGATAGTTTAGTAAGGAGGTTCATATATGTTAAAAGATATGATCATTAGAACATTCCATAAAGAGGATTTAGAACAAGTATTACAGTTGTTCTATGAAACAGTTCATACAATTAATGCAAAAGATTATAATGTATTACAGCTACAGGCATGGGCACCAGAGCGACTAGATAGAGAAAATTGGTTAAATTCTTTAGAGAAGAATATTAGTTATGTAGCGGATCATAACAGTGTGATAGTGGGATTTGGCGATTATAATGATGATCATTACGTAGATCGTTTATTTACACATAAAGATTATCAAGGGAAAAGGATAGCTTCATACATACTACAGAAGTTAGAAAAAGAAGCAGTAAACTTGGGGCATGGGGATATATATACAGAAGCGAGTATTACAGCAAAACCTTTCTTTGAAAGTAAAGGTTTTATTTGCATAAAGGAACAAAAGAAACAGCATAATGGTCAGATTTTTACTAATTATGTAATGAAAAAAATAGCCCTCTCATAAACGAGAAGGCTATTTTTTCATTATTTTACAGCTTCTTTTAGTTCTTTACCAGCTTTGAAAGCAGGTACTTTAGAAGCTGCGATTTGCATTTCTTCACCAGTTTGTGGGTTACGGCCTGTACGAGCAGCTCTTTCGCGTACTTCGAATGTACCGAATCCGATAAGTTGTACTTTTTCACCAGCAGCTAAAGTGTTAGTGATTGATTCTACTACAGTTTGTAAAACTACAGTAGCTTCTTTTTGAGAAATCTCAGCATTTTGTGCTACGTTTTTAATTAATTCTGTTTTGTTCATGTTTTTCACCTCATATGTAAATAATGCTATTTAAGTTGTTATTATAACGTATAAAACATTCGAGAACAAGTGTACGCACATATATTCGTAAAAAAAATGAAATTTGTAATATTTTTTAGAGCCACTGTATAGACTTTCAATTTAAGCGGATACAGATTTTTTCTTTAATGCAGTTTGCTCTTTATTGGAAGGGAGTTTCTTATTATAGGATATGAAATAAGGTAATGCTACAAATAACATACCTCCTACTAAGTTTCCGAAGAAAACAAAAATGAAGTTTGGAAAATATTCAATCCAAGTTAAATGACCGGCAAAAATTGCAGCTGGGATGACAAACATATTGGCTACAACGTGTTGAAATCCAATCGCAACAAAAGTCATAACTGGGAACCAAATACCGATAATCTTCCCGATAAATTCTTTACTTCCCATACTGAGCCAAACAGCTAAACAAACGAGCCAATTACATCCGATTGCAGAAATGAAGGCTTGTAGTGGTGTATCTTGTAGTTTAGCTTGCGCAATAGAAACTGTTTTCGCTAAAAAAGCTCCCTCTGTTAATCCGACGATATGACCGAAAAAATAAGCAACGAATACAGCACCTATGAAGTTGCTAAACGTAACAATAACTAAATTTCGAATGAAGTGAAATAATTCGATTTTTTTGTGAAGCCACGCCATTGAAACGGTCATCATATTGCCAGTTACTAACTCACCGCCTGCAAGAATAACGAGTATAAGACCGATAGGGAATACAGCGGCACCTAGAAAACTAGTAAATGATCCCCAAGACTTTGGCATTGTTCCAATAACATGAATATCGAGTAAATACCCTAATGCTATGAAAGCACCACCAAAAAAACCGAGAATTAGCATAGGGAGTAATGATAAATGAGCTTTTTTTCTTCCGGAATTCGCAGCAAGTTCCGTAATTTCTTCTGGTGTAAATACAGACATGAATAATCTCTCCTTAATAAAATGATAGAATGAATAGAAGGAACATTTTTAAGAATCTATGTATTATAAAAATATGTTATGACTTCTGTATAAATTTGTCAAAGTGAATGAGGATAGAATTGGATATAGCTAACATTGTTCATGTTGTCACATTAATGTAACAATAAGGCTTTAAAGTACTTCTAGAGGTGAGAATATGAATACGAATCATGTAAAAAAAGAACAAAAAAAATCAATCGTCAAGATATGTATAATCAGTTTCATAAGTATAGTAATGATTTCAATAAGTTTGTATTTCTATGCGACAGAAATAGAACGAAAACTAGTAACAGTTACGTGGAATGAAATAGAAGCTTCTACAATTCCTAAAGAGTTTAATAACAAAAAGATATTACAATTCTCAGATGTGCATTTAGGGCCAGAATTTACATTGAAACAACTAGAAAATTTGGTAGAGAAGATGAATACGTTACATCCAGATATAGTAGTTTTTACAGGGGATTTAATAGATAAGTTTGGATCGTATAAGGCAGAAAGAGAAGAAGCGCAAAGCATTTTGCAGAAAATACATGCGCCCTTAGGGAAATATGCAGTGTTTGGGAATCATGATAGGGGCGGGGGAGGTAGTTTATTTTATAAAAAGTATATGGAGGAAGCTGGTTTCTCTGTGTTAGTAAATGAAGTGCATAAAATTAATGCGGAAAATGGCAAATATATTACAATATCAGGTTTGGATGATTTTTTATTAGGGAAGCCGCAAATAGACGCGACTTTAAAACAAGTAAGGCAACAAGATTTTAATATGCTCTTAGTACATGAGCCGGATGTTGTAGACAAAGTAGCTCGTTACCCAGTTGATTTTCAAATGTCAGGACATAGTCACGGGGGACAAGTTCAAATTCCTTTTATAGGTCCATTAATTACTACAAAATTAGCTGAGAGTCATGTTGAAGGTATGTATGAATTAGAAGGGAAGAATAAGCCGTTACATTTATACGTAAATCGTGGTATTGGGACAACCCGAATGCCTGTTAGATTTTGGAGTGTACCTGAACTTTCAGTATTTGTGTTAAAGCAAAATAGCAACTAGACTATTTTAGAGTAGTAACAGGACTTTCAGAGAAAGTTCTCTTTTTTTATTGGGTAAATACAGAATGTTATGTGATTTTTATTTAAAGTGTTAAAAAGGAAAGGGGAATTTCTATGGTAGAAACATGGCATAAAGAATTGGAAAGTTTATATAACGAAATGGTTTCGTGGCAAATTACTTTTAAGTATTGTAAATAGTTATGTAGAGATGGAAAAGAATCTTTTCATCATGTAGAAGTGAAAAAGTAATTTACATAAATAAAAAACAACAATAGGTTCTATTGTTGTTTTTTATTATTTTTGCAAGGGAATAGCATCAAAATATGTTCTATAGTTATTAGAGAATTCAAAGTGTTATGTAGAGATGGAAAAGAATCTTTTCATCATGTAGAAGTGAAAAAGTAATTTACATAAATAAAAAACAACAATAGGTTATGTAACCTATTGTTGTTTTTTATTATTTTTGCAAGGGAATAGCATCAAAATATGTTCTATAGTTATTAGAGAATTCAAAGTTGTTTTTTGCATCCCAATTAATAGACCAAGACATTAGGCCCCGGAATGCAGGGTAGCCACTCTGATTTGAAAGTTTATACTTTCCTCCGAAAGGAATTCCTTTAATGATATAATCTAAAGCTTTTTTCATTTCAGTTGGAGAAATATATCCGCCACTTGGAGCGGCCGCTGGTGCTGCAGGAAGTCCAATCATGACTTGATCCGAACGAAGAGCTGGGAAAATGTTAGTTGCATTACCACCTACAGGAAAACCATGTAAGAGCATATCTGCCATAGCGACTTCGTAGTCTGCAGTGCCTTGATTGTAGTTATTACCGTCCATTCCAATCCCGCTACCAGCGTTGTAGTGTTGAACGTGAATGTATGTTAGTTTGTCTTTTACTCCGTAAATAATCGGTAAATAAGCACCCCAGATGCTTCCGTATGCGCTATAACCACCTTGAACATAAGCTGTTTCAGGAGCCATGCTTAATAGAAAATCTGGACCGTAATGATCTGAGATTGTTCGAATAGCTGAGATAAGATTTACGATTTGAGGAGTAGTTGGGTTTTTAAAATTAGTGTCATTTCCGTTTAAGTAAATACCTGATTCAAGGTCAATATCTATTCCATCAAAACCGTATTTATCGATCAGAGATTGTAGGGAATTAATAAAACGTTTCTTAGCCGCATTGTCAGGAAGTAAAACGACCCCATTTTGTCCACCTATTGAAAGAACTATTTTCTTACCTTTACTTTTTAAATAAGAAATATCTGATTTAAACTCTGCATCTGTACCATACACAGGAGAAAATTCAACAGTGGAACGATCACCACCAGTTTCACCGAAAGATACATTGATTACATCCCATTTTGGTGAAACGTCCCTTAATTTAATAATACCAGTACCGTTATCGAAGTTATGCCAGTATCCAACGAGTAATTTGGATCCTAAATTGTTTGCAGCTTGTGCTTGGAAGGGAGCTAGCGGTAGCAGTAAGAAAATTACTAAAGTACAACAAATAAATTTGAACTTGTTTAACATATCAACACTCCTATACAAAAAGTTGTCTAGATGTATAATCTTGTTTATTTCATAATATCTGAAAATTTGAACTTTTGTAAGGTGACTATAATTTTCTCAACAATTGTGTATGGAAAATTATTAAACCTAATGTAATAATTTTTGGAGGAGGTCGAATTATGATTGTTAAATTCAGAATATTTTGATATATTTTAAAGTATAGGACAAGATTTTTCGCATAATACTCTTACATAAAGTGAAACTTTAATCAGTGGGGCTTTGTTCATCCCCCGCTGATTATCAGCCCTCACCAATCGGGCTTTTACGGGCAGTAGATTCCCACCTAACTTCTTTGCTTCCGCTGAATTTTGAGGTGGGGGTCTTACTGTCCGTTAATACGGGGTAAATTTCAAAATTAAGTTTGGAAGGGGATGTACAAGAGTTGGATAAAAATCTTAAGAAAGACCTCAAAATACGCCACATTACAATGATTTCCATTGGTGGCGTAATAGGAGCTGGTTTGTTTGTTGGAAGCGGTGCGGTTGTGCATTCAGCAGGGCCAGGTTCTATCGTTTCATATGCATTAGCAGGACTTCTAGTCATTTTCGTTATGAGAATGCTAGGGGAAATGGCAGCTATTAACCCGACAAGTGGTTCATTTGCAACATATGCAAGAGAAGCAATTGGTCCATGGGCGGGTTATACAATTGGGTGGCTATATTGGTTTTTCTGGGTAATTGTTATTGCGATAGAAGCTACAGCAGGTGCTGGTATTATTCAATATTGGATTCCAGAAATCCCGCTCTGGTTATTGAGCTTAATATTAACGATTTTATTAACATTGACGAATGTTTTTTCGGTGAAATCATTTGGAGAGTTTGAATATTGGTTTTCATTTATTAAAGTAATAAGTATCGTTTTGTTCCTTTGTCTTGGACTCGCTGTTATTTTAGGATTTGTACCAGGAACGGAAGCACCTGGCACTTCGAATTTAGTAGGGCAAGGAGGATTTATGCCAAATGGTATAAGTTCGGTGCTACTTGGAATTACCGTCGTTATATTTTCATTTATGGGATCAGAGATTGTCGCAGTAGCCGCTGGAGAGTCTGCCGAACCTGTAAAAGCAGTAAAAACAGCAACAAATAGTGTAATTTGGCGTATTCTCGTATTTTTCATTGGATCGATTGCTGTAGTTGTTACACTCCTTCCGTGGAATTCAGCGAACATACTAAAAAGCCCGTTTGTGGCGGTGCTGGAACATATAGGGATACCAGCGGCAGCACAAATTATGAACTTTATCGTTTTAACAGCTGTACTTTCTTGTTTAAATTCGGGTTTATATACGAACTCAAGAATGCTTTTTTCAATGGCAGAAAGAGGAGACGCGCCAAAGACATTTTTGAAATTGAATAGTAGTGGTGTTCCAGTTCGGGCGGTTTTATTTGGAACTTTCTTTGCTTACATTGGAGTTGTTTTTAGTTACATATCTCCAGATAAAGTATTTTTATTTTTAGTGAATGCATCTGGCGGGATTGCGTTACTCGTTTATCTCGTTATAGCAGTTTCACATTTCAAGATACGTAAAAAAATGGGGAAAGCGGAACAACAAAATTTGAAAGTCAAAATGTGGCTTTTTCCATATGTAACATATGTTACAATTACTGCGATTATAGCAGTTTTAGTTGCCATGCTCGCAATTGAATCTTTACGTTCACAAGCGCTTTTAACAATGCTTGTTACTGTTCTTATAATAATTTCTTATTTTATTTTTAATAGAAATAAAAATAGTACATTGTTGAATCCTAAAAGCAAGAATGAGGAATCTGTTCGATTCTAATTTCTTGTTTTAGAAGAGAGTTACACCCAATCATTGCTATAAAAGAATCATATATAATCATAGAAACAAGTAATTACTATTGTCATAGTGAATATAAACTTTTTTCTTGACTTTTTATATGAAGGCGAGCAAAATGGTAAAAAAGGAAGGGGGGATGACGATGGAAGAGTACGTACTAGAGCTGTATAACTTGTTATATACGACAGAATGGCAAGATATTGTTTCATTTCTAGGAATAATGTTTTGTATGAAAATTGTAATTGTATATATGGAAGAGCAAGGTATGTTCTATTCCTTCTCATCTCCGTTCGATGTGCAGCGCGAGCCGTTGCCAAACTATGCCAAGGTAAATTACGAACAGTTTCCTTTTGTGATTTTCTTTATGATTCGATTTATAACAGCAATTGTAAAGAAAAAGGAAAGTGACGATGAAGAGTGCCATTCAACTTGTAATATAGCGACTGCTTTTTAAGCTAAATACAAGGGGGAGATTTATATGTGGTTTCGATTTCTTATGATTGGTTTCTTTTCATTAACAGCAATTTCTTTAATGGGATATCAAGTGTCTGAAATTTATCAAGCATATAGCAATACGTTTTTTAACAAAAACTAATTACATTGCTATTTAAATAATAAAGCGATAAAATCCTTCTTAAGAAGTTTTATTAAGAAGGATTTTTTTCTTTGCGCTGTCTTACTGTGTCAAACTATTGTCACATTTACACTGTGAATAATATGTTAAAATAGTGAGGTTACGTATACATATTTGAAGGAAGAGGAGTGACCATTTTGGTGGATCAATCAACTAATCAGAAAAGCTATGCTCCTATTGTGATAACGCTTTCTGTAATTGTAAATGCGATTATTTTATTTTTGTTCTTTGGACCTGTTGGCTATGAAGGAGAAGTACATTTTGATGTAACAATTTTACCAATGTTAAATGCAATTTTTAATAGCTTTACGTTCGTATTCTTATTAGCAGCTTTATACTCTATTATTAAGAAGAATGTGAAAATGCACCGTGGTTTCATCTTAGCAGCATTTACAACGACGTTGCTATTTTGTGTTTCTTATTTATCGTATCATTACTTGGCGCCAGCAACACATTTTGGCGGAGAAGGATTCATTAAATATGTGTATTTCATCATTTTAATTACACATATTATCCTGGCAGCAATTATTGTACCACTTGCATTGTTTGCACTTGTATTTGGTTTTACAAATCAATTAACACGTCATCGTAAAATTGTACGTTGGACGATGCCAATTTGGTTATATGTAAGTTTATCTGGTGTTATTGTTTACTTAATGATCTCACCTTATTATCAATAAAAAATCTCAGCCTTTAGGCTGGGATTTTTTTTGTTAGGCAAATATTTTTGTGAAATGAAAAAAATATGGTATACAAAAGTATAGTTGCTTTTCATATAGAAGGGATGGTAAAGGGATATGCAAAATTTTGTATTTCGTAATCCAACGAAACTTATTTTCGGTAAAGGTCAATTGGAACAGTTAAAAACTGAAATTCCACAGTTCGGTAAAAAAGTTCTTCTCGTATACGGGGGAGGCAGCATTAAAAGAAACGGTATTTATGATAATGTAATTTCTATTTTAAAAGATATAAATGCGGAAATATTTGAATTGACAGGTGTTGAACCGAATCCTCGTGTATCAACTGTAAAGAAAGGGATTCAAATTTGTAAAGATAATGGTGTCGAATTCATATTAGCGGTTGGCGGAGGAAGTGTAATCGACTGTACGAAAGCAATTGCTGCTGGTAGCAAATATGATGGAGATGTATGGGATATTGTAACGAAAAAAGCATTTGCTAGTGAGGCGTTACCATTTGGTACGGTACTTACGCTTGCGGCAACAGGATCTGAAATGAATGCTGGTTCTGTAATTACAAACTGGGAAACGAATGAAAAATATGGCTGGGGTAGCCCAGTTACTTTCCCGCAGTTTTCGATTTTAGATCCAGTTCATACTGCGTCTGTGCCGAGGGATCAAACAATTTACGGTATGGTAGATATTATGTCACATGTATTAGAGCAATATTTCCATCATGGAACAAATACAGAATTACAAGATCGTTATTGTGAATCTGTTTTAAAAACAGTAATTGAAACTGCTCCTAAGCTTTTAAGTGATTTAGAAAATTATGAGCATAGAGAAACTATTTTATATTGCGGTACTATGGCGTTAAACGGTATTTTAGCGATGGGAGTAAAAGGAGATTGGGCGACTCATAATATTGAACATGCAGTTTCTGCGGTTCATGATATACCACACGGGGGTGGCCTTGCGATTTTATTCCCGAACTGGATGAAGCGTGTTGTAGATGAAAATGTAAGTCGTTTTAAACAGTTCGCTATTCGCGTATTCGATGTAGAAACAGATGAAAAGACTGATCGAGAAATTGCGTTAGAAGGAATTGAGGCGTTACGTCAATTTTGGACTTCAATTGAGGCACCAGTAACGTTAGCGGATTACGGTATTGGGGAAAATGAAATTGATTTAATGGCTGATAAAGCGATGGCTTATGGTGAATTTGGTAACTTTAAAAAATTAAATAAAGACGATGTTTTAAGTATATATAAAGCTTCTTTATAAGTGAATCGAAAAAAGAAACCCATTTGATATAACAATCAAATGGGTTTCTTTTTTGTTGTTTATAACTGTTTGTGACTGTTTCTGGTTATTTGTGAATGTTTATGGTTGATTTTTGTGATCGTTTTCATTATACTGTAATCAAAGAAGAGGTGAATAAAATGTTAACTCCTGAACGTCATCAAATGATATTGCAACTTGTAAAAGAGCAGAAGGTTGTTAAATTACAGCAATTAGTGGAAAGAACAGAAAGCTCTGAATCAACAATTCGTCGTGATTTAGCGCAATTGGAAAAGCAAAGGTTATTAAAAAGAGTTCATGGTGGTGCTGCTGTTTTAACAGGAAAAGGACAAGAGCCAACGATGGTTGAAAAATCATCCAAAAACATTCAAATAAAACAACAAATTGCGAAGTATGCGGCTAGCATTGTTGAACAAGGTGATTGCATTTATTTAGATGCAGGAAGTACAACATTTGAAATGATTCCATTTTTAATAAATAAAGATGTTACTGTCGTTACGAATGGACTTATGCATATTGAAGCTTTAGTTGAAAATAATATTCGTGCGTATTTACTAGGCGGAATGATGAAAAGCAGGACGAAAGCTTTAATTGGTGCTATGGCACAGGAAAGCATGCAGAAGTACCGTTTTGATAAATGTTTCTTAGGAGCGAATGGTGTGCATGAACAGCTTGGTTTTACAACTCCAGATCCAGAAGAGGCACTTTTAAAACAAATGGCATTAACATTAGCAAACGAAGGATATTTCTTAATTGATGAAAGTAAGTTTTCAGAAGTTGCGTTTGCGAAAATTGCCAATGTTGAAGAAGCAAATATTATTACAAACTATTTAGAAATTGATTTAGAAAAATATAAAAGACAAACCAATGTAATTGAGGCTGATAAACAATGATCTATACAGTTACTTTAAACCCATCTATTGATTATGTAGTACAAGTTAATTCCTTCGATTTAGGAGCAGTAAATCGAGCAGAGAAAGATATGAAATTTCCTGGAGGGAAAGGCATTAACGTTTCTCGTGTTCTTCATCGTTTAGGTGTTGAAAATGTAGCGCTTGGATTTACTGGTGGATTTACCGGTCGATTTATTAAAGATGTATTACAGGCGGAAGGTGTAACAACAAACTTCGTCCAAGTAGACGGTGATTCCCGAATTAATGTGAAAATAAAAGGGCAAGAAGAGACAGAATTAAATGGGCAAGGTCCTAATGTGACAAATGAACAATTTGAACAATTAATGAAACAAATTGAAAGTATGAGGCAGGGAGATTGTGTTGTACTAGCTGGAAGTGTACCGGCGTCTATCTCAACTACTTTTTATGAATCAATCGCAGCGCTCGGAGCTGAGAAAGGTATTCGCGTAGTAGTCGATGCAAGTGGAAGTGCGCTGCAGCATGTAATTAAAAATAAACCATTTTTACTAAAGCCTAATCATCATGAACTTGGTGAGTTATTCGGAGTAGAGATTTCAACAGTAGAAGATGTTTTACCGTTTGGAAGAAAATTAGTTGAACAAGGTGTAGAGCACGTTATCGTATCAATGGCTGGAGATGGGGCTTTATTATTTACGGCAGAAGGTATATATGAAGCAACTGTTCCAAAAGGTGTTGTAATTAATTCGGTCGGGGCCGGAGATTCTCTCGTTGCAGGATTTGTAGGTAAATATGAACAGACAAAAGATATTGAAAAGGCATTTCAATATGGCGTTGCAACAGGGAGTGCAACAGCATTTTCAGCTGATTTATGTGAAAAAGAAAAAGTAGAAGAATTATTGTCGCAAGTAATTGTAACTAAGCGATAGGGGGAAGTAACATATGAAAATTACAGAACTATTAAAAAGGGATACAGTTATTATGAACTTGACAGCTTCAAATAAAGAAGCTGTCATAGATGAATTAGTTGAGAAATTAGACGGAGCAAATCGTTTAAATAGTAAAGCTGAATTTAAAGAAGCTATTTTAAAGCGAGAGTCACAAAGTACAACTGGAATAGGGGAAGGGATTGCAATACCTCATGCGAAAACAAAAGCTGTTAAGCAACCAGCGATTTGTTTTGGTAGAAGTGTAAGCGGTATCAACTATGAATCGCTTGATGGGCAGTCTGCACATTTATTCTTTATGATTGCTGCGAGCGAAGGGGCGAATAATACTCATTTAGAAACGTTATCGCGCCTATCTACATTATTAATGGATGAAGGATTTCGTAAGCAATTGTTAGAAGCGAAGGATGAAGAGGAACTTCTTCGTTTATTTGATGAAAAAGAGAATGAAAAAGAAGAAGAAGACATTGAAGTTGCAAAACCAGAAGGAAATGAACCATACGTACTAGCAGTTACGGCTTGCCCAACTGGAATCGCTCACACCTATATGGCAGCGGATAGCTTGAAAGCAAAAGCAGCAGAGCTAGGAATAGCGATTAAAGTTGAAACGAATGGATCAACAGGTATAAAAAACGCTTTAACGAAAGAGGACATTGAACGAGCAACAGCTATTATTGTTGCCGCAGATAAACAAGTAGAAATGAACCGTTTTGCTGGGAAGCATGTTATTCAAGTGCCAGTCGCTGATGGGATTAGAAAAACGGAAACACTTCTTAATCGAGCTGTAAAACAAGACGCGCCAATCTTTAATGGAATAAAGGAAGATGGGAAGACAGAAAGTACAGAGAAAGAAAAAGGGTTAGGAATTTATAAGCACTTAATGAACGGTGTAAGTAATATGCTTCCATTCGTTGTGGGTGGAGGAATTTTAATTGCACTAGCATTTTGGATTGGTGGTATAAAAGCAGAAGGACCATTGGCTGAATTGTTAATGTCTATTGGTGGAGGCAAAACAGGTGCGTTTTTATTCCTCGTACCAATTTTAGCTGGATTTATTGCGAGTTCTATTGCTGATCGTCCAGGATTTATGCCTGGTGTTGTCGGTGGATTTTTAGCAGCACATGCGAATGCTGGATTTTTAGGGGGATTAATTGCTGGTTTCTTAGCTGGGTATGTTGTTTTAGGATTGAAAAGATTATTTTCAGGATTACCAGCACAGTTAGAAGGAATTAAACCTGTATTGTTATATCCGGTCTTTGGATTGTTGATTACAGGAGTTGTTATGCAAAAAGTAGTAATTCCGCCTGTAGTAGCATTGAATGAAATGTTAACAGGATGGTTAAATGGTTTGAACGGTACAAATGCTATATTACTAGGTCTTATATTAGGTGGTATGATGGCAATTGATATGGGTGGTCCAATTAATAAAGCTGCATTTACATTTGGTATTGCTGCAATAGAAGCGCAGAACTTTGGCGTACACTCTGCTGTTATGGCCGGTGGTATGGTGCCACCATTAGCGATTGCATTCGCAACTACTTTCTTTAAATCAAAATTTACTGAAGCAGAGCGTAAATCTGGTTTAACAAATTATATTATGGGAGCATCGTTTATTACAGAAGGTGCGATTCCATTTGCAGCTGCAGATCCGATTCGAGTAATAGTAAGTTGTGTTGTTGGTTCAAGTATTGCGGGTGCATTATCTATGTTATTCCAAATTACATTACCAGCACCGCATGGTGGATTGTTTGTTATCGCATTAGTAAATAAACCGGTGCTATATATTTTCTCGATATTCATAGGGACAGTTATTTCAGCTCTTATGATGGGGATTTGGAAAAAGAAAGTTAAATAACACATGAAAAAGGAGTAGCTTTTATTAGCTGCTCTTTTTTATTACAAAAAAGGAGATTAATAATTGGAGAATGATGAATTTTGGTAAAAGATGTAATGAAATATGGTTTTTTTGTAACAAAAAAGTAATACTGTAATTTTTTTTGGAAAAAAATTCTGGGCTAGTATGTGGAAAATATATGAAAACTATTGGGGATTCTATTAGAAATGGAATTCATTAATATGGAAATTTATGTTACAACTCATTAATCGTGTATTACGAATGGTTTGTAATTGTGTGATTTCTAAAAATCCTAAAAATCTGTTGCTATAATGAAAATACGAAAACAAAGCAAATGGAGGCTATTCATGAAAAAATTATTAGGTATAGCAACGGCGGCAGTTTTTGGTCTTGGGATTTTTGCAGGTTCTGCGAAAGCAGAAACGATTGTAACAACAGACGTATTAAATGTTAGAGAAAACCCAACTGTAGAGTCAAAGCTTGTAGGTAAAATGTTAAGTGGAAATAAATTAGATGTTATAAATACAGAAAACGGATGGGCAAAAATTAAATTAAATGGTAAAGAAGCGTTTGTAAGTGCTGAATTTACAAAAAGTACATATTATGTAACGCCGGGCGTGTTAAATGTTCGTGCTGGAGCGAATACTGACTCTGAAATTCTTGGTAAACTGAATAAAGATGATGTAATTGAAACGACAAATCAAGTTCAAAATGAATGGTTACAATTTGACTATAATGGAAAAACAGGATATGTTCACATGCCATTTTTAACAGGGACGGCACCTGTAATTGAAAAGAAAGAAGTTGTAACGCAAGAAGAGGCGCCAGTAAGAGTAAATACGCCGGTTAAAAATAATAAAGTAGTTAAAAGCAAAGAGTCTGTTAAAAATGTAGAATCAAGTAAACCTGTGGCAAAACAGCAGTCAACTACGAAACAAGTTACGAAATCTACTGAAACAAGTGCACCTGCTGGTGGACGTGAAATAACAGTAGAAGCGACAGCGTATACAGCGCATCCAAGTGAGAATGGTACGTATGGTGGTCGTGTATTAACTGCAATGGGGCATGATTTAACAGCAAATCCGAATATGAAAGTAATTGCTGTTGATCCTCAAGTAATTCCGCTTGGATCAAAAGTATGGGTAGAAGGATATGGAGAAGCGATTGCTGGAGATACTGGTGGTGCGATTAAAGGAAATCGTATTGATGTATTAGTCGGTTCAGATGGTAGTGCCGATAGCTGGGGGCGCAAATCTGTAAAAGTGAAAGTAATCAAATAGTGTATATGTATTAATATAAAAGGCGGTTGCTTGAAAGTATGTAGGCAACCGCTTTTTATGGATTATTGAAAAGGATAAATAGTTTTACCTGTAATAATTTTATATGCACTGCAAAATTGATTTTGTATATACTCTGTATTTTTATTTTCTGGATGTAATGTTGTTTCTTGGAGAGTAGAATGAAAAGAACGTAGCAAACAATTTAAGGCGAAATATAATTCTTCTTGTGAACAATTTTGTTCTTTTGTAGCAGTAGCTAAAATAAGGTCTTTTGTTAAAGATGAAAAATTGATGGTGGATTGTTTCATAGTCAACTCATCCTCTCGAAGGTATTTTTAATCATGTATATGCGGAATTGGACAAACTATGTTCTTTTTTATTTGTAATTTCATGTACCGGAATGAAAGAACTTGCAATCATGCCGTTAAAATTGGTAAGATTGGATATAATCAATAGATGGAGTACATTACATAAAGAGAGTTGAATGATATGGGAGAAGTGCAACGTGAAAAAGTTGCTGTCATCATTGGACCAACTGCTGTTGGAAAGACGAAGTTAAGTATTGATCTTGCCAAAGCGTTGAATGGTGAAATTATAAGTGGAGATTCCATGCAGATTTATCGTACGATGGATATTGGAACTGCAAAGGTGACAAAAGAAGAGATGGATGGAATTCCGCATTATATGGTCGATATAAAAAATCCGGAAGACTCATTTTCTGTTGCCGAATTTCAAGAACGTGTTCGTAAGCATATTCGAGAGATTACAGAGCGTGGTAAATTGCCAATTATCGTTGGTGGAACTGGTCTGTATATACAATCTGTTTTATTCGATTATCAGTTTACGGATGATGCTGGCGATACTATATACCGAGAACAAATGGAAAAGTTAGCATTAGAACGTGGTGTGGAATATGTACATAAGAAATTACAAGAAGTAGACCCAGAAAGTGCTGAGCGTATTCATGCAAATAATGTACGTCGTGTTATTAGAGCGTTAGAAATTTTCCACACGACGGGTGAAAAAATGAGTGATCAACTTGAAAAACAAGAAAACGAGTTATTATACGATGTTTCCTTGATTGGCTTGACAATGGATCGAGAAATGCTATACGATCGCATTAACTTACGAGTTGATATAATGATGGACCAAGGGTTATTAGAAGAAGTAGAAGGATTGTATAATAGAGGGATACGAGATTGTCAATCTATTCAAGCGATTGGGTATAAAGAGATATATGATTATTTTGAGGATCGTGTCTCTTTAGAAGAAGCGGTATCACAATTAAAGACGAATTCACGTCGTTATGCAAAGCGTCAATTAACGTGGTTCCGTAATAAGATGGATGTCACGTGGTTTGATGTTACAGGCGGTGAAAAAACGTCAGAAATTTTACGATACATAGAAGGAAAGTTACAACTAAAGTCGAATAATAGTAAGTAGAGAAAAAGAGGAGGATTCGACATGAAGCAATCAATCAATATTCAAGATCAGTTTTTAAATCAACTCCGTAAAGAAAATACGTTTGTTACGCTGTACTTATTAAATGGTTTCCAGCTTCGTGGATTAATTAAAGGATTTGATAATTTTACAGTCCTACTGGAAACAGAAGGTAAGCAACAGCTTATTTATAAACATGCAATTTCTACATTTGTACCACAAAAAAATGTTTCAATTGAATTAGAGTAGTAATGAATTATTGTACATAACAAAAAAAAGAGCGAATTTCTCGCTCTTTTTTTATTTGCCATAAACGATACATAGTGAAATTTAAGCGATTCTAAATACAGTAAGGCGAATGTTAGTGTTTCCTGTTTCAGGAATTGTAATTTCGCTAAGGGTAGGTTTGACGGAAATGTTTGCGCCGGCAGCTAATGTTTCGATCGTAGTGAATGAAAGTGAGTCGCCTATTAGATTTGAAGAGAAGTTGTCAGTTGCGACTGCTCCATTTATTGAAATTCCTACTCCAAGTGGGGCGCATCCTGGTGCAGTTGTAGAGATGGATACGCTAATGACATAAATACCAGCGTTGATAACAGTAACTGTATCTGTGCCATTGAAGATAATGTTGTTTACGTTGATTGCAGTATTAAAAATGAAGTTGTTAAATTGGAGTACTGTTTGTTGAATGTTGTTTGTAACAACAATTGTTGCTACAGGGAAGCTAGGTCCAGTAGGCCCGGTTGGTCCAGTAGGTCCACCAGAAGGTCCAGTAGGTCCAGTAGCTCCTTATACCAGTGGCACCAGTAGCACCCGTGTTACCTTGAACGCCTTGAGGTCCAGTAGCACCCGTGTTACCTTGAACGCCTTGAGGTCCAGTGGCACCAGTGTTACCTTG